>CP072328.1:0-600000 GCA_018127705.1 TM7 phylum sp. oral taxon 349
TCGCTTTTTCCTGATAAGACTAAAAAGTGCCTGATCAGGTTGCTGACCTCTAGAATCGTCAGCAATCTAATCAGCGTATGTTTACCATCCCGCAACATTAAATATTATGTGTAACCTATATCTCGTTTACACGACCCACCTCGCACATAACCGCTGTGTATTATACTGCTGAACGCATCGTTTGTCAATAGTATATCGCGTCGATACGCTAAACTAAACCGTACCAGCCCATAAATAGTAGAATATAGGTTAGAAAAATAACAAACTAATACTCTACGAAAGGACTGCTCCGTTATGTCTAGTTTAGCTAGACGTATACCCGAGCGAAGCTCGGTGTAAACAGCTAATATATCAAATATTAACAAAACAAAAGACTCATTCTTAACGGAAATAACATCTCCTGGAAGCGTAATAAAGACTATGGTTGGTGTAAAGACTGTAGAGTAAAGGTTCGTCCTAAAGCTCTTTGTTGGTTACGTAACAGTAAACTAAAGTATCAACAGATCTTTTGGCCCTTGCTTGCACGCTATAGCTACCTTGGCAATATTGTTAAAGCCCCGGGTCTGCAAAGATTGCTACAGGCCCAGAGTTATCCAACCATTCAAAGGTGGTATTGAGCGCTTTCGCACTCATATACCTCCAGATGGTGGTGAGATGCTCTCTGGGATTGTAGCAGTGGATGAGGCTTGGTTTGGTAAACGTAGATTTGGTGGACAAAAGATAGTTATTGGTGCTATTGAAACTGACACTAGAAAACTAAGACTACAAATTATTCCAGACACAGAACAAGACAGTATTGAACTATTCTTAGAACACTAAAGTAACTAGAGACTCACATCTCATTACAGACGCTGGTACTGGTTATCTAGGTGTAGAGTGGTTAGGTTATACAAGAGATATATATAACCACAGCCGGGGGACGCTTTGGTATGTCTAACCACATAGAATGCATTTGGAGTGCTGTGAAACGTCACATGAGAAAGCTCTATGGTTCTATACCAACAAACCACTTACAAAACATCTTAAATGAATGGATGGCTAGACATAACCAACGGAGTCTCTTTCAGTCTCCGCTAAACTACCTAGAGGCTACTTTGAAATTAGTTGTTCCGGATTAGTTGAATGAATCCGTTGCGTCCATAGTAAAAAACCAACAATTGTTGAGAAATTAAAAAACAATGACGACTAACCGATTTAAGCTATGGATTCGAATGTATAGATAGAAGTTCTGGCGGAGAGACAGGGATTCGAACCCTGGGTACGATTGCTCGCACACACGCGTTCCAGGCGTGCACCTTCAACCGCTCGGTCACCTCTCCGTATGTCTTTAGTATAACGCATTGTGCTGCAAATCTTCCGCTCTCTTGTGTAAAGTTGTATTTTATACACGATTTAGCAGTTGCCTTATTTCGCATGACACTTTTATAATAAAAGAGATGGTTGCGAAAACTAACACAGTGCCCGTTATTCAGTTGAAGGGTCTCACTAAACGCTACGGTATCGGCGACACAGCACGTGATGTTCTTGATTCGGTGAGCCTGAAAATTGAACAAGGTGAGTTTATTGCCGTTATGGGGCCATCTGGCTGCGGTAAGACGACGCTACTTAACGTCATTGGCCTGCTTGACCGACCTGATGGTGGCGAATATTCTTTGAACGGCGCGTCGGCGGCGCGGTTGTCAGGTGCGCAGCGGGCGCGGGCGCGGGCAACGCAAATCGGCATCGTCTTTCAAAGTTTTAATTTAATAAACCGCCTGACGGTACTCGAAAACGTTGCGCTTCCCCTCACCTATCAAGGCGCTTCCCGCGTAAAACGATTGGAGCGCGCAAGTGAAATTTTGAAGACGTTTCATCTGCAAGAACGCGAGTACTACATGCCGTGGCAATTGTCTGGCGGACAAATGCAGCGCGTTGCGATCGCGCGGGCACTCGTCAGCAAACCGAGCATTATCCTCGCAGATGAACCGACAGGCAACCTAGACAGTCGCTCCAGCCACGTTATTATGGAAGAATTAGCGCAGCTTCATAAACAAGGCAATACGATTATCATGGTGACGCACAATCCGAATCTTACGAGTTACGCTAGCCGCGTTATTAACATGCTTGATGGTAAGATTGCGAGTGATACTAAAATACGCATCGCAAGCGGTAATGAGAGTGAGAAATCAGTAAAAATCTCGCTCAACGCGCGACGTACCGCTAAAGAAGAAAGGGACAATGTGCGTTCTGCAAAGAAAAAGTCAGCGAAAGAGACAAAAAATGACAGCAATCTTGCTGCGGACGAGCGAGAGTCGTCTGGATCAGATGATGTTGAGCCATCGTCTAGTCAATCATCAGACCAGGCTGAACGAAAGAAGGCGGAATCATGAGATTACTCTCTGAGCATATTAGTGGTGCGTACCGAACTTTGCGCCGAACGCGGGCACGTACCGTTTTGACGACGCTTGGTATCGCGATCGGCGTCGCAAGTGTGACGTGTATTTTAGCGATTAGCGACGGCGTAACGCGCATGTTCGATAAGCAAATATCACATTACAACGGTAGGCTTATCGTGGTGCGTCCGGGTATACAGTCGCGTGATCCAAATATGCTTTTGAGCGCCATGTCTCAGCAGATGTTTGGCGCAAGCACCCTAACCGACGCCGACGTTGATGCGGTAGCGAAAACGCAGCATGTGCAATCTGTTGCGCCGTTGATGACGCTGAACGCGACGATTACGGCGAAAGGACAAACGGCAAAGAATAATGTTGTGCTTGCGACGACACCTGGATTCGCAAAAATATCCGACGCTGATATCACCGCTGGACAGTTTTTAGGTGAAGAGACGAAGGACACAACGGCGGTAATTGGCGATCAGCTGTCAATTAAACTATTCAACACCGACAGCTCTGTCGGACAAGTTTTCACTATGCATGGGCAGCGTTTCACGGTAATTGGCGTAATGAAGCAGAAAACAAGTGCTGTCAACTACAACAATATCGACTACGGTAATACTGTGATTGTTTCGTATGATCAGGGCAAACAGTTGCTGAAAGGAAATACGCAAATCCAGCAGATTGACGTATTAGTTGACGAGGCAAAGTCAAGCAGTGGTGTCGTAGCGGAGCTGAAAAACAAAATCAATAAACTGCACCTAGGCGAAGAAGACTTCTCGATACTCACTGGTCGGGAGATTGGACAGCCAACTAATCAGCTCTTTACGGCGCTCATCGCAACGATGGCAGCGATTGCTGCAATTTCGCTTGTCGTCGGCGGTATTGGTATTATGAACATCATGCTCGTTGGTGTAGCTGAGCGTACGCGTGAAATCGGCATTCGCAAAGCGGTCGGCGCAAGCCATCGCAATATCATCGGGCAATTTATGGTTGAATCGATGATGATTAGTATCCTTGGCGGTATCATTGGCTATATTGGCGGTTATGTCCTCGCGTTTATTGCTAGCACGTTTTTGTATTTCTCGCCGGCATTTACGCTGCAAACAGCGTTGATGGCGGTCTTAATGGCAGTTGGCGTTGGTGTTGTATTCGGTACATACCCAGCAGTTAAGGCAGCGCGCAAGGATACAATTGAATCATTGCGGCAATATCATTAAAAGTATTTATTTCAATTGTGCTTCAATATAAGAGGCAGGCTGCTATGGCCTACCTCTTATATCTGTTGGCTACTAGATTGTGTACGTATAGTCTATGCAGCAAAGGTGCCATTATTCAGTTAGCGCTTTTTTGAATTTCTCAATTAAATCAACGCGCGTCGGATCAACGTTATTTAAAATACCAACGTAAATACTGACGAAATCGGCAAGAACACTCCCCCACAGCATTTGCTCAAGAACAGTTTCACCTTGCAGCGGCACGACAGTTGATTTGGGGCGTTTGCCTGACAGCATTTTATCGCTCAGTGCAAATCGTTTTAGGATTTGTGGATTTTCTAAATTACTAATCAGGTCAAATACTGCAAACGGTTTCTCAACAGGATGGCTCGTCCAACCGATAAATTCATTGTGGCTAAATTCCGGAAAATAATTCCAAAATGCTACATTTTTTGCGTTTTCGTTCCAGCTAATTTTCCATTTATACGCAACTGGCGCCATCAAACTGCCTGCATAAAATACTGGTGTTTTACCAACGGCGATAAGTGCCAGTTGCTTGGCATAATTGCGCTTAGTCGGGATGCCCTTACACCAGAGAGCGCTTTCACGCGCAATCCACGGTTCAGTATCGTCAAGCTGCTTGAACCAGGAACTTGATAGCAGATTGAAATTATGCAGTAAAGTAAATAATCCGCGTAAATTATACAGCATACCCATGCGTGGCTGCGTGTCATTTGGAATGCGCGCAAATGCAATTTGGCGTTGCTCAGCGATACGCTCAACTTCCCCGCCTGTTGTAGTGACGGCGATCTGGCAACCGCGCTCGATTGCTTGGTGCAAGCACGCTACGGTTTCCTCAGTATTGCCAGAATGGCTACTCGCAATTACTAGCGTGTGTTCTGTGGCATAGGCGGGCAATGTGTAGTCTTTCACGACTTCAAACGGAATTGGTAGCGTATCGCGCAGCAGCACCTTCGCTGCGTCGGCAGCAAGCGCCGAACCACCCATACCAGCAACGATTACATGGCGCAGCTCTCGCCCGTCGTGATCTTCATTTATCACTGGAATTTCGCGAGAAATTTGCGCATGCAATTTTGCGGCAACATCAAGCGCCCCTAAGTGGTCGCGCTGTTTCAAAATCTGTGCGTCATCAAGCATTCTTAAAACTGCCTTTTCCACTTGCGATACATTCTTTATCTATGATACAGTATATGAGAAAGCATAACAAGAATGATAGAGTAATGAGGTGGGAATGAATATAAAACCGCAGACAACACAACCAATTAGCGACGATCAAGAACTTGCAAAGGTTTTGGCTGGTGTAAGTGATGATGCTACTGCCGTGCAGCCGCAGACCGCCCTGCCCCCAACTCCACCGCCGATGCCGCCGGCGCCGACGGATGACGCTGCGCCAACAAACACTCCCGCTAAAACTGCAGACTCAGTAAAAACTCCAACAGCGCCTGCTACATCAGGCGACGCCTCGCTTGATGCTGTCAAGAAAGATGCTATCAATGAGTTGCGTCCGCTTGTTGATAAACTCAACATTGCTCCCGACGAAAAATTTGATACCTATCTCCTGCTGATCCGCTCCACCGACGATCGTTCACTCATCGCGCCGGCGCACGAAGCCGCTAAAGCGATTCCTGATGAGGGTCGTCGGGCTCAAGCACTGCTTGACATTATTAAGGAGATTGACTACCTTTCAAATCCGCAGAGCTAAGTACTTTGACGTAGTCGTAGCAGTATGCTAGAATGACGAGTCTATGGAATTTAGTTTAGGAGAGCGACGCGAGGTCGTGTTTAACTCGTATACGGGCAATCTGGCTGTCGGAGAAACAGTTGAGTTTTATGATGGTGACGATCGTGTTCGTGTTGAGGTTGAAGGCGTAGACGATTACATGGGTAATGTTATCCGTGCGATAGGTCGTATTGTTGGACAGAAAGAGGTTATTATGTCTGCAGGATTATTTTCGTGCGATAACGGTGATGGCTTCGCTGTATTCAAAACTAAGCGCGGGAACGAGCAAGAAGCCTCTTAAACTCTTCGGGAGACATCTCTCCTCGTAGGTACGGTAAAACATCCTTGTGCGGTATACCATAAAACTCTTCTAATCGCTTCTTTGCGCCCTCTATCCCTCCGTGTGAACTTGGGTCTGGGCGATATGGGATATATCCGTTTATGAAACGCTCTGCTAAGAATGCAAAATCATCTAATAACTCACGCGACGTTATATCCATCTCATCGCGCATAGCACTTAACACATAGCGTCCAATCCGCTTAGCCTTCTCGCTTGATTTTGCGAGAATTTCTGGTGCGATGTCATCAATACCACCACGGCCTTCTGACGAATGTTCATCATACCAAACCGGTACGTAATAAGCGGCAAAATGATCCTCAACTAAGCCATCCTCGTTTATTGTATTCCATCTAAACAGCCCAGGAACAGACCAAGTAACCGGCTCAATGTGTGCGTCTGGGAACGCTTCCCGCAACAGCATGTCTGCGATGCGCAACGTCGCTGACGATGACCTGGTCTCGTCAACTATCGCAACGCGCTGTCCGTCAAGTACGGTTGGATAATTCCAAACATCACTAAGATCATTTTCGTCTATTTTATCAAGATCTTCAGGATACAAATATAGCGCACGGATTTGCTGGGTAACGTTTTTGCGAAATTTTGGATGTAACCTATCTAACGATATTTTATCAATATCTGGGTTCTGATACCCTTCATCGTCGTCACGACGAGAAAGTCCCATCGCAACTAAGTACGTTTTTTTGTCTATATTAAGAAACGACGCTTCAGGAATTTCCTCTGGCTGTCTTCCCGTAAGTGGACTCCACAGCTCATGGATGATATTGTTCACATTGCGCGCTGATTTGTCTAGATATACGGCATGCGTGACAGGCTCATCCGGATAACGTGCCTCTTCAAAAAGAAAGTGCTTTGATTTTTTGACGTCACCTGTAAAAATGCCTGCCAAGGCATCGGTATCAGTGATGTACTGAGCTTCAACGTTACTTACGCCCCGCGGCAGTAAATTATCTTTGCTGAGATTACCGTATATCGCTGAACCATTTTCGTCATACCCAGTGACTCTCGTATCTAACTCGCCGCTAGCTTGAATAATTTTATAACCTGGATTTGGATCATCAAAATCAAAATATGCTCTAACCATGTGTTGTATAATAGCATAAATTTTATAATAAATCAAATTACTAGTATAGTAATACTATGTATGGCAGCAATGTAATAGCCGTCTGTCCAGGCATAAAGCCAGAGGACTTCGTTGATCCAAAAACAGGTAAGACAATGCTTGTACCGCAGAACCCAGAAGCAGTTGCGCTTCGGGTTTAACAATCTCTAAGAAATAGCGGGGTTCAGTCAACTAACCCGGAACATCCAAAGTAAAGCGCAGGTAAGTCATCGGGTCCTCGAATAGCTTGGGGCGGTTGGCTCTTGCCATCCATTCTTTGCAGAGTTCTTCTAGTTGGTGGGTTAGGATGCGTTGTCCGTAGAGTTTGCGCATGTGGCGCTTGGCTACGCTCCAAATTAGCTCAGCTTTGTTGGTATTAGCAAAGTCGCCTCTGCTGTGGTTGTGGCTTTCATGCTCGTAGCCTAGGAGCGGTAATTCGTCGTAACCGTACCATTTGTCGGTAATAATTAGGCTGCCTGGTTTTACGCTGTCTTGGATGAACTGTTCAAGCACATCTTGGCTTCGTCCGTCATGGAAGCCGCCGGTTATACGCAAGGCTAAGCGCCCGGTATCCTGCTCAATGGCGCCAGTAACTATGTAGGTAGCTTGTTTACTCTTGAGCTTTGAGAAGTAGCTTTCGTCGGCTTGGATTAAGCCTTCTAGCATTGTTGCAGCGTCTGGCAGGTTCTCTCGAAAGCGGGAGAACCATCTAGCTACAGTTGGATAACTAACGCCAGCAAACAGTATAGCCGCCTCAACACTTTTACGATTCTGCCAGCACCAGATTAGCTTGAATAGTTGTTTGGACGACAGCTTCATGCCATACAGCCAGGAACCATGCCAGGCAGTGGCTCTGAGCTTTTTGCGGCATATTTTGCACCAGAGATATCTTGAGAGGTAGTTTTCTTGCAGCTCGCACCCGCAGAGCGGGCACGACACCTCCTCCCCAAAGACAAGCTTGTTGATAAGCCTCCAGCACTTCTTATTGCTGGCAAAGTTTGGTATGTTAGACATACGGAGCGTCCTTTCTGTACTTAGTTGCTTTACATCTCTAAGTATATGGGATGTTCCGTTTTAGTTTAGAGTACCAAATAGCGGCGTAATCTAGACGAGCTAATCCTTGGTGTGGTAGGATAGCTGGATTATGCCAAACGAGAAATACCTTAACCCTAGTACCATATCAATACCCAACTCTGAAAGCTTTAGTATCCTCATGGGAGTTGTTGATAGTATTGGTACGGGAAAGTATACAAAGGTATTCGATTCTATAGAGTTATCAGGTAGAAAGGCTATACTATCAGATTCTATCGATTCTATAGGCTCTATAGAGTCTATAGAGCTAGTAGCTAAAGAAGATACACCGTCAGATCTTATAGAGCCTATAGAGCTATTGGATAAAGAAGCTATGCTATCAAAGATTGCAGGTGCCTTAGGGAGCCTCGCAGTATCATGGTCAGAGTACCGTAGGCTCCCTGATGATACAGGCAGCGAAGCAGTTGGCGTCAGCGACAAGGGCGATGTTGTTATTGCGGTATTTGAGGATAAAGGCAATACGACAATTTCAGTGGTTGATTCATCATTCCTTGGCGGGGATGATGATACCAATACCGACAGCAGTGGCTACGGGGACTATAGTGACTATAGTGACTATGGTGATGACGATGATGATGGCTGTAGCGATGACGATGACACCAGCAGTGACTATGGCTATGGCTATGATAGTGGCGACAGTGATGCTGAGAATGATTGTGGCGATGATGGCGATAGTGACGACTGTGGCGATGATGGCTATGCGATGAGGCTATTTTAGTAAAACTATGCGCGGTAACTCTTGACTTTTAAGCTCTCGAAACAATTCGCGAGCTAAGCACCATATTCAGACTTAGCGTCTTGGTGATGTGATTATTCAGCGTCTATCGAGTGGTTATATCTATTATCGGCGCACTCACGGTGAGCAAAATTATAGCAACGTTTTGTTGAATAACTTGCATGCGTCGTAATGGCGTCGTTGAAACATTAAAGCGTTATGCTAGTCTTTCTTGAGCAGCTCTTCTACGACTCCGGTATCATTCCATGGGACGCGCTTACCGTTAACAACGCGATACACCTCATGTCCCATACCAGTGATAAGCACCGTGTCGCCTCTCGTGGCGAGGTGAAGCGCTTTTGCGATTGCATCACGTCTATCGGGAACCTCGATTGTTTTTATTGCACCGCTTCTTACGCGTTCTATGCCATCGTAAACCATTTTACGAATTGTTGCTGGATCCTCATTGTAACTCTCTTCATCGGTCAAAAAGATGCGATCGGCAAGGCGTGCAGCGATTTCTCCCATAATTGGGCGTTTTTCCTTGTCGCGGTCGCCCGTTGCGCCGAAGACGAGTATTACGCGGTTTTTTGTAATTGCTTTAACGGCAGTGATAATTTTCTCAAGTCCATCTGGTGTGTGCGCATAGTCAACGATCACGTCATACGGCATGCGGACATTAACGCGTTCAAATCGTCCCGGTATGCTTTCAAGGTTTGCGACACCTTCAATAATATCCTTCAATGATATACCGAGCAAATATGCGGCACACACCGCGGCGGTCATATTATATACATTAAATTTGCCTGGTAAATTTGTGGCCAGCTCTAGCTTGGTTTGATGGTCAATCGTAATGTGCGCTTCTGTCCCTTTGCGGTACAACTTCACGCGATCAATATGCGCTTCAGCATCAGCGTGTTCGCCGTAGGTAATTTTTTGAGCTTGTGCGGGGAATGCATTGAAATATTTAAACCATTCATCGTCGCGGTTTAACACGATATATTTTGGATTTTGTGCAAACAGGCGGCTTTTTACCTCGGCGTATGCATCCATCGTTTTGTGGTAATCTAAATGATCTTGCGTCAGATTGGTCATAATTGCCATTTCAACTGGTACGCCTTCAAGCTTATGCTGATGGATTGCATGGCTTGGAAATTCCATCACTACGAAATCAACGTGTGCTTTTTTCGCGTGGCGGAAGAATTGCTGCATTGTTGCCGTGCTCGCGACAGTGGCATTCAAGTCGTTGCGCTTTGCTTGCCCTGCAATCTCAATCGTTGCAGTGCTGAACATAGCTGTCGTGTAGCCGGCTTCTTTTAAAATTTCGTTCAGGTAATTAACCGTCGTTGTTTTGCCGTTCGTGCCGGTCACGGCGATGACACGAAGGTGTTTTGCCGGATTGCCATACTGTATACGTACCAGCCGGACGCGCATTTTGCGGTACCATTCCTCCAGCCGATGCACCGAACGAGCAGGCAGCATTGTCCGTACGCCTCTCACTAACGTCTGCTTCATAGTCCCATCGTACCACTTTTTACCGCGAAACCGCTAGCGTCCCGGCGCGTCTCTCGGGGTGGTATAATAAGGTTGATGAAAATTTTGGGAATTGAGTCAAGCTGCGATGAAACGGCGGCGGCGGTCGTCGAGGACGGTTTTTGCGCGCTATCCAGCGTGGTAAACTCGCAAATTGACATTCATGCGCAATACGGCGGTGTTGTGCCAGAAATAGCCGCGCGCAGTCATATTGAGGTGATAAATCCGGTTATCCGCGAGGCGCTAACGCGGGCACAGTGTAGTTGGGATGATATTGATGCGATCGCTGTCACCTACGCGCCCGGTTTAGTTGGCTCATTACTGGTCGGTGTACTTGCCGCTCGGACGCTAGCAATCTTACATAACAAGCCGCTCTATGCGATTCATCATGTTGAAGCGCATGTGTATGCAAATTTTGTTACTGCAAGCAAAGATCCGGCATTACATGTACCGTCAAAGCAGCCGGCATTTCCCCTGCTCGCACTCATCGTATCGGGCGGGCATACGCAACTGGTGCTGTTTCATGGCCATGGCGATTATGAATTGCTTGGACAGACGCAAGACGACGCTGTTGGCGAGGCTTTTGATAAGGTCGCGAAAATCCTTGGACTCCCCTACCCTGGCGGCCCGTCAATTGCCGCTGCTGCTGAGCATGGCGACCCCGAAAAATATCATTTGCCAAAGGCAAAGCTTGATAATCCGTATAATTTTTCGTTCTCCGGGCTTAAAACGGCCGTTCTACGGGCAGTGCAGCACGCAGTAGGTAAAGACTTCACATTTCCATCACACGAGCTACCAAGGCTCGTAAATGACGTTCAGCGGGCAGATTTTGCGGCGAGCTTTCAGCGCGTAGCGGTTGAAACTCTAGTGGAGCGTACGCTGCGTGCGTATAGCGACTTTGCGCCGCGGTCGGTCGTGATTGCTGGCGGCGTGGCGGCGAATCAGGAACTGCGGCGTCAACTATCAGCCCGCTTGCCGATTGCGATTGAATATGCGCCGATGAAATTCTGTACAGATAATGCAGTGATGATTGCTACGCTCGGGTTTTTCCATGCTCAGTACGGCACGCCTGCCGATCCTTACGCTCTTGATGTCATTCCAAGTTTATCTATGGTAAATACAGCTTGGAACTCTACAAAGGTGTTGTAAATGGCACAACTATTTACCTCTGTTACCGATAAGAAATTAGCTACGTTGTTGCACGGTGGTGCGATTGGCGTATTGCCAACCGATACGGTGTATGGCTTAGTGTCAGTTATTGCCCCTCAGCCGATCGAGCGTTTATATGCTACAAAACCGCGTCAGTCGCACGCCGGTACGATTATTGCAGCGTCGGTTGATGATTTGATCGCACTTGGGCTTGATGAGACAGCCTTACAGCATGTTTCGCATTTGTGGCCGGCGCCTCTGAGCGTAGTGATTGCGGCGCAGCACATTCCTGAGTTCTTGCGTGAGGAACGTGGCAGCCTTGCGGTTAGGATACCAGAAGATGAAGTATTGCGATCGCTCTTACGTGAGACTGGTCCACTTATGACAACAAGCGCGAATAAACACGGTGGAAAGACGGCGGCGACTATCGCGGAAGCACAGCGTATTTTTGGCGATTCCGTTGATTTTTATGTTGATGGCGGCGATTTGAGTAACCGCCCGCCTTCAACGATTGTTATGGTAGACGCCCGCGGAACTATAACGGCACTTCGCGATGGAGCTGTGCCGGTACGATCGCTTGGTGATGTTTAGTGTTTGATACGTCGAATTATCTTTTTAGCGGTCGGCAATAACCCTGCCCAAATACTGTACAAGGGGCTTAACGGATAATCGTATGTACCAGCGAGCATGTCGTCGTGATTAGCAAAGCCGCGCTTGAAATTGCTGATACCGTCATTGAGCAGCCCATTCATGTCGTAACGGCTAATCCCCCACTCCCTGCACTTGCGGATGGCAAACCACTTCAGCGCGTAGTTTGCACGTAGTGCCTGTCCGCGCTCATTCATGCCGCCGTATAGCTCAAAAGCCGTTTCCTGACTGGCGGCGAGCCAGACGAATGCGATCGGCTCGCTGCCTTCATAGGCGGCAAAAATAAGAGACGAGTCACCTAGATTGATGTGGACATCACGGTAATATTGATCGTCGTGAAGGGCAAAATTGGCACGCTTTGCTGTTTGGTGATAAATTTTAAGTAATTTTTCGACATCATCCATTGCTTTGATGCGGCGCAATGTAATTTCCGCGCGTTCTGATTTACGGATATACTGGCGCGTCTTTTTCGTCATTGCAGCAAGCAATTCCTCTTCGCTGTGGTGCAAATCTAAGATTAACGTTTTTGGAATCAGGATCGTATTTGATGATCGCCGCCATCCCGCTACTCCTGGAACTGATTTCGTATCAGGCTCAACAGTTAGCAGCGTACCGGGCAGATGGTGCGATACGTAGGCCGTAAGCGCTTCATATACTGCCGCAGCATCCCCTTCCCTACACACTGGACCGCGCGGTACGTAACAGAGGCGGCGAAAGGGCTTTGGCAATATTCGCTCTAAAATTTGCGCGGCACCGACAATCCCTCCCTGCTGGTCGGTAAATAGTACGCGATGCGCGTGCCAGTTGTGCATTGATTTCACTTCGCCCCATCCCCATAGCTGAAGCGGATGTCCGCCTAGGTCGTATATCACTTCGTTCCACACCGTTGACTCGGCACATTCATTCCCTTGTAGCATACACCCAGTATACACGGAGTTATGGTATAATGAAAAGGAACACAAACACGTGAGAAAATAAACGGTACAGGGATAACAGAGGTGAGGACGCTTGTGACGAGCGAATCCTGGGTTATCTTTTTGGTTTTTATTTTTCACGTGAATAACCTAATGAATAAGAAGAGCCGATATGAATTTAGCAAAAGCTTATACACCGAATGACTACGAACCAACAATCTATGCGATGTGGGAGAAATCGGGTGTTTTTGCGCCAAAAGGCGAGGGCGAGCCGTATGCGATCGTCATGCCGCCGCCAAATGCGAATGGCAATTTGCACGTTGGGCACGCGCTCGGGTCGGCGATCCAGGATATTTTAGTACGTTATCACCGAATGCGCGGCTATGATGCTGTGTATATTCCTGGGGCAGATCATGCGGGCTTTGAGACGTGGGTAGTGTACGAACGCGAACTTGAGAAGCAAGGAAAGACACGGTTTAATTTTGACCGCGAAGATTTGTACGCCCAAGTATGGGACTTTGTGGCGGCGCGGCGCGGCGATATGGAATTGCAGCTGCGCGCAATTGGCGTGAGCGCCGATTGGGATCATTTAGTGTTTACACTGGATGAAAAGGTGATCGACACAGTATATGATACGTTTGAAGCGATGTGGCGCGATGGACTTATCTACCGTGGCGAGCGCATTGTGAATTATTGCACCAAACACCAGACAAGCTTTTCGGATTATGAAGTTGTCTATAAAAATGAAAAGAGTAAGCTTTGGAAAATTGCCTATCCGTTAATTGATAGGGTAGGGGAGATTATTATCGCAACAACGCGCCCAGAAACATTATTAGGCGATGTGGCGGTGGCGGTTCATCCGGATGATGAGCGCTATAAAGATCTAATTGGCAGCAAAGTGCAGTTGCCGATTGTACATCGCGAAATTCCGATCATCGCCGACGAATACGTCGACCGTACTTACGGGACGGGCGCGGTGAAGATTACGCCGGCGCACGACCCGAACGACTTTGAAATTGGGCAGCGGCACAACCTTAAAACAGTGCAGGTAATTAATTTTGACGGTACTATGATAAATGTACCGGCGCAGTTCAAAGGGTTGACCGTTGAAGAGGCGCGTAAACGCGTGCTAACAGCACTTGATATTGACGAATTACGTCGCGGTGAAGAGAACATTGAGCATCAAGTTGGGCACTGCTATAAGTGCGGCACAGTGATTGAGCCGCTCGTTAAAGAGCAATGGTTCGTGAAAATGCGCGGGTTGGCCGATCGGGCGATTGCAGCGATTCAAAACAGCGACGTGACCTTCACGCCAGCAAATAAAGGTTCGGTTGTTATTAATTATCTAAAGGATATTAAGGATTGGAACATTAGTCGCCAAATTCCGTGGGGAATTCCAATCCCAATGTTCCAGTCGCAGGATAATTTAGATGATTGGCGCTTCGATCGCCGTGTTAATCAAAAGCAGATTGTTGTAGATGGTACAACATATCGTCGCGAAGAGGATACGCTTGATACGTGGTTTAGCAGTAACCAATGGCCGTACATCACCACCGACTATCTAGCAAAAGGCGATTTAAGCCGCTTTTATCCAACGGCGGTCATGGAGACGGCTGGTGATATTTTGTTTGTTTGGGTGGCGCGCATGATTATGATGGGCCTGTATCGCACCGATAAGGTACCGTTCCGTCACGTGTACTTGCACGGGCTTGTACTTGATGAAAAGGGCGTGAAGATGAGTAAAAGCAAAGGTAATGTCATCAATCCGATGGAATACGTATCGGAGTATGGCTCTGACGCGTTGCGTATGGGTGTGATTTCGAGTCGTAGCGCTGCGCAGCCGCAAGCCTTTAATACTGGTAAAGTTGTCGCGGCGCGTAATTTCTGCAATAAGCTATGGAACATTGCACGCTACATTGAAGCATCTGTTGCGGACGAAACGCCCGCGGCTGAGCCGATTCCGCAGTCGTTGGCGGATCATTGGATTTTGAGCCAACTTAGTGAGGCGCAGCAGCAGGTTGAAAAACAACTCGAAAGCTATCATTTCGCTGAAGCTGCTGAAACGATTTACCATGTTGTATGGGATGATGTCGCCGATTGGTTCGTTGAAGTAAGCAAAGTTGAGCAGAATATCAACATGAACGCGTATGTTCTTGACGCTGTTCTGCGCTTATCGCACCCATTTGCGCCATTTGTGACTGAGACAATTTGGCAAGCATTGCCATGGCATGATACGATCCTAGCGGGTGAAGCGTGGATAAAGCCTGCCAAATACGATGATATCGCCGCTGGGCAGTTTGGCCGGCTGAAAAATTTAGTAAGTGAAGCACGCTATGTGATGAGCGAGCTGCCGGGTAATAAGCGGTATGGCATGCTATATATGGATGACTCGCTCGTAGCAGATAATGCTGAGTTGATTCAAAAGCTTGCGCGCGTGAAATCAGTTGAGCACGTCGATCAGGCGAGGGGATTACGCTTAGCAGCAAGCGGGCGTGACGCGTGGCTTGATTTAGACGATGATACGCTGTACGAGCATCAAACAAATTTAGAGAAGCGTTTAGCAAACGTGCGTCAACAGGTAAAGACGCTCGAGACACGCTTAGCAAATGAAAATTACATAGCAAAAGCGCCGGCTCATCTAGTAGAAGAAACTCGTCGCCAGTTAGCTGAAGAGCAGGCGCTTATAAAGCGTCTACAGACCGAGCTGCAGGTTATTGCGCGCAGTTAGTCAAGAATTGGTAAATTAGCGTTGTCAAACGCGTGGCGTCCGCCTTCTTCAAGAACGGCAAGAATACGCTTGTGATGGCGGCGATCCGGCGCGATGCTCGGCGACTGGTACGTGAAACTATGTGATAGCATTGAGCTGCTCGCATCGTGGTCGGAGTGTGTATGCGGCGTACGCGCCTCACTAATTGCTTTTACATCTAGCGAGGTTAGTTTGCTTATCTTTGCTTGCTTCGCTGTTTCGATGACATGCTCAACATGGCTGTCGTGCACTGCAACACCGCTAGTGATACACAGACTCAGTGTGGCGATGAATATTCGGGCTATGTAGTCAAAATATGTCATAATCTATTGTTTTTTTGTTTAGTAGTGGTGTGATATTTAATTTAGCATAAACTTTATTAAAAGTCAATAGCATGATATGGTTAATTTGTTGATGAGTTTAGAAAAAACAGTACAGCGAGACGATGCCTGCTTCGTTTATCTGTTGCTGGATAGCGCCTCTTGTACGGGCAGAGTCCAGTAAGCCCCAACTCCGTAAATAACATAAAATCAGAGTACACCTAAACGTTGCATAAAACATAACACCAACCGCTTTACCTGTAAGAAAGTCCCTTACGTCTACCATGCCAAAGGTTAGCAACAATAAAAGTATTGATTACTACAGTAAATAGATCATAAGGTCATTAGTTAGTGTAAGTCATCATATGGTAGCTAGATGGTTGCATGGTAGACTATTTGGGATAGTTTCTCCTGGCTTTCGTAGTAGTCTATCAGATACCGTACTAGATATCCCCTCAATGCTATACTGCCAGCTGAGAGTATAGCATAGATAAACACCATATGAGAAAGTTCTATGGGTAACGTAGTGGCTTAGCTAAACCACTCAACTAACTACATGAACTATGCAAATGAATGGACGGCAAGAGCTAACTACTCAGAGCTAATTAACGATCCATCAGATTACTTGCGCTTTACACTTGTTCCACGTTAGTTGGCTGAACCTCTTTTTTCATTAAACGAGGCCACCTGCTATGATATATACATGGCATTATTCGCTAGCATCCATCATCATTTCCATCTCTGACGCAGGAGGTGTGTTGATGTTGTGATATACCTCCTGCGTTAGGAGGTTTTTGATTGTAAAATTTTGAAAGGATAATATGCTACCAAAAAAATAAAAGAAGGAGATGAAATACGAGTTATTGCACCAGCGCGTTCGGCTAGCGATATTGACGAGGCCGTGCTTGCGCGGGCGCAGACAGCACTAGAGTCCCTTGGCCTGAAAGTCTCTTTCAGCCAATACGCGTTTTCGCGTTCGCAGCGCGGTTGTCCAACGGATACCGAGAAAGTTGATGATTTGCACGCGGCTTTTCTTGACCCGAATGTCAGGGGAATTTTAGCGGCAATTGGCGGATTTAATTCTAACCAGCTGCTTGAGCGAATCAACTGGGATATTATTCGTGCCAATCCGAAAATTTTTGCAGGTTTTTCGGATATTACGGTGCTGAATCATGCGATTTTGGCAAAAACCGGCTTGGCGACTTTTGCCACGCCGAATTTTTATTGCTTCGGTTTACCGCCAAAGGCTGATTATTCATTGGAGTATTTCAGGCGCTGTTTGTTCGCTGGTCAGCCTGAAACGTACAGAGTTCGAGCATCGAAAGTGTTTTATGATTATGGTTGGTATTATGACGAGAAATCTCCGCGCTCTAAAATCGTGAATGGCGGTATAAAGATAATTCAACCTGGGCAAGCGAGCGGTACGCTATTGGGCGGTAATTTGTGTAGCTTGAATTTGCTCAACGGCACAGAATACTTTCCGCGCATAGAGGGTGATATTATTTTATGCCTAGAAGATGACAGCTATGATTCTATCCCGGCAACTTTCGAGCGCAATCTACAATCACTAATTCAGCAGCCGTATTTTCGCCAGGTAAAAGCCATTTTGTTTGGTCGTTTTCAGCGTGAGTCAATAGCAACAGACGATAGCTTGATAGCTATGGTCTGTTGCAAGAAAATCAACCTGGATATCCCGATAGTCTCTAACCTGGATTTCGGTCATACTGACCCGAAATTTAGTTATAAGATCGGTGGATGGGCTAGCGTTGAGGCGTATAATGAGTGCAAGCTAGTGCTACACTAAAAGCAGCATAATCACGCGTTTGTTATATTACCGTATCGCAATTCCCGCGCTTGATAATATGAGCACGAGAGGTGTTCATCTGAGTACACACCGGTGTTGTGGTGTTGGATGGTTTTTTGTTTGAGAGGTGGCATATTACTTGATAGCGTTGCTGCGAGGAACGAGATATTTGAAAAAGATAGCTATTCATGGTGGTACTTTCCACCTTGGGCGATTTCCTGTGCACGGTATAATTGCTCAACAAGAATAAGTCGTACTAGCTGGTGGGGAAATACCAGTGGACTAAGCGACCATACTAGATTAGCACGAGAACGTAATGCATCGGTAACGCCATATGCGCCGCCGATAACAAAGGTAGGTGTGCGGTTACTTGCGAATGCTTGGCTAAGAGACCGCGACAAGGCGGGGGAGTTAAGCAATTTCCCACGCTCGTCAAGGACGACAATGAACTCGTCTGCGCCACAGCGAGACAATATACGTTCAGACTCATCACGGCGAGCGTTGTTGCTATCGAATGGACTATGCGGTAACAATTCCCACGCGATATTCCACGGGCGCTGCAAGCGTTTTTGATAACGCTCTATGCCGGTAGCAACCCAGGGCTCGTGTTTTTTACCGATAGCAATGATTTTAAGCATTAGTTCGCAGTTTTTCTGCCATAGCCGCAAGCGCATCATGATCAACTGGCGATTCTGTATCCTGCGGCTGCTTTAATTCCGCTTCGCTGCCGATCGGAATTAGATGGATGTGCGCATGCGGCACGCCATACCCCATCACGACCGAGGCAACGCGCGGGCGAATCTTGAGGCGTTCAATGTGTTTAGCAAGACGCTTTGCAACGTTCCAGAGGTGAGTGTACGTGTCGTCGTCTAAGTCCCATAAACTATCAACTTGTTTTTTTGGAATGACGAGCGTATGCCCCTCAACTTGCGGATGAATATCAAGAAATGCAATCGTTCTGTCGTCTTCGTAGATTTTGTGGCAAGGTAGTTCGCCTTTGATAATTTTAGTAAAAATCGAATCTTCCATAACTATATTATACACCGTGCATCTGGTATAATACGTAGGCAACATGGAGAGGTGCAGGAGTGGTTGAACTGGCCGCTCTCGAAAAGCGGTATGGGGCAACTCATCGAGGGTTCGAATCCCTCCCTCTCCGCCATGAATAATACGCGAGACTTGCTCGCGTATTATTTTTGCAGCATAACTAAAACCCTCTTACCGCCGCGCGAACATTTCTTTAAGTGACACCTTGCGGCTGTACTCAAGTGCACCGAAGCGGAATACGCGTACGGCGAGTATTAGTACAAATATTGATGAGACAAGCAAAATGAGCGCGCCTGCAGCAATTTCCCATGGCTGCAGGTTACCGGCAGCGTTGCGCATGAGCAGGGGAATTGGCGAAGTAAGCGGAAAAAGACTCAAAAATCGTACGATCGGTGCGTCTGGCATTGAGATAAACAGCGATACGGCATAGAGCGGCCCGTATAGTGCAATCATTACAAATCCCATAAATTGATTTGCCTCGCGTGCGGTTGGCATAGTGGCGCCAATTAGCACAAGTACGCCAGTGAAAAATGCAAAACTGAGAATAAAAATTACCGCAGCAATTCCAATCCGCGCCCAGTCGACCGGTAAGCCTGACAAATCAATATTCGGCAGATTAAGCTGATCGCGGAACAGCAGGTAGCCGATTAGTACGGGCGCTACCACAAGAACACCTTGGATTAGCATGAGGACAATGAGCGAAATAATTTTGCCGATGATTAGCGTGCGCGCTTCAATTGTCGTGAGGATCATTTCGATCACGCGGTTCTCTTTCTCTTCAGTCGTGCTGGTAAGCGCTTGTCCAGCGAAGAATGACATCAGCACATAAAACAGTACAAGGAACACGCCTGGTAAAACCATCTCTTTGAGCGGATCGTACGTATGCCCGTCGCGGTAAATCGTCGTGTCGCTAGTTACTGTGTTCTGTAAAACAGTGCGAATCTGTGGCGATACGGTGTTTTGCACCGACTGGCTAAGTAACGCTAATGCTACCGAGCTATATCGTCCATTCTCAAATAGGCCGACATTCTTGCCGTAAACCTCTATATGGCGAGAGCTTACATCAGCAGGATAGTAAAAATAGGCATCAACTGTACCATTCTTAACTGCGGCGATGCCAGCCTCTTTAGTCACCATTTTGACATGGAACGTGTTTGTTATCTGTGAATTCAATAGACGGGAATCGTCGGTGATAGCAATACTGAATGGCTGCTCTTTTAGCTTATCAGCGGCATCTTGCGTGGCTTTGTTCGACAAAAACACGATGCCGAATACCGCACCGATCATAATTGGGAAACCGAACACCATCGCCCAAAACGATTTCTTTTTAAGCACGCGAATGACCTCAAAAGTAATAACGGTTGATAAATTATGCATGGCGCGCCTCCTGTTCTTGATCATTCTCGTTGCCGTATACGCTTAGGAAAATGTCGTCAAGCGATTTGCCGCCAAATTGTTTGCGTATTGCCGCGACCGTTCCGTAAGCACGCGCTACGCCATCTTTCAGCAGGATAACGCGGTCACACAAGCGTTCAACTTCTTCCATTTGGTGCGTGATCATAATAACGGTCGCACCTTTAGCTTGGTGTTCCTCAATGATCTCCATGAGCAATCGGCGATTTACTGGGTCAAAACCTTTCGTTGGTTCATCCAAGATGAGTAGTTCGGGGTCATTCATAATTGTAATACCAAGCTGTACTTTTTGTTGCTGTCCGCCTGATAATTTATCAAGGCGGGTTGTCGCTTTGTCTGCCAGATTTACGCGTTGCAAGAATGCCATTGAGCGCGCTCGCGCTTCGTTTTTGTTAAATCCTTTCAGCCGGCCAAAGTACACCATTGTGTCAATGACGGTTTCTTTTTTATACAGCCCACGCTCTTCTGGCAGATAACCGAGCTTTACACCGCCCGACACGCTGTACGGCTTGCCGTTTACTAACAGTGTTCCTCCTGTCGGCGCATAGATGCCAAGTAATGCGCGGATTGTCGTCGTTTTACCCGATCCATTACTGCCGAGAAACCCGAACGTTTCGCCACGCTTCACAGTAAAACTCAGATCTTTTATTACTTCAATGTCGCCGAATTTCATCTTGAAGTGGTCGACTGCTACGATTGCTTCGTTCATACGTATATTGTAATATGCAGCAGCTACCCGTAGCAATAGATGAACGGGATGCGATATGATAGAAGATATGAAATCATCGTGGAGGTTAGGCGCGGCAGCATGCGTTAGCGGCTTTACACTGATGGCGTATGAGTTGGTAGCGGCGCGGTTACTCGCGCCGTCGGTTGGCAGTTCGACATACGTGTGGACGGGTGTGATTGGCGTGATTATTATTGCGCTGAGCGCAGGTTGCTGGCTGGGCGGACGCGTCGCAGACTATCGGCATGCGCCGCAGGACGTTGGACTGTTGCTAATAATCGCTGCGGTGCTGGTCGTGGCAACGATGTTGAGCGCGAACAATACGCTGCGCTGGCTAACGACAGTTCTAGACGAGCCGCGTATACAGGCAGTTATTGCGGCGCTAGCGCTGTTCGCGCCAGCAAGCTTCGTGCTTGGCGCGGTATCGCCGTACTTAGCAAAGTTAAATGTATCGTCGCTTGATACAGCGGGGAGATCGGTGGCGAATTTGAGCGCGCTTGATGCGGTGGGCGGTATCGCCGGAACGTTTGTCACTGGGTTTGTACTACTCGGCATGATTGGGCTAAACGAAACATTGGCACTGATAACGGGTATTTTACTGGCAACGAGCTGGTTATTTATGCCGCAGTGGCAATGGCAGCTGCGGACGTTAATGATTGGAGCAGTGATTGTTGCGGCATTGAGCGGACTATATACGCCAAAGCATGGTGACGTGTCAATAGAAACGCCAAGCGCGCATTATTCCATCGTGAACTACACGAGTAACGGCAGGCAAATCCGCGGTCTCGTGACTGGGCCGACCGGCGTGCAGTCTGGTGTGTATCTTGATGGCACAAAAGACTTGCCGTTTTGGTATACGCGGCGTATGGTTGAAGTGACGATCGCCGCTAAGCCGCGTACGGTGTTATTGCTTGGTGGTGGCGCATTTACGATGGCAGAGTATATGGCGCGGCAATTGCCAAATACGCACATTGACGTAGTGGAGATTGATCCGGAGCTGGAAAATATATCGCGTCAGTATTTTAGCTACCAGTCGCTACCGAACGTGAAGCTGATCTTTGATGACGCGCGCACGTACATCCAGCGGACGAATCGGCACTACGATGTCGTATTAATCGACGTATACAACGGTGGTGAAATTCCGTACTCGCTATTGACGGCAGAGTATGGCAGCGAATTGGCGCGAATTACACGCGAGGATGGTCTTGTAGTAGCGAATCTCATCGCCGGGCTTAATAATGCGCCATGCCGCGAGCTATTTGCAGCATTTGATGCCGTGTACCGTCGTACCTGGCCATACGCCTGGTACGGAACGCAGCACCGCGATTTATCGCGCGGCAATTACGTTGTCGCTTATAGTAAGAAACCGCGAACGATGCCTGCAGCATTATCTCCGCTACAGTCGCTCGGCGGTACGCTTTATACCGATAATTTCATTCCGAACGACAGACTATATGAAGCTTGTCGCACAGCGACACGTTAATGCGCGTGGTAAAAAATACATAAGCAAAATGCTTGCAATATCCATATATAGTGTCTATAGTTTATAGGCAGACGCTACATATATAGTAGTCGCGTAATATAGACAGGTGCGCTAAACACGGCAGTAGTTACTCCGCTCGGGGGTAGGAGCGGGGTTGTTTTTGCGCTCTAATAGGCATCAATAATAAACGGGGGAATATGAGCGACATTACAGTCATCAAGCGCGACGGCAGTAAAGAGCCGTTTGACGCGAACAAAATTAATCGTTCACTTATGAAAGCGAGTGAGGGTTTGCCAGATCAAATCTCGAAAGTTGTACAAGTTGCAAGCGAATTGCGACTGACGCTATTCAATGGTATGACGACGGAGCAATTAGATGAAGCGGTAATTCAGACAGCGCTGCAAAACGTTAAAGACGATCCAGACTTTGATACAATTGCGGCACGGCTGTTGCTCAAAACAATGTATAAAACGCTGCTCGGTGACTACGAAACGGACGATGAACTAAAAGCACTGCATGCGCGCGAGTTTCCAAAATACATCAAGCAAGCGGTAAAAGATGGGTTGCTTGATGTGCGCATGGCAGATACAAACGTGTTTGATTTAAACATATTGGCAGCAGCGCTTGATCCAACGCGCGATCGTTTGAGCAAATATCTCGGTGTCATCACGAACAAAAATCGGTATGCACTGCGTAAAAATGACGGTTCGCCGCTTGAGGTGCCGCAGTTCACGAACATGCGCATCGCGATGGGTCTAAGCTTTAACGAACCGAACCCGACCGAAGCAGCGATTCGCTTCTACCGCCACATGAGCAACTTAGAATATAGTCCGGGCGGCAGTACGCGTGTCAACGCTGGCGGTACATTCCCGCAGTTAAGTAATTGTTTCGTCATTGACGTTAACGACGACATGGAGTCAATCGCAAAAAGTATTCACGATACCATGTGGATTGCTAAAGGTACAGGCGGTATCGGCATTAGCATGAGTAAGCTGCGTGCTGCCGGCAGTCCGGTAAAGACTACGAACACGGAATCGACCGGTCCAATTCCGTTTATGAAGATGATCGATACGGCACTGTTTGCCGTTAGTCGCAAGGGCAAGAAGGCTGGGGCGGCGGCACTCTATATGGAGAACTGGCATCTTAATTTTCCGCAATTTATAGACCTGCGCCAAAACTCAGGAGACCCGTATCTGCGTACGCGTTTCGCAAACACAGCGGTATTTTTATCAGACGAGTTCATGAAGCGCGCCGAAAATGATCAGGATTGGTATTTGTTTGACCCAGCAGAGGCGAGCGATTTAACTGAATTGTATGGTACGGCGTTTAGCAAACGCTATCGCGAATATATTAAACTGGCAGAAGCCGGTAAACTGCGTACGTTTAAGAAACTATCGGCGCGGCAGCAATACCGCCAGATTCTGATGAGCCTACAGGCCACGAGCCACCCGTGGCTCACCTGGAAAGACGCGATCAATGTGCGAGCGCTCAATAATAACTCTGGTACAATTCACCTGAGCAACCTCTGTACCGAAATCACGCTACCGCAAGACAGCAAAAATATTGCGGTATGCAACCTCATTAGTTTAAACCTGTCGGCGTTTTTGCGGCGCGATAAGACATGGGATTGGGATCGGCTTGAGCAGGCGACCCGCTCGGCAGTGCGTCAACTGGATAACCTTGTTGATATTACTAGCACGCCAGTTGAAGAAGCTATGCATTCAAATATGCAAAATCGCGCGGTTGGGCTTGGCTATATGGGATTTGCAGATATTCTTGAGAAGCTTGAGATCAGCTATGAATCAGATACGGCATACGAGCTGATTGATCAGCTGAGCGAGTTTATCAGTTATTATGCAATCGACGAATCGGCAAACCTAGCAAAGGAGCGCGGCAGTTATCCGAATTTCAAAGGCAGCGGCTGGAGTAGAGGGTTATTACCGATTGATACGATTGCAGCACTTAGCGAGAGCCGCCAACAAACGGTGAACATCTCAACTAAGCAGCGTTTAGATTGGAAAACATTGCGCGCTAAAGTAAAGAAAGGGATGCGCAATGCGACGCTTATGGCAATTGCGCCGACCGCAAACATATCGCATGTGACTGGCACGACGCCGGGACTTGATCCGCAATTTAGCCAAATTTTTAGCCGCAGTACGTTAAACGGTAAATTCCTTGAGGTTAATCACAACTTAGTAGCAAAATTAAAAGAGCTAAAGCTATGGGATGAGCTAAAAGACGAATTACTCATCAATCAAGGCGACATTCAAGGTATGGAACAAATTCCGCAAGCAGTGCGTGATGTTTACAAAACGAGCTTTCAATTGTCGCCGTACGCGTTTATTGAAGTAGCGGCACGGGCGCAAAAATGGGTTGACCAAGCAATTAGCCGCAACATGTATTTGGAAACGCGCGATATTGATGAGTATGAAAAGATCTACCGTGAAGCCTGGCGCCGCGGCCTTAAGACGACGTATTACTTGCATGTGAAACCGCGTCATCAATCAGAACAGACCACTGTTGCTGCAAACAAGGCAGAGAAAATTCAGAAAGAAAATCAACGCAAAGTTGGATTCGGCTTTGCACGGAAAAAATAAGAGGAGGAGCTATGGCAGTATCAACACAACCAAAGGGAATTTTAGGCTCAGGCTTGCGCGACGGGCTGCAGCTGAAGCCGGTGCGTTACCAGTGGGCATATGACCTATATAATCAAGCGGTAGCGAATACGTGGTTCCCGAACGAAGTGCAGCTTGTGCAGGATTTAACTGACTTTGAGAAAATGACAG
This sequence comes from TM7 phylum sp. oral taxon 349, assembly GCA_018127705.1. NCBI lineage: Bacteria > Candidatus Saccharimonadota > TM7 phylum sp. oral taxon 349. Next base: position 25,168 of record CP072328.1, read on the forward strand.
ACGAGGAAAAGCATGCGCTCAAGACTGTTATTAGCTATCTCAATCCAAATGAACTGCTTATTAACAAAAGCCTCGCTTTTGGAATCTACCCATATGTCAATGCCGCTGAAGCGCATTGTTACCTCTCGAAGCAGATGTGGGAAGAGGCAAATCATTTCATGACATTTGAATATATCATTGAGACGTTTCCATTTAATCGCGAAGAGATTTACGCAGCCGGGCGCGGCAAGCAAAGCCTGAAAGATAAATCTGACTTTCAGCTGAAGTATGTCGGGCGCATGCTTAACGATAAGCTTGATGTTACTACGACTGAAGGCAAAAAAGACTTTGTTCGTAATCTTGTAGCATACAATATTGTACTGGAGGGTATCTGGTTTTACTCAGGTTTCATGGTTGGCATGAGCTTTCGGCGGCGTAATCTATTGCGTAATGTTGGCAGCTTATTAGATTGGATTACGCGCGACGAAAATTTGCATTTAACATTCGGCATCAATCTGTTGCTCACTATTATGGAAGAGAATGAAGATTTGCAAGACCCAGAGTTTGCCGAGGAAATTCGCGGGCTGATTCTGAAAGCCGTTGAACTCGAGGAAGCGTACAACAAAGATATGCTGCCGCAGGGAATTTTGGGCTTGAACGCAGAGTATGTTAATCAGTATGTCAAATTCATGACCGACCGGCGGCTTGAAGAGCTTGGGTTTGAGAAAGAATACCACGTATCGAATCCTGCCAAGTGGATGGCAGCGGCGAATGATACGTTGGAATTGGTAAACTTCTTTGAAAGTACAAATACAAGCTACGAAGTTAACTCGGTAAAGTAGAGGTGCCATGAACAATTTTGACTCAGTGCGGGTTGGTTGTTTAGCGACGACGAATGCCGACGGCTCGCCGCGTGCAACGCCACTCCATTTTGCACTCACTGATACGCAACTGGTCTGGCTGTCATCTGAAACGGCGGTTCACTCGCAGAATATCAGTCGCGATCCGCGCGTATCATTTACGATGTGGAAGAGTCCAACGATTGCGCTGCGTATTGATGGCACAGCACGCGTAGCATCGGGTGATGAAGCTAGAGCGTTGACGCGCGCCTTCCGCGAAAAACTTGGCGATTCGCCAAAATTACCAGGCGCATTCGTCTACGCTGTCGACCGCGTAAAGTAGCATATTCTACAACGTACGATGGTCGCATTTTGATTGAATCAACGGTACGCAGTACTGTATGATAAACATAAGCAGATAGTATAAAAAGGGGGATAGATATGGCAGACGATGATACGGCGTCGGTAAAACGTGTGTTATCAGACGATAACGCATCGCTTGAAGATAAACTGAAAGCGATTGAGCAAATGGTGCAGCAAGCGCAGATAGAAGCTGACATGAAAGCAAAAGCCACCGGGGAAATTGTTGCGCCCGTTGATCCGGCTGATCTGACGATGTGCATTGGCTGCCAGTAAACATCGTTTTGATTTTAGCGTAATCAAAAATTGTCTTTTGTGATAGTTGACAGAGGCAATTTTTGTTATTTAGTGTCTGTAATATCCTTGCTACGCTACATGTAGCGTAGCAGATAAGAACCATGCTATAATAAAATTCCATGGAGATAACAGATCACATGGGCAAACAGACAAAATTTATTTTCGTTACCGGCGGCGTTCTTTCGGGGGTAGGAAAGGGAATTGCCGCGGCAAGCATCGGTGCGGTACTTAAGTCCAAGGGCTTGTCGGTTTCAATTCAAAAATGCGACCCGTATCTCAATGTTGATGCGGGTCTTTTGAATCCGGCAGAACACGGTGAATGTTTTGTTACTAAAGATGGTGCCGAAACTGACCTTGATCTGGGGCACTACGAACGATTTCTTGACATTGAATTAACGCAGCAGAACGCAACGTTGGCGGGGCGTTTACTATCAAACCTGATTGCCGACGAGCGTGCCGGCAAGTTCGGCGGCAAAACCGTGCAATTGATTCCGCACTTAACCGGTGCGATTCAACAGGCAATCATAACAGCCGCTGAGGGCAGCGATGTTCATATCGTTGAGATTGGCGGCACAGTAGGTGACTATGAAGGTCTGAGCTTCATTGAAGCAATCCGTGAATTTGCTCATAAAGTTGGCAAAGAGCACTGCTTGTATGCGCATGTTGTGTACGTACCTTTTATCGGCACAAGCAAGGAATTTAAGAGTAAACCAGCGCAAAACGCTTTGAATGATCTGCGCGGTTTTGGTATTGTGCCGGAAATTGTAATTGTACGCAGCGACAAGCCGGCACCAGCCTCAATCGCGCGTAAAATCGCATTATTTGGCGGCGTCGACGAAGCAGGCGTGCTAATGTTACCGAACGTAGACAGCGTATTCAAAATCCCAGCGCGTATTGCCGAAAGTTCGCTCATGACAATTCTTAATACATTTACCTGCAATGCAGCGCTGCCGCAGTTGGATGCATGGGCAGATTTGGCGCAGCGGCAAAACAAAACGCACCGCGAAAGCGTGATCGTTGGGCTTGTTGCAAAATATATGGATAACGAGGATACCTATCTATCAGTGACGGAAGCGTTGCGGGCTGCTGCCTGGGCGGAAAATGTCGGGCTAACAATTAAGTGGATTAATGCCGAGACGGCGACGAAACGTGATTTTGCGAATGTTGATGCGCTACTCGTGCCTGGAGGCTTTGGCGTACGCGGCGTTGATGGTAAGATTGCAGCGGCAACCTATGCGCTTGAGCACAATACGCCATACCTCGGGATTTGCTTAGGGCTACAAACGGCGGTGATCGCGGCGGCGCGGCGCGCAGGGCTAACGGATGCGCATAGCACAGAATTTGATTCCGCAACGACACACGACGTTGTTTATATTATGCCCGGGCAAGAAGGTAAAGAGTCGACAGGCGGTACATTGCGGCTTGGCAATTATCCAGCAGTATTTACGGCGCGGTCAAAAGTTGCAGAACTGTATCAAAATGATCATGCAACTGAGCGCCACCGTCATCGCTACGAAGTAAATCAGTATTATTTGCCGCAAATTAAAGCGGGCGGCGTTGTTGTAAGCGGTACGTCGCCTGATGGTTCGCTCGTAGAATTTGTTGAAGCGCCGGCATGCGATTTCTTTGTTGCTACGCAGGCGCATCCGGAATTTCGTTCGCGTCCGATGCGCCCGCATCCGTTATTTGTAGGGCTTATTCGTGCTGCTATTGACAAAAAATAGAGCTTATGCTAATATAAAACTATGGCAGAAGAAAAACAAACACTAGAAGTAAGGTCTGTCGACGACATGATGTCTCAAGAAGATACACTCATGTTGCGCGCCGTTTTGCGCGACTGCAACTCGCGTGGCGTCGCTCCAGTATCAGTGTATCGTCCGGCAGACTATGAAGACGGCGAAGTACTCGGGTAGCTACTGCCGTTGAGTAAAGTGTTCGAGGTTGTTCTCGAGCACTTTTCGTGTCTGGTATAATGGAGTGTATGGATGATATACTGCCATATATTAATAAAATAGTCAAAGAACAATTCAATCAAGATATTACCGTTGAATGGAGTCGTCCCGACCCGAAATTCGGCGATTGGGCGACTAATGCCGCGCTGCAACTCGCTAAGCCGCTTGGTAAAAAGCCGCGCGATATTGCCGAAACAATTGCCGAAAAGCTACGCGAAAATGAGAATATTGCTGATGCTATAGTAGCAGGACCGGGATTTATCAATATACGACTGAGCGATACAGCTATACTGCAATCTCTATACGATAAACCGCACACGCACCGAGCAGGAAAAGTGGCGGTTATAGAAACAAACAATCCAAATCCATTTAAGGCAATGCACATCGGGCATGCATACAACGCGGTCGTCGCCGACACGATGGCAAATCTTTTGGCGGTAGATGGTGCGGCAGTTCACCGCGTCAGCTACCATGGCGATGTCGGTACGCACGTCGGCAAAAGTATGTGGGCAATTTTGCGCGAGATAAAAGGCGATATCCATGTGCTTGATTCAATTCCTGAATCAAAGCATAACGAATTCATGAGCCGCATGTACGTTGAAGGAGCGCGCGCCGCGAAAGAATCGCCGGAGGCAAAAGAAGAGATCAATGCGTTAGCGAAACAGTCATTTACACTTGACGATCCATTGTATAAGCAAGTTTACGAAACTTGCAAAAAATGGAGTTTCGATGAAATTGACTCCATTGTACGCCGTTTAGGCAACGCGCCGATTGAACGCCGCTACGTTGAAAGCGAGACGGAAGCACCAGGAAAGGCGCTTATCAAAGAGAAGACGCCGGAAGTATTTACTGAGTCGGATGGTGCATATATTTTTGAAGGCAGCAAATATAGCTCCTTTGACAACATTTATATCAGTTCGCATGGTAACGGTCTTTATGGCGCGCATGACATGGGGTTAATCCAGCTGAAATATCAAAATTACCCGAACATGGACGAATCTATTGTCGTGACAGGTGGCGAGCAGGCGGCGTATTTCAAGGGTGTTATTGCAGCAAGCGAATTGGCGATTCCTAAGCTCAAGGGTAAACTGTTTAATTATCCGACCGGCCTCGTTAAACTTTCGACAGGAAAAATGAGTTCGCGTACAGGTGACGTTGTGACAATTGATTGGTTGTTTGATGAATTCAGTAAAGCAATTACAACGCGCGGCGGCAAACCGACCGACGAGATTGTAGCGGGTGCGTTGCGCTATCAGTTCCTGAAAGTAAAAATTGGCGGCGATGTGATTTTTGACATCAACGACGCAGTGAGCTTGACGGGTAACACCGGAAGCTATCTGCAGTATACTCACGCTCGAGCGCGGCGCGTTCTCGAAAAGAGCGCACAAACACCGGTATTTCCGCAGGTTATGTACGATGAAGATCGTACGCTTATCCGCAAGCTTAGCGAGTATCGTGAGACTGTTGAGCAGGCAGCGCAGAGCCTGGAGCCGCATCATATTTGCACCTACCTCTTTGAGTTGGCGCAGGAATTTAACCGCTACTATGAACACCATCAGGTGATTGGCAGCGACAAAGAAGCGCATCGCATTGCCATCATTGCTCTCTATGCTGACATTTTGAAAGCCGGGTTGGCAATTCTTGGCATCAGTGCGCCAAACGAGATGTAGCATTGGCATATAAAGTTAATGCGTTTAGTTAAGGTACAGCAAGAGGAGATTGGCTATGACAGCGACCAAAAAATCAGCAAAAAAACCGACAGCAAAGAAAATCGTCAAAGAGACGGAACTAAGAGCAGCTGATGTCATAAAAAAGAGCCATCTAGCAGGGTTTGCAACGTTTATCCGTGAGCAAGGCGTGGTTGGGCTAGCGGTCGGGTTGGCAATCGGTGCGGCCGCTGGCGACACGGTGAAAAAACTCGTACAAGCGTTTATTGATCCGCTTGTGCAGCTAATTGTCGGTTCGCAAGCAGGATTGCAAGCTGCTTCATTCACTGTGAAGTTTGGTAATCGGCAAGGTGTATTTCTCTATGGGGCGTTTGTTAGCTCGCTTATCACGCTGCTCGCGACAGCATTAGTCGTTTACCTTATCGTCCATTTGCTGCATTTGGATAAATTAGATAAGGCAAAAGAACAATAAACACAGCCGCCTATGCTTCTAGCGCAACGCTGTTGAGTTTCCGCAAATTTTCATGCGTCCCTAATATCGCCTATATCTAAACAAATAAATCCTTAAAAAACGCCAAAATATATAAGGAATCCTTTTCTTTTTTTTATGTTGAATTACAATATCAACATAAAAATCATTGAATTGATCCTTATAATGAATAGCATTCACACTTTTATTGCAGTTTGCGGAAACTCAAGCAACGCTACACGTACACCCCTCAAAACCTTTGCAACCAAAAGCAGGCCTCGTAGACTGTAGTTAAACCACTAATTACAGAAAGGAGGGCCTGCTGTGGCCTATTCTACCAATCCTAACCTGCCAAAAGCTAGAGCTTCGGCAATGAAACTACTCATATGCGACCAGTTGCCAGTCAACGTAGTAGCTTTACGCTCTGGTGCGCATCGTAGTACTATTTGGCGCTGGCTGCAGAAGTGGCGGCAGCAGAATAGCGGTGTCTGCTTTGTCAATGCTAATAGACAGCAGCGCAAAGTTACTCCTGCTGGATATATTCCTGGAGTGGGTGCTGTCTCTCAGTTTCGATTACGTGCCTGCTCGTGGCAGATTCCTACCGTATCGTCTCGCCCGCACAGTCATTCTCGGGCTATTCCCGCACATATTGTTCGGGCAGTGCTGGAGACGAGGAAGAAACTACAGCGATGCGCTGAGGTAGTGTGGCACCATGTCTGCTATGTATTAGGCTATGTAGTGAGCTTGAGTAGCCGTGCGTCGCATTCTCAGGCGACACCACTGCTTTGACGGCGCCAGAAAGCCACGGATCATAAGAAGTAATCCGCATCGACCAAGAGCGACTGCCCCAGGCGAACTTGTCCAGACGGACACTATTCACTTTGTGTGTCCGTATACCCGCCAGCGCACATATATTTATACTGTCATTGACCTATATACTCGCATGGCCTATGCTAGGGCGGCTAGGCAAATAATACCCCAAGAGGCCGCGAGAACCATCTTGGATGCCCAAAAGTTTTTTGGCTTCCATTTCAAGATGGTGCAGGCTGACAATGGACTTGAGTTTAGTCGTCACTTCGAGCAGACACTTGCTCAATATGGCATTGTTACTCGCCACAGCCGCCTCGGCAGGCCGAACGATAACGCTCACATAGAACGGTTTAATCGTACTTTGCAAGACGAATGTACTAGTAGAACCCTTTCTTACCAGACAAACACACAGGCAATCCAGGCACGACTAACGTCGTACCTGGATTATTACAACCACCATAGAGTACACTTAGGTATACAGATGCGAACACCTGCGGAGATGTTGCAAAGGTAGTGGGTTGGTACGGCTACATTGACGCAGCACTAGAAGCCTGGTATAATCAAAGCCTATGATATCAAAGGATAACAAAGCGAAAGCGATTGCTTTGACTCAGGTCAATAAAAACGATGTCGGTAGCCCGCAGGCGCAGATCTCGATTTTGACGGCTCGTATCAAAGAGGTGACTGAACACCTAAAATCCAACAAGCACGACCACATGGCGCGCCGCGGATTGATTCAGATGGTAGGTAAGCGCAAGCGCCTGCTGAAATACCTTGAACATACGAACTTTGACGCGTACAAAGCGACGCTTGAAACATTAGGCTTGCGCAAATAGTTTACGCAACCTGCAAAACTCCCTAGCCAAGTAACGAGACTAGGGAGTTTTTATATTACTATGAGACTCTGAGCTTATTGATGTAGCGAATATAGTATACAATGGTTGACAAAATGTATACTCTATGCTAGAGTAAAATTATAAAGTGCAAAAACAAAAATGCGTGAAATTCTAGGTCAAAATCAAGAATCTGGCGATCAATATACTAAGTTGAGGGAGCAGGAGTTATCGCAGCTCGGCGAGGAGTTGTCAAGGAAGTTGACGGCGTCGTTGGAGGAGCGCAATGCTGCGTCGTCGCTTGATTCAAGCGGAGATAATACGAGAGACGATATGATTGATAAGGCGCGGGCTGACGTCGCAGCAGCTTTTGATAGTCCGGCTAATGATAGAGGAAGACAATTGCTTGTTGGTGAAGCGTATAAAGCAGTGACTTCGGGCGGTGAACGAGCTACGGGCGTCATACGTGCTGAACGGCGACGAGACATTATCATAGACGGTACAGGTGAACGATTCAGGAAGAATGAGAGTTCATCTTCGGACGAGCGAAATATGTCAAAGTTAGACAAAATGTTTAAACGCCAGGCGGAGCTAGAGGCAAAGGGCACGCCCGTAGAGATGGCAATGGCTGAAGTTATGCGCGCGTATAGCACTAGCGATAATGCAATTGAGCTTGCTTCAAACCAGCAAGTCCAACCAACAGAACATGCTCCTGACGCCTCAGTAGATTACCGGCAACCTGCAGAAGTATTCTCCTCAAAGACAGTAGAAGACGGTAACCCCATAGATCAACCGGAAGAAGAGGCAACTGAACTAGTTGCAGATGGCGCTGAAACGGGAACAGATCCTGTGCAAGCGGCTGAATCTAAATCAAATCTAGAGCAGGCGCATACGGCGGCGGCAGTACGCCCAGTTGCAGAAAAAATCAAAGAAATGCCAGTGGCGAATGACGAGGAAAGAGAAGGAGACACCACTCCTGAAGAGCTGATGGCTAGCGCCAGCGAAGAAGGGACGGACGAAAAATAAATCGTGGAAAGTACAGAAGCAGCAGCGGTCGAGACTGAGAATACTATACAGGAGGCGCAAAAGAATACCGTTAGTCAAGAGCAGAGTAGCGCAGAGTTTGACCAAAGGAGTGCTGGCAGGGAAGTTTATAGTTTCTTTCAATCATACGAGCCTCTTTTGAGTGCAGGGGCTCGGAAGGACCTTGTAAGGAGGATTAGGAATAATGAGTTACGTATAACGCCGGATGTAATAGCTGAAATACGGAAGGTGGAGCAGGAGTTTCCTCGTGGATCTGGGGTTTGGAAAGAAGCTGGTCGTCAAAAGGGCTCAGCGCTGCAACGTGCCGCTTATGAAGCGCATTCTAGACTAGACAGTATTGTGTCAATTTTGTAAACTACGCCGAATTAGGTACAGTCAACTAACATGGAACAAGCGTAAATTTTAGGTATGTTACAATAACAGCGTTAACGTACCATGTTGTATGATTAGCCCTTGAAGTGTCCTCACGGGCACTTCTTGTTTTTTACAATAATCTGAAGATTTTTTAAGAAGTTTATCAAAATCACGTCGCCAATAGGGATAAATAGGGGAAACGCCGTAATGCTAACTATTCTGAGTTATTTAAGGATCTATTAACTTATCTATGGGTAGGGTGTTTTGGGTTGGGTAAGTGTACCAGGTATTACAAACGAAGTTTCGCGAGCAGTTTATCGACAATATCCGGACTCGCTTCTTTCATCGGCAAACGCGCTGCTAACATATCAACAAGATTTTCACCAACTTCAGTTGGGAAGTAAATATTCTGTCCTAGCTGAAAGCGTTTTCGCGGTATGAGTACAACATGATTTGCCGTTTCCTGCTTCACAACACTGAACGACTTGAATTGATCAAACGTATATAGCCGATCATTTACGTAAATTCCTTTGCGACTTACTATGTAGTCGATCGTCGCTGGCGGGCGGCGAACATACAACGCCAATGCTACTGCCATCACCGGTACGAGCACCGCAAATGTTGGCGATTTGAATACAAAAATTGCTACCGCAATGAGCGCAAGTACGACAACGCCGAATCCGACATACCAAATTGGCTCGTGTTGGTGCTGCATATACTCAAGCGCCTGCCAGCGAACAAGAATCTCATCGTCAGGGAGATCGTCAGCTGTCGTGTCATCTGTAGCATCAGGCTGATCTGGTAATTCTTGAGTAGGCGGTTCAGCAGTTTGTTGCGACACCGCTGCAGCGGCAGGGTCAGGCAGTTCAGAAGAGGACGAAGAAGTCACAGGTACTTCAGAGGAAACAGCCTGCGGTGCTAGCTGGGTCTCCGGTACTGCTGCCATCGGCGCCTCTTCTTGTACTGCAGAAAATTCGGTGGACGAAGTTGCCACTACCGGCGACACTTCAGATGCCGCTGTAGGTTCAGCCGGCGGTACCGCTTGTGCCGTATCTTGAATCGGCTGATACGCCCCATGCGCAGTTGATTGCGCTGGCTGTTGCCAATCTTGAGTTTGTGACTCTTGGTCTTGCATGTATTCATTGTACCATGAGCAGGTTCTATTCGTATACCTACGTCGCCACTACACCAAAAAATGACCCACGCTAGGTCATTCTCTCTGCTCTTGGCGGAGGAGGGGAGATTCGAACTCCCGCTGCAGGTCTCCCCACACTAACGATTTAGCAAACCGTCCCCTTCAGCCACTTGGGTACTCCTCCATTTGCAAAATAAAATACCTCACTAGTGTAGCATAATCTCAGGCTGTTGCCTAGGGGAATAGTCCGTCGTATACTATGAGATAGGCGTATACGTAAATTCGCTAAGGAGATGTACATCTATCATGAAATATATTCGCATCATTTTTGGATCACTCGTCGCAGCAGGAGCAATCGTCCTCGCAAATAACTTAATTGCAGCAGCGATCGGAGGCGGCATCGCCGGCGGTGCACTTTCTGCACGCGGTTCAGATCAACCGGCAAATTTGTTTGGCGATACTGGCGTATTCGCGCAAATTAGCAGTATTTTATTGTTCATTATCGGCGCCGTTGCCGTTATTATGCTGATTATTGGCGGTCTGCGCTATGTCGTCTCGGGTGGCGACGCATCAAAAGTACAAGATGCTAAGAATACGATTTTATACGCACTCGTTGGTATCGTCGTAGCAATTTTAGCGTACGCAGCTGTTAACTTCGTTATCGGCAGCTTCATACCAAGCGCAACAAACCTAACTGGCGGTACCGGAGGTGGCGCTACCGGTCCATACGGCGCATCTACTCGCTAGTTTTCAATAACGTAAAACCGGCTGAATCGGCAACAACCGGCTTCCATCCATTGCGTCGCAGCTCCTTTGCGAACGCTGTATCTGTTAAGACTGCAGTGCAGACAATATGGAACCGCGCAAATTCGCGTTGGCGAAATGACGCGTCACGTACAACACGGTAATAATTATCCATTAATTTCGCACCACCGTAGCGCCAGCTCGGCATCCGTCCGTCAATATACACTTTTTGCCTCGGCGCACGCCATATCAGATAGCCGCCGATATTGTAATCATTGTATAAATTGCCATGGCTGCATACGCCAGCTTGCAACGACTGCGCAATTTCACGCGGATACCGCGACTCCGCCACCACGCGTACATCCATGAGATCCCGCCACATTAAATAACCCCCAAAACTAACAATGATAAGTGCGAGCGCTATCATCAACGGACGAATCGCCTGCAGGCGTTCACGAATATGCGCCCAGGGCAATGGCGCCACCGCCATCATATGCACAATATCCGCAACCGCAAATACAACAAGAATAGGCACATTGCGTACGCTCATCACTGTTCCAATGATCAAAAACGTAGGGAAGGCCAGCGCTGTTCGCCATACCGAGCGCGTATAACAATAACGGCACGTTGCCCATACCGCTGCTAGCAGCGCAACTTCAATACTAAACGCCAGCGACCGCCATTCACTAATCCGCCCATGCAGAGAACGGTCGCCAAGTGTACGTATAATTTCAATGTAAATCGCCGCCCCATAGGGCGTCACTGCCGTCGCAAGTACGCTCACAACCATAATTACCGCCGACCGCCACGACGGACGCGCAACTAGCCGGTATGCAATGTATGCAAGCCCAACAATAAATCCACCATGTAAGTTTGCCCACGCTAGCATTAAAAAGGGAATAAGCCAGTGCGTACGTCGCGATGCCCTAAATAGCTCATATAGTATCGCAGTGCACAGCACCGTCCATGCAATCGCGCGTACGCCCGCAAACGGCAAACATGTAATAGCCCCGACAAGCACGATCGCCGACAGCCGGCACCGCCGCGCTACTAACCAAAGCGCTATCGTCCATACCGCAGCATAGAGGAATGCCACGAGCGTATAGCCGCCAAGATGATGCGTCGCTGCAAGTACCATGTCACTGAGCCATTCATGATTAATCCACGGGAAATGCTGCGCCGAAAATGTAAAAATATCATGCGTAGGGATACCGTGCACCCAATAATACTGTCCCGCCGCTAAATGCCAGCCAAAATCCGGGTCAATAATTCCAAACCCGCGCACAAAGAATAACGCAAATACGACTCCATACACAAACCACGCCGGTAATACATAAAGGCGTAGCCACCAGGGATATTTCGCTGTTCTTTGACGGTGCTTCATGATATAAAAAACGAGTAACACTAGTTAAACATTGGTTACTCTTATTTGGCGGAGAGGGTGGGATTCGAACCCACGGTGAGTATTAGCCCACGCCGGTTTTCAAGACCGGTACCTTCAACCACTCGGTCACCTCTCCGTACCGATTTATTATATCAAATAGTTACCATACAAGAAAACGATTAAACGTAAGAACAGCCATGCCCCGCGACTCTGTTGCAAATTTAAGCCTATAGTAGGGAAGTCTTATAATAGCGATCAGATTAAGTATGTCAAAACCATATTTCATAGCGTCCAGACATACTCAAAGAGCGTATTCATTACTGAGCTAACTATAATCGGTATTCGCTCACATGCCGCACCCGTATCAATAGAATATGGTATTGGAGCATAATCAGCGCTTCATTGCTGACTTTTCATATGCAATACAGCAACAGCATCACTTCGATACGATGTTATTTTTACAATTATCACATAAAATTGCATCAATCATACCGTAGAAACAACAGTAGTGAAAGACGGAACAGCACAGAGCAATCCCTTCATTGTAATTTTTACGTTACTGTTACGATATAGTTGATTATACCGCAACCATTAGCTATAATGTAGTCATACAATCTGTCAAATAGCCGATGAGTAAAGTGGAGGATATCATGGCACGCAAGAAAAATGATGATTTGTTGATTGAAGACGAGCTGGCTGCAGCGTTTTTGAATGATGACAGCATGGATCTAACAGAGCCGGTTGCTGCACCGCAGGCCACAGCAACTGCACCAGCGCCAACAGCAACCGACGCGAATGCAGCCTGGAATGATCAAGAAGAGGAATTCCCAGGGCAGCTCGCAGTTGACGTATACGAGACAGACGAGAGTCTAGTTATTAAGGCGCGCACTGCCGGCGTCAATAAACAAGATCTTGACGTTAGTATCTCCGACGGTATTCTCACGATCAGCGGTACGTTATCAAGCGGAGACGACACAACCGTATCACGCTGGCACATTCAAGAGTGCTACTGGGGTGAATTTAGCCGCACACTCGCATTGCCTGTTGCCGTAAAAGAGGATGAGGTATCAGCAATATTAAAAGACGGCGTCCTGACAATCAGCTTCGTCAAAGTCAAACAAGAGCAAGCGAAGAAGATCGCGATTCAGTAATGCAAGTACTGTAAGAATTATATAAAAATAGCCTTCTGGATAAGGCTATTTTTAATTAAACAGGACTCAAAAATTAACCGTAATAAATAAGCGCTTCGTTTGAAGCGCTTATTATGCCGCAAGTAATAAGCTCAACTCGTTGAATTTGAGGCAAAGCTTGTAAGAACGAAGTTAACCGCAGCGTAGGCGAGAAGCGCCACAACAATACCAACAATCGAATAGAGAATCGTGTTTTTCGCATTCTGCACGGCGGTCTGGTCACCTTGCGACGTCGTATAGCGAATACCGCCGATAATCAGCATAATCACCGATACAGCGCCAATGATGAAGAGGAGCACATTCGTAATTGTTTGAAATATAGCCGTCTTACCTTCGCAGCCTTCCTCCGTACCAAATAGACACTCACCTTGATCGTTACCTCTCGCCGAGCTGGCGCCATTTTTAACCGATAGTCCTTCAACAGCGAATACCGGCGCCGAACCGACAGACAGCACCAATGCAGGCACTGCAAGCAGTGCGAGAACGTGGTCTTTTGTAATTCTTAACTTCATATAGTTATATCCCTTTCTTTATACAAAATTACGCTTACTTTCATTATATACCATATAATACCATACTGTGGAAAGAATTTTTCTCAAGAAACTATATACTATCTAGAACGCGCAACCAGCGTAGGAGATGTCGGCGCAGAGGCGATGCCAAATTGTAGAAGCACAAAGTTTACGATCGCATAAGCAGCAATCGCCACAACAAGCCCAACGACCGCATAAAGAATCGTGTTCTTCGCACTAGACACGGCTGTCTGGTCACCTTGCGACGTCGCATATTTAATACCGCCAATGACAATCATAACAACACAGACTGCCCCAAGGACAAACAACAGAATACCAACAATTATCTTTATAATGTCACCTACCGTCATACTTGCACCAGTAGAGCTAACCTGGTTAACGCCATTTCTAACGCATTGCTCTGCTGTCCCACAATCGGCGGCATATGCTAGCGATGGCGCCACAGCACCTCCTGCTAATACCAGAGCGAGCGCTATTATCACTTGTCGTATTTTCATCATTACACTCCTTGTTTTACATTATCTATCACATAGCTTACTATGACCGTCGCGAAAAGAGCCACGAGAAGTCCGGCAACCGCATAAATGATCGCTTGACGAGCCTTTTTTACTTTCGTTTGGTCGCCCTGCGACAGAGCCATTTGAAATCCTGCGATCACAATGATAAGAATAGAAATTGACGCTAACGCTTGTATCGCCACGCGAATTGCTTGCCCAGCAACGTTTTTTCCGTCTTTATCGCTGCTTAAATTATTCTCACAGGCAATATTATCTATGCCCAACGTTTGGCAGTCTGTAAGCTTAATTGCATGCGACACCGGTGCAAGCATAGCACTCGCAGCAACCGCACAGCAAACAGTACATAGCAGCCACCGGCGAATCATAATTTTAGCGCCCCCAGTACAATGTGCGTAATGCCAAATGCAAAGAATATAATTGCTAGCCCTATAAGAGCACCGAGAATTGTATTCTTCGCACGCGCCACTTGCTGCTCATTATCTTGCGAGAGGGTATAGTAAAACCCGGCGATCACGACCACAGCAACAGCGATAACGCCAGACCAAAAATATACCGTATCCAGAAGGTTAGACAGCTTAATATTTTTTGCTTCTTCAGAAATTGCAACCGACGACGTGTTATCACCCCCTCCAGTCGTTATCTTCGTCGCCGCTAATATCAGCCAAGATGGAATCATCATCTTATTGCCGCTCCTATTGCGTTCACTATTGATGCAGCCAGAATCGCAATCGCCATACCGATCAAAGCATTCGTAATCGTCTTTCGGGCTTTCGCCATGCCATCAGGCGAGCTAGAATTCGTCATATATTCAAAGCCGCCGCGTATCAAGAAAAACACCGCTGCATACGCCGCAAGCATGAGAGCAGCCTGGAGCAGATTTGCGCCTATCTTAGCGCCGGTCTTCACAACATCTACCTCTTCGCCGTTTTTTATCGGCGCAAACTCGCATCCGCTGCCGCCTGATAGACCATTGTACCACGCTGGCATGCCAAACAACGATGCGTCGCAGCCGCCGCTCTTTGGCTTTGCTATTGCTATTGGCTCCTCGGCATGCGCAGCTGTTGATAAGGAAGTGCTGCATAAGCCACCTCCCGCCAGCACAATCGCCAACAAAATAATAGTACGTTTCATCAGGTAAATATCCCTCCTGGAATGAGCCAGTTAAGCCCAAGATACATTAATGCAAACGCCACGATTCCAATCACGGTGTTCATAATGATTTTTTTTGCTTTTGCAATCATATCGGCATTTCCGCCGGCGCTTGAATATAATATACCTGCATAAATAATCGCTCCGGTCGCCGCCAGCCCCACAAGGGCGATCATGATATTGAGAACCCAGATTAGAAGCTTCCAAATAGCAGTATTAGACACGTCGCTGCTTCCTGCTTTCTTATCGGCAGCATCGCAAATACTCTTGGGTAGCGCTGCACACTCCAATGCCCTCGCTGTGAATGGCGCAAGAATAACATAGTATATGCCCATAGCGGCAACGATACATAATCCAGTAGCTATTAGTCTTTGCTTCACGATGGTATATAATCTTTCTACACCCTATAGTGTACTCATAAATACAACTATACGCAACTAGTCCACGTATTCACAGCGTGCTAACTTCCTCCATATAATTGACTTTTTAGCATAAAAGTGTTAACATAAAGAAGTTATGTGGGATTTGTGGAGACATATCACGCGAGGGCACATATCCTGGCGTCGTTTTTCGTTATTAGCCACATCCGTAATGATGGCTGTATTTGTCATTACCGCCACATTTTCCCAGACCGCCTATGCCGCCGACGCGACGCGCGATAAAGATGGCAGTACGCTATCGTACGACGGTAATAATTATTCGCGCATCAATAAAGAGTCATTTACTTCAGACGAGAAAACGAAAGGGCTGCCAATCGCAAGCTCAGGAGATTTTGACGGCTACCAGTTTATCGACTCAGAGAACGTGCTGCACCTCATTCTTACCGATGGCGACGCGACAAAAGCAACTTCCGGGAAAGCCGTTACCTACACGCTCAAAAATGGCGTATATGATCCCACCTCGCAATCCGAGATTAAGAACGTTTCAATCGAAACAGGCGAGATTGATAACTCTGGAACCTGCAAGTTGCTTCAAGTCGGCTGGCTGGTCTGCCCCGTGATGACCTTTCTGGCAGATTTCATGGACAAGATTATGGACATCTTGCGCAATTTTTTGACCGTGCGTGCCCTGAGTACCAATACGCACGACAATCCCGTGTATGAAATCTGGGAAAAAGTACGCGACCTCGCTAACATCTGCTTTATTATCGCATTCTTGATCATCGTATACTCTCAGGTGACAAATTTCGGCATCAGCAGCTACGGTCTCAAGGTTATGCTGCCGCGCCTAATTGTTGCCGCGATTCTCGTCAACGCATCGTATTGGATTGCCGGTTTAGCAATTGACGTATCAAACCTCCTTGGTACAAACATACAAGATATGTTCACTGCCGTACGAAAAGGTTTGTCCGGCTACGACAAGGTGGGGACAGACCTCGGCTGGGGCAAGCTAACAGGAGTAGCCCTCACCGGTGGTGGCATCCTCGGCGCAACAATTGCCGCAAATGGCGGTGTCAGCGCGTCACTTACACTGCTCGTTCCAGCGCTCGTCGGTGCGCTACTAGCAGCAACGGTTGCCGTTGTCATTCTTGCGGCACGACAAGCACTTATCACGCTTAGTATTCTGATCGCGCCATTAGCATTTGTCGCATATATCCTACCAAGCACAAATAAATACTTCGACAAATGGAAAGATTTATTCTTAACAATGCTTCTGATGTTCCCGATCGTATCGTTCGTTTTCGGCGCTGCCCAGCTCGCCGGCTACGCTATCATTGTGAACGCCGGCGATTCACCAATCCAGATCATTATCGGTATGGCAGTACAAATCGCGCCAATCGCCGTTACGCCATTCTTGATTCGTATTAGCGGCAACTTGCTCGGCAAGATCGCCGGCATCGTAAACGACCCAAGCCGCGGGCTCGTAGACCGCACGCGTAGCTGGGCGCAAGATCGTGCTAAATACCAAGCTGCTAAAAACCGCGCCGGCGCACCGCTCATTGATAAAAAGAACGGCCGCTTAACCAACAATGCGTTAACGCGCCGATCGGCGAAGCTGAAAAAAGCCGCCGAGCGCACCGCGGATGGACTCAATCGCGTTCATACGAGCAAACTGAATCCGAACAGCCACATGAACAACGCGATTCGCCGCCGGCACCACAAGAAGGTACGCCAGCAAGCGCTAACTACTGCCTATGAATCAATGGCGAATAACAACGCTACCGATTGGGACAACAAACGCTTCGGCAGCAGTTCGGCGCGTAACATAGAGGGCAACGAAACAGCACGCAAATCTGAAATTGATAACGCATTCTATAACACAGACCATGGTTTCGCGCTTGAACGCCGAACACGCTCAGCGACAATACAAAAAACTGAGATTGATAACAGATTTGATCGTGTCAATAAAGACCTCATTGCACGCCAGCAGGCAGCCGAAATCGACAAGACGAACGTACAAGCTGAGTTCAACGCTACCCACATTGGACATCAGATAGACAAAGCGCGTCGAACCGCAGAACGCGCAAAGCAAATCACAGAGCAGGATTTGGAAACGAGCTGGCATGAATTAAATCTGCGCGATCCAGGAAACCAAGAGCAAGAAATGACGCTCCGCGTACGTACCGACGAAGCTGCCGCCAAGAAATCGCAAGTTGAAGCAGTCTATAAGGACTTGAAGGCGAACGTCCAGGGGCAAATCGTTGGATCGCGTCTCAACGCAGCAGTTGAGTCGCAGCTCAAACAGCGCGCCTTTGATGCTGCCCAAATCGTATCTGCCAGTGCTGGTCGCGAAGCTGAAGCGACGCGCGTACTCAACGCTAAGATAAACACCGAGCTGCTCAGCAACGGTAAAGTATATCAGAAGGATGCTAACGGCAATATTGTTAATGACGCCAATGGTCAGCCGATCGTGATCAGCCAGCGCAAAATAGACGGCAATATTGAGCTCCACACCTACGCAACCGGCGTTGGCTCAAGCAATATGATGCTCGCACGCGCCCAAGCGCAGCACGCCAAAGATCAAGAAGCTGAATCGGCCGCAGCATTCACGCTCATGAAGCACTTTGACCTCAGTTCAAACGACTATCATGCGCTTGCCACCACCAAAGACGCAACCGTCACGCGCACCAAGAACGGTAACACGATCACCTTTAACTTTAACGATGAAGCTGTTAAAACCGCTGCCATCTCATGGATAGCAAAGAACGGATCGCGCGGGCAAAAACTTGATCTTTCGTTTAGCGGCGCAGATGGTGCGGCAAACAGCGGCTGGGCTGGATTCATCACACGCGAACTCATGGCAAATGGCTTTGGCGCTCTAGAACCATGGGCGAATGATGTCACAATCGACCTAATGAGCCGCGGCTTGGTCACTAAAGACAGTGTTGATTTCCACTCATTCCGCGAAATCATGGAAGGACGGCTCAAGTCAGAGAAGTTGGCAGGATCAAGCGATGGCGGTATTGCGCACCTACACAAGGTCTTCCAAGACTACAGCCAAAATGGCAGCAACTGGCAAAATCTGGTTAACTCGTATCTTAATTACCTCCGCGACACTAAGGGCTACGATAACGCACGTCTAATGAACATCGAACAAAATATCCGCGATATGTTCCGCGTACGTTACAGCGACTTGATTGAAGCTCATGACGAAATTGAAGCAAATGAGAATCTCAGCAAGCTCGCTAGCGGGCAAGCGCTCAACCAGCTACGCCGCGGTGTTACTGAATACAGCACAAGCACCCAAGGTAGAGCTGATATTGAGCGCCGCCGCGAACTACGCGAGGCGCGCAAACACCTCCGCGACGGTACTGCCAGCGCTCAAGATAGGCTACTCATACAAAGAGAAGATAACCTGTATAAGCTGTAACGCCTCTTATGCGTAAAGCTCAACAACTTCTGCTGCATTCCTAGGTGCTCATAAATAGTGTTTTGCCGACAAATAAGCTTTAAGATTACGCCAGCTCGTAAGAAGGGATTCACTATCTGCCGTAGCTCAAAAAATACGATCAAAGAATGCGCAAAAAGCAATCACTTCACTGTATATCCGATTCTAAGGTAGAGGAGGTCAGTACCACAACGCTGATGTTGATAAAGCTATTGAGTCCAAGAAGGATAGAGGATGGACGTCACATTCTATCACTCACTCTTACTTCTACGCTTAAATAGCATACAATCCTTTAGGCGGTACATTAAACCAACCCAAAACACTCCAGTAAAATTAGCCCTAGCTATATAGTAAAACAACGAATAACAAGCTGACCTTATAGCTACTTTCACTTAAGTTAGAGCAATAGTAATAGCAATAGTACTATTACTATCAGAATAGCAATGAAAGCTTTGGAGTGGGTGATGAGTGATGGGTGGTGGTGGATAGTGAGTAGCGGTATGTAGCACTATCACCTTTACCCTTATATTCCTTACTCTTACCTACAAGTATCCAATAGTCTTTTAGCTATTCTTTTAGCTATTCTCTTAGCCTAAAAATACCGGATATCGATATCCGGTATTTCTTGTTTATTTTACCTCTGTTATCTTTTATTCTTTTTTCTCTTCTTTTATATATAAATATATAGAGGAGAATTATGGTAAGAATTATGAGGAAGAATTATATGGGATTATGGAACTATGAAACTATGGGAGTTATAGAGTTATAGAGTTATAGAGTTATAGAGTTATAGAACTATAGAACTATAGAACTATAGAACTATAGAACTATAGAACTATAGAACTATAGAACTATAGAACTATAGAACTATAGAGAATATCATTAAAGAGCTATAGAGAGTTAGGAGTATAGGAGCATAGGAGTTGTTAAAGAACTACTTATAGAGAGGTAGAGAGAGGTAGAGAGAGGTAGAGAGAGGTAGAGAGAGGTAGAGAGAGGTAGAGAGAGGTAGAGAGAGGTAGAGAGAGGTAGAGAGAGGTAGAGAGAGGTAGAGAGAGGTAGAGAGAGGTAGAGAGAGGTAGAGAGAGGTAGAGAGAGGTAGAGAGAGGTAGAGAGAGGTAGAGAGAGGTAGAGAGAGGTAGAGAGAGGTAGAGAGAGGTAGAGAGAGGTAGAGAGAGGTAGAGAGAGGTAGAGAGAGGTAGAGAGAGGTAGAGAGAGGTAGAGAGAGGTAGAGAGAGGTAGAGAGAGGTAGAGAGAGGTAGAGAGAGGTAGAGAGAATTAAGTAAAGAGAGTTTAGGAAGATTAGTATAAATAATAATGGAAGTAAGCAAACAGGCAGGCAGACGAAGTAAATTAAGTAAATTAAATTAAGTTAAGTTTTAAGGTAAATTAAGTTAGCTAGTAAATGGATAGACGAATGGATGGATGAATGAATGATGAATGGATGATAGATAGACGAATGGATGAGTAAGCAGATGGATAAGCAGGTAGATAAGCATTATGAATAAACGTTTAGCAGCACTTAAGAAAGGGCAGATAGATATACTTGAGGTGTTGTATGAGTGTAGGTTTTGCAGTTGCAGGTTATTGGCAGATAGGCTTGGTATTACGTCGGGCTCAAGTTTGCATGAAAAGTTGAATGTACTAATGAAGCATGGGTTTGTAGATAGGCGGTATGATAAGAGCTTTAGATTGCGGGGTATGCCAGCAGCGTATTATGTAACGCCAAAAGGGCTTAGACAGCTGCAGCTAATTCATGGCAGAGAACGCGTTACCGACGCTATCGTTAAAGCGGGCTACCGGGATAGGGTTGTTAGCCAGGCGTTTGTTAATCATACGGTTAGAGTATGCGCATATATCAATCAATTGCAGCATAGGTATCCGTTACTAGAAGTATTATTGCGGCGCGAAATGATGCTCTGTAGCTATGTTCCAGCTAATCCGCCTGATGCTTTCTTATTGCTTAGAGTAGGCGATGGGATACGGCAGTTTGGAATACGGAGATTCTTCCTTGATGTTGTATCTAAAGATATGTTGCCTAGTACTATCAACCGCCGTATAGCAGGCTATATGGACTTTTTTGATAATGGCGGCTGGGATGAAATGAATAGCGAATTGCCAAAGCTTCTATTGCTACTGGAGGATACAGCCATGAAGAGGCGCCTAGAGCGTGCTGCCCGCGCTGTACGGAGACGGTTTGACTTAGATGATGAAATAGAGATATACGTTGCAATGGCTGAGGATTTGCTAAATGGAGATACTGCTGCTATTTGGTTGAGTATTGATGAGACTAGCGAGCCTGATGGTTCTGGCGGTTCTGGCGGTTCTGGCGAGCTTCTTTCTTTGGAGGGGATTGGAGGGCGGTGAGAGAGTGGATAGGGTGGGTTGGTTGGAGTGGATTAGCTAAAGTTAGCTGATTAGAGTTAGTTGGTAAAGCTAGTTAGCTAGAGTGAATTGATTAGAGTGAGATAATTAGAGTAGGTGTATGCAGATGAGCTGTGATGGTTGGAGTTGGATCCGGGGGTTGCAAGGGTTGTTATACGAGGGTTTATTGCGGGTGTTGTAGAGGAGGGAAGAGGTGAGGTTAGAGTTAGTTAGTTGTAATGAATTGACTAAAGTGAGTGTATGCGTAGATCAACCGTGCGAGGGTGGTAGGTTAAGCTATGGGGGTTGTGGGGGTTATTATATGGGAGTTTATTGCGGGTGTTGGGGGAGCGGGGGCTAAATGTACCGGATGATATTGACTTTTGCAAAAAAGTGGTTTATAGATATAATTGTATCAGATTACACGGTACAGTTATTATCATAGACCACTAATCTCACGGGAGGAGATTGAAGCTTTATGAGAGATCAAGGTGACCTGCTTGCTACAGAAGCAGAAAAGGGGCGGGGGATATCACGAAGAAATATGATAGGGGCGGGCGCTTTGACAGGCGCTATTTTATTATTATCTGCCTGCGGTTCAAATGAAAGCCCCGTTCTTGACCCGACAGCAACAGTGCCCGAAGCGGACAACAACTCCAGCCCAAGCGCCAATGAAACTGAAGCACAAAACAAAATAAATTTACCAAAATTCGATGATACAAACTATTTCAAAAACGTGTTAACGTTAGAACAGCAGAAAAAAATCTACGACTACAACCGAATGTCCGCTCAAGAATTTTCTAAACTTAGTCTAGCAGAGCGCGGTATCATTGCTGATGCGCTATACAAAACATACATCAAAGATATTGAGGGCTATGTCTTAGAAGCCTCAGGTAAGGATACGCTCAACTATCCGTGGGATCCTTTTTTTGTTACTGATGAATCAACTAACGATCCTCCAAAGCCAGTGTATGGTGTGGACTATGACTCTTTCCCAGTAAGAAGTCTTTTGCGAGAAGTGAGGTATCGTACATCTGCGCAAATAACTATGGCAATGCTGATGAATCGCGACGCAAAAGATATAGCCTCAAAGGATATGGCAGAGAAACTTATTATAGCAACCTGCAGCGATCCATCAAGTAAAACATGTCAGAGCTACTTGCAAGAAATGAAAGCACTTTCAGGTGAAGATAAGACTGACCAGAAAATATTCTATAAATATCTACCCTATTCGTCTTACCATGGCGCAAGCAACCCTAGAGTAAGCAAGACAGGTATTTACGAAATAATGGGATTGTTTGCATTTCGAGAGCAGTGTCATACGCAAGATTTGCCCGAGTTATATCCACCACTTGAGTATGTATATCAGTCAACTCCAGTAAAGCAGATTGACGAAAAAACTACAGACGGATGGTTTATAGCTTGCGACTACAATAAAGAAGGCAAAACCCTTGACTATCATCCAAGTCCTTGCGTCTAACTAAATGGATTTAATATATAAAAGCTAGCGTTTAGCTAGCTTTTATATATTAATGTTGCTACAATTAAACTATGCGGAAGTGTAGGGTGTTTCTAGTTTTAGCATCGATAATCGTGTTACTGCCTTTTGTACTTCACATTAAAACTGCTTACGCAGAGGGTCTTCCGGGAATATTTATTCCGCCAGGAACAAAAGAAAAAGCTACAAGAGAACAATATAGGACAATCTTAAGAACCTGTTTTTCGAATGTATTTGATTCGTACAAAAAGTATAAAGAAAGCGCTTTCAATGCTGACTACCCTTTTTCTCATGCAGTGATAGAAGATAGCCCTACACCTATACCCATCAGGTTTGCTGTTGGAACCACTGGAATCAGCGGTGAAGATGGTTACTATAATTGCACGCAGTTAAGTCGAGACCAAGCAATAAATATGTTTAACACGATAGAATTCAAAGGGAGAACGATTCGAGAGATATACTGCAACATGAGCGGAGTCGTCGTATCCCCAGATAAAAGAGACGAGGAGTGCAGTAAAGAAACGGGAGATCTAACGCTTAACCTGAAAAAAATTCGCGACGCCATCAACAGCAAGCCGGGAATATCAAAAGAAACGAAATACTATATAGCATATCAACTAATTAGTCAGCAATGCGAAGCTACTAATAAAGGTATCCTTGGGAAAGATATTCTTGCAGGTAATTTAGGAGAAAATGACTATCGAATAGTTGTAGCCCTAGATCCGAGAGACGGTAAGGAGTCTGAGACGTATGTTTTCACTTTAGGAGACAAGGATCACGACATTGTACTATGGAACAAAGAAGTAGAGACTATCGATAAGAATACGGATTATATCAATGTAACGTCTTGTAAAGCGCTAATATCACAACGGATGGTAGGGACTGGCGATGATCTCGTAAATCCTTACTTACAATATGTGAAAGAGCATCTACCAGGTTCAACCGGTGTCGCCGGTACATGTGACGAACGATACGATCCTGAAAAGAACAAGGAGGAGAACGCAGCTTGCGTTGATGGCTTCAACAACAAGGGAGTAGACGGATATTGTGACAAGACCTATCCTTACGATCTTCTGAAGGGTTCTCCGGGCTCAAGTACTTCCGCCACGTCTCCAGATAAGTTAAATAAAGCCTGCCATTACGGAGCTGAGACTGCTACCTCAGCCACAGGAAAGACCCAAGGAGAGCAGTTGCAACCTGACGGCGAGGGACAGAAAACCTGCGCTATAGATGGTATCGGCTGGCTCGTTTGTCCTGTTGTAACATTCCTTGCTCAAGTATCAGACACAGTGAAAGATAATATTGATGAATATCTCGTATTCAACCCGTCCGAGCTAACTAAACGCGACGACGGAAGCGTTTATAGCTATTGGGCTACTATGCGCAACTACGCAAACGTTCTATTTGTCATCGCATTCATTATCATCATTTACTCGCAAATTTCTGGTATGGGGCTTAGCACTTACGGCATAAAACGTATGCTGCCCAGGCTTGTCGTTGGAGCGCTTCTCGTCAATGTATCATTCTACTTATGCGCAGCCATGGTAGACCTATCGAACGCTATCGGGGCGAGCGCGTATAACTTCATATCATCTGGCACGAGTGCCGGCTCTGGTGGAGCCAGCCCAAGCAGCTCCGCATCTGGTGATGCTTGGTGGGCCACTACAGCCACTACACTATTAGTAGGCGGAGCTGTCCTGTTTTTTGCACTTGGCGCGTTCATAGCCGGGCTCATAACTGTGCTTATGATCGCTCTCACGACACTGCTACTATTAGGTGTACGCCAAGCTATTATTATATTCGCGATCATTATATCGCCGCTCGCGTTCGTCGCATGGCTATTGCCAAATACCGAGAGCCTGTTCAAAAAATGGTGGCAAACATTCAAGACTATGCTGTTTGTCTACCCTATCATAGGCATAATATACGGCGCTAGCACGCTTGCATCAAATATTATTAGAAATCAGTATGGCGGCACAGATGGATCGTCAGTTGCAATGCAAATCGTCGCCGCGGTTCTTATGTTTGTACCACTTCTGCTTGTGCCAAAAGTACTGAACACTGCCATGAGCATCGGCAATATCGCCGCAATAACAGGCGGGATTATTAAGGGTAAAGCAGGCGGCTTTCTTGGCGGCGCGGCAAAAGCAAAGGTTGGTAAACCTGGCAGTAGATTTGGTAATTACAGAAAGATGAAAAAGGAGCGGCGAAATGCCCAAATACGGGCGGGAGTGTACGAAGGTAAGCACCCAATACGTAGACTTAGGTCAGGAGCAAATAGGATATTTAATCAGAGCAGGATAAGCGGTGGCTACGGTGATATGCGTGCTGCAGAAGGAACGAAAGAGGCGGCTCATCAAGATCACGAGCGAATGGAGATGGCGGAAGCGCGTATAAATAACATGAAAGTTGACGGCGCATATCTCAACCAACAGCAGCTAATGGAAGCAGCGACCACCGGTAAGGTTGGCGACACAAAACTCAGTTCCTACGAACAAAGGGCTGCCATAAAGAAAGCTGCAGCGATGGGCACAAGCAAGGACGCACTTGAACTTGCTGAGTCGTCCACCAATCCAGAAATGGACGCAACCGTTCGAAAGGAAATCGCTGATGCGCTTGCGCAATCTGGCGCAGGCGAACGTAGCCCATATCTAGGCGGAGCAGCTCTTGCGGACATACAAGCGGGAACGTTCAATAAAGACGACGCCATAAGGAAAGCAGCTGCAAAAGGTAAGATTACCGCTGAATCTCTATCAAAAGCAGACGAGTTCTCAGCGGGACAGATTGCTCAATCACTAAGCGCAGCGGCGCAATCTGATGAATATAAAAATAATATGACCGCAAAAGCTGGAGAAAACGAAATTGTAGATGCCGTTCGAAACGCCAAAGCTGCCGCACGCGGTCTTAAGAACTCAGACAAGCTAATGGCTAATGTGAGGGGAAATCGTGCCTTAGAGGCGCAGATTCATAACATTTCAAAGCTCGGAGTAAACTCGCAACATCCTAGAACATCATCTTCAGCACCTCCACCTCCACCTCCACCTCCTAGACCATAAATGAAAATAAGAAGGTTAACTAAATATGGCTCAATACAAAGTCGCACAAGATGTCGAAGCCGAAGACAAGCTCCTCGGTCCATTCAGCTTTCGCCAATTTATTTACTTAATTATCGTTGCAGTCGCCTGCGCGCTAGCATGGGGGCTAGCGCGCATATTTGTCGCGCTTGCAATCATACCACTGCCAGTTATACTATTCTTCGGTGCTCTCGCTTTACCGTTACGCAAAGATCAGCCAATGGAAATCTACATGGCAGCGCTTGTATCGTTTTACTTAAAGCCGCGCAAACGTATATGGATTCCAGACGGTAGGGGGTCACTTATCCAGATCACTGCGCCGAAAGTTGAAGAGGTTAACCGCACAAAAGATTTGGCACAGGAAGAAGTTAGACAGCGCTTTTCGTATTTAGCGGACATTGCCGACACGGGGGGTTGGTCTATTCGCCATGTCACACCACAGCCGCAAGCACAAATCAATAGCGCGATGGAACCTGATCAATATTTCGCCGCACAGCAAACTGAAGATCCACTCGGTGACGACGGCAGCGTCGCACACAATTTCGACACGCTAATATCCGATGCCGACGTGACGCGAAGACAATACATGGTAGAGCAGATGCGCCAAGCAGCCACGCTTTCAACCGGACAGCAAACCGCCATACCACCGCAGCTTACAAATAATCAATCGTCCGTACCGCCACGTTATAGTCCATACCCGACGATTCATCAATCAGTCGTTCAGCCACTAGGCAATCAGACGCCAGGAGTACAACCAGCACCGGTTACGCAGCAAGCATCCAGCGCCCCAACCACCCCTACGCCAACAGCTACTAGCGCCGAACCAGTCTCAGATGATATAATTGGACTTGCAAACAATAGCGGTTTGTCGATTCAAACAATTCAGCAAGAAGCAAATCGTATTCGACAGAAAGAACAAGAAGCCGATAACGGCGAGGTGTTCATTTCGCTGCATTAGAGTAATTGAAAGGAGTGGGTGTGCCGCCGAGCAATCAGGTCAATCCGTCGCAGACACCGCCAGCTACATCAGGCGGCACTGTTGGTGCTGCGCCAGCGCAAGCAGCCGCGACGCCAAATCAGGCAGCCCAAAAGACAAAAACTCAGCAAAATGTAGCCTCAACGCAAAATAGCCTGCTGCTTTCTGAGTTGCGTGATAGCATGGTCGTTATGTCTGATGGTACATTCCGCGCTATCGTTGCCTGCAAGTCCATCAACTTTGACCTCATGAGCGAACGTGAACGAGGCGGCGTCGAGACAAACTACCAGGATTTTTTGAATGCCCTCCGGTTTCCAATTCAAATTTTAGTACGATCGCAAAGAGTTGATATTGGTCCGTACCTTGATAAACTTGAACTCCTGCGGCGCGATCAAGACAACATGCTGCTTGGCGTATTGATGGACGACTATATCAACTTTATTGATTTATTATCGCAGGAAGCAAATATTATGGACAAGAGCTTCTTTGTCGTAATTCCATATTATCCCGCAGGCGAGATCACAAATGTTGTTGAACAAAGTAAAGGCTTCTTTAACTCAATATTTGGCGGTAACAAAAAGAATACCATCACGAAGATCGACAAAGACACCTACGAAAAGGCGAAAGACGAGATCAGGAATCGCGTTGAATCAGTTGTGCACGGATTGACACAAATTGGCGTGCGCGCAACGCAGCTCAACACGAAGCAAATCGGCGAATTGTACTACAACATATATAATCCCGATACAGCAGTACGTGAGCCGCTTGGTAATTTTGAGGACGTGACATCGCTATACATACGAAAAGGCGAAGGAAACGCGCCAACGTTAGGAGCCCGGCAATGAGCGCAAAAAAGATGGATCCTATTGACATTGCTACACAGCAGCGCGCCCGCGAGCAAGCTGAAGTTGAACAAGCGTTCCTTAAGGGTATGACAACACTGCGCGACCTGATCGCGCCAAGCAGCTTAGAGATCCATTCAAGTTATTTCCGTATCGGGACAAAATACGGACGGACGATGTATGTGTACGGCTACCCGCGCACGCTTTATACAGGATGGTTATCGCCGCTCATCAACATTGACCAAGTGATTGACGTTAGTATGTTTGTGTATCCGGTTGATACAGCAGTTGTGTTAAATAATCTGCGCAAGAAAGTGACGCAGCTTGAGGCCGATATGTCGATCAACGCCGAAAAAGGTCGCACGCGCGACCCGGCAAAAGAAGCAGCCCTTGCCGACGCTGAAGAGCTGCGCGACCAGTTACAGATTGGAAGCGAACGATTCTTCCGTTATGGACTCTACGTGACAATCTACGCTGACAGTATTGACGAGCTGAGCTTCATACAAAATGAAATTGAATCAATGTTCGGACAAATGCTCGTTTATAGTAAAACAGCATCAAGCCAGCAGGAGCAAGGACTCAATAGTACAGTACCGCAGATGAGCGATCAGCTACAAATTCGCCGCAATATGAATACAGGCGCTGTTAGTACAAGCTTTCCATTTACAAGCGCCGATCTTACGCAGGATAACGGTATTTTGTACGGGATCAATATGCATAACAGCGGACTAGTTATTTTCGACCGCTATAGCCTAGAGAACGCCAACATGGTCGTATTCGCGAAATCTGGTGCCGGTAAGTCATTCACGGTCAAGCTAGAAGCCTTGCGCAGTATGATGGTCGGCGCAGACGTACTCATCATTGACCCGGAGAATGAGTATCAAAAATTGAGCGATGCTGTCGGCGGCAGCTATATTCGACTAAGCCTTAGTAGCGATACGCGCATTAATCCGTTTGATCTACCTCGCGTAATAGATAGCGATGAGGCCGACGACGCCTTACGCGCGAATCTTGTAACCTTGCATGGGCTATTACGCCTGATGCTCGGCGGCGCGTCAGCGAACAACGCCGGCGTCGGCTTAAGTCCGTCCGAAGAGGCCGATCTTGATCAAGGACTAATTGACACGTACGCCCGCGCCGGCATCACCAGCGACCCGCTCACGCACACCGCCACGCCACCGACAATGAGCAACCTATACGACGTATTGCTTCATATGGGAGGCACTGGGCCGCAGCTTGCACAGCGCCTACGCAAATACACAAGCGGAACGTTCGCCGGCATCTTCAGCCAACAGAGTAATATTGATATTAACAACAACATGGTCGTGTTTAATATCCGCGACCTAGAAGACGAGCTACGCCCAGTGGCAATGTATATCGTTTTGAGCCATATCTGGAATATCGTACGTACGCAGCAAAAAAAGCGCATGCTTATCGTAGATGAGGCGTGGCAACTCATGAAGTATGACGATTCTGCAAACTTTATGTTTAGCTTAGCAAAACGCGCCCGTAAGTATTACCTCGGACTAACGACAATTACACAGGACGTTGAAGACTTTATGGGTAGCAAAATGGGACGCGCAATTGTAGCAAACTCCAGCATGCAGTTACTATTAAAACAATCGCCAAGTGCCGTTGACGTGCTTGGCGACGTCTTCAAACTCACCGAAGAAGAACGGCGACGTCTATCTGGTTTCCCCGTTGGGCAAGGGCTGTTCTTCGCTGGGCAGAATCATATTCATATTCAGATTGTCGCAAGCGACACCGAGCAGAGACTGATCACTACAAATCCTCAGGCGCTCCTGCAGCAACAACGATTACAACAAGATTCGGAAAGTTAATGTAAAACAGGTATACTATACATATGGCACAACAAGCGCTTGAGAGACCAGATGCTGACGAACGAAGCAGGATTGATCGTGACTACGATCGCAGGTTTAATGCAGCAGTCGAAGGCAACGCTCGTCCTGACGCACACGATCAAGACACTCAAGGCACAAATAACACTGCAAATAATTTAAATAACCAGGAGAACAGTAGCGCAGCGCCAGATTACGATAAATCTATTGCCGACCGCGAAAAAGACAACTCTGGTGGCACATGGAAAAACAACGTATCGGAAAAAGAAGAAGGCGGCAATAAGCGCTATGGCGGTAAAAAAAAGTCGCAGTTTGGACTAAAAGGGTTCGCAAAACGATTTGGACCAACCGGTATTATCGGAACACTACTTATCGGCGGTATTAGCGGACTTACATTCACAACAGGCCCAGCGTCACTGCTCATAAATTTAAAGGAAAATTTCGTACAGAACCATGACCAACAGAGCGTAACAGGAGAAGTTCGTGGTCGCAAGCTTTTAAATAAACGGCTCGCAAGCAAAACAACGAGCGGTCTTTGTAAGATTAAGCTTGCCTGCCGGTATCAAAAACCCTCCGACCGCCTCTTAAAAAGGCTTAATGCCGAAGGCATAAAAGCGCTTGACGCCAACGGCGCCGAAATTGAAAAACAAGGCTTTTTGAGCGGTAAGACTCGTCCCGCTCAATTCCAGCTAAAGGATGGCAAGAAAGTGGCGGCGTCTGAATTTATGCAAGCGCTTAGAGACGACCCTGAATTTCGGCGAGCATTTCGGCGAGCACATAGTCCGCGCTGGATGAATTGGTTCGACGATGTCGCTATAAAGTTTCTAAAAAAGCACGGTATAGCCAAAAATATTCCGGACGGCATAAAAAACGCAAAGAAACCGGACGAATTAGACAAAGCAAAAGAGAAAGCACTCACAACAGCAGGTAAGGATAAAGACGGCGTTGAAAAGGTTGTGCAAGAGGCCACTGACGATTTCGCTAAAAAAGAAACAAAGAAAGCAAAAAAACGAGCAGGCGGAGATCTTGTCTTGTTAGGGGCACAAGGCGCCTGCCTCATGTCAAAAGCGCCTATCCTTATCAATAAAGTTGTTCGGGTATTTAGGATTGCTCAGCTTGCAACAATCGCTTTCGCAGTTTTGTCCGCAGCAGACAGGATAAAAGAGGGGGTTGCGACAGATACAGAAGTTAGCAATGTTGCATCATTATTAACACAAACATACGAGAAGTCCGATAAAACGAAAATATTATCAGCTATGGATTCGGATGCGATGAAGTACGGCCTTGGACTCGGTACGGGTGGAAGTGATTCAAAGTATCTGCCGACAGTAGGTGAATCTTTCGCTGAATATACAAAAATCGTATCAAGCGGTCTTGTAAAGGGGGTATGTTCGGCTCTTGGAAGCTCCGAAGCGCAGGCAGCTATTGATGCCTTTAGAGCTGCAAAATCCGGCAGCCTTGCCGGGTTTGCAGCGACGGTTGCTGAGTACATCTTAGACCAAAGCGGATTACTCGACATTCTCTTCACGCAAATCGTATCCGGCGCTATAAAATTATTTACCGACAACATCGACTGGAAAAAGCTACTAGAATACTTTTTAGGTAATTTTGCAGCCCTAGCGAAAGGCGTTGATCTCGGCGATGTCGTTGCTATCGGCGCAATCCTAAATTTTGGAAATCTTGCCAATACTGGCGGCAACCTTCCTCTTACTCCGGCGCAAAAAACCGCATTCGACGAGCAAATTAAAAATCCGGTAAAGCTTGCCTGGGCGCAGGAAGATCGCCTCACGCACAGCCCATTTGACGCATCAAATCCCAATACCTTCCTTGGCTCAATCGTCACGCAGTTTTTGCCGTATCAGTCGTCAATCTCAAATCCAATTAAAACGATATCGTCAATTGCCTCAATATCAACCTCAGCGTTAGGGCGGTTCTTAATGCCAGCATCGCATGCCGCAAAGATAGAAGGCAATATGTGCAAAGCTGATTATCTTGTTTCGCAATCAGGAGTCTCATCCGGCCCATTGTGTGATGTCCAATATGGCATTCCCGCCGAGTACATGGGCATTGACCCCGACGATGTTGTCAACGAACTGCACGACTCAGGCGATTTAGATGACGAGGGCAGCCCTAAGTCTGACAGTGACCTTCAGGAATGGATAGACAGCTGCAACGCAGACGGCGACACGGCATCGTTGTCCGAATGTACGGTAAGCTCCAGGAAAGAAGCGCTATACGGGCTCTACCAAATTGACAAGCGTCAAGCCGACGGTATGGACAATGATCCTCCATCATCCGCAAGCGGCTCAATATCACCAAGCACATCGCTACCTACCGACAATAACGCGCAAGAGCTGGCTAAGCAGATCCTTGCCAACCCAAACATTACCTTCGCACCCGGCATGGACTACGAACCGCAACAACAAATGCAAGACACTGCAGACGGCAAAGAAGCAAAACCCGTAGCCCTACAGCCACGCCTATTGCAGCTCATCGTAGCGCTTGGTAAAAATCATAAGTTCTCAATAACAGCACTTGGACGTGATGACTCGGCGGGTTACAGTGGCTGCTCTCGGGATCCTTTTAGCGTGCACTGTATTGGAGAAGCAGTAGATATCATATCGATAGACGGTGGCGCGACAACAGGAGGCGACCCAGAGTCTGTTAAGCTCCTGCAAGAGATTATAGACAATAAGCTATTGCCTCCGGCGGCAGGTATTGGTCAGTCGGGGTGCGGAGACAGAGCCGACATGAATAACAAGCTTGAAGCCGCTGGTTATAAGCCTCATGGAGATGGGTGTGATCATCTACACCTAGCGTTGCGTAGAGACAACAGAAAACCGAAAACGTGGTAAAAGACATGAAGAACTATCTTACGACACTCACACTATGGATACTAGCAGGAGTACTTGTCATATCAACGCCAGCCTCCGCCCTGCTAACAATTGATAAGCAAGGCAATGACATCTATTTTTCTGATGACAACACCTGCAGTGAAGGCTCAAGCAGTGTAGACTTATCGGTTATTTCACCAGGTAGCGGCGAACCAAACGGCATGACATACCCAAACCTTGATGCTGCAAAAATGGCGGCGGCGATTGAGAAATTTGTCAAAGACCATGCTCCCGATGGCACGCCAGACCAAGACATCCCACTGCACGGAACAGGCGCTGTTGCTGTTAGGAGTGCAAAAAAAGCAAACATGAGTCCATTTTTAGCGTATGCCCACGCGGTCGTCGAATCAAGTATGGGCTTCACTACCGTACCAGGCGCTCAGGTAAAAATACACGAGGGACACAACCTATTTGGGCGCTCAGCTACAGATAGCCAACCGCATGTACGGGAAGGCGGCCGCAACTGGTACAAATGGAGTTCTTTCAAAGCAAGCCTTGATAGCGAAGCCGAGGAAAACAAGGGGAGATCAAGCGGCGACTGGTACTCGTACGACCGCGATGTATTTTCAGATGAGATTGACAAGGGCATGTCCGCTTACGCCCATCGATACGCACCCCCAGACGATGGAAATGACACCGCTGCATACATAAGGAACATGCAAGGGTACTTAAACGAGATGGCCGAAAGTGCCGGCGGTAGTATATCAACCAGCGGGCTAGAGACAACAGGTTCAGGATCGGGCTCTGATTGCTGCGCCAAACCGACAGCAGGCGGAGCAGTCGTACAGATGCTTAGCGATAACGCCGAAACAGCACTCGGACACCTGATGAGCGTTGGCGAAGGACAAAAGCTAACAATTGCGCAGGCTGCAGGTATTGTCGGAAACCTCCAGACAGAATCGACAGTAAATCTTGATCCTAAGGCAACAAACGGAACTCACACTGGCATCGCTCAATGGGATAACGAGATTCGTTATAAGAACATGACCGAGTTTGCGAAGGCTATAAACGGTGAACCAAGCGAATTCACTGTGCAGCTCCGCTATCTGGTATGGGATCTAACCCTAACTAATGAGTGGTCTGAGCATAAGGGTGGATTTGGAGAAGCCCTAAAAGCCGTTCAAGCCACCTCTGATCCAGAAGAGGCCGCGGTAGCCTTTGAAAAAACTTACGAAAATAGCGGAGGGCAAGGTCTTAAAAGTAGAAAAGAGAATGCTCGTGCTCTTTATGATAAATACAAAGATAATCCTTCGCTTGCGTCATCAAAAAGCTCAAAGGTAAAAGGAACAACTGCCTCATGTTCAGGTGCAGCTGGTGATGCCGGTAAACTACAAGAACTGACGCTTAAATATGCATGGCCAGAAAGAGGTCATGGAACTAACAAAAAGCCCGACTACGCAACTGCCATCGAAAAAGCTGAATCCGAAGGAAGATTTGTTGGCGCTTGTAGCGGTGTTGACTGCGGCGGTTTTGTGACAACACTTATATACGACAGTGGCTTTGATACAGCGTATAATTATGGCGCACGAGGAGGGGCTGGGGCGCTAGCCGTTGGAGTGATTCCCAGAACATTCCGCGGCACAGATCTTCAAAGAGACTGGGCAAAAACAAACTGGCAAACACTCGGCACAGCAAATGGCACTTACGAACCAGACGGCAGCAAATTTACTGACGATAAGTTACAGCCCGGAGATGTCGCATTTTCAGACGGGCACACCTGGCTCTACGTTGGCGAGATTAAGGATTTTAGCAGCAAATACGCATCAGCATCACAGTGTGAAAGAGCACCAGTCGCAGGCGGCGAAGGATTTGACTATAATTCAGCACTCTGGTTTCGCAAAAAAGGAGGGTCTTCTAGTTCTAGCTCAAGCTCTAGTTCATCAGGATCATCAGGCTCATCTGCAAAACCAAGTACAGGAGGAAGCTCGTCAGGAACAACAGGAAGAATGCGAGCATTAGTGGAGTAATTAGAATGATCAATAGAAAACGCAGTATCCAAATCGTTATAGCAATTGTTCTACTGGCTACTATAGGTAGCATAGCCTACAATATTTACCTTTCATTTGAGCGCGCCGGTAAAATAGCCGTCACACTTGTCACTGCACCGACCGACGCTACCACGACATTCACAAATACTGCTACTAAAAAAGTAACGAAGAGCAACAGCGGTACCGTGTATATTGAGCCAGGTGTATACGATATATCAGTAGAGAAGAAGGATTTTAGCTCATACAAGAAAACGCAAGATATAGCTAAAAATAATACGATCATCGCCGAGCTGTCACCGAGAACCAAAGAAGCGGCAGATTGGGTAGATAAACACCGAGACCAGTATACTAAACTTGAAACATTCGCCGGTAAAAAATCGCTTGAATACAATAAATCAGTCACCGATAAATATCCGCTCATTGGCATCCTGCCGCTTAAAGACCCCTATTATTCAATCGGGCACTACAAAAAAGAGAATGGCGAACCAGTCGTTGTCATTACAACGGAATCGCCGCAATACCGCTATGCTGCCACGCGGCGAATCACAAGCATGGGGTATAAATTAAGCGATTACCGCATTGAATACAAAGATTTTCAAAATCCGCTGAAGGAGAAAAAGTAATGGGGGACTTGCCATTCACGCGCAAACAATTGGTTATGATCAGCGGCGGCTTTGGTATCGTCATTGTATTGATGGGTATCTGGGCATATTTCGCAACACACCAATATTTAACAATCGCTTACGATGCTTCAATATATAAAAGTGTTGTGTTATATCAGGGAACTGAGTCATCAAGCGAAAAAACAATCGCGCCAACCAAAACAGTCGTCGAGAAAAAAATTGAATCTGGCAAAACCTATCATTTGTCGAAAGGAAGTTATTACCTAATTGCGTCAGGCGACGGCGTCAATGCAAACATGCAAGGAATTTTATTAAAAGACAGAATAACACGCACACTTGACTATGAACTGTCAGATAAACGGCTCGCCGAGCTATCAAAGAGCGAAAAAAGTAATATTGACAGTGCCATTCACACGCACAATGGCAGTATTAGCACTATCTATAACATTGCCAGTGAAACAGTCACTGAAAAAAGCGATTGGGCAATTGCCGCACTCGTATTTAAGGGCTCAGCGGCTGACTTAAACCGCGACACCCAAAAAGTCGTATTACAAAAAAAGAATAACCGTTGGCAGGTCGCCTGCGCAATTCAGATTTCAATCAGCAAATACGAGTGCCCGCAAGCACCGCAGGCCGTGCTTGAACGTGCCGACACAATTGATATCCGCACGCAGACACCGCTCATGCCAGGCTATACAATTTATGAAAGTCGCGACCTTGAAGGAGCAGACGTTGACACAGATGAGCCAACCCCTAGGCGTACCACTAAATAACATTCACTGTGCTTGTCATCACCACCTGATTTGTCTTAAACTCAGCGAGTAGCGCATGCTGGCGCTGTTCGTCAAGCTCACCAAACACATCATCAAGGAGTATAATTGGCGACATACCAGACTGCTGCTCAATATATTCCGCTTCAATAAACTTCATCGCCAGTACAATCGTCCGGCATTCACCGCGTGATGCCGCCTGTGCTGCCGGTACGCGATTAAAGATGATATGAATATCATGTCGGTGCGGACCAACGCTTGTAGCGCCTGCTACGCGGTCGTAATCAAATTTTTCCTCATACTGACGCAGAAGCTGTTGCAACGTCACTGCATCATTATGCGAATATGTGATTGACACCGAATCGTCATTATGTGCAATCTGCCGATATAGTGCAGTAATACGTTCATGAAATATCGCCGCAACCGCTTGGCGCT
Source organism: TM7 phylum sp. oral taxon 349 (assembly GCA_018127705.1). Lineage (NCBI taxonomy): Bacteria > Candidatus Saccharimonadota > TM7 phylum sp. oral taxon 349. The sequence continues at coordinate 61,576 of CP072328.1, forward strand.
TTGCAATAATTGCCGCACCATAATCGCTCAACAGCACATTCCACGGAAATAGCGCATCGCGCGTCACGCTAGGATCTTTCAATAGCTTGTTTCGTTGCTGCAAAGCACGCTCATACCGACTAAGCTGGCTGCTGTAATGCGGGTCATATTGCTGGATCAGCGTATCAACAAGCTGGCGGCGGCGCTGCGGCGAGCCGTTAATAATCCGTAGGTCTTCCGGCTCAAACAATACGATTGGATACTTTAGTTTATAGGGCAAGCGCGCGTATTTTTTATCGTCAATGACAAACTGGCGGGTCTTACGAGTGCCGACCGTACCATACTGGACGCGATAGGTAAATGTATCAGTTTCAAGCACAATACGGTAAAAATCCGTCCCGTAGCGGCATACCGCCAGGTCGCTGCCACGGAACGATTTGCCGCGCAATGCGATATAGATTGCTTCAATGAGCGACGTTTTACCGCTGCCATTTGCACCCGTTATCAGCGTCGGGTTTGTTACAAAATCAAGCGTCTTCGTATCGTGTACGCGGATATTTTGGACTGTTAGCCGAGTAATGCGCATACTAGCTCTTAAGTGGCATAATGATATGGGTGTAATTTGGCGCTTCTTCGGCAGCGGTTAGCACGCATGGCGACAACTTACCGCTAAATCGAAACTGGACAGAATCTCCATCAATCACGTTGAGCGCGTCAGCGATGTAGCGCGAATTTAGCGTGATGTTGCCATCGCCTGCCACCTCGGCGCTCGCCGTGCTTGTATTTTCGCCAAGTTCGCTTGCAATTGAATGAATACTAAGCTGCTGCTTTTCGCTGTCAATTGTCACAGTAACGCTCCCGCCGGAATCGCGTGCGAATAGGCTAGCAACCTTTACAATGCGCGAAAATTCGCCGCTCGCAAGCGTTGCAGTTACGTCAGATGTTTTTGGAATAAGCTGCTGGTAATTCGGGTAGCTGCCTTCAATCAGCCGACTCGTAATTTCTGCTTCGCCGACACGAAATCGCACCTGCGTATCGTCAAACAGCACTTCAACCGACTCAGTTGCATCTGAAATCGTACGTAATACTTCCTGTAAACTCGTTGTTGGCACGATTGCCGCAATCTCACTTGTTGTTTCAAATAAGCGGCGCTGCGCTAAACGATACCCGTCTGTACCCGCCAGATATAGCTGTCCGCCATCAGTGTGCCAATATACGCCAGTTAGCACTGGCCGCGACGTATCATTGCTTGTCGTAATGATCGTTTGGCTAATCGCCTGCTTGAAGTCAGCTTCGGCAATAGTATACGTAACGGCCTGCTTTTCATCAATTGATGGCAGCTCGGGAAACTCCGTTGCATCAACGCCTGTCATGATTGACGAATAGTTACCAGATGAGATCGTCATTGACGTTCCTTTACTTGATAATTCAATCGTACCTTTTGGCAAGCTGCCAACGTAATCGCTAACGAGCCGGGCAGGCAAGGTAATATCGCCTTGCCTCACAACTTTTGCGCCAACATAGCACGTCGCCGCAATTTCAAGATTTGTTGCTGCTACTAATAGCCGTGTGCCATCGGTACGCAACAAAATGTTACTAAGAATCGGTAAGCCTGTTCGATTGCTTGCAACGCGGCCAACAATCGACAATGCACGTGCGAAATTTTCTTGTGTGACTGAGAGTTCCATAATACTATCCTTTTATTGTTATTAATTGATGGTGATATATAGTAGGCTCTGTGGAAATAGTGGAAAAAGTGCTCATTTCTAGAGGTCGTTCGGGCGTAGTATGTAGGGGAAACTCGGTGCGGATAATGCGAAGAATCCAGTGGATAATGAGGGTATTTATCCACGCAGCGCTTCTCGCTGCACTCATGCGAAGCAGAGCGGGGGATAGTCGAACACATGTTTTACTCACAGGTATTCGCTGATAATTCACTTGTTTTCCACACGCATTAGGCATACAACTTCTCCCGAATTTCAACGACTTGCTCGCGGATCAAGAAATCAAGTTTAATTGCCCGCTCAATTTTGTCGACCGAATGAATTGCAGTAGTATGATCTTTGCGTCCGAGCTCTTGGGCGATGCGCGGAAAACTCATATGCAATTCGCTGCGGAGTAGGTACATCGCAATTTGCCGCGGTACGACGATGTGCTTATCGCGCTTGCTTGAACACATTTCTTTGCTGTCAATTTGGAAGTGGCGTGCTGTCTTGTCGATAATCTGCCGGGCAGTGAGATGCTGCGGACGGCTTTGGCGGACATTACCGAGCAGCCCTTCGGCGGTAGCTGTGTCGGGCGGTACGCCGCGCATCTCGGCGTAGGCGAGTAGCTGGTTGAGCGCGCCTTCAAGTTCTCGTACATTCGTTTTAATATTTTGCGCTAGATATTCAATTGTTCCGCGTTCTAGTTGAATACCGGATAACGCCGCCTTTGTTTCAATGATAACGCAGCGCGTTTCAAAATCAGGCATCTGAATATCAATTGCCATACCCCATTCAAATCGGCTGCGTAAACGCTCGGTAAGCGTCGGAATGCTACGCGGAGGCTTGTCGCTGCTGATGATAATTTGTCTGTTTGCCTGATGAAGCGTATTAAATGTATGAAAAAACTCTTCCTGAGTTTTTTCCCTGCCAGCAATAAACTGAATATCGTCGACAATTAAGACATCCATCTTGCGGTATTTATCGGAAAAGCCGGCTTTCTTGAATCGAACCGCCTCTAAGAACTCTTTCATGAAGGTCTCGGTACTGATGTAAGCAACTTTCATGTTCGGGTCATTCTTGATGATTTCGTTACCGACCGCTTGAATTAAGTGTGTTTTACCTAAGCCGACGCCGCCGTAAATAAAGAGCGGGTTGTACTTTGTACCGGGGGAGACGGCTGCTGCTTGGCAGGCGGTGTAGGCGAGGTCGTTACACGAGCCGACAACAAAGGTTTCGAAGGTGTAGCGCGGGTTAAGCGTTTCATGAGCATGCGAGGCTTTGCCACGTATTGACGAAGGCGTAGCAACGAGTTCACGCAAACGATTATTTTTCGCGGTGTCGTGTGTCGTTTCGCGGCTCAGTATTTTCTTCTTTTCTTTCTTTACTTTATACTCGATTGTTGGTGCGGTTAAATTGTTATGTGCAAGCACTTCGCGGATCTGTTTGTCGAACCTTTTCTCAAGTTGTGTTTTGCAAAAAACATTCATAACGCCGATAGTAACAACCTTGTCGTTGTACTCAAGCAATTCAGTGTCTTTAAACCATATTTTAAAGCTTGCATGCGGCACCGACAGCTCCAGCTCGCCGAGCACGCTTTGCCATAATGAATCTCTCATATAACCAGTAATCTACCCTCTCTGCCGTCGCTCCACATATGTACTTCATCATAGCGAAAAAAATAGTTTTCCACAACTGGTTATGCTATACAAAATAGGCGTGTATACAAGCGGATAGATATAGAGGTGATATTTATCCACATTTTACAATTACCTCTGTAAAGTTGTGGATAACTATACGAAAAATGTGGATAAGAATCAATAGCTGTGCGATATTCTCGACAACAAAGCAAGCCTATATTGAACTGAGCGATAACTTTTGCTATAATACTAGTAATATGCCAAAGCGAACATATCAACCACACACTCGCCACCGCGCGAAAACGCACGGTTATCGTGCACGCCGGGCGACTAAAGCTGGACGCGCCGTACTCAAGCGCCGCCAGGCGAAAGGTCGCGCTCGGATTGCGCTCTAAGAGGATAATAACGCCGCTAGCAAAGAAGCGGCGTTATTATTGCTATAATACGTCAGTATGCTTGCAGTAACTTATCGATTCCACGGACATGGCAGCCTTGGTTATCTTTATCGTAACGGGAGAGCAATTCGTTCGCGTTGCTTGACGGTAAAATACATCGCTAATCCGCGCCGAAAATATCCGCGGTTTGCGGTAGTAGTGAGTAAAAAGATATATAAATCGGCTGTTCGGCGCAACCGAATCCGTCGCCGCGTGTACGAATGCATTCGCCGGGAATTGCCAAATTTATCAAACGCTGGCGATCTAGCGGTGATTGTTACAAACGCCGAAGTATTGACGATGCCTGCCGCTGAGCTTGATTCGCTTGTTGTGCAGCTGCTGCACCAGGCATGTTCTTAATCTGGGGGGGCGAAATAGGTAAAGCGGCGAAAAGATGGTATACTTACATTAGATAACACGACGAGGAGAGATGTTTTGTTTGAAACGATCGTAGTAAATCCGATTTTTAATGCACTGATGCTTATCTATAGCGCCGTGCCTGGCGGCGACTTCGGCGTTGCGCTCATTATTTTTACGATTATTGTACGCCTATTGATGTATCCGCTTGTAAAAAACCAGCTGCACCAAACAAAAGCAATGCGCAAATTGCAGCCGGAACTAGCGAAAATTAAGAAAAACGCCCAGGGCAATAAACAAATTGAAGCGTTGCAGCAGATGGAGTTGTACAAGCGCTACGGTATTAAACCACTGCGCTCCATTCTCATTTTAATTATTCAGCTGCCGATTTTTATCGCATTGTTCCAAGTGATACGCGTTATTACCCTGCACCGCGATCAGGTAGCACAGCATATTTATGAGCCGTTTAAGCACATCGACGCAATTAAAGCAGTGATTGAACATCCCGAGAACTTTAATCATACAATGCTTGGGTTTATTGATTTGACGAAAACAACGTTTAGCAACGGTAGCGTTGATTTGGTGCTCCTTGCTCTAGCGGTGATTTCGGCACTGACGCAGTATGTTATGTCGAGACAAACTATGCCGGCAGATAGCAAAGGCAAAAAACTGCGCGATCTTATGGCGGAGGCAGCAGACGGCAAACAAGCTGACCCGAGCGAGATGAGCAGCGCAATGACGCGCGGCATGATGAAATTTATGCCGATTATGATGTTTATGATTATGGTGGGATTACCAGGCGCGCTTGCGCTCTATTACACGATTTCAAACTTATCGGCAGTAGCACAACAACACTATCTCTTGAAAAAAGATGTTGGCGAACTTGACGAAATTGCCGACGAAGCGATAAAAACCAAAAAAAGCTCGACAAAAGGAGCAAAAAATCAGCGCAAGAAAACAGGCGCCGAACGCGCAAAACAGGCGCGCGAGGGTCATGTCACGCGGATAAAAGCGAAAGGATAGGAGAAGCTATGGATCGAGAAGAATCAGTTGAATTTGCACGCAAGCTCGTTGAGGATATTGTGTCGTTTTTCGGCGAAAATATTGCCGTTGAAGCGCATATTGAAGACGATATGATTGCGCTCGCCGTTGAAAGTAGCGATTTGAACAGCATCCTAATCGGGCATAATGCCGAAACATTGCGTAGTCTTCAATATATTGTGATGACAGCGCTTCATAATAAAGGTGCAGCGCTTACGCACGCTGTTGTTGACGTTGCAAACTATAAAAAACAACGTGAAGAGAAAGTTGCCGAAAAAGCGCGCGGTTGGATTGAAGAAGTGCGCCGCAGCGGCGACTCGCACATTGCGCACATCAATGCTGCCGACCGCCGAATCGTGCACCGCGTCGCTACTGAATATAGCGATATTCGTACCCATTCCGAAGGCGAAGGGCGCGATCGCTACATCGTGATTGCACAGGCTAGTTCATGATATACTACATATATAACCTAGCGTAAGAAAGGATAATAGGTATGACAGGTGTATTGTTAGTAGTTTTGCTCGTTGTTATTGTGGCGGTTGTAGCGATTGCCGGCGCACTGATCGCAATGTATAACGGACTCGTTAAGCTTAATATTAAAGTTGAAGAAGCATGGAGCGGCATCACGGTGCAATTGAAGCGGCGCGCCGATATGATTCCAAACTTAGTAGAAACTGTTAAAGGTTACGCTGCACACGAAAAAGGCGTATTTGAAAAAGTTACCGAGGCGCGCGCGTCAATTATGAACGCAACGACGCCGCATGATGCTGCTAAAGCAGACGGCGAGCTAACAAGCGCCCTTAAGAGCCTGTTTGCGGTCTCAGAAAATTACCCAGAGTTGAAAGCGTCGCAGAACTTCACGGATCTGCAAAATCAGATTACAGACACGGAAGATAAGATTGCGGCATCACGCCGGTTCTACAATGCGGTCGTTACGCAATTCAACACTAAACGCAAAGTATTCCCAACAAATATCTTTGCCGGTATGCTCGGATTTCATACCGATAAAGAGTTCTTTGATGTCAGTGAGAGTGAACGTGCTGCAGTTGAACAGCCGGTCAACGTAAAGTTTTAGTAAAAGCAGAGGAAAAGCTCAATGGTTCAGACTATCTTTGTAGCCCTTGAGCTTTTTGCGCGTGCAGGCGGCGGCGGGTCTGGCGGCTCTTCAGGAGGCGGCGGAGATGGCGATGGAGATGGGATTGTCTTTCTTGCGCTAGTCGGCTACGTGCCGACGCATGGACTTGGCGCATTTTTACGCCGCAAATTACCATCAGAGTCTGGCGCTGCATCGTTGCTCGCCCATGTGATTACATGGCCGTTGGCTATTATATGGGCGATTGCGTGTTTCGCGATGTTTGGCAGCGGCTTCTTTGGCTCTATTGTCGCATTAGGAGCAATTGTTGGCGCGCCAGCTGGCTTATTTAATTGGTTTAGCGAAGTGCTGAAGCAGTCGGCGGAGGTCAAACAGCGGCTCAAGCGAGCAGCGGCAAACGATCCAATGTGGGATGAGGCGCAGCTTGTTGATTTTGCTAAACAGACATTTATGCGCTATCAATACGATTGGTCGCGTCAAGATACCGAGTCAATGAAACAATACATGACTGAAGATTATCACTACCACGCATCACTCTTTATTTATACGTTACAATTAATGCAACGTACGAACACAGTGGAAGATATCGTGATTGATGAAGCAGTTGTTGTGCAGGTTCACGATGACCAAAATGATGCAAATGACCGAGTGACAATAGGTATTACGGCGCGCGCTAAAGATACGCTTATCAACACGGCGGCGAACACGGCGATTTTCACGGACAGCAATTCATTCACGGAATATTGGACGTTTGCGCGCAGCGGCTCAACGTGGCTGCTTGCTGATATCGGTCAGGCAACAGCGGATATGGCTGCCTATAATAATGAGCTGGCGGCATTCGCGGCGCAGAATAATTACTGTTATAGCGTTGATATGGGTTGGTTATTTATACCGGAGCGCGGACAATTGTTTGGACAGGCGAAGTTTGGCGTCTCAGATATTAACAACCACGCTGTGGGGCTATATAAAGAGTCGCTGTTAGTGCAATTGTATACATACGCTGCATTTAATGGTGCGCGGCCGCGGGTAATTGCGCAGGTGAATGTGCCGAAAACGTATGGTAATATCATCGTACACCGCAAACGGAGTTCAAGCATTAATACGCGTGGATTAGAACGTATCGAAACCGAGTGGATTCAATTTAACCAGCAGTATGAAGTGTATGCGTCAAACGCTGAGCAGGCGACAAGTTTTGAGCTGCTTAACCCAACGTATATGGAGCAGCTCGCGGCGCTGCCGTTCGCGGTGACGATTGAAGTGGTAGATAACGTAATCTATCTCTATACCGATGAGCGTGGCACCGATGTTGCGACCTACGGCATAATGCTTGATTTGGTGCATAAAGCATTCAAAGAACTACGGCTGTAGCACTTTCATATACACCGCATGCGTTTCTTCCGCCATACGCCGCCAGGAATACTTGGCGACTTGCGCTGTGCCTTTTTTAATGAGCGCGCGGCGTCTTTTTGGATTAGTAATGACACGTTCAATTGCAGCGGCCATATCGTCGGTATCAAGCGGATCGAAATATTCGGCGGCATCGCCTAAAATCTCGGGCATACATGACGCATTGCTGCTAACGACTGGCGTACCGTATGCCATTGCTTCAAGTGGCGGCAAGCCAAACCCTTCCATGAGCGATGGAAAAACATATGCAGCAGTTTTCGTGAGTAGCCAGTCGCGTTGTTCGTCGGGCAAGAATCCTGTGAAATGAATATTGTGATAGCTTTGTTTTTCATAAAATGCCTTATTAATCTTCGTGTCGCGATTCATGCGCCCAACAAACACCAGTCCCAGATCAGAGTATTTTTTCAGTAATTGCTGATGTGCGGCCGCTAAACGTCGTAAATTTTTATAGTCTGGTTGTTGCCCGATATACATAATAAAGCTATGAAATGGTAGCTCGTGGTATGGCTTTAACGTGCCTTTACAGACTTCGCCTGACTCGTAAATCACGGTAATGTTATCGTCGGGAACGTTAGTAAACGCTTGGAATTCGCGCTTAGTTGTCTCGGATATTGCGATAATATGGCTACTCGTATGTGCTACACGCTTAAACACGAAGCGCCCGACGAGTTGCTTAGCGTGGTATAGCAGCCAATTTTTGTCGGAATTGTAGGTTTTGAATAACGTCATATCATGCACAGTTGTAACGTGCTTGCCGCGGTATAGGATCGGTTGTTGCGGCATGCAAAAGTGCACTAAATCCGGTTTGAGCGTATCAAGATAACGCTTGAAGCCGATCTGCTCGGCAAATGAATAGTTGTCAAACTCCGCTACACGCACGGTGAAATGAGGATTCACCGGTTTCCAGTAGTGCTTATCCTTGGCGCGTACGAGTACGCTATAGGAATTTTCATGGTCAATTTGCTGCAAATATTCCAGTAGCTTGACGACGTATGTGCCTGTGCCAGAGTTAATGACGCGTGCGTCAATTGCGATATGCATTATGCGGTATCCTTTCGAAATACTAATAGATCATAGGTAAGATAATTCCAGGTAAGCGATACGATCGTACCAGCGAGTTTTGCAGCGAGAAGCGCAAACGATTCGTTATGTAGCACTGCAGTGCACAATGGCGAGAACAGCCAGATAACACCGTTTTGCAACACCCACAGTCCGAACAGGGTAACGATGGTAAATAGCACTATTTCATGTTTAATGCTGCCGCCGCTTGAACGAAAAGTGTATTTTTTGTTGGCAAAGAAACTAAAACCAAAGGCTAACCCTGTCGACAGGGTATTGCTGGCGATTTTTGGCAGCCCAAGATGCGTGAATAAGAAGAGCAATCCAAAATCAAGTGCAGTATTGATTGCACCGACGATACCGAAGCGAATGATTTTATTGTTTTTTATCATGCGCTTGATGATACTCCTCAATGAGGTAGAGCGGGCGTTGTTTTGTCTCGTTGAAAATCCGGCCGATATACTCGCCGATGATGCCGAGAAAGATCATTTGCACGCCGCCTAGAAACAAAATTACTGCCATTAGCGATGAATAGCCAGCGCCAGTAGGTACGCCGAATAGCGGCCTGATTAACAGATAAAGAATATACAAAAATGCACCGCATGATATAATCATTCCCAAAATCGACGACATTCGTAGAGGCGCAGTGGTAAAGCTAGTGACGCCGTCGATTGCTAGATTAATAAGTTTGCGGTAATTCCACTTCGTTTCGCCGGCGATGCGCGGGTCGCGGTCGTAAAAAATCTCTTTCTTTTTATAGCCGATCCAGCTGAACATTGCCTTGGTGTTGCGCTGCGACTCGCGAAATTGTTTAAGCGCATCAATGCAGCGGCGATCAAGCAGGCGGAAATCGCCGGTGTCAACTTGGATTGGGATCGTGGTTGATGATTGCAACAGCTTGTAGTACCACTGTGACGTTTTCTTTTTAAGCCAGGTCTCGCCATCGCGGCTCTTGCGGCGTGCGTAGACGTCGTCGTATCCTTGTTCCCATAGCTTGATCATGTCGGGGATTAGCTCGGGCGGGTCTTGCAAGTCGGCGTCAATGATGACGAGCGCATCTCCTTGTGCGTGGTCAATGCCGGCAATCATAGCGATCTCTTTACCAAAATTGCGCGATAGATTGATATATGATACATGACGGTTAGTTTTGGCGTATCGTTTGATGATCTCAAGCGTTTCATCGCGGCTGCCGTCGTTGACAAAAAGAAACTCGAAATTATAGCCCTTGACCGATGCCGTAAGCGCGTCAAGCCGCTCAAAAAGTGCTGCAAGCACAGCTTGCTCGTTGTAGGCAGGAATGAGGACAGAGATAGTCTTCTTCATGGGGTTATTATATCATTTTATACGTGCTATTAGCTTGTCGATCGACGTTGCGGTTACAGCGCCGGCGGCTTGTAAACGAGTTGTCTTTGCGGCGGCGGATTCAAGCTCGTTTGTGCCGAGAATTGCTCCGGCGTGCCCAAGCTGCACGCCGCGTGGTGCATGGTGTCCGGCAATATATGCATACACCGGTTTGCTGATATGTTGCTTAATATGATCGGCGGCGGTAATCTCGCTCGTGCCGCCAATTTCACCAATCATAACGATACGTGCAATATCCGGGTCGTGTTCAAAGAGATTAAGACAATCCGTGAAGCCTATGCCGCGCACCATATCGCCACCGATTCCGATGATATATTTTTGCCCGAATCCGCGCTGAGTGAGTAGGCTCATTGCTTCGTATGTAAGTGTACCGCTGCGGCTGACAATTGCTGTATTGCCTGGTACTGCGAGCGTTGTGGGTATAATACCGAGGCTATGGACGCCGGGAATTAGTACGCCGGGACAATTTGGGCCAACGAGCACTGACGACGAGCGTGCTAATCGTTGCGTAATATACAACATATCATGAACAGGGATATTCTCGGTGATGCAGATAATGAGCGGAATATGCGCATCAATTGCTTCAAGGACTGCGGCTTTGGCATGTGGCGCGGGAACAAAAATTATTGAGGTGTCGACAGTATGCTTAACTTGAATATCGGCAATTGTACGGTAAACTGGTATGCCGTAGACATCTTTGATTTGTTGATTTGGTGATGTGCCGCCAATGATTCGTGTGCCGTATGCGAGCATATTTTTAGCGTGTGCCGTGCCGCCGCTGCCAGTAATACCCTGAATGACGACATTCCGGCGGGTGAATAGCTCTGGTGTCATGAGAGTGCCTCCAATGCATCAGCAAGAGTATTGTATAGCGGTATACTTGCATCAGCGAGCAATTGTTTTGCTTTGTTGGCGCGGTTACCGACGAGGCGGACGTGCAGCGGCGGTAAGTCTGGAAACGTTTCTTTTGCGCCTAGAATAGCTTGCGCAACGTCGTCGCAGCGGACAATTCCACCGAAGATATTGATAATAATTGCTGTTACGTGCGGTAATGCGCTGATACGGCGAAAACAGTCCATGATTTTTTGCGGCGTAGCATTACCGCCAATATCTAAAAAATTCGCAGGTGTGAAGCCGGCATTCGCAACCGCATCAACCGTTGCCATCGCAAGCCCGGCGCCGTTAGCAATGGTAGCAATCGTACCGTTTTGGTCAAGCGTAACGAAATTATTGCCCTCAGGTGTTTCATCAAAGTGCCACTCAGGGTGGCGAAAAAACGCTGCGTCGTCGAGCGTAATTTTCGCGTCGCCTGCGACCAGTATTCCGTCTGTGGTCAAAATCAGCGGGTTGATTTCGAGTAGTAAACAGTCGTTGCTTACAAAGCAATGATGCGTGTTGGCAATGATATCTTGCAACAAGAAAGCCTTATCAGGGACGTCAAGACAATCAGCCAGTTCGTCGCCTAATGTCTCAAATGAGCGCTGATCAACCGAATGGCTGAAGAAGGCTTCGCTGTCTTGCTCTTCAACTTCAATACCGCCGTTTGTGTTGGCGAGTAGCTCAATCTGGCTAGTCTCACGATTGATGATAAGCGAGAAATAGAACTCGCGTTTGATGTCAATTAGCTCTTCAGCAAGAAGCTTCTGCGGCGTGAACCCGTGAATTGTACGACCAAATAATGCGGTAATAGCAGGTTGTAGGTCACTCGGTTCGCGTACAATAATGACGCCGCCTGCTTTGCCGCGCCTGCCGGTCGGCACCTGCGACTTCAGAACAACAGGGGTGGAGATGCTTGTCTGTGAATCGTCTATTCCAACAATTGCTCCGTGCGGGGTTGGAACTTTAGCGGCGACGAGTAACTGCTTAGCTTCATATTCGAGTAGTTTCATATAAGTTTCCTATTCCCGTAGGGCGTGTTTTTTGTAAAAAACGTTCTACGGGTAAGTTATTCATCTAAGTCTTCTTGCACATAGTCGGTAATAAACCATAAACAATTAATATCCTGATTAGTCTTCTAGTAGTTGATCGCTAAAGGTCTCATCTCGAGAATTGCTGATAAGCAGATAATATATAGGCTAGAGCTGTTTAATAGGTTAGTGGTTTGGCGAATTCTCAAAATCATGCAGTATGCCCTGATTAAAATAATGAAGTTACATTACTTCTATTCTACCCGTAGGGCGTTTTTATTGCAAAACATGTCTTAACGCATGGCATAAATACATGTTAGAAGTTAACCTAAAGTCATAACCAACTTTGTGTCTTTTATTATTTTTTCCTATCTTTCATATCCTTTTTTACGCCTCTCTCCATAAAAAATACCGGATATCGATATCCGGTATTTTTTATCTATTTTACCCCTGTTATCTTTTATTCTTTTTTCTCTTCTTTTATATATAAATATATAGAAGAGAATTATAGAGGAAAATCATAGAGAATAATTACGAAAAGAATTTAGGCATAAATAAAATATGGAAGCAGTAGATAAACAGACAAACAGTTCTAGCTTATCCTTTACATAGTATTTAGGCAATTGGTTTGAGTGATTTAGGCTGAACTGAGTTGGTTAGGTTAAAAGTACTGCGATATGGTTAACCCTAACATACATCTAGCAGCTCGTATCTAGTGTAGCATTCTCAAAGCTAGACAGGCTGTAGGAATTTCATGGGATCATTTTGCCTATATAGCCGTATGTAGTCGTAAATACCATATGCCATATGAGAACGCTCTAGACAGCGTTATAGAGTTAGGGCTGTTTTGGGTTGAGTAGTTAAACCGTGGCTGCTAGGAGCTATATTTGACGAAATAATGTTCAGCAGCTATCATAATTGTCATGAAATTAAAGATGCTGCACTTTTTTAAGGCAAATAAACACGACCTAAGTATAGGCATTACACTTTTTAGCTTGAGTTTTCTATTCTATGTGGTATTTGCAGCTATCATCACGATAATAGCGAGAGGTTATGATAGTTTAAACGCTTTTTTTGATGCAGACACGTTCAGAGTGTATGCTGATATGACCGTTGCCAATTACACGCACTATAGGACGATTGTGCATCCATTATTCGTCATATTAACTCAACCGTTTGTTTTAATAGTTAATTTTTTCACAAGGAACACCGTAGCAGCGTGCGTCTTAGTGCAAACGTTTGTGTCTGCTGTAAATATTACTCTTTTGTATGGTTGTCTTCGAAAAATTGGATTAAACACCAAGCGATCACTCGCTGTCAGTGTGCTATTTGCGCTCACTGTACCTCAATTTATTTTCTCGGTTACGCTTGAAACATATATATTTGCTCAGCTTGGACTACTCATTATGTGGCTATGCGCCTTGTTCTTTGTTAAGAAAAAAACACTAAATTTGAATGATTATACTGTGTTGGCGCTACTTGGTATTGCAAGTCTTAGTATAACAGTTACAAATTTTGTGCAATATATTATTGTGTTGCTTATCGTTATAGCGCTAAACAGAAAAGAAACAAAAAAGTTGACGAAAATATCTATACTAGTTGTTTCGGCTTTATGTATTACTACTACCATCGCACAAATACAAAGCGTTGTATGGCCGTCTTCTGTAGACTTCTTCAAGGGCAATATATCTGCGATCGTCAAAAAAGATTCAGAAGAGCTGCTATATATTGAAAAGCAGAGCTCAATTATGTCACGAGTTACTAAGCAAATAAGACACAATACTACTGCGAATATCCCGCTATTTATTACCAAGAATGGAGATGAGCGCGAAACTGAATTTAGAGCATACAGCATAAAGGGTAATGTTGTTACTAATATAGTTGCCTACACTATGTTTATCGCTATCGCCGTGATTCATGGGCGATTTATCAGAAAACATCGTAAGACATTACTAACCACCAACAAGATATATTCAGGCATGATAGCTGCATACATTGTTAATTTCGCGTTCCACATGTGTTATGGAAATCTGTCTGGTTTTCTCTACACTCCTCACTATAATTTTTTATTAATTTTAGCGACCGCTTACGTTTGGCGTAACTCTAACGGGTTATCAAGATTAACCAAAAACCAGCGCATTCTTTCAGGACTTTTCTTTTTGGTGATTGTATCTCAAACTATAGGTCTTATATGGTTAACTAAGGAGATTGTGTCAGCGTACGGTGTGCACTGTACGGTACCTAAGACCTTAGCGATATGTGTTGCTTGTGTTGGTGTTATGTGTGCGATTTTACTATGGGCACTTCGGTCTCGAAAGAAATATATTATTTTTGTCTTACTATCGGTTGTGGCCATGCTGATCGGCGTTAAGCTGTTTAACTCGTATTTTACAAATCGTCAAAACGCAATAACTCAATCAAAGCAATTACTGCTTAAAGATAGTCAGGTGCGCAAGGGGGTTGAAGACTTAGACGCCTATTATAACGAGCTTGATAATAAATTGTTAAGTGAAAAATTTAAAGTACAAAAATACGGAAGAACTAACAGAAAAAAGGCAGATTTTTTCTATTTTGGTATGGTTGACCGAAGGAAGATGGTGTATCGTAGGGGAAAATTATATGATTTGTTTACAAAAGAAGTCATAAAAAAATGGAGTGTTAAAGCCGAATTTATCATTCCGAGTGAGTACACTGTTGCATTGTTAGACGAGAATAATAAACTTGTGAAGATTTTTGAAAATGAAGATGGTGTTTTTGTCAAGGAAGATGACGCGGAAGCTATACTCACAAAAGGTAGTGAAAAATTCAAGTTGCCTCGTTTTGAAGGTAAAAAATATGCACGTATTCTACGTGTACTGCATCAAGAACTTCTCTTCAATATCCACAATGGGATTCCAAAGCCAAATATATTAACATATAAGGATGGTGGCGGCTGGTATCGAGACGGCATGGTCATGACAATGGCGCTTGAATACACGAATAACCAACATGTACTAGAAAAATGGGTTGCGTCATTGAAAGATATCTATGATCATCACGCAGGAGATGAAGCGGACAACCCTGGAGAGCTTCTATATATCCTTGGCGCAGTAAAGAATAATCGGCAGGATCTCGTTGATAAAATCTTTGCGGAGGTTAAAAGTAAAGCCAGAGACGGTCATTTTAGCGGTCCGTGCGATGGCACATGGCAGACTTATTATCCGACAGCCTTACTACTTAATGGAGCGAGGAAGATTGGACAAAATCTGCCAGTAGAATTATCTTTACCAAATATTGATGACGGGTACGGAGTTTTGACCTGGTGGTATCCAGACAGGAGAATTATTAACGACGGATTGAAACAAAAACATAGTGATAAAAATGTCGAGAAATGGCCATACCTGACTTGGGCTGAAGCTCACTATCGTGGAAATGATTCGTCTGTCTACATTCTTGATGAAGTATACCCATTATCGTACGAAGGGTCTATTACAGGGGCTCGTCATGTTACTTCGCAGAATTTTTTCAATAGTTTCTATACTCAGGATCAAGGTCTGTCTCTGTCGCATACATGGCATGCTGCTGAAATGTTTTTGTTACTAAATGAATTGTAATTATAGCATGGAAAAATGTAAGAATATTATTCAGCTAGCTAGACCAAGGCATTACATCAAGAATATTCTCATTTTATTACCTTTGTTTTTCGGCGGCCTATTGTTTGATTGCGGTCTTATTGTCAAAGCACTTATTGCTTTTACGTCATTCTCGTTTATTGCCTCGACTGTTTATATCATAAATGACATCAAAGATGTAAAAAACGACCGACGCCATAAAACGAAATACAAGCGTCCAATTGCTTCTGGCGCTGTCCGCATACGAGATGCAATTGTCGCAGCGTGTGCTCTATTTTTCGTTTCGATCGCGATCAATGTGCTTGCGTTTGGAATCAACTTGTCGCTTGCTGTTTTGCTTGGTTATTTCTTCATCAATATACTGTACAGTGTTTTTGGACTAAAAAACATTCCGATTATTGACGTTTTCATTCTCTCGGCAGGATTCATTCTAAGAATTATTTATGGCGGGTTGGCCCTTGGAATTCCCGTTTCTAAATGGCTTTATTTGACGATTTTTGCTTTTTCTTTTTACATGGGGCTTGGCAAACGGCGCAATGAGCTTATAAATAACAAAGACTCGACACGTCCAGTCAACAAATTCTACACGAAGGATTTTCTTGATAAAAATATGTATGTATGCTTGACGCTTGGAATTGTGTTTTATTCGCTTTGGACGATAGCTCCGCCCTACGATCATTCGTTGCTTTTTTGGACGATACCAATTGTTATGGTTATTATCATGAATTACAGTTTGTTGATCGAAAGAGAAGAGTCCGAGGGTGACCCAGTTAACGTCTTGCTCGGGAGCATAAACCTTAAACTACTATTACTATTATATGCTACCGCTTTGATGGGTGTAATCTACCTATGATACTTAATCTTTACGATTTTGACAAAACCATCTACGACGGAGATTCAACACTTGACTTCTATCGTTTTTGTCTCAAAAAAGACAAAAAGTTACTGCGTTTTTTGCCACAACAGATTAAAGGGCTTATTGGATATGCTACCGGCGTTTATTCAAAAGAAAAATATAAAAGTCTTTTTTTCAGCTTCTTTCGCGGGATTGATAATGTGGACAAGCGTGTCGATGAATTTTGGGTAATATCGAAAAAGAAAATAAAACAGTGGTACAAGAATGATCTCGCACCGCATAAAGTTATCATCTCTGCTTCGCCTGAATTCCTTCTTCGTCCGGTTGCTGGTGAGATAAATAGTATGCGTATTATTGCTAGCCCTGTTGATAAAAGAACAGGGGAATTTAAAGGCCTCAATTGCTATGGTGCAGAAAAAGTACGAAGGCTAGAGGAATCCTACCCGCACTCTTTTATTCAAAATACATATAGCGATAGCCTGTCAGATCTACCGATGCTAAAATTAGCGCAAAATCCATACATCGTGAAAGGCGATCGCATCATAAAGCTTAACGACTATGATAGGCTACCTATTATTCAGTATTTCTTTAGCAGGAAGTTTATAGCGTTCCTCATTGTTGGTATGATTAATGCAATTCTAGGCGTCTTTCTGTCCTATCTATTTTTCATATTACTACAGAATACTATTTTGGCTTTAATTTGCGGCTTTTTGACGAGCTTAGTCCCATCATACTTCTTAAATAGCACGTTTACATTTCGTGAGAAAAATTATAGCTTTCGGTATTTTTATAAGTTTTGTCTTTCGTACATACCAAACCTACTTATTCAAGTTATAAGCGTATCAATTCTTGATAAACTCTATGGTGATAGTAAAATTTTACTCTACATTGCGTCCGTTAGTATTAGCGTTCCTGTGACATTTCTGATTTTAACTATTTTTACGTTTAAGCATAAAGTACAAGAAAGATAGAATCGTTACACTATTTTATCTTTCTTATATTTCAAGTTTGGTATATTCATGCAGGCTTTTTGGTGGATTCGTCTGCTATTAGTAGCTCTATATAGTATGATCTTGTTGGTAACGTATAGAAGAGTAACTGAAAAAGTAGCCAATTTGTTGAAGCTATGCTAAAAAGTAAACAAAAATAAAACTCATTACACTATTAATCAGACATAAAAGGAATATTTAGACGACCGTACCACGTAGGCGATTACTGTGCGAAAAGCTATTTACCAGTGAAAAGCTTGCGGAATTTAAGTAGCCCTGTCTGATTAGGTAGTGGGCCATTGTGAATAATGCTGCGGACATAGGCGATTGAGACTTTCCGGTCACGCTGAATTTTAACGCGATGTACCCAGGCGTGCGGTTGGCGGATGAGCGATGCAAAAATACCTCTGAACGCCGGCCAGCTGTTGCCGTGTCGGATAGCACTCGCAAAAATCAGCCAATACGCTAGGAAAAAGCGTGCGCCAATCGTCCAGAATAGCCGTCCTGGGACGTTTTTGATGAGCACAAGCGGCAGGTTTTTGAACGTGTTAAACACGGCGAGACCTGGAACCTTTTGGCTGCTCGCACCAACTTTATGGTATGCGATTGCTTTTGGTGTATAACGTACCTTCCAGCCGGCGAGCTGTGCACGAAAACTGAGATCAACATCTTCGTAGTACATGAAAAAATCCTCGTCAAACAACCCAATGTCGCTAAACATTGCTGTGCGATATAATGCGCCGCCGCCTGTCGCACCGAAAATTTCGCCTGACTGGTCTGGCGCGTTAGCTATCGGCTCGTCGCGATGACGTGGCCCGGGAAGGCCCCAAGTGGTGTAGAATTCTCCTGTTGAGTCGATTGCACTACCTTCTAGCCTAGACATGCTGCCAGTTACGATTCCGCAGTCTTCGTGCTCATCCAATTCTTTTGTTAATTCCTTTATCCAATCTTTTTGAGCTTTAGCATCAGGATTTAGAAGAGCAATATAGTCATATTGCTCTTCTATTGCTATTTTTAGACCGCTATTAATTCCACCTGCAAACCCTAGATTTTTATTGTTTTTTACCAATCGTATTCGCGAATTGCTCTGCGTAATTTTTTGAAAAATCTTTACCGAGTCGTCAGAGGAAGCATTATCAACAAGTAAAATATCTGATGGGGTTGTTTGAGCTAGAATAGATTTAGTGCAGCATATGGAATCGCTTGGACTATTCCAGTTTAGGATAATTGTGATAATTTTTTTCATAACTGCGCGTCTCTATTATATAATAGAAGATAAAGATATGAGAAACGCGATACTGCATAGTGTGTCTAGACGGCTATTCTCGAAAGAAAATAAGTCGTTATTCTTGGAACTAGTGAGAACAGACTTTAAATTGAGATACCAAGGGTCGTTTATTGGTTACGCGTGGTCGTTACTGAAACCTCTGCTGTTATTCGTTATTCTCTATATTGTCTTTGTTTATTTCTTAAAAGTTGGTCGCGACATTGAGCATTATCCTGTCTATCTATTGCTTGGAATTGTGATGTGGAATTTCTTTACTGAGATGACAGTACAAAGTCTTGGCTCAATTGTTGGTCGAGGCGATCTCATTAGGAAAATAAAGATCCCACGCTGGATGATTGTTTTAGCAACAAGCGCATCTGCGTCAATTAATTTATTTTTCAGCTTACTTGTTGTTTTTATATTTATGGCAGTTAATGGTGTACCAGTTACATTAGCAGGTGTTGGCATGCTGCTACTGTATGTAGCTATTACGTATGTATTCGCATTAGGCATATCTTTTCTACTGTCGGCTTTGTATGTTCGGTTTCGCGATGTTAGTTATATATGGGAAATAGTCCTGCAGGCAGGATTTTATGCAACACCTATAATCTACCCGCTCCAGATGGTAAAAAATGTATTTATTGAAAAGATTCTTATACTCAATCCGCTTGCGCTTGTTATCCAAGGTGCTCGTCATGACCTCATAAATAGTGAACAGACACTGTCGTTTACTACACTCTGGGGGAGCAGACCTGTAATGATTGTTGTTTCTTTGTCTATTATTGTTATATTTATTGTGGTAGGTATAGCTTATTTTAAGAAGCAATCTAGATATTTTGCGGAGAATATATAGGTGAGTAGAAATAAAAAAGAGGTAGTTATTGCGGTTAAAAATCTTCATAAGGATTTTATACTTCCGCGTGGTCGTGGTAATTCATTTAAGAGTTTATTAATAAATTTTCGTCGAACCTATACGGAAATTCAGCATACGCTACGGGGCATTTCGTTCAATGTTCATAAAGGGGATTTTTTGGGTGTTGTCGGGAGAAACGGTAGTGGAAAAAGTACGTTATTGAAATTACTCTCAGGTATTTATACGCCAACGAAAGGCTCGATTACAGTTAAAGGCAAACTGACGCCATTTATTGAGCTCGGTGTCGGTTTTAATCCTGAACTGTCTGGACGAGATAACGTATATCTCAACGGTGCGCTGCTTGGTTTTTCGCGTGCTGAAATGGGCGAAAAATATGATGAAATTGTAGCATTTTCTGAGCTAGAGCGCTTTATGGATCAAAAATTAAAAAATTATTCAAGTGGAATGCAAGTCCGTCTGGCGTTTTCGATTGCAATTCAGACAAACACTGATATCTTAGTCCTTGACGAGGTGCTTGCGGTCGGTGATGAGGCGTTCCAGCGAAAATGTTTTGACTATTTTAAGCAGATAAAAGCACAGAAAAAAACAGTCATCTTAGTGACGCACGATATGGCGTCGGTTAGGCGATTTTGCAATCGTGCCATTATGATTGATAATGGCAAGGTAGTTGCCGATGGGCAGCCAGAAGAAGTGGCAAATCTATATAGTCTCGAAAATATTGAAAAAGCAGTTTTAACGAAGAAAACTGCCACTAATAAACCATGGATTAGCGTGGCAGTTGATAAAAAAATATTAACACCGCAAGATACGCTGCGCGCAACAGTTGAATATTATGTACCGAGTAACCAATCAGTTTCGTTTGGTATTTCGGTTATTGATGAAGCGTCAAATCGTGCAACGTCAGTGATTGATGATGGATTTTTCCGTGGCAATGATGATGTGACAATAACATCGCAAAAAAAAGGTGTGTATAAATATCACTATAGATTGCCGCTTGATGAATTCAACAATCGAACGTTTGAGATTGCTGCGACATTGTTTGCATATGATAGTAAGCGTGATGAGTATGAGCCAATTGCTTACACGACCGAGAAACAGATTGCAACGTTTTATGTAAAGAGTAAAAACAAAGATGGAGGATTACTAAAACGTAAAGGTGAGTGGCAGAAAGTAAAATAACGGAGGAAATATGTTACGAAAAGCGTATAAGTTTTATGCCTACACGAAACAGAATGGAGTAGGGCAAGCGGTTCGCAAGACGAAACGATACTTATCAAAGCAGCAGGCGCTGGCTATTAAACAGCCAATTGAAGTAATGGCAACAATTGAAGATATCATGAAGGCGGATTATGTTAACCATCCATATAAAGCTCCGGCAAAAAATAAACATAAGAAATCATTGAAGATTGGCTGGGTGCTTTCACCATTGTCGCCAGGGAGTGGCGGACAAAATACAATTACGCGGTTTGTTAGGCATTTACAGCGTGCCGGTCATCGGGTGACAATCTATGTCTACGAGGGAATTCACCCGCAATCAGTAAAAGAAGCGACGCACATTCTCAAAACAAGTTTTAAGCTTGATGTGGAGGTAAAAAAAATTGCGCAATATGAAGAATCTGATGCGTTAATCGCGACTGGCTGGGAAACGGCATACCCAGTATTTAACATTAAAACAAAAGCGCATAAATTCTATTTTGTGCAGGATTTTGAGCCATATTTTTATGGACTTGGTTCCAAGGCGGTGCTCGCAGAGAATACATATCGTATGGGGTTTTACGGTATCACTGCTGGACGATGGTTAACGAAACGAGTAAAAGAGTATGGCATGAAGTCGGATTATTTTAATTTTGGTGCCGACATGGATATTTATCGACCGAAAACTGATGCTGTAACAAAACAAAAGAAAATTTGTTTTTACGCACGACCAGTAACAGAGCGCCGCGCGTTTGAGCTTGGCGTGATCGCACTTGAGAAATTTCACCAGAATCATCCTGAGTATACGATTGAATTTTTCGGCTGGGACGTGTCGAATTATCAGATCCCTTTCTCATATGTTAATCGAGGTATTCTATCTCATGAAGAATTGGCTCGGTTGTACCAAGAATCAGTCGCTTGTTTAGTATTGTCATTGACAAATGTATCGCTTCTTCCTTTAGAGCTTTTGGCGGCAACATGTATTCCAGTGATGAATGAGGGCGAAAATAATAGTTTAGTTCTTGGCAAAAACACCTATATTCATTATACTGCGACAACACCGATCCAATTAGCACAGGCGTTATGTGAAACTGTTGAGCGAAAAGACATTGATGAGTATGCAATGAAAGCGTCGGCAAGCGTCAAGAATTTGTCATGGAATGATTCCTATAAAAAAGTTGAAATGATTATTCGTCGCGAGGTGTGTGGTGAATAAACGCGTCGATATCACAATTTTTATTCCGACATATTTTGCAGAAGATACGCTTGCTCACCTATTGAGGAAGATTTTTAAGCAAAAAATTGATAAAACGTTTGAAGTGTTGATCTATGACACGAGCTCGACAGATAAAACGCCAAAAATTATTGAGCGATTTGCGAAGAGGCATGCCAACCTTCGTCACAAAACAATTCTTAAAAAAGATTTTCAGCATGGACGAGTTCGACAGCAGGCTGCTGAAGATGCAAAAGGAGAGTTTGTTGTATATCTGACGCAAGATGCAATTCCAGCGCACAATCGATGGCTTTATGAATTGCTGAAACCGTTTGAAATAAACGAGAAAATTGTCGGTGTGACTGGCAAACAAGATCCAAGACCAAAAACATTTCCGCTGTTAAAACGTGAAATTCGTGGTGTATTTTCTGGTCTTGGTCCAGATAATGGTACGACGATTTATTACAAAGATGACTTCATTAAAAAGCAGAGTCAATACGACCATGTGGCATTTTATTCCGATGTCAATTCTGCTTGCCGGCGCAACTTTGTCTTGCATACTATACCATATCGCGAATTGGATTATGCCGAAGATCAGGCATTCGGTCGCGATGTAATTGAGGCTGGCTATATGAAGGCGTATGCATCAAGAGGTAATGTTGTCCATTCAAATGAATTTAAAATTCGAGAATATAAAAATCGAATGTTTGATGAAGTGATGGGACTAAGGAAGGCAGGGATTCCGGTAAAGGCGCCATCGTTTCTTGGTATTATTAAAGTAGTCGCATTAGGCACTGTTAAAGATACGATTTTTACGCTGCGTGATAGTGAGTACTCCTGGAAACGCCGTCTATTCTATATTGCGGTTAACCCAATTTATAATATTGAAAAATGGCGTGGGTTTCGTAAGGCGGTGGAGTTTGATCTTAATGACCAAAAGACAGCTCATCGCTACTCGTTGGAATCGCGTCAGGCACGTGTCCGATTGAAACGTTAGTGTTTTAATAGTGACTATGCTATAATTTCACTAGATAATTTA
The DNA here is from genome assembly GCA_018127705.1 of TM7 phylum sp. oral taxon 349. Classification (NCBI taxonomy): domain Bacteria; phylum Candidatus Saccharimonadota; species TM7 phylum sp. oral taxon 349. The sequence goes on from CP072328.1 coordinate 84,601, forward strand.
CTACTGCTAGTGTAAAACAATGTATCTGAAAACAATGTATCTGAAAAAAATGTAGAAGGGATAGGTCGCGATGCTTAAGCAATCAAAACGTTCGCGCAAAAAGTGGATTTTGGTTGGGGTATTTATTATCCTGCTACTAGGGGGCTGTCTAGTGCTCGCATATATAAAGCGAATACCACCGTTTGACCGGTTGCAGCTCAATCCAGCAACGAAGCCGATTGAACCGGAGGATTCAAGAGAAAATAATGTTAATTATGATAAGCCGGCTTCGGAGCAGCAGAAAGAAGGCGAGCGAATTAAGAAGAAATTTATCGAAAAACACGAGGCAAAACAATCAGATAATCAGGAGGAGGCAGGCTCTATAGCAGTGACGATCACAAACACATCATACGTTGATGGTAAGTTAAGTATTCGTGCCATCGTTCCGACAACTCAAGTTGATGGAACGTGTACGTTGCAGTTAACAGCTAAAGAAGGTCAATCAATAACTAGAGAAGTTGGCCTGCAGAATATGGGTTCATATGTTATATGCAAGGGGTTCGATGAGGAGATTGCGAAGGGCGATTGGCATATCCGGATTGATTATAAATCTAATCAAGTGGCTGGTCGGGCGGAGAAAGATCTTTCATTATGACGGTACGTTGGCGATTGGGACTGATAGGTAGTTTAGTAGCTGTGAGTGTTCTCATGAGTATTTGTGCTGCTTCGTCTGTCTCCGCGGCCGATGCACGTAATTTTAATGCCGGGAGGATTATTGATGACGCAGTATTCACAAATTCCGACTCAATGTCTGTTCAGCAGATACAACAGTTTCTAGAGAGTAAAGTATCGTGTGATACGTGGGGGCAAAAGCGGTCTGAGTTAGGTGGCGGTAGTCGTGCACAATGGATGAATGCGCGTGGTATTTCGGCGCCGTTCCGTTGTATAACGGATTATGCAGAGAATCCGAATACGGGCGAGAATAATTATAGTAAACAAAACAATCCGGCTGGAGCTGTATCAGCAGCACAACTGATTCATGTGTATGCTAAGCAATTTGATATTAATCCTCAAGTGTTGATTGCTACACTTCAAAAGGAAAACAGCTTAATTACTGATGAATGGCCAACGCCAAAACAATTCCGCGAGGCGGTCGGGTTTGGCTGTCCTGATCATGTTGCACCGGGCGCCCCGGCATGCGACCCGGCTCACGGAAGTTTTTCGGCACAATTATATCAAGCGGCGCGGCATTTTCGCGGTTATATGGAGCGGCGACCGGGGTGGTTTGTCCCATATAGCACTGGCTGGAATAAGATAATGTGGAATCCGAATGGCGGTTGTGGTACAAGTGACGTATATATCGAAAACCGTGCAACAGCTGCTTTGTATAGCTATACGCCATATCGTCCAAATCAGGCAGCGCTTAATGCGCAATACGGCACGGGAGACGGTTGCTCGTCGTACGGTAATCGTAATTTCTATTTATTCTTTAGTGATTGGTTCGGCTCAACTCATATAAATGGCCATTTACTAAGAACGGTTGACAATGCAACAGTTTATCTTGTCGGTAAAGACACAAAATATCCGATCGCTAGTATGGAAACGCTGAGTCAACTGTCGGCTGCTCTTGGGTCGGTTAGTTTTGTCTCGCAATCATACCTTGACACCTATCTGACAGGCCAGCTCGCTGGACGGTTAATTCGTTCGGAAGATGGTACGATTTACTTCTATGATTCGGGAATCAAGCTACCTTTTACGTCATGTGATATGGTTGCACAGTATGGACTTGGTCAGGGCTGTGGGCAGCCTATGCAGCTAACAAACGCACAAGTAAATCGATTTTATTCTGGACCGCCAATTATGCATGGTTACAAAACAGTCAGCGGTAAGCGGTTTTACATTGAGAATGGCAGCCGTCGGGAGGTTCTTGATGATCAATCGCTTGCTCAAGCGCAGAGAGATCAGGGTTACAATGTGCTAAGCGACTCAGCGATTCAGTATTTGCCAATTGGCGAGCCAATTGTCAGAGATAGTGTGGTTATTGAGAGTCGTAGCGGCGGGAATCGTTATCTCGTTAGTAGCGGACAAGCATATTCAATTAAGCGGTCTATGTACGTTGATAGGGTGTTTAATAAGTTTAATAGTGGTATATTAGAACAGGAAAGCATTGCTAAATTGCCACAATCAGGAAAAGTAATTGATGATCATATTGCGAATTCGACAGGTACGCAATATCTAATAACAGGAGATGGCAAAAAGCAGATTGTTCACCCCGGTGAAATTAACAGTACACCAACAGTCCTGTCCGATCAAATTATTAATCAGCTAGAGGGTAGCGGCTCGCTAGAAAGTCCGATTATGATTAAATCTGCGGATAATGGTACGGTGTATGTGATTGAATCGCAGCAGAAACGTCCGATTGTGTCGATGGATGATGTGTTTGCTATCTTGGGCAAAAATCAACCATATATTGCATGGGTATCGGGCGGTACGCTCGCCAGTATACCAAGCGGTAACGTAGTGTTTGCGCCAGGTAAGTTTGTAAAGTCGCCGTCAAATGATACTGTTTATGTATCGGATGGCTATGATAAACTATTGCCGCTATCTCATTTTCAGCAAGCTTTTGATGTCGGTGTAGAAGGGAATATCCGAACAGTGCGTGACGACGTTATTGGCAAATATAAAGTGAGCGAGTCAGTTCTATCGCCCTATGTAAACTGTGGAGGGGTAACATATTTGGGTGTTGGCGGCGTATTGTATAAGATAGAACTGTCAAATCAGCGAGCTTTTTCACTTCAGTTGCAGACGTGCAAGGCGCTTAGAAAAGAAGACGTTTTCCCAACTTTTATATCCGACGGCAGCGGTACAATTTTCTATGTTAAAGATGGTGAAATGCATCCAATTCGCAGCTGGCAAACATTCTTGTCTCTCAATAGAGAAAATAAGCCAATTGTTCGCGGCTCGTTTATTACAACACTATTGATGCCGCAAGGGTTAGTCATGTAAATGTGTTACAATGAAAGAACGGTCTATGAAAAAACAACTTCATATCTTTTCTGCTAAGTTTGAAAAACTAAAAAAACCTCATTATTTGTACGGATTTATCGCCATCATTGCTGCTGTTAGTTTTGTCTTTCTGACGCCGCCGTTTCAAGCTCCGGATGAAGAGGCTCATTATATGAGGGCTTACCAGTTTGCGAAAGGACATATTATCTTGGGTAAGCAACAAGGAAATACATTAAGTGCTTGCACTCCCAAGGAAGCCATAAATGATATGTTAGAGGTTAGGGGCTCGGATATCAGAGGTAACACAAACAAGAAGTATGATATACGTGATGTCAAAAGAAAATTATTTGATAAAATTGATAAACCGCAAGAGTGCGGTAAATATGATACAACAGATACGCATAACTATAGCATACTAGGATATCTCCCTGCAGTATTCGGGATAGGTTTGATTGATGCGGTGAATGGACCTCCTATGGTAGGATTCTATCTTGCACGTTTGTTTACAGCTATCATTTCAATCGCTATCATTTCAATCGCTATCTACCTTATTCCTAGGCGCAAATTGGTATTAATTGTCGTCTCGTTGTTACCAATGTTGGTTTTTCAGCAATCTGTCATATCTGTAGATGGTGTATCGTTTGCTATATTGGCGCTATTTATAGCGTACACCTCTAGATTGTACTACGAAAAGAGTATTGATAAAAAACAGTGGATTAAATTAGCTGCTATAGTTTTTGCGCTATGCATCAGTAAACCATTGTTGTATATATTTATACCATATATCTTTATACTGTTATCTAAGAAAAATCGTAAAAAGATTTTTATTATATTAGCTTTTTCCGTATTGACCGTTATTGGGTTTATGATAATGGGGCGAATGCTATATGGTAAGGTTCGTGTAGGTGGTGCGGAAGGGGCAAATTATTTAGAGCAGGCGAAATATTTAATAGGAGCTCCCACGAAGATTCCGGAAATCGCTTTAAATACTTATACGACTAATTACGGTGATTCTATTATCCAGGGCATAATAGGGGTGTTCGGGGTTGCTGACACGACAATGCCAATTTGGGTGTATTTTATGGCTGCTATAAATATTTCTTTTACATTTTTATTATCATCGGTAGATGATAATAAAACGAAAAGACTGAAAAAAATACATATAATAGTATTTTCTCTATTAATAATATTTTATTTTGCAATAGTAAATGGTGCGATATATGTATTCTATAGTCCAGTGAAATTTGAAATTTTGTATGGAGTACAAGGTAGATACTTCTTGCCAATTCTACTTGCCCTTGTGCCAATACCAATTAGATATATTACCGTAAATAAGAATCAGTATAGTAAACTGCGGAGAGATATAATAATTACTTCGGTTTGTATACTACTAATAGCGGTGTATATAGTGTTACGTAGATATTATCTCTATACGCCATGAGTGCATAACCAGCTGATACCTTGATATTAGTATTTTTGATTATAAGTATTACTCTACTTTTAGACCTTACAATAAACAGACAATAGCTACTTTTAGCCATGGTATAATAGTAAGCGGAAAACAGCAAGGAGGGTAAGTAATGATATCAATCGCATCACCAATTGTAGAAAGTGAGGAAATAAAAGCCGTTAATGATGTGCTTGAGTCGGGGATGTTGGCTCAGGGGCCAAAGACTGCTCAGTTGGAAGAAGATTGGGCAAAGTACTGCGGCACAAAATATGCGCTCGCAGTAAATAGCGGTACGGCTGCAATACATTCTGCGCTGTATGCGGCTGGCGTGCGCGAGGGCGATGAAGTTATTACGACACCGTACAGCTTCATTGCGACGATTAACCCGATTTTGATGCTTGGTGCTCGCCCGGTATTGGTTGATATTGATTCGGCGACGTTTAACATTGACGTGACAAAAATTGAAGCAGCGGTGACATCAAAAACGAAGGCGATCGTGCCAGTTGATTTGTACGGTCAACCGTGCGAGTGGGACGAATTACGCGCGGTTGCTGATAAGCACAATTTGATGATTATAGAAGACGCCTGTCAGGCGATCGGTGCTGATTATAAGAGTAAAAAAGCAGGTGCGCTCGGTGATTTAGGCTGCTTTTCGCTGTATGCTACTAAAAATATTATGTGCGGCGAAGGCGGTATCGTCACAACCAATAGCGACGAGCAGGCTGCGGCAATTCGCTCGTTCCGCCAGCATGGTATGGTCGCGCCGTATGAATACGCTGAGCTTGGCTATAACTACCGGATGTCAGATTTACATGCGGCAATTGCTGTCGAGCAGCTGAAGAAAGTTGATAACTTTACAGTGCGTCGCCAGCATGTTGCGAGCGAGTTGAATAAAGCACTCAATGGCATAAAGGGGATTCAGCTGCCGAGCGTTGCTCCGGATCGTTCGCATGTATACCACCAATACACGGTTGTGCTGACTGATGACGCGAACGTTTCGCGCGATGAGTTCGTTGCCGGTTTGCGCGAGCGCGGTGTAGGCGCTGGGATTTATTACCCAAAGCCATTGCATGTCTATCCGCATATCGCAAAACTTGGTTACAAAGTTGGCGATTTCCCTATAGCAGAAGATTTGGCGGCTCGGGTTGTGTCGCTGCCAGTTCATCCGAAAGTGTCAGACGAGGACGTCGCTACTATTGCTAGAGCAGTCAAGGAGGTGCTTGCAAATGGCTAATCCACAAAAAGAAGGAAAGCTACGCACTGCTGTTATTGGTACGGGCAACATGGGTAAGAATCATGTACGGAATTACTTCATGCTTCCGGAAGCTGAGTTAGTGGGTATCGCTGACGTAAACCCCGCAGCAAAAGCACTTGCCGATGAATACCGTACAAGCTTTTTTACTGATTATAAGAAGATGCTTGACGAGGTTCATCCTGATGCGGTATCGGTTGTTGTACCGACACCATTCCACCTTGAAGTTGCGCGCGAAGTGATGAGCCGAGGTATTCACTGTATGCTTGAGAAACCGATTGCTTCATCGGTGGAAGCGGCCGACGAGCTGATTGCTTGTGCAAAAAAGTATAAAGTCGTCTTCACGGTTGGGCATATTGAACGCTTTAACCCTGTCATGAAGAAATTAAAACAGATGGTTGATGAGAAAGCGATTGGTGAAATAACCTCGGTGGTCTGTAAGCGGGTAGGCAGTTTCCCCATGAATGAGCCAAAAACTGATGTCATCATTGATCTTGCCGTGCATGACATTGATCTCGTTAGCTACCTACTCGGTAAACAACCTGTATCTATTACAAGCCACGGATCACGAACTCACCACTCTAAAAAGATTGATTCGGCCGAAATACTAATGGACTATGGCCGTGCGTCTGGTTTTATTCAGGCAAATTGGCTGACGCCGGTTAAAATTCGTACTATTGCGCTTACCGGTTCAATGGGCTATCTTGAGGCGAATTATATTACTCAAGAACTTGTATACTATAAGCATAATATGAAGGGGGAAGAAAGCGACGGATTCACCGACTTCGTTCGACGAATGGGCGAGCCAGAAAAACGAGTTATTAAAGTTGATTTCGAAGAGCCTCTAGCCGCTGAATTGAAAGCATTTATAGCAAAATCGATGGGTCGAACGGCGGCAATTGTAGACCCGCGTGATGCTCGAGAGGCACTGAAGATTGCCCTTGAATCGATTGCTCCATTTGAGGCAAAAGGAGGTAAATAGTGAAGCTATCAAGTTTTACTGCTTCATTTCATGAATATGAGTATAGCCTGGAGTATTATCACGGAAAAGATGTGCTACATGAAGGGTCGCTGCTAAAAATTGATCCATCATATTCTTGGGAGCGAATTAATCGTAAAATTCGTAATAAAATTAGGCAAGCGCAGAAACAAGATATTGGCATTAGGCGTGTTACCGGTACTGCAAAGGACATTGCTAACTTTCGGACTATATGGTTTGATCCAAATGATGAGACTCTGCCAGTTCAGCTCTCTGATGATGAAGTGATGTATCTTGCGTACGCTAATGGCGAGTTGATTGGCGGTCTAATCTTAACACCATCAACGCCAAATACGCTATACATGCATAACCTCGGTGGCAATGAATTTGCAAAGCGACATAATGTACCTGCATTGCTTTTGTGGCATGCTGTAGAGGATTTGGTAGGTACGCGGTGGCAGTATATTGATGTCGGCGTGAGTTTTCGCCCTACGCTGTATAACTTTTTCAAAAATTGGAAGGTTGATGGCTATCCTATTATATTCTCTCCTCCGTTTATTCGACCAGACATTCGCTTAACTCCGTTTACCGGTCGAGATATTGTACGCTTTAATAACGATACGCCAAAGCAGGCTGATGAAATTATCGCGCAATACTTTGGCGATACGTATACTATTTTGCCACGGGCGATTAGCTGTCTTCAGGTGGTGCTAAAATATCTTGGTATCGGTAAGAGCGATTCTGTTGCGGTTTATAAAACATTTGCGGGCAACGAATACATTAGCGGTTGTGTACGAACTCCGATTAAGCAGCACGGCACAATGGTTCGCGAAATTGACGACTCAACAAAAGCGGTTGTAGTGATTCATGAATTTGGCATACCGTATGAGAATCTACGTGAACTAAAGAAACGATGTGAAGAAAAAAATATTCCGTTGATTGAGGATTGTGCATGGTCGTATGGAAGCGAATTAGCAGATGGTACGCGTATTGGATCGGTGGGTGATTATGCGATTTATAGTTTGCCAAAGATTCTACCGGTGCAATATGGCAGCGTATTGGTGGGTCTTCAGGTATCAGATGAAGATAATTGGCAAAACTACCAATTGCTTGATTTTTATAAGCGTGAAATTGTTCGAAAAGCTTTAGTCGAACATTTGCCGCGTCTTGAGTCGTATAATTTGCAGCGCAGGAAAAACTGGCAGACGCTATCCGAGTGGTTTGTGCGAGATGGCTTTACTGAAATCGGCACGTTGGGCAAAAAAGTTTACCCTGGTGCATACATCGTGAAGGTGCCAGAATATGAAGATATATTTTCTCGGTATGAAATGTTTGGTGTAGAAACCGGGCGTTATTATCCAGATGAAGCGTTATTCTTGCCGGTGCATCAAAGCTTAGCACAAAATGAGCTGGCGTATATGTACGGCGTATTTCGAGGTAAGCTTAATCTGTGCAGCAATTATCAACGAGGCGGTAAAAAGTGATATATGCCCTCTATTCGGATATCCATAACGATAGGGATGGTTGGCGGCGGCTAAGCCGGCATCAGGCATTTTTGACGGCTGATAGGCGAATTTGTCTTGGCGATGTTATTAATGCGCATATGCCAGAAGAAGCGATTAAGTTCTACCGGCAGGTAGCAAAGGCAAGTGATGCTGTAGTGCTCGGTAATCACGAAGCGATTTTTACAGGTAAGTGTGATATTGCAACTTTCCACCCGCGGCTTTCTCAAAAACTTTCTCAGGCGAAAACTTGGTTGACGGCCACTGAACCGCAGCTTGTAAAAGAATTTGCACGGCTACCGCAACGTATAAACCTCGGCGAAGAAGCGGTGGCGACGCATGGTAGTTTTTCTGCAGATAATCCATGGAGGCATATTCGCTATATAGAAGATGTTGCAGATGAGGCGGCGCATACATCTGCGAGAATTGCTTTTTTGGGCCACGGACATATCCCATTTATTGCATACAAAAAAGAAGGGTATTGGTTCTATGATCGCCAAGTATATCGTAAGCCATTTTTGCTAGATAGTGATACGCCGTATATCATTAATATAGGGAGCGTACTTGGCTCTCGTGAAATGCGTTGGCATGAAAAGACGTTCGTAGCGTATAATGATGAAATACCTTGCGTGACGTTTTACGAGCTAACGGGATATAAGGAGAAATGATATGACAACGGTGTTAGTGACTGGCATTGGCGGTACGCGATCAATCGGAATTATGAAATCGCTTCGCGATATGCAGGAGCATATACGCGTGATCGGCACGGATGCAAATTTTTTCAATGCTGGCGCGTTTCAATGTGATGTGGCGTATATTGTACCGTTTGCATCAGAAGAGGGGTATTTGGCGCGTCTTGAAGAAATTATTACAAAAGAAAACGTGTCGATTGTTTTTGCGAGCGTTGAGAAAGAAGTAGCGTTTTTAGCGCAGCATAAGGCAGAAATTGAGGCAATGGGTGTAGTCTGTCTTGTGCCTGATCAAGAGGTGCTTGCTGTCTGCTTTGATAAGTATAAGACTCAGCAATTTCTGAACGATAATGGTTTTACTGCTATTCCATGCATCTATACAGATAACGAAGCTGCTACACGACAGTTCGCAGACGAACATGGTTTTCCTCTCATTCGTAAACCAGTCATGGGGTATGGCTCGAAAGGACTATCAATCATTTGCGCTCAAGAGGAACTTGCAGAAATTCCAAAAAGTAACGAATATGTTCTGCAGCAATATATTGAGAATGAAGATACGGAAACGTTCTACAATACCGTACTTAATGAATATACTGCTGAGGTGTTTATCAATAACAATGGCTCGGTTGCGGGCGGCATTATTCTTAAGCGGGCGCTCCATGCGGGCGAGACAGTGGCGGGGTATAGTGTAGATGATGAGAAAACGCTACGCTACTTGAGCGGTATCGCGGTGAAGCTAGGTATCAAAGGACCGTGTAACTTTCAATATCGCAAGGCTGACGGTAAAATATATATCTTTGAAATTAATCCCCTGTTTTCTGGTACCACATACGTGCGAGCTCAATTTGGATTTAACAATGTGGCACTCGCGGTCAAAAGTTTTGTACGGGGTGAGCATGAGACGATCGCAAGTAGTGAGCTAGAAGATAAATACTTTGTTCGCTATTTGAGCGAAACATTTATAAATCCAAAAGATATTGAGAAGTTTCAAACAACAGGGAAGTTTACGAAGCAATGAATATACTTGTAACTGGCGGCACAGGGTTTCTTGGGGGATATGTGTTACCTCTGCTGGCTGATGATTCGGAGATAGATAAGCTCTTGTATACTTATCGTCACCAGCCGTGCGGGGAGTCTTCATCTATGCGCGGTCTGGCTCTTGATATTACAAATCTTGAGAATTTTAAGCCTCACCAGGCTGTTCTTGAAGAGGTGACATGCTTGGTACATATGGCTTCAGCCGTATCGCACGGTCGTGTTGCGCTTTATCAGGATATCTCACAGAATATTACTGAAAATTTCTCGAGCCTTGGTAATCTTTTGCAGTTTTTGCCAAATTTAGAAAAGATAGTCTATATAAGTAGCGGCTCAGCAGAAATCTACAAAGATGATCCTACGATGTATGGTGTTGGTAAGCTGCTTGTGGAACAGGTTCTGCAGCATATCGTGCGGTACCATAATGTAGCCTGCACTATACTACGTTTTCCACAATTATACGGTCCAGGTGAGCCACATGGTACTTTTGTAAGTAAATTTATTAATTCTTTTTTGGATGGAAAAGCAATTCAGCTTATGAACGATGGTACAACGGTGCGAGACATTCTTTATGTTAAGGATGCGGCAGCGAGCATCGTTTACGCTGCTAAACAGGCACCCTCTGGCGTATTTATGGTGAGCGACCCAATTAAACATACTGTTGGTGAGATTGCTGTTATTCTACAAGTAATAACGGGGGCAGACGATGCGTGTATTGTACGAGTGAGTTCAAACAACACTGGTGCGCTTGGCTATCACTTTACAAGTGACATAGATAAGCTTGGTTATAAACTGTGCTATACTGTAGAACAGGGGTTAGAAGAGACTGTAAGGGGATGGAATAATGTATAAAAATTTGAAAGTTGGTGTATTTGTTCCCGCCTATAATGAGGAAAAGCAGATAGCGGCTGTGCTTAAGACGATGCCTGACTTTGTTGATAAGGTGTTGGTGGTTGATGATTGTAGCCAAGATGATACATCAAAAGTTGTAAAGCGATTTTTAAAAGATAAAAGGATAGTATTGCATCGTAATGAGAAAAATATGGGCAATGGTGCTGGTGCTAAGTTCGCTTATCAAAAACTAGTTGAGATGGGTATGGATATCATTATGCCGATGAGCGGTGATGGGCAGACAGAACCGCAATATATGCCTCGGTTACTTGATCCTGTTGTAGAAGATAAATGTGATTTTGCAAAAGGTAATCGCTTCTTAGAGAGGGCGGTCTATAATAAAATGCCTACCTATCGTTATTGGGGTAATATCTTTGTAACGATGATAAACAAATTCTCAACAGGCTATTATTCAATGTATGACAGCTTGAACGGATATTATGCTATTAAGGCAGACACCTTGAAGAAACTCGATTTCTCGCGACTAGGCGATCGCTATGAGTTCGAGAATAGTTTTTGGATTCAGCTCAATATTGTTAACGCGCGCGGGCTTGATGTATCTATCCCGCCTGTCTACAAAGATGAGAAATCTACCATTAAGCTAGGCAGAACAGCGCTGCGTACGCTATGGGTATTGTTTAAAGGTTTTTTCGAGCGTATTTTCCGCAAATATATTCTCTTTAATCTTACGCCAACGGGTCTCTTCTTCATTACCGGCACACTGCTGACATTGTTTGGTATAGTTTGGGGATTATTTATAACAATTAAGTCAATTGGACCAGCAAGCCCGTCAACAGCAACGGTCATGCTCGCTGTGGTGCCATTTATTTTGGGTGTGCAAATACTCTTGCAGGCAATTGTGCTTGATATCCAAGCAGAGCCGAAGTAACGGTAATCAAGCAGTAATAAAAACTTCCCCGTTATGTAACGGGGAAGCATAAAGTTTTTCAATGTGGCGGAAGGGGTACGATTCGAACGTACGGCGCACAAATGCGCAAACACCAAAAGGTATTTTACCTTAAACCACTCAGTCACCCTTCCATGCTACTATCTATAATAGGGTATCTTGTATATAAGGTCAATACATTGTACGAAGTGGATACTCTAAACTAAAACGGAACATCCCATATACTTAGAGATGTAAAGCAACTAAGTACAGAAAGGACGCTCCGTATGTCTAACATACCAAACTTTGCCAGCAATAAGAAGTGCTGGAGGCTTATCAACAAGCTTGTCTTTGGGGAGGAGGTGTCGTGCCCGCTCTGCGGGTGCGAGCTGCAAGAAAACTACCTCTCAAGATATCTCTGGTGCAAAATATGCCGCAAAAAGCTCAGAGCCACTGCCTGGCATGGTTCCTGGCTGTATGGCATGAAGCTGTCGTCCAAACAACTATTCAAGCTAATCTGGTGCTGGCAGAATCGTAAAAGTGTTGAGGCAGCTATACTGTTTGCTGGCGTTAGTTATCCAACTGTAGCTAGATGGTTCTCCCGCTTTCGAGAGAACCTGCCAGACGCTGCAACAATGCTAGAAGGCTTAATCCAAGCCGACGAAAGCTACTTCTCAAAGCTCAAGAGTAAACAAGCTACCTACATAGTTACTGGCGCCATTGAGCAGGATACCGGGCGCTTAGCCTTGCGTATAACCGGCGGCTTCCATGACGGACGAAGCCAAGATGTGCTTGAACAGTTCATCCAAGACAGCGTAAAACCAGGCAGCCTAATTATTACCGACAAATGGTACGGTTACGACGAATTACCGCTCCTAGGCTACGAGCATGAAAGCCACAACCACAGCAGAGGCGACTTTGCTAATACCAACAAAGCTGAGCTAATTTGGAGCGTAGCCAAGCGCCACATGCGCAAACTCTACGGACAACGCATCCTAACCCACCAACTAGAAGAACTCTGCAAAGAATGGATGGCAAGAGCCAACCGCCCCAAGCTATTCGAGGACCCGATGACTTACCTGCGCTTTACTTTGGATGTTCCAAGTGGGTACAGTCAACTAACATGGAACAAGCGTAAACCGTGGATAAGTTGATAGATCTTTAAATAGCTCAGGGGGGGCTTAAACCCACCCCTCAACCGCAACACCCAAAGACGCGGCGTATTCCAGTGGCGTTAGCCACTGGAATCGTTTTCTTGGTCGGTTGTTAAGCATGGATTCTACTTTTAATATATCCCGGTTAGTTAGTTTTTTGAAGTCAGTGCCTTTGGGGAAGAAGTCGCGGATGAGCCCGTTGGCGTTTTCGTTTCTGCCTCGTTCCCAGGAATGGTAGGGATTGGCGAAGTAAATATCCGCTCCTAGGTCTTTCTCGGTTTGTCTCCAACCGGCAAATTCTACGCCGTTGTCGTAGGTTATGGTCTTTGGCAAGGCTCCGGTGTGCCTGCTGAGCCTTTCTAGATCAAGCATGGTCTGTTTTTGTATCTTATGTACATCATAGCCGCACACTAGGCTAATTGAGACTAACCCCGTCTTTCGCTCCACGTGAGTTAGCAATCTGTCTCGGCTATCTTTGCCGAAGATGGTATCGCCCTCTAGGTCGCCTAAGCGCCCGAGTTCATCCACTACGCCGGGTCTAGCTGCAATATTGCGTTTGCCGGCAGACATCCAGCCGGCAGGTACGGCAGGTATACGGCTGCATCTGTATTTCTTGCCGCGGCGCCGCAGGTGTTTATGGAGGTTGTATTTCTTGGCGTATTTGCAGATTGCTTTAGGCGAGACGTAAGACAAGCTAGCAGATTTGTCTCTTTTGTTAATCTCTATCTGCAGCCTGCCAGCAATCTGCTCGGGAGACCAACGCAGCCTGAGGCGCGATTCAACGAACTCTCTGGTTTGCTGGTATCCAGAAAGCTCCGAGCAGCAGGGATTGTTTCTTGCATCTAGCCAGCATCTTATGCTGGGCGGATTTAGCCAAGTAGTTTATTCTCTCGAATTGGCACAGGCGTCTTCTATGCCGAGCTTTCTTTTCGCGAATCACTGGCACTTTGGCGGTACCGCGAAAGTGTCTCGAGTCTAGTCCCAGCTCCTTAGGTTTATTAACTCTGGTCTTTTTGGCAAAATTTTGGTTTCGCCTGAGCTCCCGAGAGATGGTTGAGGGACTGCGGTTTAGCATGCGAGCTATCTCGCGCACCCTGGCTGAGCTTCTAAGCAGCGCTTCAATAACAATTCGCTCTTCGCTTGAAAGTTGTGTATACTCTCTTTGAGGCATTTTGGAATACCTTTCTGCTAAAATTAGGTTGTTTTCGCAGATCCAATTTTAACAAAGGACGAACCAAGATGCCTCTTTTTGTATGGGGAGTGTTGCGGTTGAGGGGTTGGTGTAGGGGGTTGGTTGACTAAATACATTATTATGTTAAAATAGAGTTACTATGAGAGATAATGATAACCAAATCGCAGAAAAGTTGCCCTGGGTGCCGAAGGAGCTATTCTTAGATCAAAACCGAGAGACTGTCGCTGAAATCTTAGGCACTATTGCTGTTGACTCAGAGAATTCAGCCTTCGCTGAAGAGGCTAGACGAGCACAGAATGACGTTGAATCGGGCGGTGAGCTATCAGAAGAAACTCGCAGGTTCATGTGGAGGCGTTGGATGGGCACTCAGCATGGTACAGCCGAAGGTACACAAGGTAAAGTGCTTATTACTCAAGACAATAGCAAAAGATACTGGGAACTTATAAAGCAGCTCCATTACGGTGATCTTCGTTTCACCGAGGGTCGGTATACGCCATCAGATATTGAAATTGGACACAGCCTGATACTGGGTAGCGGTCCGGAAGAAATAATTGCTCGTATGCAGGCCGCCTATGGTGACGACCCAGCGAGCGGGCGCATCCACAACGCACACCTTTTAGTTGGTCAACGCCGACGTTGGCCGGGGGCGCCGGACGAGTTAAATCCTGAAACTATTATCTCTACCGTTTCTCGTCAGATAGGCAATGAACATTTTGATATGGACAAACTGCTCGGTATGCCGCATTGGCGAGACGAGATAAAGAAGCCTGTTGATCCCGAGTTTAACAATTGGGATGAGGCATTTGCTACCGAGTATATTATCGGTAAACTGGCACTGGAAGCGATGCTCTATGACTTGATAGATTGGAAAAACGGATCCGAGGATATTCCCGCAACGTCAACCGATCAACCGGCGCAAGAATTAATTGACGCGGGTGTTCCTCTGCGTGATTCCGTTATGACCATCTACCATCTCAAGAACGGCACAAACGCTACATTATTGAATGCCGCTGCTATACCGCGCCACAATGGAGGTAATCCGCGTCCAACTTGTGAATCGCAGTATAGGGAGATAATAGATTCGGGCGTGTTTAGCAAGAATTCTGCAGATCTTGAATTACCCATGAGTGTGAGCGTCAGTACTCCGCATTGGCGGGCTGTGATAGAGGCGCCGATGCGGCTTTTAGGCAACAATAACCCCACACTAAACCGGATTCCGTCTATATTGCCGGTAGGACATGATTGGTCGCCTACTAAAGATCCTATCACAGCATTAGGCGAGATAATTGCAACGCACAAAGCAGACTTACGGCTAAGAGCTCTTATGGACGGCAAAAACCCAGATGCCCCAGAACTGCTTGACATATAGCAAAAATATTTATTCCCCTATTTAGCCTACGCTTAGTCTGTATTCTTTTTACCTCTTTAGTTCACCAAGTTTATCAATCAATAGCAGAACAACTAACATTAACAACAGCGACGCTACATGCACTACTCTATACCCGCTCGCATACATCGTTGGCGAGACCCACAGCATGGCTGTTGCAGTAGCTGCTAAGAGACAGCCAGTGATGCATATTGCTGCTTTTTGACGGGATCTTATACCAAAAACAATAGCAATTGCAACGATAGTCAGGACTAACGCGCACAGCCAAAATATCACCGGAATCCATTGCGTAAACCCGCCGACATAACGCCACGAAGCATGAAAATTAACAATACCGCCAAAATGAACTTTGCGTAATAGCATCATAAGCTCCACATCAAGCATGATAGTTTTAGCTAGCAAGAACACACTAGCGAAACCCATGATAGCTAGGACTTTTTTATGGAGCCGCCAAAGCATTATACATAGCAAACACCATACTTCGTACCAACCCACTACCTTTGCAACATCTCCGCAGGTGTTCGCATCTGTATACCTAAGTGTACTCTATGGTGGTTGTAATAATCCAGGTACGACGTTAGTCGTGCCTGGATTGCCTGTGTGTTTGTCTGGTAAGAAAGGGTTCTACTAGTACATTCGTCTTGCAAAGTACGATTAAACCGTTCTATGTGAGCGTTATCGTTCGGCCTGCCGAGGCGGCTGTGGCGAGTAACAATGCCATATTGAGCAAGTGTCTGCTCGAAGTGACGACTAAACTCAAGTCCATTGTCAGCCTGCACCATCTTGAAATGGAAGCCAAAAAACTTTTGGGCATCCAAGATGGTTCTCGCGGCCTCTTGGGGTATTATTTGCCTAGCCGCCCTAGCATAGGCCATGCGAGTATATAGGTCAATGACAGTATAAATATATGTGCGCTGGCGGGTATACGGACACACAAAGTGAATAGTGTCCGTCTGGACAAGTTCGCCTGGGGCAGTCGCTCTTGGTCGATGCGGATTACTTCTTATGATCCGTGGCTTTCTGGCGCCGTCAAAGCAGTGGTGTCGCCTGAGAATGCGACGCACGGCTACTCAAGCTCACTACATAGCCTAATACATAGCAGACATGGTGCCACACTACCTCAGCGCATCGCTGTAGTTTCTTCCTCGTCTCCAGCACTGCCCGAACAATATGTGCGGGAATAGCCCGAGAATGACTGTGCGGGCGAGACGATACGGTAGGAATCTGCCACGAGCAGGCACGTAATCGAAACTGAGAGACAGCACCCACTCCAGGAATATATCCAGCAGGAGTAACTTTGCGCTGCTGTCTATTAGCATTGACAAAGCAGACACCGCTATTCTGCTGCCGCCACTTCTGCAGCCAGCGCCAAATAGTACTACGATGCGCACCAGAGCGTAAAGCTACTACGTTGACTGGCAACTGGTCGCATATGAGTAGTTTCATTGCCGAAGCTCTAGCTTTTGGCAGGTTAGGATTGGTAGAATAGGCCACAGCAGGCCCTCCTTTCTGATTAGGTGGTACTAATCTAGTGTAGGATAGTCTGCTTTTTTAGGCAGAGGATGTTGCGAAGGTAGTGAGCCTTTACGATACTATTGACAATGACGCTCCTGTATGGTTTATTATAATATCCATAAACCATCGGATGGAAGATTCTGCTCGCACCGCTGTAGGCACAGTTAGCATGTCAGGAAGCCAGTTGTTAATCTCCTGCTGGATTCTCAAAACATTACCAGACGCACGAACAACACATAACACACCGATAGACAATAACACGGTCATAACAGCTAATAGCACTGCAACTTTTTTCGACCGGTTTTTCTGGTATAAATACCAAGCGAGTACTGCTAAATATATCAGTGCCAGGATAAAACCAAAAATTGCTCATGCGATAAAACCGTAGTAATGCTAGCAACAGACGATACAGCTGTTTGTGCAACCGAAGTCTTGCGCTGTAAAAATATAGCACAAGGCAGATAAATTGCTATTAAGAATAGTGCGCCTACCCAAAAATAGTTCACTGAACCAGTTAACCAAAACACCGACTCTGTCGCTGTGCCTTGTGACAATAGCCATACAAACGTACAGCTAGCCGTAAGTGCCGTTATGTCAACCTTACGATTCTTTGCAGTGCGGATTAAGCGGTAAAATTTAAAAAAGTAAACAGTACCGACCATATACGCAACAGTATTCAACAGCGCCCAGCTAGCCGACCGAGGAGCTAACAGCCAAAGCGCCATCTCAGGAAAGACTCGGCTGCTCCAGCTGTTCCAGCGGTAAGCAATCCAGTCGAATAAACCAAACTCGACCGTCTTAGCTGCGAACCAAATATCGTCGTCGCGGAAAACAGTTCTCAGTGACATGATAAAAAACACTGCTGTGCACAATACGAATATAAGCAGAAACGGTCGGTTGCGTCTGTCGAGAACAGTACGATTAATATCGCCTAAAAGCCTCATATGTACCAAAATTATACCATCACGTAGCTAAAAGGCAAGCAGACGATCTTGGCGTAGATACCCAACATTTAAATGGTAATATTGCGCTGTAGAAGGCTGACAGCTTGACGTCTCAGAACTACTAATACGATTTACAAAGTTGCTTTTGACACATAAGGGTGTCTAGAGCTTGAAAAACAATTACTTGAAAGAATAGTTAATCATATACTAACCAAGCACTGAAAAGCATAATAGTTAAATAGATGTCCAAGAAATAATCCGAGACAAAATTATTCCAACCCTTCACCAGACCAGCGATGGGGCGTATTGGTTCCGCTCCAGACTAGTCAATTGATCTCTGGCGGGTTTGCGAAGCAATTCTAATCAGAGTATAATAACTAAATATGCTGTTAATCGGATTTTGGCTTGTTGTTTATAGTGTTATCGTTGCGCTATCAATTATTTTTCTTGGTAATCCTAGCACGCTTGTTGGTGCGCTTACCGTCAAGTCGCTGCTTGGGCTTTTACTTGACTGGAGGTTTCTTTTGGGAGGTATTCTTGCTTTGGGCGCACGTTTTATCTTCGTGATCATCAACAATCTTGCTTCCAAAAATCCGGATCTTGCTTCAGCGCACCTCACCATTACGGCGGTCGCTACCACTGCAAGTGTTGTTTTTGTGATTCTCGTAAACCATTTCTTGCTTGGCGAGCAACTCCGCCTTTCGCAGATTATTGGAATTGCTATTGTGCTTTTTGGTCTTTATATCGTTTTCGCAAAATGATGCTTGAATAAGTTTAAACACATTCTAGACTTTGGTTTTTCAAACTAGCGCAGGAGTCTTAAATGAATTACTACTATTGAACAGGCGCAAAACGCAAGTGGGTTAGTGCGCCTTTGAATAACTTGGATTGGTTAGTCTCTATATGTAGGTATCCGTCTAATTAGTTTAGCAGGATGGTAGTTTAGTGAGCTGGTGAATTTAGAGCATTTTAATATGATAAACAGCATTTATTATAAGTAAAACGACTAGAGGTGGGGCTATAGGGAAGACAGATAATTACCGTAGCCTGATTTCTTGAGTGGTCGCGCCAGTTCGTTGAGTTGTTCTCGGCTAATGAAGCCTTGTTCGTGGGCGATTTTTTCCGGCGAACCGATGATTTGTCCGGTGCGGGTTTGGATGACGCGGACGAAGTCTTCGGCGTCAGTTAGGCTATTGATCGTGCCGGTGTCGAGCCATACATCGCCGCGTTCAAGCGTAGTAACATTCAGTTTACCGCGGCGTAAATACTCGGCGTTGATTGAAGTAATCTCTAACTCGCCGCGCGCTGATGGCTGGACATTTTTCGCGATTTCTATGACATCGTTATCATAGAAATACAAGCCAACTACAGCGTAGTTTGATTTTGGCTGCTGCGGTTTTTCCTCGATTGATATTGCATGGTTGTGCTCGTCAAATTCTACGACACCATAGCGCTCAGGATCGGACACTTTATATGCGAATACTGTGCCGCCATCCGGGTCAGTGCAGGCGCGTAAGGAATCGTCAAGCGCGTCGCCGTAAAAGATATTATCGCCGAGTACTAGCGCTACCTTATCGTCACCGATAAATTCCTCACCGATGATAAATGCTTGGGCGAGTCCATCCGGGCTTGGTTGAATGGCATAATGCAAATCAAGCCCCCACTGTGAACCATCGCCGAGCAGGCGTTTGAATCCAGCCTGGTCTTCTGGCGTGGTAATAACAAGAATCTCGCGGATACCCGCTTGCATCAGCGTTGTTAGCGGGTAGTAAATCATCGGCTTGTCATAAATTGGCATCAGCTGCTTGCTGATTGCTTTGGTAATTGGCCAGAGGCGCGTGCCAGATCCGCCAGCTAAAATTATTCCTTTCATAGTAATCCTCCTTGGAACAAACTTATTTTATCATCAGGCAATGCTCGAAATAACGTATCATTGAAATTACTTGGATTAACGACGGTATACTCGCTATTTGGGTATAATTTCGTGAACTCTGTAGGAACCTTAGGTTCTTTTTTACCATATTTTATTTCAAATGCCCGAACAACATCTTGTTCATCTTCAATAAGGTCAATTTCCTGTTTTTTGTTGTTTCGCCAGTAATACGAACGAACAAGACGGTCTGTCGTAGAGAGGTATTTTCTACGTTCAAGGATGCAAAAATTTTCCCATAGAGATCCAGCGTCTTCGCGAATATGCAGAGGGCGAAAATCATTAATTAGAGCGTTACGTATACCGAGATCTATAAAATATATTTTCCGAAGCCTACCAACCTCGGCTCGGAGATTTTTACGGTATTGATTGAGCCTGAAAACGATAAATGCTTTTTCCAGCAAATCAATGTAGCGTTCGACAGTTTCGCGGCTGACGCCTAGTTTTCGGCTGAGCTCGCTGTAGTTCACTTCGTTTCCTATCTGGTATGCAAGCAGTTGTAGCAAGTTATTTAAGATAGTTTGGTCGTAAATAACAACAGGCGAGAAAGCATCGCGGAATATGTAATTGATAGCCATATTACGAAGACGTTTCGATGCTTCTTCTCCAGAAAGTGTCCACATACCAGGATAACCGCCGCGCACAGCTAGCGTACGGGCGTGAGCCAGCATTGATGGGGTATCTGTAGACACTTCTCGCACGCTAAGGGGATAAAGCTGGATTTCAATACTTCGTCCGGTAAGAGGTTCAGCGACGCGATTCGCTAAATCAAGGCTAGACGATCCAGTGACGAGCAGCGGGATGCTCGGGTAGCTGTCGTGTAGCAGCTTTAGCGATATTCCAATATTTTCGACCCGCTGCGCCTCATCAATGACGACAAGATCAGTGTCTCCGATGTATGATTTCAGCTCTTGGGCAGACCGTTCTGTAAGGTTAGCGACAACCGTTGGATCATCGCAATTGAGGTAGAGTGGTTTTTTATAGTTTGCGGCAACCTGTTTCGCAAGCGTTGTTTTACCGGTTTGTCGAGCGCCATAGATAATAGCGACAAGCCCTTGATTAAGAACGGATTTTACCGTTGACTGAGCATCTCGCTGAATCATATATCGTAGCGTAACATAGTGATTAACGCAGGTCAACCGTCGAAAAAACGGTGATTAACGCAGGTCAACCGTCGAAAAAACGGTGATTAACGCAGGTTTGTCGTCTCTTTCTTGATATATTCAGATAGATCGTCTTGCCAATTGCGGCTAGTAAATCCTGTCGCATGCAGTTTGTCGAGGCTCATGTCCGATCCGAGCGGCCGCGGTGCAACACCAGGCTTATTGGCAAAGTATTCAGCTGTGGTTGTGTCAGTGACGGTCAGATCATCGCGACCAGCGAGCGTGAAGATTTGCCGGGTGATATTAGCCCAGCTCGCTAGCGATCCGTCGTTGGTGACGTTATACGTACCATAATCAGCGTGCGTGGTGAGTAAGTGATCAATTGCTCGTACGAGTTCCGATGTAAAGGTCAGCCGTCCGATCTGGTCGGACACGACTGTTGGTGAAATATTCTTTTTAGCGAGTTCGAGCATGGTACGGACGAAGTTTTTACCTTCACCGATGACCCAGGTGGTGCGTAAGACGTAGTGTTTTGGTAATAGACTAATAACAATATCGCCCGCAGCTTTACTATCGCCGTAGACAGATAAGGGGCTGAAACTCTCAGTTTCAAGATGCGGTTCGCGCGTGCCGTCAAACACATAGTCGCTTGAAATATGTACAAGCGCCATGTCGTGTTTCAGGCAAACGCGTGCGAGGTTTGCAACCGCTTCGGCGTTTACTCTCCAGGCGGCGACACGACCTTCTGGCGTTTCGGCGGCGTCTACGTTTGTAAACGCGGCGGCGTTGAGAATTATTTCAATCTGAGACCAGTCAAAATTTTCAACAGAATCACGGTCTGTGATGTCAAGCTCGGTTATATCGGCAAATCTGCTACTGGGATATTGCGCGCGTAATGCCGTGCCAAGCTGCCCGTTTGCGCCAACGATAAAGATTTTATTGTCGTCCATAGTTAAACCTCCAGAGGAATTACATTTGCTAATAACGGATGAGCAGCGTCTTTACTGGAAATAATCGCGTCTTTTTGCGAGATTGGCCAGTCAATGCCAAGGACTGGATCGAATAAATTGACGAACGTATACTGCGCGTCCGGCGACCAGTGCGCGTCAACAAGATAGGTGTAAGCGATGTTGTCGTCAAGCGTTTGATAGCCGTTAGCAACACCTTGCGGCACGAAGATCGCTGTTCCCGGATTGATCTCATGCGTAAATATGCGACCGAAGTTTTCGCCTTTTCGCAAATCGCACCACGCACCAAATACGCGTCCGTTTGCTGTTGAGATAAATTTATTCCATGGTTCGGCGTGCAAACCGCGCGTTGCGCCGGCTTTATCATTGAAGCTAATATTGTTTTGCACGATTGTAAATTTAGGTAAGCCGAGAGCTTCCATTTTTTCTTTTTGATAATTTTCTTTGAACCAGCCGCGGTTATCGCCGTGGACAGGCAACTTCACGACGAACAGGCCAGGAATAGGCGATTCGGTGACAGTTAATTCGCTATATGCTGATGGATCAAAATTCATATAATCCTCCTTATTGCCCCTGTTTAGCGTACGCTGCCTCAACTGCTTCTTTTTGCGTACGCCACCAGTCTTCGTGCGTACGATACCAGTCAATAGTTTGTAGCAGGCCATCGTGCATACCTGTTTGGTTGTCGGTATAACGTGGTTGCCATCCCAGCTCATGGCGTAACTTGCTTGAGTCCATGGCGTAACGTTGATCGTGACCCGGTCGATCGTTGACGTGCTCGTACCAGTCCTTGCCTTTGCCCATCAACTCACAGATTTGCTCAATAACCATTTTGTTGTTGACGTGGTCGTTGTCAGCGCCGATGATATATGTTTCGCCCAGTTTGCCTTTTTCTAGAATTATATGGACAGCAGCGTTGTGGTCGTCGACGTGAATCCAGTCGCGAACTTGCTCGCCGGTACCGTAGAGTTTCGGTTTGATGCCGGACAAGATGTTGGTAATTTGGCGCGGAATAAATTTCTCAATGTGCTGGTATGGTCCATAGTTATTAGAACAGTTGGAGATGGTCGCTTTGATTCCAAAGCTACGCATCCAGGCGCGCACCAGCATGTCGCTTGACGCTTTGGTGCTGGAGTAGGGGCTGGATGGATTGTACGGCGTGTTCTCGGTAAAGCGGTTCGGATCGTCTAACTCTAAGTCGCCAAACACTTCGTCGGTGCTAATGTGATGGAGCCGCTTATCGTATTTGCGCACCGCCTCTAATATCGTATACGTGCCAACGATGTTGGTCTCGACAAATGGCCAGGGATTGCGCAGACTATTGTCGTTATGGCTCTCGGCAGCAAAGTGAACAATGGCGTCATTGCTTGCTACTAGCCGATCTATCAACTCGGCGTTGCAAATATCGCCCTCAACAAATTCAATGCGGTCGTTGACAGATTCAAGATTAGCACGGTTGCCAGCATACGTTAGTTTGTCAATTACTGTTACGCGATACTCGGGTTTATGTTTCACGGTGTACTGTACGAAGTTTGACCCGATAAACCCCGCACCTCCCGTGACAAGCAAGTTGGTCATGTATCTAGTATATCATCACGACGAATAGCCATTTGGGTTCTGTGATTGCCAGCGCCAACTATCGTGGCACGCATCTTTGATTGTCAATTCAGCGCGCCAGCCAAGCTCGTGTTCAGCTTTACTGCAATCAGCGTAGCAGGCGGCGATATCGCCTGCGCGGCGCGGTTTGATTTCGTATGGCAGATCTTTGCCGCACGCTTCGCTAAACGCGTGAATGATTTCGAGAACTGACGTACCGTGCCCTGTGCCGAGATTGTATACGTGCGCGCCCGTTTGCATATGCTGCAGAGCAGCGACATGTCCGCGCGCTAAATCAACGACGTGAATATAGTCGCGCACACCTGTGCCGTCTGGTGTATTATAGTCATTGCCAAATACACCAACACTCGTTAATTTGCCAACGGCGACTTGCGCGACATACGGTAATAAATTATTCGGAATGCCATTTGGATCCTCGCCGATCATGCCGGATTCGTGGGCACCGATCGGGTTGAAATAGCGTAAAATCGTCGCCTGAAAATCAGTATGAGCAGCGCTGTAATCACGGACAATCTGTTCAATCATGTATTTCGTCCAACCGTACGGATTCGTGATACCGATGCCGGTTTGCGATGTTTCGCGCAGGGGGAGTTCGCTTGGTGTGCCGTATACGGTTGCTGAGCTGGAGAAGACTAATTTATTCACAGTATGCTTACGCATTGCTTTAAGCAGTGTGAGCGTTGAAACGAGGTTATTATCGTAGTACTCAAGCGGCTTGGTGACCGATTCGCCGACTGCTTTGAGACCCGCGAAGTGAATTACGGCGTCAATAGTATGCGTTGTGAAAATATCATCAAGTGCCGCTTGATCGCGAACATCTGCTTTAATGAATGGAATAGTTGTGTTTGTAATTTTCTCGACGCGCCGCAGGCTTTCGACATTAGCGTTTACAAGATTATCAATTACGACAACATTCAAATTATGTGCGATAAGTTCTATGAGCGTATGGCTGCCAATATATCCAGCGCCGCCCGTGACAAGGATTGTTTTCATAATTCTATGATAAAATAAAGAGCGTTAGACAGCAAATGACGGAGGATAGATGATGAAAATTGTGATTGTAAGCGGATACTTTAATCCGCTGCACGGCGGACATCTTGATATGATTGAGGCAGCGGCGCAGATGGGTGATAAACTGATCGTGATCGTTAACAACGATAAGCAACAGTTGCTAAAAAAAGGCAAAATTATTTTAGATGAAAATAATCGCCTGCGTTTGATGCGTGCGCTTAAGGGCGTTGATCAGGTAATGCTTTCAATTGATGAAGATCCGACGATCATTAAAACGCTTGAAATGGTAGCGGGACAATATCCGGGCGACGAATTGATTTTTGCAAACGGCGGTGATCGTGATACTGAAAAAGCAATTCCGGAAGCAGATGTATGTAGAAAACACAACATCACTATGCGTTTTGATGCAGGTACGGGTAAACCCGATTCATCGACGCGTATTAATCGGGCAACAGGCAACGAATAGTTATCGCCACTGGTCGGACACAACTTTGCGTAGTTTTGTGAGGAATAGCGACTTGTCGAATCGTCGCGCTGTGCGATTGAGTTTACTCGGAAACCAACGAATTGTTTCGGCGCGTTTTATCGCTTCGACGACATCGTCGACCGTTTGACGAGCGAAGAGCACGCCAGTTTCTCCTTGGGTGACGATATCGCGCGTGCCGGCGCTATCATAGCCGATAACAGGTGCGCCGGCGGCAAGGGCTTCAACGCTTACAATGCCGAAGTCTTCGTCGCTTGGGAAAACAAAACCTTTTGCGTGATTGAGCGCACGTTCAACGGCCTCGTCAGAAGCGTCGCCGAAGCGATCGGTATAAAATTCAATCGTTGAACCGGCGATTTTACGCAGTTCGTCATGCATCTCCCCTTTACCGAACACTTTGAGCGGTACGCCTAATTTTGTGCACGCGGCTACCGCTAAATCAAATCGTTTATTCGGCAACTGGCGCCCCAGCGTGACATAGTAATCGCTGCGCGTACGGGCAGGCGTGAATCGATGTGTCTCGACTGGTGGGTAAATGACGGTCGCTTGCTTGCCGTAATAGGTTTTAATACGCTTTTGCGTCTCGGTGCTATTAGCGATCCAAACATCTACGCGCTGTGCTGCTTCGTAGTCAAGTTTTCGCTGGTGCGGCACGAGAATTGGCATAAGCGTCCGTATGACTGGATTAAGCATGCCGAACCCGGGTTGTTTGCGGTATAAATCGTAGTGGCTCCAATAATAACGTGCGGGCGTATGGCAATACGAAATAATTTTTTGATCGGGACGCGATTTTTTGATCTGGTTCGCATTCAAATAGGCGCTCGTGAGAATGATGTCAAACTCTCTTAAGTCGAACTCCTGAAATGCCTTAACCGCAAGCGTTGGAAATAGTCGATGCGTTTTGCGCAGGAATCTTGGTAACTTTTGTAGTTTTGATGTGCGTACATCGGCGTTGCTGAACGCAGGCACGGCTTTGGGATTGTATAGTGCGGTATAAATCGGTGCGTCAGGGAAGGCTTCGTGCATCGCGAGTACGACATTTTCAGCGCCGCCCATCACAGTGAGAAACTCGCATACAATTGCAATCTTTGGAGTGGTCATAATAGTAGTATACCGTTTTGTGGTGGCGTTCTGCTAGATTGCTTAGAAACTAAAAAATATATGGCTAGAGCTAACTACCCTAAATTATTCAAATATCCATTAATATACCTAAGGTTTACGCTTGTTCCATTTTAGTTGACTGTACCATTGAACCCATTTTATTGATAGACGAGACGACGAGATGCTATTGTGTGCAATATGTCTTATGAATAAGGCTGTTATCTTTGATGGCGATGGCACTTTGTGGCGACCGATTGGAGGTGGCAAAAATTTGCGTCCTGATGTAATTTACCGAGGTGGAAAAGTTGAGAAAAATAGTCATCTTCGTCTGGAGATAGTTAATGGTGCGTATGAAATGCTTTTTCGGTTACGTGGTCAAGGATACAAGATCTTTGTTGTTTCGGCGCATCCTGTGCCCGGGAAAGGGACGCTTGAGGAACTTAAATCAAAAATAGTCGATAGGCATTGAGCATCTTGTTGACGGCTTCTTTTGTTCCGATGGCGGGGATAAAGATGGCAAAGCGAAGGTTATACGTGATATTGTTGTTGATTTTGGGCTTGATAAGGCACAGACTTATACGGTGGGTGATAGCTATTATTATGATTATGAGGCTGGTAAAAAGGCAAGCGTAAATAGTTTTTTGTTAGAAATGGTTACTGTAAACAACCCTTTCCTCTTCTTAATGATGTTTGCTCCATTGATCGTATAACTGATCTGGTAGTGAAATAATACAGAGTCTCTATGGATGTTTTTTCTATAAGTCAGGGCAGTGTACTCCTCTCTTCCTACGACGGTTCTATACAACTTGCAGACTCACGGCTCAAGGCCGTTTCTATGTTGAAACGTATTCACTGGGTGTTTAGGCTGGGTTGCTAAACTGAGGGTAGTTCTATCGTGCGCCTGTCTTACGGACAACGACGGCGATTGTTTTGAATAGGATGCGTAAATCAAGCCAAAAACTCCAGTTTTGCGCGTAGTATAATTCTAGCTCAATTCGCTCGTCGAAGCTCAGGTCGGATCGCCCTGACACTTGCCATAGCCCTGTGACGCCTGACTTGACGCTATGTAAGAGTGCGGTACGCGATTGGCTAAACTTGACCTCTTGCGGCAAGATTGGGCGCGGACCGACGAGGCTTAACTCGCCGCGTAGCACATTGATAAACTGCGGAAATTCGTCAAGCGACGTGTCACGCAATATTTTGCCGAAACGCGTAATGCGCGGATCATTCTCAACTTTGTGATTGCGCCGATATTCGTCTGCTAAGTCTGGTCGCCCCATATCCTCAAATTCTAAACTGGCATCTTTTTTGCCATACTGCGCGCCCATAGTACGGAACTTGTATAACTTAATCGGTTTAGAATACTGGCTTAGGCGCTTGGATCGATAGAAAATTGGGCCGGGATTAAAGATTTTTTGAAGAAGTGATAATACAAGTAAAACGCTGCCCCACAGTGGCAGCGCTGCAACGACGAGAATAAAATCAAACAGACGTTTGCAAACCGCCCCCCAGCCAATTAGTGGTGTCTGGCTAACGGTAATCATTGGATAGCCAAGGAACACGTCGATTGTGTTTTTGCCAGTATAGAACTCGGGTTCGCCAGGAATAAAATTATATTGGATATGCGCGATTTGCGCAGCGCTTAATATTTTATGATTGCGCGTTCCGCTATCATACAAATCGGTTTGAATGATGGTGGTAATATTCAACTTATCAATATCTTGCAGCGCGTCTTCAACGCGCGTGTAATGGTTAATGCCAAGATGCGGCGGCAATAATCGAGCTGGACCGGCAAATGCGACAATCTGATAACCAGACTTATGCGTTGACCCAAGCGCTAACGCGATATCGGTTGTTGCGTCGGAATTGCCGATCACAAGCACACGGCTTACGCCGCGTCCATAGCGAAATAGCTCATGGCGAATATCGCGTATTAATTCGCGCGCGACAATAATCGCAGCGGTTGAACCGATGAACACGTACGATGCCACCAGCCGCGCCGGAAAAATATGAATATTTGTAAAATATTCCCAGCCAATCACAAGTAAAATGCCAATAAATGTGCCGAGAATGATGCGACTCCATTCGACGAGCCGGCGCGTGTAAATGCCTGCGCTATAAAGTCCAAGCGACGCAAAAATTAAAACCCACACAGGTGCAATTGCTAAGAAGCTGACGATATAATCGGTCGCGTAAACAGCGTGTAAGAGCGCACGGTGATCGAGTTGCGTGCGTACATAATATGCCAAAGAAAACACGGTAGCAAGTATGATTGTGTCGACAATCATTAACAAAATACTATATGCTTTCGTATTTCTCGACGGCATGAGTACTGCCATTATAACAATTCCGTTATAATAGCACTAGATGAAACATGCTATTTTGCGATTGGCAGCGCCGCGGTATAGATCTATTTTGGATCGTATAATTATTGGGCTACTTGTTGCGATTATGGCGCTAATTGTAGTTCATGCGCCGCTGAGCGTATTTATTGGCAGTAAGGTTCCAGCGTTTGCACTTGGTATAAAGGCCTGGAAAGAGATCATGATGGTGATCGCTGCGCTTTTGGTTGTGCTACGGTACGGGCGGCGTTTGGTACGTGATTTTCGCCGTGATTCGCTCGTGATTTTGTGCGGCTTGTATGTCGTGCTGCACATTGTGTTGGTGCTGCCGGCGGCAAATGGTGGATTGGCAGCAATTGCCGGACTGATGGTTGATTTGCGTTATATTGTTTATTTCGTGTTAGTATATGTGGTTACGCGCTATAATCCGCGGTATCGCGCGTGGCTGTGGCATACGGCAGCAATTGGCGCAGCGGTTGTGCTAGGGTTTTTGTTAGCACAGTTTGTACTGCCAGTTGATTTTTTGAAGTATCTCGGCTACAACAAAACAACGATCGCGCCATATATGCTGGTCGACATGAATCCGGCGTTTGTGCGCTACAACAGCACGCTGCGCGGTCCGAACCCGCTTGGCGCGTATGCGATTATTGTTGTCAGTATTGCAACGGCGTGGTGGCTTATACGAGCGAAAAAATTGCGCGATAAGCGGTGGCTAGCATTGCCGGCGTTCTATGCGGCTATCGGAACGGTTGCGGTGTGGGTGAGCTATTCGCGCAGCGCGTTAGTGGCGGCAGCTGGTAGCATTGGGTTGGTTGCAGTGCTTCAGCTTGGTTGTAGAGTTTCGCGGCGCGTATGGCTAGCGGGCATAGGAATCATGATAGCGTGCGCGGCGGGACTATACCTGATTCGCGGTACGGAATTTTTCCATACGGTTATAATTCACGACAATCCTGCAACGGGTGCACACACCACATCAAATGACGACCATGCCAAGTCGCTATCGGCGGGTATTGCGCGTATGGCGCAGCAACCGCTTGGGGCTGGTGTCGGTACGACAGGTTCGGCGGCAATGTACGGCAGTATGCCGCATATCATCGAAAATCAATACGTGATGGTGGCGCACGAAGTTGGCTGGTTGGGGCTCGTTCTGTTTGTATTGATCTATACACTCGTGCTGCGTGGTTTATGGAAGCAGCGGCGGCAGTGGTATGCGGTCGGATTATGGGCGAGCGGCGTTGGGCTGGTGCTTGTCGGGATTGTACTGCCGGTATGGGCGGATGACACCGTGTCAATCGTGTGGTGGGGGCTGGCAGCGGCAGTTTGTAGTAAAAATTACAAAGGAGAAATATATGGTACATCCCACAAAAAAACAACGTGAATTACTTAATTTTATTGACGGTTTTATCAAAGGAAACGGCTATAGTCCAAGCTTTCGTGAAATTATGCGTGCGCTTGACTACAAAAGCGTGTCGACGGTCGCTGCACACGTGAATGGGCTTATTGCGCGTGGTTGGCTGGTTAAAAAAGATAATTCAGCGCGTACACTTGAGGTGGTACAAGGTGCCGCCGAGCAGCCGTGGTGGAGCCACTTAGAGCATGAAGTGAAAAAACGTGAAGGAATAAGCGACGAAGCAGCACAGAAAGAATGCGATATTTTGCGGCAAGCGCTTGCGATTGTTAAGCGGTGACAGCCAGTGTGTCCGCCTTTACAATTTTGCACTGATACAGTACAATTACTGATGTATTCCGGGGTAGCTCAGCGGTAGAGCGGATGGCTGTTAACCATTAGGCCGCGGGTTCGAACCCCGCCCCCGGAGCCAAGAACTTATTTTAAATCTATTGAGACAGTAGGGCTGGTGCAGCGTGACAAGGGCGGAAAAGTATAGATGCGAGTTTAATAGATTAGAGAAGATACTGAAAAGAAAAGACGGCGCGTCAGATGAAAAATCAATACGGTCAGTTGTAGAATCATTGGCAAGAAAACGAGGAAATCGTGTCATTCGGCAGTATAAAGAAGAGATTATACAGCATATACAACTTAGGAATGCTATCGTTCATCAGTCAACAAACATGACTATAGCTGAACCGCATGAAGAAACGATATCTGAGTTGCGTAAGTTGAGGGAGCATATTGAACGACCGAAAACTGCTTGGGATATTGCGACGAAACCACTAGTGACGATTGCCTTAGATGACGACTTATCTCACGCGATTCGTTGCATGGTTGAAAAGTGCATCACAAGTTTGCCGATAATTGCCGATAAAAAGGTGGTTGGTTTCGTTTCCGAAAGAACTATCGTGCGGGCGATTAATAGCGCGTTTGAAATTGGCGGTGCATTTGTTGATGAGGCAAAAATACAGGACATTAGGTATGATATGCCGTACGGAGATGATATTGATACGTATGGTTATGTTTCCAGAGATACAACTGTTTATGAGGTTGAAGATATGTTTATTGACGCAATTAAGGACAAGAGGCGTCTTCTGGCGATTCTCGTATCTGAAAATGGCACTGAGTCGGCTATGCCGCTTGGGATTATCACGGCCTGGGATTTGTATAAAATTGATAAGCAAAAAAAGCAAGTTGGATAGAGTTGTCGCAACGATTGGTTGGGACTAAGGATCGTGCGATGCTCGTTTATCAAGGTAGGGAAGGTAGGATGAGCTCATCTCAAGACAGCGCTACCCTAGCCGAAGGGCAGCAAGTTATAACCGCATGTGCCGTTATACATCGAAAAGGCAGTAACGGGCATGAGATCATGGTTGCGCGTAGAGCGCTAACAAAGAAGTTCTTGCCAGGCAAGCTAGAACTGCCAGGCGGACACATTGAGTTTGGCGAAACATTAGTTGATGGTTTACGTAGAGAGCTAAAGGAAGAGCTCGGTATTGATGTTGTGGTCAGAGACACTGTCGGCGCTTTCACGTATGTAAATGAAGTGAAACGCTCGCATTCAGTTGAAATTATCTTTTTCGCACAACTAGCAAACGGTTGCCTGCCAAAGATAAACCTTGCTGATCATTCTGAAGTTATTTGGGCAAACCGAAACAATCTAAATGTTATTAAAACTGAAAATGGTTCTAACGATCAAGAGTTTCCATTTCTCGTACGAGCACTTGACCTATTAGATGGAAGAGCCTCTTAATATTCTCACAGACATAAGACGCGTCCGGAGGCTGGATGCCAGGACAGCTGTATTTTAGTGCTATAGTGTAAGGTGTGGTAAAGATGCCTAAAGTCAAAATGAATAAATTAACAGTAGATGATATATCAGAGATAAACGTTTCTGATACCTTGCATTTGATAGACTTTCGTGCGACTGGCGAAACGCTTGAACATGAAATACCGAGCATGTTTTTGTATGAGAACCTTTCGCAGTGGCTTATTCCTTTTAATTCAAGAAGAAAGTGCGGTAAATACGTCATAAATTCACCTGAATTATTGCGCAATGATGTCCGTGAGGATAATTTTATAGTTGCATTGCCTGGTAAAAAAGCGTCTATAAGTTTAATTGATCGATTAGATAAACCGGTTGTTGGCGTTAACAAAGTTTGGGCGGCAATACCACACCCATCGATTGACAACTACTGCAAAAGGCATAATTTAGCACTTAATTATTGTTATGCAGATTATTTACGTTACAACGATAAGCTTGCACAGAAAGAGATACTTCGTGAGCTCTCGCCAGAATTTTTTGTTATTACCCCAGAGAACTTTGAAAATGTTGTGAAACGAGAGAGGGGGTATATTAAGGCGGCACGTGGTGCGGGAGGCTTTAGTGTTTTGAACCTTAAGACTGACGCGCGTGAAATCGTTAATCGTCGCCATGAAATCACCTCCGGCGGCGTGAAGTGGTACTATGAGGTTAAGGCTCATGGTGCACCGCATAGTATGCAAATATACAAACACGGCAGCGAATATACACTTTACGGTTTCTCCGAACAGTATATGGATGGAACTCATTTTGTTGGTGCTAAAGTGCTAGACATTAAAGCTGTAATGGAAGATAGGCTATATAATTTTGTGGCTGAGACGTGCCGCAGGATTGACTCGCTTATCCATAGCTATACAGGATTTTTTGGTATTGACTTGATGATAAGCAAGGATAGTCTAGATGTACTAGAGTGTAATATTAGATTGACGGCTGCAACACTGCCGACGCTGCTCGCAAACGCAATTGGCATATATAGATATGTGGAGTATTTTGAAGAGGTACCGTTGTTGTCAGTAGATACGGCTGATACTGTATTGGTAAGGTCGGAGTATATGGGTAATGCAATTATAATTCGCCCATACCGATAATATGATTTTCTGTAAAGTATCATTATAAATTATATAATAGACATGTGGAAGATTCGCATCTCATCATCCTCCGCGGTAATTCTGGCAGCGGTAAGACAACGGTGGCAAAACGGTTGTTTGACCATTTCCATGCGGACGCGATGCTTGTGTCGCAAGATGTCGTGCGCCGTACCATGCTTCGTGTTAAAGACGTACCGAATAATCCAGCAGTTGAACTTATCTATAAACTGTGTTTGTACGGCAATCGTCTTAATAAGATTGTCATTCTAGAGGGAATTTTGCGCCGCGACGTGTACGGCAATAAGCTTACAGAATTAATGGTAAATTTTAATGGAGCCGTTCATATTTATTACCTTGATATTCCGTTTGATGAAACATTACGCCGGCACGCCACGAAGCCGAATACACATGAGTTTGGCGAGGCGGAGATGCGCCAATGGTGGAGGAGCAATGACGTACTTGGTGTAAAAGAAGAACAGATATTTAATGAAAAGATGAGCGCAGATGATATGCTGAGAAAGATATTGAATGATTGCGTGACAGGCAGCAATAACACTATGAAGGGGTCATGAATGAAACTCCTCTATGCAACCACCAACATACATAAGCTTCGCGGTGCTAATCGTGCACTTGCCGGTACAGGTATTGAATTAATGCTGCCAAGCATTGATCTACCGGACGTTCCAGAAATTCAATCAGATGATCAAACGGAAGTTTCGGTCGACAAGGCGATAAAATACCATGCGTTATTGCGCTGCCCTATAGTAGTGATGGATTCAGGGTTGTTTATTGAACCGCTCGGTGGCTTTCCTGGTGTGTATACAAAGTACGTACTTGGTGTACTCGGTATAGATAAGTTGGTTAATCTAGTGCAAAATATTGAAAAGCCAGTAGCATTCACGCAGCGAACGATTACATATTTTGATGGCGTGACGCTCAAGACGTTTTCATCAAAAGTGACTGGTACATTAGTTCGTGAACCGCGTGGCATGAATGGGCGTAATTACGATAAATATTTTGTCGCTGACGGCAGAGACAAAACTATTGCAGAGTTCTCTGACGAGGAACAAACAGCGCTGACTGCGCCAGTATGGCAGGAATTTGCAGCGTGGGTGAATAAGCACAAAAAGGATTTGTGTAGCAGTAAATAATACACTGAAAGAGGAGCTGTATAGCGATATTTTGATCGAAAATGATATGATGGCTTAACTCGTGTAATAATTTGTGCATAACTATATTTAATGTTATGTTATTGAATATGGTTAGAGAAATGTTAAAAGGAGGAGTGGACGTTCATCTTGGCAGTTCGGATAATCTAGAGAGGTCGGAACACAACCCTACGGTTATCGCAATGCTGGGTGCTGTCGGTTTGAACGGTGTTGACATACAGTTGTTTGACGCTATGCAGCAAAGCGGGGCGTCAGTTTTTGTACATGGCAGTCTTGTTTCGGGTAGAATCAGTTCGAGATCTGATGTTGACTTTACGGTAATAGGAGACATTGGCAATATGCCACCGATTCTTAGAGACACGCTAATGCCGGGTGCGGCGGTGAGCACTGCAGATTACGTGTCGACATCGGTGCGGAGCCAAGACGGTCGAAAACTGAGTCTTCATATTAGTGAGTCGAAGTTTCGCGGTTCATATCCCGATCGGAATAAACCGTATGCGACTGAATATCGGTCAGGCAATCATGCGAAAAAACGCGACCAATCGTACTTTTTGTCAACTGTCGATCGGGATGGCGGCATATATCTAATTAATTTTTTATGTAGCAGTAAAGTGCAAAAACCTGATGGCAGTACGCTGACTGACACGCCGCAGACGGGAGTGATGGTAATCAATGGAGAATCGGTATTTAGCGATGAGGGTGAGCGCTTAAGTATTGAAGCCCGCGAGAAGATATATATAGACCCGCAGGGGCAAGCTACAGATTGCGCGTCAAATGCAGTACTGCGAGTTGCTACCCTTGGATTGGAATTTGATAAAATGCAATCGGACATCCCACTTTATTCAAATGCGGAGAGTGAAAAGCGATTCGTGAAAGATCCGACGTCAAGAAGCATGCAGATGATCGCTGATTTTACGGGGATTAATCCTGATGTTATAACCGTAAATATGTTCAGAGAATTGGCAAAATACTGGCAAAAGGTGAAGCCGCATAAACAACGATGACAAAGCAACATACATGTATATCGGTGGCTGATATTCACGGCAATATAGTGCAGTATGAGAAATTAAAAACGCTTGTTGCAGGCGAACGGTTCGATTTTGTGTTTATGTGCGGCGATCTTTTACCGAAAACTGGTGGTTCATGGCACATTAATAACAAAGTGCGAACAACAGCAATGCAAGCTGACTTTATTGAAAACTATTTTTTCAGTTATCTGGTTGAGCTTGGGAAAATAGCAGACGTGTATGCAATTTTTGGTAATGATGATTTTAGTAGTAATTATTCAATGCTTACGCAAGCTGCCATTGAGAATGTGCATTTTTTGAATCGGCAGGTGAAAAAAATGCAGGTGCATGGCAGGGACTTGTATGTAGCGGGTTATCCATATGTTGGATTGACACCGTTCTATCATAAGGATTGGGAACGATGGGATGAGCTGCCGCGCAGCTTGCCGTATAAAATATATCGCACTGACGGCTATATTTCTCGTGAAGGAGCTCATATACCGGTTGATCTATATAACGATACGCAGACGATAGCTGATGATATACGGGTATTATCTCGTTTAAGCGATCCAAAGGATACTGTTTATATTTTTCACGAAGCGCCTTTTAATACACCACTTGATCAAATTGCGTCAGATAATAAATATATTAAGAACGGACAGCTCCATATCGGCAGTCAAGCGATTCGCCGATTCATCAAGGATAAGCATCCCTTATTAACAATGCATGGGCACATCCATGAGACTTTTGCCGAGTCTGGGGATTTTTGTTGGCGAAATGATGCAAGCGTTAGTTTTACGGCGGCAAATGACTTTACGAGCGATATGTTAGCATATATTGAGTTTACGCTGCCGAACTTGGGGTTGATTGAACGTAAGGTTGTCTAGGCGGATAGTGTTAAACTTGTCGGGCATAGATTTATAGTTGGTATAATACAATAAGTATGCTCACTCCCTTGCAAGATTTTCTCACATTTTTGATTAGTATTGTCGTTGAGGCACTGCCGTTTGTTGTGCTCGGTATTATAATTTCGGTGGCAGTACAAGTATGGCTGCCGGAAGGCTGGTTGTTGCGCCGGTTGCCAAAGCGTCGTTGGGTGCGGCAAGTTACTATTTCGTTGTTGGGTGTATTTGTGCCGGTGTGCGAGTGTGGTAATGTGCCATTGGCGCGCGGGCTGTTAGTACAAGGCTTAAGCGCGTCGGAATCGCTGGTATTTTTGCTTGCCGCTCCAGTACTGAATCCAGTGACGATTATTACCACGCAGCAAGCATTTGCGAACGATCCGGTGGTGCTTGCTGGGCGTATGGCGGGTGGCTTCGTTATTGCGAATGTAGTTGGTTGGGTGTTTATGAGGCGTCGGCGCGATGAATTGCTACAGCCAGATTTTATCAAAACGTGCCAAATTTCTCGCCACATTCATGAACGGCGGTGGGCGCGTAGTTTAGAATTATTCCGTCACGAGGCAAGCCATATACTGCCGGCGCTTTTATTCGGTGCAGCAGCGGCAGCATTAGTGCAAGTTGCCGTGCCGCGTGAAATTTTATTAACACTTGGTAGCAACCCGGCATGGTCTATCGCCGCAATGCTGGTGCTGGCGTTTGTGATTTCTATTTGCTCAAATGTTGAC
This sequence comes from TM7 phylum sp. oral taxon 349, assembly GCA_018127705.1. Lineage (NCBI taxonomy): Bacteria > Candidatus Saccharimonadota > TM7 phylum sp. oral taxon 349. Next base: position 121,121 of record CP072328.1, read on the forward strand.
GCATTCTTTGCGCTGGCATTTAGAGATACGTTTACTGCTGGTTCGCTTGTGAGCTTTCTAGTATTTGGGCCAATGATCGACATCAAATTGCTCAGTTTGATGCGGACGACATATCAGCCGAAAGTGCTGATGCAGGTTTCACTGTCGGTATTGTTAATGGCTGCGGCAATAGGATTGGGGGTGAATTATGTACTGTAAATGGTCGGCGTGGCATGTTGAGCATTGCGGTGCGATTGCGATGGCGCTATTGTGCGCTGGAGTCATTCGCCTAGGCATACTCGGAAAACTACAACTCTATATTCATCCGCGTTACACGATATTCACATTGGTGATGGCCGGTGCTGGACTAATAGTAGCGCTGGCGAGCATGGTGGTCGGATATCGGTCGTATCATGCTGTTCAAACAGCTACATGCGCTAGAGATAATCGTACAATAGCAAAGGTAATAACGGCGCTCCTCTTCGTGATGGCTTGTGCCGGTTTTCTTTTCGTGCAGCCGGCAACGCTTAGTGCACGCACGGCAGCTAGTCGTGGTATCGACCGCAATTCGGCATTGACCAATGCAGATGCTTCGTCAGCGTTATTTGATACGGCTGGTTACTCGCAGCTCGGCATTAAAGATTGGTCGTCGTTGCTGGCGCACTACGATGCAAATTTTTTCGTAGGCAAGACCGCTTCAATCACCGGATTTGTCGCTGATAATGGTAATACAAATATATTTTTCGCCTCGCGTTTTTTTGTGACATGCTGTGTGGTTGACGCGCAGCCGATTGGTGTGCCGGTTTACGTACCGGACTGGCGGCATCGTTACTCACCGAATAGCTGGCTTGAAATTACAGGTGAGTTTATCGAAAACCCTGATACAAATTCGCTGCATAACATCGTTTTGAAACCATCGCGCATTCAATCGGTCGCGCCGCCGCGGGAGCCGTATGTGTATTAAAGTGCAGCTGAATCGGCTACGCTTACGCCGGTTTACGCTAGTAGCAGCTGTTTGCAGCGCCATTATAGTAATTCTCACAATAGCAACAGCAAATACAGGCGTTCGTGTACGCTACGCTGATCTTAATCCATCTGAATTGACCAATGCGGACGGGCGGATTGTGCTGCATATGTCGGTGCCGGTCAAGCGCGTTATGCCAGAGCAAGTTTCGTTGACACCGGCTGTTTCCGTATCGGTGACGACAAGCGGCAATACAATAGTTATCACGCCAAACGAACGATTACGGTATCAAACGGAATATTATGTGCGCGTACGCGATATAGCAGGCCAATATGGGCGGCAACATAGCAATATTGAATATCATTTTTCTACACCGCCGGCGAAGCTATATTATCTACAGCGGCAGTATAGTGGTGGTGGCGACGAGAGCAAGGCAAATGATCAGATTATCGCGACAACCATGCAGTCTAACAATACCGAAGTGCTATTTGCAGCGCCGCGAATCCTTGAGTTTGTCGCAGTGCGTGATGAACTAGTTATAAATACCTATCGCGATGGCGTATCGCAGTTGCAGCGCGTTAGCTTGAGTAACAAGCGCACGCAAGCGGTGCCGGTAGCAAAACCACAACTTGCCGCGAAACTGCAATCGCTTGGCGATGGACGGCGCGTCGGCTACATTACGGGAGAGCACTCCGATACGAAAGGCGGGCAACTCCAATTACTAGACGTAACAAACGGATCGTCGCGTGTGGTTAAAAATGTGGGTGCAGTGACTGATTGGAGCACCAGTCCTGATGGCAGTTTAATAGCGGTCGTTACAGTGAAAGGAGATTTATTGCTTATTGATACGGCAGGTAAAAAACAACCGCGACCACTCGGTAATGCGAGCGAGCTTGGCGATTTTTCAAGCGATGGGCGAATGCTGTCGTTTCTCGGTAGTGCAGGTGGTTTTGTAGCGTACGATCTTGAAAGAAATGAACGCCGCGCAATTTTCAGTGACTCAACGCAGGCGAATTCATATATTGTGCGGCTTAAATTGCTGGGAAAGAATGCCCGGTTGATGCAGAGTATGTTTATTGCCGACAGAAAACCGGGCAGTGAGGTCACGTATAATGATGGGCGTAGCGTAGCCAGGCTATATCGTCCAGATGGCGCGCATGATATTACAGGGTTATCTGCATCGCCGAATGGCCAATATATCGCTGTCGAGACTGCGTCGCAGCAAAATTCGTCGTTTGATAATTACCCTGTTAATGGACGTAATATGTCGACACGCACCGTACTCATTGATCAGAGCGGTACTGTTATGCGCACGATAGACGGGTGCAACGTTGTGTGGAAGTAGAATTTTACATCGCGCTAAAATACGATCGTCCTGGCTGTAATTTTCCGCCAAAAAGCGTATCAATTGTCACGAATGTGAAACCTTGTTTTGATAACGCGTCGAGAACGCACGGTATAGCGTCGACCGACGTTGGGTGGACGTCGTGGAATAAGATAATTGCACCGGCGCGCGCGTTACTAACGGCGCGCAGGCATACGATATTACTATCGCGGTCAGCCCAGTCGCGCGTATCAACTGACCACAAAACCGACGACATGCCAAATGTCTGTAGTTGCTGCGAAACTGAGGCATTGATCGCGCCATATGGCGGGCGCATTACCGTTGGCGTTTGCTTGATAGCGGCGTGAATCGCGCGGTTAGTTTGTGAAATTTCGTTCGCAACATTGCTTGGTGCAAGTGCTGTTAAATCAGGGTGCCGCCATGAATGGTTGCCAATCTGGTGCCCGCGGGCAGCTTGCTGCTGCAAAATTGCGTGATGCGCTGCTACTTTTTCGCCGATCACGAAAAAGGTTGCTTTGGCGTGATATGTATCAAGCGTATCGAGCAAACGCATAGTATGCGCTCCTGGTCCGTCGTCGAATGTCAACGCGATACATTTGCCGCTGCACCGTGTTGTGCTGTTCTGCGGAGCAGCGGGAGTTGGTGTAGGATTATCTGGCGGATTAGTTGACGCTAGATCGTTAGATCCTGCAATATCGCCTGTTTGTTTGTCAAACGTCCATGATAGCAAATACTGCTCGGAATGCGAAGTGTGCATATTTTGCTTAATTAGCACTGTAATTGATATAAAACGGTCGTCGTTACGTAGCACTTGGTAGCCTGCTGTGTTTGTGAATGGCTCGGTAATGTGCGCCGACTGTTTAGTAAGTGCGTCGCGAAAGCCGCGGTCTTTCTCGTTGATAGCAGCAGCGATCGTATCGTTGATCTTCTGATTTTTCGTGATAGGGTATTCAATTGATGTTTGTTCGGCGCGGTTGCGGCGCTGTACGAATTTTGACGTAATGTCGCGATATTTCGAGTTTGCGAAATAATATTTCGTGTCGGCAGGATCAGCTGCTGGCGTAATATGCGGGCGGTTCAGATGAAATACTAGTGCTAAGCATATGGTCGCAAGAACTGGCGCTACAGCAAAAACAATAATGTATGATTTTTTCAAAGAAATGCTCCGTCGTTTTCTTGGCGTTTTTCGCACTAATTTCTTCGGTGCGGGTAATGTTGTTTTGTGTGATTTTGAGCGAATCATACTACAGTTATAGCATAATGCTATAACTGTAGTCTAAAAATAGACGACCGATGTCGTCTATCAAAATGGGTCTCTACTACCCGAATTAATGATGTGATATCCGAAGACACGTTATTTTAACTCGTTGTGTTATTTTGAAGAGTACTGAAACGCGGCAGCTGATCATAATCGCACTGTTCGTTTTATAGCTGTTTTCTCATCGCTTTTTCTTCCTGCAATGAGAATGGTTTTGCGTGAAAATTTTCTTGAATCGTTTGAACTTACCGTCGTTGGTATCAGTAAGCTTTACGTCTCCATGTTTAGTGACCGCGACATAGCGGCTTCGTAGCGTGTTTGTATTCGTGTTTGTTTGTGTTTTCATGATTGTTTGTTCTTTAGCAACGTTTGAAATAGCCACGATAGCGGTGGCTGTGTTACTTTTCTAGGTTGCGAGAGAAAGAAGAAACGTGCCCACTGCTCGTGACCACGTTGCTTAGGGTTATTGTACTACAGAGAACGGGGGGTGGCAAGACTACGTTATAAACGTCGTGCCGTCCGCTCGTGTTATCGTAACATTCTGGTTATATGATTTCATCTTCTCATGAATCTTAGCCAACGTCTCTTCATCCGGCAAAGAGTCGCCATCGACACCAAGCAGTTTATCGGCCGCTTCTATTTCTTCAGCAGTGATAACGCGAACATTCGGATCAGACAGTTCCTTGCCGCTTTTATCTACAAGCGCAATGTCGACGTCAACGATACCATTTTCGTCCGGTTTGCTCATGCCTTTAATTATATAATCCTGACCGCGCCCAAGCAATATCTCTTTCTCATACGGATATTCAGAGCGCTCAAGCAATATGGCGTTTACATCAAGTCCATGATAACCTTGAGGCACTTTCACCCGCAACAAGTATTTATACGGGTCGCTTGCACCGAACGCAAAACTTCGTCCAACGATATTATCGCGACTCATCGATAAAAAGCCCTTGTCATTGAACGTATCACCAATGGCCAGTTGATTTTTCAAACCAAAACCGCGATAGAGTATAGTGTCATTACCGAGCGCAGACTTTGCAATCATCTTATCTAACCGTTTCACTGCCTCAGTCGCATGCGAACTAATAGCAGTTCCGGTTCGGAGGTGTTCATTTATCTCCTTGTAGTAAATCCCCTGGTACATCAATAAGGCTTCGGTGTCGACTTTAGTAACACCTTTCGCTAGTACGCCAGTATCAATCAGCTCCTGCTTGCGCGTTGTTTTGAGATGCTCTACCTTGTCAGCAAGCTCTTCGTTCTTCATGCCGGTGACTTCAGGTAGCTTATAATCGTCCGACATCTTACGTATCATCACCCATATACAACGGCAGTTGAAATGCAGCGGCGGCTGCCACTTCGTCGTTTTGCGCGTAATTGTTTCAGTATTATATAAAAACTTTACATCTTTATGCTATATGTAAACAAAATAGCTAAAATATTTACAAGTTCATTGTAAATGTAAATAAAAAATGCTAAAATCTTTACATAGTATGACTAAAATTAGCAATAAAAATCCTAGGATTGGTGTATATAGACCCCAGCCAGAAGGGTTTAAGGCTTTTGTCTTAGAGTCGTTTCCGCCAAAAGATACACTAGTGTTCTCATCGGCTATTCAACAGAAGCATGCTGAGGCGATGCGACTCTTAGGAAAACTAGACGGCATTACAGCCTTGCTGCCAGATAGAGATTATTTTTTGGAAATGTTCGTTCGCAAAGATGCTTCATCCTCAAGTCAAATTGAAGGTACGCAGGCATCTATCTCTGACGCAATCGAGGCGCTAAATATTGAGCGGCGTAATGATTTGCCGCAAGACGTTGATGACATTTTGCACTATATTGAGGCGCTTAATTATGGATTAGAGCGGGCAAAGGATTTTCCGTTTTCGCTGCGTTTCATTCGTGAGCTACACGAAAAGCTTATGATTGGTGCACGTAATACTCATAACTCTTTCCCTGGTGAGTTTCGTCGTACGCAGAACTGGATCGGCGGTACTCGCCCGGACAGCGCACGTTTTGTGCCGCCGCCTGTTCGCGAAATGAACCAGGCGTTAGACGACCTAGAAAAATTCATTCATGCTGACGATGAATACTTACCACTGATTAAAGCTGGCTTACTGCATGCTCAGTTTGAAACGATCCATCCATTTCTTGACGGCAATGGGCGAACTGGACGTATGTTGGTGACGATGTTTTTGTGGCATCGGCGATTGTTGGAAATGCCAGTTCTTTATTTATCGACGTACTTTAAAAAGCATCAAGAAATCTACTATGAAAAACTCAATGCTTACCATTCAGAGAGCGGCAATGTTGAAGAATGGGTGGAGTTTTTCCTAGATGGCGTGTTAGATACTGCTAATTCGTCTATTGAAACATGCAAAAAGATAACAGAATTACGAGAACGAGATATGCGTAAAGTTCAGAAACTTGGCAAGGCTACAGCTCCTAAAACGCTTGATATGATTCGTTTCCTTTACAAGGTGCCAACTGTAGGTATTGCTGATGTTGTTAACCAAACTGGCTATAGTAGACCATCAGCCTACAAGCTGATAGATCGTCTCGTTGGTATGAATATTCTTTATCCAGCCGACGAGAACGATGGCTATGGTAAGAAGTATACCTATAAAGACTATATAGAAATATTTACAGAGGATAGATCTCTAGGATAGTTTTATAATAAAGAGGAAGTGTGATGAACGGCTATAACGACGATATTGCAAACGATCAACGAGCGAAGCTCCGCCAGCTTTTTCCGGAGGTGTTTACTGAGGATAGGATTGACTGGGCGCGACTAAAGGCGACGCTCGGCGATGCGGTAGATTTGGGTGAACGCTACGGTCTCGGCTGGAAGGGTAAGAGTGATGTTTTCGCCAAAATCCAAGAGAAAACGGTCGAGACACTCCATACCGACCGAGCCAACTCCGTTGATTGGGATACTACGAGCAATATGTTCATTGAGGGCGATAACCTGGCGGCGCTGAAGATTTTACACAAGAGCTATTACGGCAAGGTGAAGATGATTTACATTGACCCGCCGTATAACACTGGCAACGATTTCGTCTACAACGATGATTTCAAGCAGACACGCAAAAGTTACGAAGCGGAAGCCGGCATCACCGACGACGAAGGTAATGTGACGCGCGACGATGGCCTATGCTCCAACACCGGCGGACACAAGCATAGCAACTGGATGAGTATGATGTATCCGCGGCTATTTCTCGCCCGCAATTTGTTGCGGCAAGACGGCGTAATCTTCGTATCAATTGATGACAATGAAGTTCACAACCTCCGCCTGATGATGAATGAGATATTTGGGGAGGAGAATTTTCAAGGGCATATACATTGGAGGAGAAGGACAAATCAGCCAAATGACCCAATGAAAATGATTGGTCTGGTGGCTGAACATATATTAGTTTATACACGAAACGCAGAGTTATATAAAAATTCTGGAGTAGGTAAGATTGCGGTAACGGGTGATTTTTCTAATCCAGATAATGATGTCAATGGTGCGTGGGCATCTAAGCCGTGGAAAACAGGATCTAGCCAGAGTGGAGTAAGGTATAAAATTCAGCTGCCTAGCGGTAGGGAAGTCTTGGATGACTGGATGGGCAGCGAAGGTACATACAGAAAGCTTTTAGAACAAGGTAGGATTTATTTCCCAAGTGGTGGTAACGGGCTGCCTAGGAAGAAATATTATTTAAGCGAGAGACAAGAAGAGGGCCAATCTGCCACAAACTGGTGGTCCAGTGATGTTTTTGGGAATAATCAAGCGGCAACTTCGGAACAAAAAGAACTATTTGATGGTAAGGTTGTGTTTGAGAATCCGAAACCCATAAGTTTAATAAAGAATATGATCGATATATCAAACGTTAGGGATGGAGATATTATCGTTGATTTCTTTGCGGGATCGGGCACGATTATGCATGCAGCGATGGAGTACTCAGTTGAAAATAATATTAATCTCAGAACTATAGCTGTACAGTTAAGTGAAGATCTTGATAAAAACTACAAAAGTGCCAACCCCAAAACGAGGCAAATTATTGAGAACGCTGTGGCAATACTTGATAGGCTAAATTTAAGACATACTATAGCGGATTTGTCACGTGAGCGGATTCGTCGCGCTGGTGCGAAAATCAAAGCTGACTTTGCCGATAAATTATCTGAAAGAAAAGCACCACTTGACCTTGGCTTTCGTGCCTACACTATCGGCGAAAGCAATTTCAAACGCTGGAACGAGCAGGTCTCGACCGCCGAGGAAATCCGCCAGCAGACGCTTGAATCAATTGACCCGCTTGAGCTTGGTGCGACCGATGATGATATTCTGACAGAGGTCTTACTCAAACGCGGCATCTCTCCATTGGTAACTATTGAGCAACGTAATAACTATCTATTCATACCGTCTGAATCACTTGCGATTTCACTTATTGCTAACATAACTGAGACTGACTTTGCCCGTTTGCTTGACAGTGGTGCCGAACAAATCGTCCTGCTATCGCGTGCATTTGGCGATGATGCGAACTTGAGAGCAAACGCAATGTTGCAGGCAGAGCAGCGTGGTGTACGGGTGGAGGTGGTATAGCTATGGCAAAGTACAACATTTATAAGATAGATGATCTTGATGGACTTCAGGAAAAACTTAGGCAAAAAGAATACAAGTCTGTCGCTGAATATAAATCAAGCAACGTTAGCTTTAATTTTTGTATATCACAAGAATACAGTGATGTATGGTGGTCTACTCAGTATAAGCCCATCCTACCTGAAGAATATCATGATCTAAAGGCTACGACATATTCAGCGATACTAATTGCTCTTATTGAAGAATCCGTTTATGCAGTGTCTATGGGGCGCAGTTTTTCGATCATTGATGACTATTGCGATCAAGAATTTGGAATAAATGTAGCACAACGCATAGGTGATGGGTCTAAAAGTAAAATGAAAAGCTCTATTTTTAATGGGGGGATTAAAAGTAGATCAATAACCAGTAATGTTGATTATAGTAATTTAGATTTTACTGCCGGTGAATCAATTAATCTGCTGAAAATGAAAGCTGAGAATGATAAAGATTTTGGTAGGTCTGCTATCGTATTTGGTTCAAGTATTCAGCTAGCTAATATAGATATTAGTGCGCGTGAACTAGGATTTTTAATTGAAAAGGTAAACGAAACATTGGCTTTGGATGTAAAATTTAAGGTTCCACGATCTAAAATAGTGATTAATCCAGAAAAGATAAAAAAACTAAATGACAACCTAGTCAAGGCCATTGAGAATGGCGGGGATGATTATAATATAGGTTTTTACGATTTTGATAATTTTGGTGTGAATATATTCTTTACAGATGATGTCATATGGCAATTTAAATACAAGGGGATTATATATGAAGACGAATATAGTTCTATTAGTATAGACACTATAAAAAGGTTCTGTGACACAAATAATTTTCTGCTCAGGGGCATATTAAAGGATCTAAAACTTGTTGTAAGATCTGATCAAGGGCGCACTTTTACTAAAGAACTAATATACTTTATTGATTATCAAGATGATGATACGAGGTGTTATCTTGAAAATGGTAGATGGAAGGAATTTAATAATGACTATTTAGAAGATCTCCAATTTTGGGTAAAGAAGATAGAGATAGCAACTCGTGACATTAACTTTAATGAAGAAGACTTCTTAAATTGGTGCTCGCGGGAGAAAGAGAGTGGGAATCCTGCCTACAAGGAGCTTTACTATAATAAGGTACTAAGCGAGAGAGGGGAATATCAACTATATGATCGGAAGATAGATTTTAAGCTCAAAAGGAATATAGAGATATGTGATGTATATGATCCGCTTAATAAAAAAATAATTGTCACAAAGCGAGGAGATGCAAGAAATTTGGGCTACGCCCTGGATCAAGCTAGTTCAGTCATATCGTTAATATCAAATGGTAGATATATTCCAAGCGATGGTGGATATATAGAAGTCGATGAAGTTGAGCTTTGGCTAATATTCACCAATAGGAGTAACCCGATACAGAGTTTAATGGATATAAGATCATTTACTTTTTTGTCAAAGATCAACGCGCTGTATGCAATGTGTCGAGAGAAAGATCTTAAGTTTAGCGTAAGCTTTTCCTATGAGAGAAGGTCGGCTTGATGAAGCTCAAATTCGTATTTAACCGACAATACCAGCTTTACGCTATCAATTCGGTGAGGGATATTCTTATTGAGCGACAGCTGGATGAAGCAGATTTTGGCGAGCACAAAGTTGTCGGGTCGGAGTACTTAAGCGGGACAACGGAGTGACAGCATGATGATGAAAAATACTCCAGCTAATTTTCTGCTGTATAAAACTACTGACAATAAAGTCTCCATCAACGTTCAGATTGAAGGTGAAACGGTTTGGCTGACACAAGATCAGATGGCTGAGCTTTTTGATAAGTCAAAACCAACAATCGTAGAGCATTTAGGCAATATTTTTGAAGAGGGTGAACTGGACGAGAACTCAGTTGTTCGGAAATTCCGAGTAACTGCTGCTGATGGGAAGAGTTATAGCGTTAAACATTATAATTTAGATGTGATTATCTCTGTTGGCTATCGCGTTAAATCCTTGCGCGGTACGCAGTTCCGCCAATGGGCAACCAAGCGATTGCGTGAATATATTGTCAAAGGATTTACGATGGACGATGAACGCCTCAAGCAGGGCGGCGGTCGTTATTTCAAAGAATTACTCCAGCGTATTCGTGATATTCGTTCAAGCGAACGTAATTTGTACCAACAGGTGACAGATATTTATGCAACGAGCATTGATTATCAAAAAGATTCTGATATGACTAAAAAGTTCTTTGCGACGGTGCAAAATAAGATGCACTATGCGGTGCACGGTAAAACTGCAGCGGAAATGATTTATGATCGTGCCAATGCTACGCAGCCGAACATGGGACTAACGAACTTTAAGGGTAATTACATAACAACCGATGACGTAGCGGTAGCAAAAAACTACTTAAACGAGGATGAGCTAAACGAGTTGAATTTGATAGTGTCGCAATACCTTGATTTTGCTGAGCTCCAGGCAACTCGCCGCAAAGCCATGACCATGCAGCAGTGGATTGATAAACTAGACGAGTATTTATGTGTAAACGACTCAAAGTTGCTTGATGGCGCTGGCAAGATTAGCCACAAACGGGCGATGAAAAAGGCTAGGCGCGAATTTGACGCATATCGCCAAGATGAAATGCGGCGGCTGGAGAGTGATTTTGATAAGGCGGTAAAAGAAATAAGGACTGATAATTCTAATGAAGCTTAAATTCGACCCCAACCAACAATACCAACTTGACGCTATTGATGCGGTGATAGATGTTTTTGCTGGGCAGCGGAAGATAGACGGAGCAAGCTTTGGCGGGCAAGAGATTTTGGGCTTTGATGGTCAGCAGTTGAGTTTGGAAGCGGCGGTAGCTCGGGGAAATATCCTAGAGCTAGCGGATGACCAGATTACTCGAAATACCCACCGAGTCCAAGAGCGTAATGGACTAAGCCGGAGCCAAATACTAGAGGTCGGCGGGACTGCTAATGGTAACCTGCTTAAATGCGGTATGAATTTCTCTATTGAAATGGAAACAGGGACAGGCAAGACGTATGTATATCTGCGAACGATTCACGAGTTGCACGAGCAGTATGGCTGGAAGAAGTTTATCATCGTGGTGCCGAGTGTGGCGATTCGTGAGGGCGTGCTGAAGAACCTAGAGATTACCCGCGAACACTTTGCTGATCTCTATCGCAAGCCAGAAATGAACTATTACGTCTGGGATAGTAAAAAGACCGGGCAAGCACGTGAGTTTGCGACCAATGCTACATTGCAGATTATGGTTATCACTATTGATAGTTTTGCTAAGGCGGCTAACATCATGAATAAGCAGAGTGATTACGGTCGTCCACTAGATTTCATCCGTGCGACTAATCCGGTAGTGATTGTCGACGAACCGCAGAATATGGAAACCGATACGCGAAAAGCAGCGATTGAAAGCCTGCATCCGCTTTGTACACTGCGCTATAGTGCCACGCATAAAAACCCATACAATCTACTCTATCGCCTGACGCCGGTTGACGCCTATGATAAACATTTGGTAAAGAAGATTGAGGTGCACAGTGTGTTGAGCGAGGATAGCTATAATGACGCGTATGTAAATGTGCTGAAGCTGGAGCGCAAAGGCAAGAGCCGGATTATCGCCCATATTGAAGTTGATGCTAGTGATGAGTATGGCTTGCAACGGCGAGTGGTAAAAGTGAGTCCGGGCGATGATTTGGCGGAATTGACAGGTCGTGCGGTGTACGAAAATTACGTGGTGGAGCGGATTGATTTTATTGAGCAGGCGGTAGAATTTGCTAATGGCAAGACGGTGTATGTCGGGCAGAAAGACGAGAGCTTGTGCGAGGAGATTTTGAAACGGCAGATTGAACTGACGATTGAAGACCATTTTGACAAACAGAAACAGCTGGGCACGAATGTTAAAGTCTTGAGTCTGTTCTTCATCGACAAAGTGGCGAATTACCGTGAGTATACGCCAGGCGGTGTAGTGAAAGGTAAGTTTGCTGAGTGGTTTGAAGAAATCTACCAAAAAGTGGCAGCTAAACCACGCTTTGCTGGCATGCTAGACGGGCTGGCGGTCGAGATGGTGCACGATGGCTATTTTGCCAAAGACAAAATCGGGCAGTGGAAGGACTCGCGTGACACTAAGGGCGAAGGTGGCCGGACAAAAGATGATGATAGCGCATACAACTTGATTATGAAAGACAAGGAGCGGCTGCTTGATCCGAACGAGCCACTGCGATTTATCTTCAGTCATTCGGCGCTGCGCGAGGGTTGGGATAACCCGAATGTGTTTACAATTTGTACGTTGAACGAAACGTCAAGTGAAATGAAAAAGCGCCAGGAAATTGGGCGGGGGTTGCGCTTACCGGTAGATATCAATGGCGAGCGAGTTCACGACCAGAATACTAATGTGCTGACGGTGGTAGCTAACGAAAGTTACGCGGATTTTAGCCGAAAGTTGCAGACCGAGATTGAACAGGAAACGGGAATCTCGTTTAGCGGGCGGATTAAGAATCGCGACGATCGGCGGCGGATACGGCTGACAAAAAGCCTGGCTTTGAGCGACGATTTTAAGGAATTGTGGGAGCGGATAAAACATAAAACCGTTTATCGTGTGGCGTTTGATGTAGATGAGTTAGTGCGTCAAGCGACTAAGCAATTAGTATTGGTTGAGGTCGTCTGTCCGCAGATTGTTGATACCAGAGTACGAATTGAACAGTTAGGCGCGGAGCGCGGTTTTACGGTCAGTGAAACGCCAGGTGCTGGTGTAGCAGCGAATATCCAGAAGGTGTATGTGCCAGATATTCTGAGTGTGCTGGAAAAGCGAACAGGATTGACGCGCGCGATGATTTTTGCCGTGCTTGATAAGGCAGATGTGTTTGGTAAATTAGCACGTAATCCACAACAGATGATCGACGAGGCGGCGCGGGCTATCAATCGTGCTAAGCAAGAGGTGATGGTAGACGGAATTAGTTACCAAAAAACTGGCGAAAGTTACGATATGTGTCTGTTTGAAAACCATGAACTCGAAGCTTATTTGTACGATGCGGCGATGAAAAGCGGAGCGATTGCTGTTGATAATCCGGATAAAACGATATATGATTACGTGACGGTTGATTCAGAGGTGGAGTATAAGTTTATGAAAGCGTTAGAGCAAGCAGGCAACATCCGGTTTTATGTAAAGCTGCCGGGTTGGTTCACGATCCCGACGCCGCTCGGGTCATATAATCCAGACTGGGCGGTGGTATTTGATGGCGACGAACGAGTTTATTTTGTTGCAGAGACAAAAGGAGTGAATAAAATCAACAATTCACATCTGAGCGCGAGCGAGCGGGGCAAAATCCTGGCTGCACGACAGCATTTCGTAGAAGTTGAAGTTGAATATGTGGCGCCAGTGCGGGATTTGCAGAGTGCGCTAAAAAAGTGTGATATGAAAGAACGGAAGTGGTGAATAAGCAAAAGTCGCGTTGGCAGCTCTATGTTTTAAAACTGGAGCAAGACAAATGGTATATTGGTATCACTTCGCGTTCAGTCGAAAAGCGGTTTCGCGAGCATCAACGGGGTTTTGCCGGTGCGAATTGGACGAAAAAATATAAACCTCTGAAAATTCACGATACGAAAGATCTCGGTCTGTGCGATATTGAGAGAGCTCAATTGTATGAAGGTCGTGTGACGCGAAAATACATGGAACAGTATGGTGACAATAATGTACGTGGTGGTGACCTTACAGATATGGACGATTATGTACGACGATTTGTATGGATATTCACAAGGAAAGATTGGGGTATTCTATTATATATAATCTTCATGCAGTCCGTATGTTTATACGTTTTGGTTGATCTTTATGTATTGCGTTCGCCGTGCCGGTAGCTGTTGTGAATACGTGTCATTTCATGCTACAATAATCCCACAATTAACAACTAGCATATCAAGAGTGCGGCGAGAGAACTAGCTCGTTGAGCCGCCAGCAACCTGCTTTAGCATGAGACGATTCCATGTTACGGTAAGGTGCTCCATCTAGCCCGAATGGGAAGATATTTTCATGGAACTTCTTTCTACTCGGTGTGTGGCAAGATGTGCGGAAGGAGTAACCTATGAGTAAAAATCAAAATAGTATACGCACAGCTGAGAGTGTGTCACCGGGGCATCCGGATAAATTATGCGACCAGATTTCAGATGCAATTGTAGATGCATATCTGGCAAAGGATCCGCAGGCGCGTGTAGCGATTGATGTAGCGGGCGGACATGGTGCAGTATTCGTTACGGGCGAGGTATCAAGTCGGGTAGAAGTAAGTATTGCAAAAATTGTTCGCCGAATTGCCGGCAAAAATAGTGAAGTTATTGAGCGGGTTGCTGAACAGAGTCCAGAGATTGCGCGTGGTGTCAACGCGGGCGGTGCGGGCGACCAGGGGATTATGATAGGCTATGCTTGCAATGAGACGCCGGAGCTGTTGCCGCTAGAAGTGGTGTTAGCGCGGCGCTTAAATCAGTGTCTATATCAGCGTTGGCCGTATGACGGCAAGACGCAAGTATCGGTGCGTGGTCGCGATATCGTCGCGGTTGTAGCGAGTTTTCAGCATGCGCCATACGATGAGCTGGAGCAGGCGGTGAAAGATTGGGTGAGAGACGAAGCGGTACGATATGTGGGGGTAAAGTACTTTGCAGAAACTCAAACGGAGCACCAGATGAATAATGCAGTGATTCAAAATATCGATCCAATATTGCATATCAATCCAGCAGGCGATTGGAAAATTGGTGGGTTTGACGCTGACGCGGGTCTAACAGGCCGCAAACTGGCAGTAGATAATTATGGTCCGCGTATACCGCTTGGCGGCGGGGCATTTAGCGGTAAAGACCCAAGCAAGGTGGATCGTAGTGCTGCGTATATGGCGCGCAAAATCGCCATTGACTATTTGCATCGATTCCATGCAGGCGAAGTACTTGTACGATTAGCATATGCGATTGGTTACGATCAACCGATTGAAACTACAGCGATCGTTGATGGTGCGTTGCGCAAGATCACTGGATATGATTTGACGCCGAACGGCATTATTGAAGCGCTTGATTTGCGTCGTCCAATATACGAACAGACTGCCCGCTATGGTCATTTCGGTCAAGCAGGTTTTTCATGGGAGTCGTACGAAGGTTAAAACCTACACAGTACTGCTGAGTATAGCGCTAACTTAACGTTTCTAGTATAGTTTTCACCCTCTTTTTTACCCCTCTCACTATAAAAGAATACCGGATATCAATATCCGGTATTCTTTACCTATTCTACCCCTATTATTCATCATTCTTTTTCTCTCTCCTTCTTATATATAAATATATAAGAAAAGAATAATAACTATGAATAGACGGTAGAGATATAAGAACAAGAACCTAGCAAGTGAAAGTAAAGGTAGGAGTAGAAGTTAAGAATAAGCATAGAACAAAGATAAAAAATTAAGATAATCGACTACTATAGTTAGAGTCTAATTAGTGACCGAGCCATAGCATTAGATACACAACGGAATCAAGTAGTGTACGTGTAGCGGCGTGATACAATAAAAAGGTGAAATGGAGGTGGACTATGAGCGCAAAAAAATCGAAAGCACGAGAACGAAAACAATGGATAATTGTCGCGGCTATTGTGGCAGCGGTTGCTCTGCTTGCCGCGTGGTGGTGCATACTTAAAGTAAGTCAATCATCGAAAGAGCATGAACAGTCAACGGTTGCTCTACCTGACGCAGCGAAATTTAAGCAACACTATTCGCAAGTGGCGGACGATAACCGTTTTGTGTATGTGTCGCCTAGTGAGATTAAGCAAATTTTCGAACATGGCAGCGGTCTCGTCTTTTTAGGCTTCAAAGAATGCCCGTGGTGCCAAAAACTAGCGCCAATGATTGACGAGGCAGCAAAAGCTGAAGGGCTGACAAAAGTTTATTATATGGACATACGCCAGGCGCGTGCAAATAATGACGTAACATACCAAATGCTGGTCGAAAAACTAAAAGATTATCTAGCGAAAGATGGCGATGGTAATCCGCGTATCTTCGTGCCAGACGTCACGGCATTGCATGACGGCAAAATTGTTGGACGATTTTTACCGGAAACGTCCATTGATGATAAAGGCTTGACGCCCGGTGAATACTGGACGACCGAGCGCCGTGCGGATGCGATCAAACAATTACGTGAGATTATTGCAAAGACACGATAGCTAGTCATCTAGTCGTGGTATATTTGTAAATTATCCTAGTGGTTAGAGAAATAGATGAACCGTTCGCAATTATACATTCACATTAAACAAACCTATGGTACTGACCCGGAGTTTTTATGGCAGAAATACCCGAACTATGCAGTGTTTCGGCATGATGACAATCATAAGTGGTATGCAATCGTGATGAATGTGCCGTGCGGTACAGTTGGATTAACGGGTGAGGGCATGGTTGATGTATTAAATCTAAAGCTTGACCCGAACTTGATTGATGATTTACGAGTGCGATCAGGTTTTGCGCCGGGTTATCATATGAACAAAATGCATTGGGTGAGTATTGTGCTGGATGGTTTGGTAGTAGATGAGGAAATCGCTAGCCTGCTAGATATGAGTTACCAGGCGACTCGGTAGTTTTGCATATAAATTACGCTGCTCGGTATTCGCCTAGAGCTGTCACTGTGTGGCTGCTTTGTTCAATCTCATTAATAAGCTGGCGGAGTTTTGCACCGGCGCAGTCAACGACGATGAAAAATTTGTATTGCCACGGCTGACCCATGATCGGCTGAGATTGGAGTTTGGTTAGATTGACGCCGGCGCGAGCGAAAATCTGCAGTACCTCGACGAGCGCACCTGGCTGATGGCTTGTCATAACGACGAGCGATGCGCGTGTTGCATCAACGGGCGGATCTGTTGATTCTAACACTAAAAAGCGCGTAATGTTGTCTTTGTCGTCTTGGATTGATTCTGCGGCAATTGGCAGGCCGTATAGTTCGGCTGCTGCCCGCCCTGCGATAGCCGCTCGGTGTAGTGCATGTCCGCTCGCAATAAATTCAACTGCACCAGCGGTATCGAAAAACTCAATCAAGGTCGCGTGAGGCATGTGCTGTTTTAAAAACGATTGACATTGTGCGAGCGCTACAGGATGCGAGTATACTTCGGTGATGCCGGTAAGCTTCGCGCCTGGGCGTGTTATCAGCATTTGGTCAATTGCCAGCTTCATTTCGCCGACAATTGGTGCGCCGCATGATTCTATCAGCTGGTACACTTCGTTGATACTGCCAAAAATCGTGTTTTCTACCGCCGTTACAATTGCATCAGCTGCGCCATTAGCGTAGGCGTCAAATGCGTCGCGAAATGTTACGCACGGCACGATTGTTGCCCGCGCGCCGTACCACTGGCGCACTGCTTGTTCGTGGAATGAGCCGGCTTGTCCTTGAATCGCTACGGTAATATTTTTTGATTGGGTCACTGAAAACCATTTTATCACTTTCAGTGTTACTTATAGGACTATTTAAAATGTAACCCTAGACAATTGTACGGGTATGATTTTTTATGGTATAACTAACTGATGGCAAATGACGTAAAACAATGTGTTCATGTGTCGCTTATCGCATTTCGTGATGGTGATAAAATCCTACTAAACCGCCGCGCTGACACGGGCGGTACGATGTGGGAGTTTATTGGTGGCGGCATTGAGGTGGGCGAGACGCCGCATGAAGCGATTCGGCGTGAAATTGCAGAAGAGGTAAATTATACACTGTCTACGGATGATGGCCTGCAGTTTGTTGATGAGCTACGTATCACATACGGTGACGTGCAAGCGACTGTTTATTGTTTCACTGCGCGATTGCCAGGTCTTGATAAGTTTTCGGACAGTGACGAGGTGTTTGTGCGTGATCTTGCATTGTTTAGCCGCGACGAAGCGCTTGAACTGGAATTATTACCGATGACGCGAAAGCTTTTGGAAGGTGGATACATTAGCTAGATGCTTGGTAGTTGCTAGCACGCTAGTAGTACTGCTGGTAGGGTGTTTATGAATAATGATTTAGCAGCGTAAGTTTTGGCAATTTTTTTAATAGATTATCCATTTTTCAGACAGTATACCATGAGCAAGACTGATTGACGTATTTAATGACTGCGATAATAATGGTTTAAGGAGCATTCATCGTATAAGAGGAGATAATAGGATGACGACACGTAAAAACTTTCGAGCAGCTGTATACATGCTTATAAAGCAGGGTGATAAATATCTAGTAATACGTCGGCATAATACCGGTTATCGCGATGGTCAGTATACTGTGCCAGCTGGACACGTTGACGATGGTGAATCAGCTCGGGCGGCGGCTGTGCGCGAACTTGCAGAAGAAGTTGGTCTGCGGGTAATTGAAGCGGATGCTGAGCTAGTACACGCTATGCAGCGCCACGAAGGTGAGTTTGACTATATAGATTTTTATTTTAACATTGCCGCATGGCAGGGTAAGCCGTGTATCTGCGAACCGGATAAAATGGATGATCTGCGTTTTATGACACTCAAGGAGTTAGAGACTGTCGGTATCCCTGGAGTAATTAGTGCACTGCACGCTATCTCAATCGGCGAAAGATTTTCGAGTTTGGGTGTATAGTTGTGGCAATTGAAACTATATTCAGGCTAATTTAATAGGCAGCCATGAGTTATGGTAAATGAGCTTGTGCTAGTGATAGGTGAATATGTGGTATGGTATATTCTTGTTGTAGTACAGAAAATATACGGAGACACATTCGAGAGAGTGGTTTTATAAAAATTACGAGGGAGAAGTAGGCGCTGTGTGTGAAACTGAAAAGAATAGTAATAGTAGAGCGGAATTACTTATCGCAACAAGTAACCAAGCAAAATTAGCTGATTTTAAGCTGTACCTGAGTGATGATTATACTGTGCTTGGTATTGATGATATTGGTATAAAGCTGGAAATTCCTGAAGGAATTGACTCAATTGAAGATAATGCGATTGCTAAAGCGAGGGCATATGCAGTAAAAACCAGATTGATGTGTTTGGGCGATGATACAGGATTTTTTATCAAAGAACTGAATGGCGAGCCGGGTGTGGCGCTGCGCCGTTGGGGCGGAGAACTGCCGGAAGAAACGACTGGCGAGGAATTCTGGGATTATTTGCGGCAGAAAACGAGGGGGCTGAAAAATCTTGATTGTTATTTCAAGCAGTGCGTCGCGATTGCATCGCCGAGCGGCGAGATCAGGGTAATGCATAATGTGAATAATGGCGTGCTGAATCGGGTAAAATTACAACAGCCATATAATGGAACGGATTATCCGCTAGCGGCGGCGTTTGAGTCGCGCGATCGAAAAAAGACGTGGGATGAGATGAGCGACGACGAAAAGCGTGCGTTTGACAGAGCTTTCATTCAAAAGTTGAAGCAAGCGATAGCAGCGTTATCGTAAATAATTTTGCGTGTTTGTGCGAAAGCTTAAAAAAGTTGTAATATATAGTGGTATGAGTGCCGTCCACGGAATCATTACGCATCAAACGAATCGCCCGACAGACTATTTGTATCGGTTGTCGCTTAAGGCGCTGATTACGAATGCTAATGGTGATATTCTGGTCGTGAAGGAGACAGGGCGCCATTACTATGATTTACCGGGCGGCGGCATGGATCATGGCGAGGATTTCCGCCAAGCGCTGGCGCGAGAATTAGCAGAAGAGGTAAGTCTAAGCGGCAAATTCTCGTACCAAATTATTGATATTGATCAGCCAGCATATCTGGCAGAACATAATTTTTGGCAAGTACGATTGATTTTCGCCGTGTCGCAGCCTGGCGGGCACTATGCACCAGGCATTGATGGCGACGAAATTGCATGGCTGCCACTTAATTATTTTGAACAGTCAAAACACGAGGTAGAGCGGCGGATTGTTAGGTATTGGCATGCGGCGTTCAAGAAACAAGTTGTTGTGCAAAGGCATAATTAAGCAGCTCTACAGCTTGCTTGTAAATAATAGTATCTTACGATTTATATTAAAATAATAGGTGTTTTTCGCGGCGGTTATTGTGAGAAGGTATTTATCCATTCTGTTACAATAATCATATGGACATCGCTGCAGTTGACCAAACTTTGCGCCAGTTAGCGGTCGGCGACGAAAAATATGCGACGTTTCAGCGACGAATCGTTAATACAAATAAGCGCGTGTACGGCGTGCGCACACCGGCGCTCCGGCATCTAGCAAAGCAGCTGGCACGCTATGGGATCGGTGCGGCTGGAGGTGATGGCAATAATGAAACGCCGCCGCTGAACGCTGCTGATATACGAATATTTTTACGCGAGCTTGACGAGACAGTTTACGAACAGGTGCTGCTGGGCGGCTTGCTTATCAATTATACGAAAATGAATGACGAAACGATGATTGATTTGATACGCTGCTATTTGCCGCTGGTTGATAGCTGGGCAGAAATTGATACTTTTGTTGAGCGCCGCGCGCGGTTTCGGGCAGATGCTTGGTGGAATTTTGCATGCGAGAATCTTCATCAGGACGGCGAGTTTTCCGTCCGTTATGGCGTGATTATGCTGATGAGTAATTTTTTGACGCTGGACAGTATGAGCCGCGTGTTTACTGAGTTGCGAACTATCTCGCATGACGGTTATTATGTCAAAATAGCGATGGCATGGCTGTATGCTGAAGCGGCGCTGGTTAGTTTCGACCAGACAATGAACGAACTGTCTATTGCACCAATCGACGTATGGATCAAAAAGAAAGCTATGCAAAAAATGAAAGAATCGCGCCGGTTTACGCCGGAGCAGCAAGCAATAATTGCCAAAGAAAGGGGCATGCTATGACAAAATCTATTACAGCGAAACATATAAGTGAGGCGCTGGAATTTCGTCACGCTTGCAAGAAGTTTGATCTTAATAAAAAAAATTCAGAGGACGACATGGAATTGCTTTTGCAAGCAGCGCGCTTAGCGCCGAGTTCATACGGCATGGAGCAATGGAATATCATCGTGGCGCAGGATGCCAAGCTGCGCGCTCAACTGAAAAAAGCGAGCAGTATTGTGAATGGTCCGCGCTTTGATGCGAGCCATATATTGGTTTTCACTGCGAAAACTGCGAGCGGATTTGATAGGCATATGACGCACATGCTGCGCGACGTAAAAGGTATGAATACAGTAACGGCAGCGGCAATGAAAACAGGATGGAAACATTGGGCGAAAACTGATTTTAAGGTATACGATACGCCGGATGGACTGCACCAGTGGGCGGCACGACAAGCGTATATCGCGCTCGGGTTTGTCATGCTGGCAGCAGCAGAGCGAGGAATTGATTCGTGTGCAATAGAAGGTTTTTCGATCGACAAAGTAGTTGCCGTACTAGAAAGTTTCAAATTGATCAACCGTGATAATGATTTACCGGTAGTAATGCTGGCACTTGGTTACCGTGCCGACGGATCAATGCATCCGCGCAGCCGCCGTGATATGGACGAGATTGTAACGTGGTATTGATAGCACTGAGGATTTTTGTTCTCCTGCTGCGTTACTTGCGCTACCGTCGCTTCTTTCGCTTTTCTACGCCGACTAAATATCGTCCAAATGTCCAGCCGTGGCAGATTTTTGGTATAATCCACTCCCACGTTATCCACCAAAGCATCACAATAGCTTGTGGACTGATTTGATAAATCGCTGGGGCATAGACGCGCAGTATCATGGCGCTCACTGACGCTATGAGCATAATTGCTACTGCATCAATACACCCGGCAAGGAAGTGGTTAGCGAGATTGTTCTTTACAGGCTCAGCATTGAGCGGCTGGCTTTTTAGATATTTCTTGAGACGGAATGTCATAGTGTAGCCAAGTGCCGCACCGAGCGTGTTCATTGCTAGATCGTCAACGTCAAACAGACGATAACTGCATGGGTAGATATGGAAAAATCCGGTCAGCTGTGCAATTTCGATCAAGAATGACAAACCTAAACCTGCCACGATAGCGAAACGAATGTGTTTTCTAAAATATAACGCAACAAATGCGCCGAGCGGCATGAAGAAACAAATATTGGCGATGACTTGCAGTGCGGCAGTTATGTGTTTGCCGGGCCGCATAGCATCAACAATCCAGTGAAATGGGATAAGTTGTGGCGATAAAGACTGTTTTGCGCAAAATGACGCAGAGCTGTCGGGCATTGGATAGAGAGTGAATAATCCAAGCCCAAGCAAATACAGTACAAATGTATACGAAAAAATAACATATCCCCATGTTGCCCGCCGCCGTGCTATCAGCCGCGCAATGATGAACGGGATTGTCAGCAAAATGCACATAAATGGCCAATACACCAGGCTCAATGCAAAAGACTCCGAAAACGGTTGAAGAAAATGACGCATATATGTATGTATGATAGCACAGTGTAGGATGCTTATTTTTGATACGGTTTTCTCAGGCTATAATGAAAATATATGAGAATTACTGTTCACCTAAAACCCGGCAGCAGACGCGGTGATATGGTAATTGAAAACGCTGACGGCAGCCTAACGATTTTCACGAAAGAACCGGCGATTGACGGGCGGGCAAATGCAGCGGCAATTCGACTTGCCGCCGCGCATATAGGGGTCGCAAAAACGCGCGTAGTATTACTGCGCGGACGGACGGCGCGGCGGAAAGTATTTGAGATTAGTGATTAATAACTAGAGCCAACTACTTTTGAGTGCGGATTTTTAGAAATTTGAAAGCATCTTTTTCAGCTGCTGGGTATAATTCCAAGGTTTCCAGGTTTATCATAGATGCAGGAATAGTTAACCGCGTGTAGGAGTCTGGGCGAGACCCGTATCTAACAAAAGATACCTCTTGTACATTTGTGTAACATTTTAGGTCAAAATACTGCGGTTGATTCTTTCGTCTATCGCATTCTGGATTAAGCTTAAAGTCAATCCCTTTGGCGTCTTCCTCCGCTGATCCATGAATGTAGATATCACCTGCTGATTTGAATGCTTTTGCAATTGCGACCTCGCCAACTATGCCGCGGACGCATCCAGGTATTTCACGTTTGCATTCACGAGGGAGCAGAGAGTAAAACGTACCCTCCATAAAATCTTTGACGTCTGACGCTGACATCTGCGTGTCCCTGGTTAACACGAAATCTGTCATGTCGTGCATGAGGCGAGCCATTTCTATTACTTCTTTTTTCTCTGTTCTGTTTGAGTTTTCCAAGCCTAGTTCTATCTGTCTATCTACGCATCTTTGTTTATTGTTGTGCCATGCAGCGGGAGCTGCCTCAAGAATCGCAACTGCCAGGTTTCTTTCGGCTTCTACTTTCTCAAGTTCTGTTTTTGAATCTGGATGGATAATGGCTCTTTCTATGTTGCTGCTGTTAGAATCGCTCTTTATCAATTTTTTAAGGCGGCTGATATCTTTGCCAAAAAACGAATGTACAACAGATTGAACAATTGATGAGCACCTGCCGGGTGACAGTTGTTGCTCTTCAAAGAGTATGTGGCGATCTGGGCGGTCGATGGACTCAATATCTTTGCGCGATGCACGGGGGTTTAACTTTTTATGTACTCGTCTTTGATATGCAATTAGTATGTCGTTGAAGACGGGAACAGAAAGCTCTGGGGATTCTCTCTCAACTGGTTGCGGACCAAACTCGCATGAATAACACCCTATCCTGGCTGCATCTTCCAATGATAGAAATCTAAGGATTGGACATAGTGGACGTTTGTTGGTGTGTTTATTGTCGCTTTCTTCGACGCTGTCAATTTCCTCAAACACTTGACTGAGCTTTTCGTCATTTAGCTTAGAATCTTCCATATCCTCTGCACAACTCAGCACAGATTCTCCAAAACATTTGTCCATAACGTGTATAAGTAATAGCATAATAGTGCTTATAAGTCAATATCATCGTAAAGGCTCACTACCTTCGCAACATCCTCTGCCTAAAAAAGCAGACTATCCTACACTAGATTAGTACCACCTAATCAGAAAGGAGTAGTCTGCTATGGCTTATTCTAACAATCCTTACGCTCCAAAGGCTAGACGAGCGGCAGTAGATCTGGTCATACGCCAAGGCATGAGTGTCGCTGAAGCTGCCCGCCGGAGCGGCGTACACCGGACGACGCTGTATCGATGGATAGAAAAAGCTAAGACCCTAGACTTAGCATGGAATGCTCATATACCGACCTTGTCTTCAGCGCCGCGGCATCATCCTCATACATTGCCAGACGAGATAGTTGCGGCTATTGTAACAGAAAGACAGCGGAGCGGCCGCGGTGCGTATTTTATTCATCTTGAGCTGCAAGAGCGCGGCGTAGCGGTATCACTCAGTAGCGTTAAGCGTACCTTGCGGCGCCAAGGTCTCACAAAAACCTATAAGCAAGTGGAAACGGCATCGGCCTTATATACCGCGCCCGCTAGCTAATAAACCAGGAGACTTAGTGCAGGCGGATACTATTCATTTCGTGCAAAGAGATGGCGGGCGCTTTTATGTCTATACACTCATAGATCTCTTTTCGCGTGCTGCCTATGCTGAGTATTCTCCCAAATGCAATCAGCGGGCGAGCTTTCATTTTGTTATGCGCGGACAAGATTATCTCGGTATCTCGCTGGCGATGCTACAAACCGACAACGGGCCAGAGTTTGGTAAATGGTTTCACGATCAACTGAATTCTAAAGGGATTGCCTTGCGCCATTCCAGAGTGCGCAAGAGTAATGACAATGCCCATATTGAGAGATTCAATCGTACTATCCAAGAGGAATGCTTATCTCCAAACATACGTGCATCAATTGTGCCGGAAAGGATTTATTGGTATCTCGCATACTACAACCAGTTCAGGCGGCACTCAAGCATTAATGGAAATTATCCGCTTGATCTATTGGATTGGCATAGCTGCTAATAAATGTGTCGCAAAGGTAGTGAGCCTGGTACGGAGACTGCCGTTCCACCCATGTCCTTTCTCCTTCGCTGAAATCTAAAGTGAGGAGATGCCTTCTGAGCCAAAAACTTCGAAAGCTCTCAAGTCTTCGCATCGCAGGATATATACCAGCATAATTAGCCGAAGCTATAATCATCTCTTCGTGCAACATAATGATGTTATCTTCTCTATAAACTATTCAGACTGCCAAGGTGATTCATAATTAGGCGATGCGCACCATGAACCACCGTCAGAATCGTAAAGAAATCGATGTCGCTGCTCTTCAAAAGACTCTGTCGCTTCTTCTGCAGAATAAGATGGATTAGGATCAAAAATTGTTGATGCTGTCAACCTGTCGCCAGGACGCCAAAAAGCCTGCTTGCTATCTTTTCTGATGATTTTCTTTATTATCTTGACTGGAGTCACGCCTAACACGAACCTTCCGATAGCACGTCGCACAAAAGTTTGACGACCGTCAAACTCGCGATCTATTCGATGTGTCTCTGTCTCTGAAATTCTACCAGTCATCTAATACATTATTGTACCACAATTTCTGTCCACCGGTCTGCTCGACCCGTGGTGTGGGGTGAGGTGTCTGCGTGGGGTGGTTCCCGGTCACCGGGTACGCCCCTGGTGTCCACGTCGCGTGAACGTCATTTCCTCACATCTCCCCTGGAGAAATCGGCCTGTCCGGTCGTGTAGCTGGCGCCAGTCCCCGCCTCGCGCACGAAGACCCGGCAGCACAAGCTCCTCCAAGCCCACTACGAGGGCGCCATCCCCGTAGAGCTACTACGCAAGGAACAACAACGTATCACCCACAGCCTAACCGCTGCCAACCACCGTATCCAAACCCTAGAACAAGATCTAGGAGATAAAGAAGAACTAGTCGTTCAGGCACTAGACATCGCCCAGCACATGGCTAACACCTACCACCACGCACCCAACCACATCCGACGCATGCTCAACCAACTGCTCTTCGAACATGTCTACCTCGTCCCCCACGACGACACCAGCCAGCTCACCACCACCGCCACCTGCATGCCGCCCTTTGACAGCATCCTGGGCTGGGGCGGGAGCCCGACAGACAACGAGCAGACCCTGCCCGAAGGCGAGGAGAGCATGAAGCCTCTCACCACGGATCCAGGAGAACGCGACGAGGAACAGGCAGCAAACCTTGCCACCGCAGCCAGTGGCCAGCCCCACACACCACAGCCACCAGGCGCAGCACAGACCCTCCCAGTACCACGGGGCCACGAGGTCGCAGGGGGTCATGAGGTCGCAAACACAAGACCAGGCACGCAGCCTCCGAACCGGCAGAGCTGCCTCAAACCACCAAAGACCGTCCAGAACAAGCCGTGTTCAACCCAAAAACCCACGCCTGAGGTCTCTCAGGACGTGGGTTTGAGTGTCGAACACTTGGTCGGGGTGACTGGATTTGAACCAGCGACCTCACCGTCCCGAACGGTGCGCGCTACCAAGCTGCGCCACACCCCGACGTCTTCCTTAGTATACCTGACCGGCGAGTATAATAAAAGCATGAGTTTAGAGAGATATCTTGCTGCTGCTACGCTATTGTCCGAACAAATTACGTTTCGCGAGCTGGCGATTATCCTGCGCGAGCTGGTACGTGTCCAGACAGTGCCTGGTGCAGTGGTTGAATTTGGCTGCTACGCGGGCACGGCGAGCATTCATATTGCGCGGTGGCTGGGCGGCAAGCAATTTCATGTTTACGATTCATTTGCTGGTTTGCCAGAGAAGACAACGCCCGACATTAGTCCTATCGGCGAGCAATTTCGCCCAGGCGAGTTGCTAGCGACGAAGAAGCAATTTATGACGAATTTCAAAAAAGCCGGCATACCATTGCCGCACATTCATAAGGGGTGGTTCCGTGATTTGCATCCGAGCGATATACCGGCGCCAATCAGCTTCGCGTTTCTGGACGGCGATTATTACGAGTCGATTCTCACGCCGCTGCGGCTTATTGAAGGTAAGCTAGCGGATGGCGCGGTTATCGTCGTTGATGACTACACGAACGAAGCGCTGCCAGGTGCTGTGCGGGCGGTTGACGAATGGCTGCGGACTCATCCGGCGCGTTTACGCGTTGAGCAATCACTTGCAGTGATACATCCGCAGTCTACTATGGATTGATGCCGCCTGCCTTCAGAATCGTATGCAGCCCGTTGTATCCGCCGGCGAAACCACTTGTCGTGTAGTTGTTGACTACTATGTACGGTAGACCTGATACGCCGAGCGCAAGTGCTCGTTTGGTGTTAGCTTCAATCTCGGACTTATGCTTTTCGTGTGCCATACAATCGCTAAATGTAGCAATGTCTAACTTAGCTGATTTTGCCGATTCAGCGAAGTAGTTGAGCGGCAACTTCGGAATTTCTTTTGGCACAGCAACATTTTTCACACCGATACCTTTATCAAAGTAGTCGGATTTGATACGTGGTACGATGTCGTGTGTGTACTCCCAATACTTATTTTGGTCGGCAGCACAATAGGCGGCTTCAGCGCCTTGTTCGCTGTTGGGTACCATGCTTTTAAGTACAGTGACGACGCGGTGTTCATAGCGTAGTTTGCCAGGTTTGATGTACGTATCGTTAAATTCATGCTGTGATGTTGCCGCTTCAACCTGAGCACAGTATGAACAAAAATAGTCAGTGTAATCAATAAAAACGTTTTTTGTGTCTGCATTGCCGCGTGACATATGCTGTACCCATGGTCTGCCATCCCCGACATGTTGGTTAGGCGGACGGTTCGCGATATTATATACAAATAACGCGACAATGCCAGCGGCAACAACGCCAAGAACGATATTAATTGGTGCAATACCACGATTGTTACGCATGTGACTCCTTTTGCTGTGTTAATTCCGTATGAATATAAACGATATAACCAGATCTCACAAGTGACCATATACTCAAGCAGAGCGCAACAACTAGTATGAAACTATTAGCGATGTGCGCAGCAGTTGTGGCGGCGGCACCAGAAAAGAACAAAGTCACGATTGGCAAAATAAGCGACGTACCGCAGGGGACGCAGCCGAGTCCAAGTGCGGCGGCTATGGTAGCAAGGCTGCTCGTTGCGGTTTGGCGTGATGCAAGTTGTTTGTCGTTTGCGCGGTTGTGTTTAGCGTCGAATACGATAGCGGCAATAGCAATGCCCTGTAAAAGTGAAATAAGAATAATCATAAAACCAGTGCTCGTCGTAATTGTGTCGCAGGCTAATGCAGTAATAAGCTGACCAACAAGCGCAAGCTTATCGACAATTGGCAGCGAAGATAGAAAAAGTGGTCCGTAAAAATTAATATGGATTAGCCCGTAGATGACGATCGAAAATAAAAACGCAACAATAAAACTGAGCACGACGTACTGCGGTTGCCGGATAAGGCGTTTCAGTCCGGTAAGCGATAATAGCCCCCGCCGCCAATCAAAGCCTTTCATAGCTAAATTATACCGCGATAGCATACAGAAGGCTAGAAATATCTATTGGTTGAAGTCCATATAAATCCTGGTTCCGTATAAAATGGTGTAGAATGGTAGCTGGATTAACAGAAAGAATATCTATGAAACCGATTTTGAAATTATGTAAACCGTACATTGCGGCGTTTGTTGCGCTAGTGGTATTCACGTATGTCGCAGTAATGATGTCGCTGCGTTTGCCGGATTATTCGGCGAATATCGTCAACAAAGGAATTATCTTGCAGGATCTTGGTTCGATTTGGACAGATGGACGCATGATGATCGTCGTTGCGCTGATCGGCGGCGTTTGCACGATTGCAAGCGTATTCTTTGCGGCGCGGATTGCTACAGGATTAGCGCGAGATGTACGCCGGCGGGTGTTTGCGCAGATTGAGAATCTTGCGATTGCGGATTTTAATCAGTTCTCTACCGCGTCGCTTATTACGCGCTCAACGAACGATATTCAGCAAATTCAGATGACATTGATGATGCTGCTGCGTTTTGCGCTGATGGCGCCGCTGATGGCGGTTGGTGGTATTCAGAAAGCGTTAGAAAATGCGCCAAATTTGACGTGGATCATCGCATCGGCAGTGGCGGGGCTGTTGATTATAATTGTTATGCTCTTCGCTGTGGCGGTTCCACGATTCAAGAAATTACAGCAGCTGGTTGATAAACTGAATCTAGTAACGCGCGAAAACTTAACGGGTTTGCGGGTTGTGCGGGCGTTCCACAATGAAAAAATTGAGCAAACGAAATTTCAGCGCGTGAATAATGAGTTGAACGGACTAAATTTGTTCGTGAATCGCCTGATGATGGTACTTGATCCGGTGATGATGTTAGTTATGAACCTTACAAGCATTGCAGTGGTTTGGTTTGGCGCGTGGCTTGTTGATGCGGGGACGCTAGAAATTGGTAATATGATGGCGTTTTTGCAATACGCAATGCAGGTGATTATTTCATTTTTGATGATTTCGATGGTATTCATTATGGTGCCGCGTGCGGCGGTGTCGGTGCGGCGCGTCAGCGAGATTTTGGATACGCAGCCGTCAATTACTGATCCGAAACAACCGAATCATCTTCCGGCGGATGGCGTGGGAAAAATTGAATTTCGTGATGTAACGTTTAGTTACCCGGGTGCGGATTTACCAGTACTGTCGGGTATTAACTTTACTGCTGAGCCAGGGCAAACAACGGCGTTTATTGGCAGTACGGGCAGCGGTAAATCAACTCTCATTAATTTAATCCCGCGGTTCTATGACGTGAGTGCTGGGCAGATTTTGCTTGATGGTGTTGATATCCGCAATGTCATGCTCAGTGAGCTGACCTCACGCATCGGCTATGTGCCGCAAAAAGGCGTACTTTTCAGCGGTACGGTCGCGAGTAACATTTCTTACGGTAATCAGAAAGCGTCGCGTAAGGAGCTTGAGAAAGCGGCGCAGGTTGCCCAGGCGGCAGAATTTATTAATGAACTTGACAGTGCGTACGACAGTAGTATTGCGCAGGGTGGCAGCAACGTATCGGGCGGACAGCGTCAGCGGTTATCAATTGCGCGTGCGCTGGCAACGCAGGCACAGATTTATATTTTCGACGATTCGTTTTCGGCGCTAGACTTTAAGACTGACGCGAAACTACGGCGCGCGCTTGCTAAGGAGATGAAACATAAAACTATGCTGATTGTGGCGCAGCGTATCAACACGATTATGAATGCTGATAAAATCATCGTACTTGACGAGGGTAAAATCGTCGGGCAGGGCACGCATGCTGAATTGATGCAGTCGTGCCGTATATACCAAGAAATTGCCGCGTCGCAGTTGTCTGATGAAGAGCTTGCGCAGCTAGCGGCTAATGTTGCTACGCCATCATCAGCATCAAAAAGGTCTGCTACGCGATCTGTCCGGCGGCAGAAAGGAGTAGCGCGATGAGTAATAAACAAGATTTTAAAAAACGACCACGCGTGCGCCAAGGCGGACCGATGGGAAATATGGGTGCGGGCGAAAAAGCTAAAAACTTTCGCGGTACGATGAAAAAATTAGTATGCTATTTGGCGGCGTTTCGTTGGCGGTTACTAGCGGTTGCAGTGCTTGCGGTTGGCAGCACAATTTTTGCAATCGTTAGCCCGAAAATACTCGGCGAGGCAACTAACCAGATCGTGAAAGATTACGTTAGTATCAAAGCATACGATACAATCACGAAAAAACTACCGGCGGATACAAAGCTGCCAAGCGGCACAACGGGAGGTAATATATTAAACAAGTTGCCAAACAAATCGGAGATTGAAAACAAAATCCCAGCCGGTCAGCTTGATGCGATCCGCGCGCTTGATGTGACGAAAAGACCAGCGTTTCACTTTGACGCAATTGGCCAAATTGTTCTGTGGCTTATTGGGCTGTATCTGTTGAGTGCAACGCTCCGCTATCTTGAAAGCTGGATCATGACAAACGTAACGCAAAAAGTCGCATTTCAGATGCGGCGTGATATTTCGTTGAAAATTAACCGTTTGCCGCTCAGCTACTTTGATAAGCAAACTTACGGTGAGGTGCTCAGTCGCGTCACGAACGATGTTGATACAATCAGCCAGACGCTAAATCAAAGTTTGTCGCAAATCGTGTCGGCGGTGGTAATGATTGCTGGTATCGTGGCAATGATGCTATCAATTAGTTGGCAGATGACAGTAGTAGCACTTCTAGTGTTGCCAGTGAGCATGGGTTTTGTGCTGCTAATTGCGAAAAAATCGCAGGTACAATTTACTCGTCAGCAAACTGAGCTCGGCGAACTGAACGGGCATATTGAGGAAATGTATGCTGGACATCAAGTTATGCGTGTGTTTAACGGGCAAGCGCGTTCGCTCGCAAAATTTACGACAATTAATAATCAACTGCACGTAAGTGCTTGGAAATCGCAGTTTTTGTCGGGACTGATGTGGCCGATTATGAATTTCGTGGGAAATTTGGGCTACGTTGGCGTGGCAGTGTTGGGTGGTTGGCTGGCGATCAATGGTCGATTGCAGGTTGGCGATATTCAGGCGTTTATTCAATATATGCGACAGTTTAATCAGCCGATTGAACAGACGGCAAATATCGCTAACGTTTTGCAATCAACGGCTGCGGCAGCGGAGCGGGTATTTGAGTTTATCGACGAACCAGAAGAGACGCGCGAGGGTAGGGATTTGGTAAAGCTAGAAAAAGTGAAGGGCGGCGTGGAATTTGATAACGTCACCTTTGGTTATAATCCAGGCGAGCCGGTTATCAAGGGCTTATCGGCGCGTGTCAAGCCGGGGCAGCGCGTGGCGATCGTTGGTTCGACCGGCGCCGGCAAGACGACGCTGGTAAATTTGCTGATGCGATTTTATGAGATTAACAGTGGCGCGATTAAAATTGACGGCGTTGATATCCGCCAGATGAAGCGCAGCGACGTGCGGCAGATGTTTGGTATGGTACTGCAGGATACATGGCTATTTAGTGGCACGATTCGCGATAATTTGCGTTACGGTCGTCCGGATGCTAGCGACGATGAACTGATCGCTACCGCCAAAGAAGCGCACGTTGATCACTTTGTTCACTCGCTGCCAGGCGGCTACGACATGGTGCTTGACGAAGAGGCAACGAACATTTCGCAGGGTGAAAAACAACTGCTGACTATCGCACGGGCGATGCTTGCTAAAACGCCGATGTTGATTTTAGACGAAGCTACCAGCTCAGTTGATACGCGCACCGAAGTGCTGATTCAACAAGCAATGGATCGGCTGATGAAGGGCAAAACTAGCTTCGTTATCGCTCACCGGCTCAGTACAATTCGCGACGCTGATCTGATTTTAGTCGTGAAAAACGGCAATATCATTGAGCAGGGTACACACCAAGCGTTACTTGACCAGCATGGTTTTTATGCTGAGCTATATAATAGCCAGTTTGCAGATTAGCATATACTAAAAGAATGGGTGTTGTTTTCTCAGTCGATAAGCAGACAACTTTTTATTATTGGCTGCAGATTGTTGCTGGGTGGGATGATTCATCGGCAGTCGACGCAGAATCGGCAGCGTATTATACAGGGCAGATTCACTCTATGTTGTCGCAAGAACAACAAAAAGCACTGCACGATGTAAAATATCTTTTGCAGTACAATTCCAACCCGCGGCAGCTGTTGGCAGAATTATACGCTGGTAATACTCGCTCGCATGATGCGCAAACGATCGTAGAGCGGGCGCTACCGTGCATGCCGCTGTTTGAAGCACTCGTTTGGCGTGATACACAAAAAACGATGCTGATGTGGCGCGATTTACTCCAGGCGTATAATTTCGCGCGTACTAATGAATTACTTGTGAACATTAAGACCTTTCTTGCTTCGACATTTGATTTGCATACCACGCTTACAGTCTATGTATTACCGAATATCCCCGATGCGGGCGTGATTGGGCATCGGATTAGCGGTACCGACTTTATCTTGCTGCGCCCGTATATTGAGTACCGCCAAAGCGCTATAGCAAATGTTGTTACCGTTGTGTTGCACGAGTATATTCACGTGATAGAATCATGCTCGAAACGCAGCCGCACATTGATGAAACAGCCGTACGAGATATGTATTACCGCGAGTCATATCCGTCCGCCGCATGGATTTACTTGGAAAAGTATGTACATTGAAGCATTGGTATATTGTTTCGCGAACAATATACCTGGCGGATATGCTCGAACGGTTGTGTCTGGTAAGCCGTTACCAAGGGTTGAAGAGTTTCAACGCGGATTTCACAGATTGCGAGCGAAAGGTGCTGCCACGACAAACGATGCAATTGCATGGGCGGGTTTATGCATCACGGATATAGTGGCGCAGTATATTGATGAGGGGAAGGTGATTGATGCAGAGATTGTTGACCATATTGGGTGCGTATATCAAGACATGTACAAGATGGCTTAATTTAAATCTACTTTCGAAAAGTGTCTAACGCGCTGAACATTCCCGTCAATACCGCCTGGTCGATGATATGCGGCTGCATAGTAGCAGACAACGCTTGCGGCTTTGTAGCAGCTGGAATGTCGAGTATAGTGTTGAGTGCGTAAACAAAGAACTGGTATCGGTGTGTGCCGAACGGCGGTTGAGGACCGCCGTAGCCGGAATGACCCCAACTGGTTATGCCTTCAACCGCGCCATTTGGCAGGGTGTTGCCAGTGATTTCGGTTGTCTCGGGTGGCAAATTCCAGACAGTCCAATGATAAAATCCATCGCGCCCGGGCGCATCAGGATCATGGCAAATAACGGCGAGACTTTTTGCATTTGCTGGCACGCCGGCAATGCGCAGTGTTGGGCGTCGATTGCCGCCAAGCCGTGTGTAAGCTTTTGGGATTTTAGCGCCGTCAGCGAAGTCGAGACTCGAAATATTCATACTACATAATAGTACGAATCAGTAGGCAGATCGTCAAGTTATTGTAAGTACTTACGTTTTATGTCTTTATAAAAAATACGCAAGGAGTTAGTAAAATGGAATAGGTGAGACGACAGAAGTATCGCACGCTCTTATGCACGAATTATCGCCTGAAGCGCGCTGAGGTTAGATCAGCGGTCGCGGCAAAGTAATCCATACACGACAAAGGCTACTGGTGCTGTTTCTAACAATTCCGATGAAGCGATCAATGGCTATATCCAGATAACTTTTTCTGCGTTGGATGCGGGCGGTGCGAACGTTGGAGGTTGTCTCGCAAATGCAAACACGGTTGATGCAAACGGTAAATGGAAATTTGAAGCAATGTGCTCTGGTAATGGAATTGAAACAGTACGCTTCAAATTACTTACTGGATTCTAGCTATCAATAACCTTAATAATTATAGAATAGCCTGAATCTTTTCGGGCTATTTACTTATAATATAATTAACCACATCAATATAATATTGGTCTGCTCCTGCCGGTGTAATGCGTAAAAGGTTCTCCTTTGCGAGCCACGTATATTGACTATGTTCCCAACTGAGTTGCACCTGGGGGTTGTCGTGTACATGCGTTTCATATACAACATGTGTCACGTGCGTATGTTCTTTTGTCAGCACGTGTGTTACGTTATTGGGCATGATTATTATACCCGTTTCCTCTTTCGTTTCTCGGCATATTGCTGCGCGCCAGTCTTCGTTTGTCTCAACTTCACCGCCAGGAAAGTCTGGGTGTCCAGGAAAATGTGGATGCGTCATGCTGCGGTATAACACCAGAACCTCATTTGCTTCATTATAGAGTAGCAACTTTGCAACAACTTTTTCACCGGTGGACGGTATCCTATCATTAAACATGGTATGCGTGTGTCTATATCTCATTTGTTTCATTTTTTACTACTAGCAAATTGTTCTTGTCCATTGCCCTTAAGACATCGGAGAGTAGATAGTTGTTGGCAAATCGCATAACATACTTCTTTTTATAGTTTGGGTGTACCATCAGAAGGTTTTTCTCGCGCATATGAGCTAACGCCCGAGAAGTCTGAACCATCTTTGACGGCGTCGTGCCGAATATATGCCTTACATCTTGCGCCTGGATAATGTCTTTGCGCATAGCGATACGTAAAATCTCATATTCTTCCTGCGATATATATTTACT
This sequence comes from TM7 phylum sp. oral taxon 349, assembly GCA_018127705.1. Taxonomy (NCBI): domain Bacteria; phylum Candidatus Saccharimonadota; species TM7 phylum sp. oral taxon 349. The sequence goes on from CP072328.1 coordinate 156,110, forward strand.
ATCAAGAGCGTTTTTGATAGCTGGTTCTATGATGTTTGAGGATGAGTAATTTCGGTCGAGTAATCTGTTGACCCGCTCAAGTTCAGCGGAAATACCCCGCGCAACATACAAGCACCACGCCTCCATGTCTGCTACCCTGTTGCTGTCAGCTTTTGCTAGCATAGTATAGTACTTTTGTCTATCAGTACAAAATATAGCCGATGGGTTTAGTATCGTCCGCTTTGTTTTGTCAATAAAGCGCAATTTTACGAGCATTGCGTAAGTTAGTAGGCGCGCTGTGCGACCATTACCGTTATCAAACGGATGAATCGCAGCTAGGCGGTGGTGGGCGGTTGCAATCTTAATTATATCTGTCTTATTTTCACTTTTACTTTCAATATAACTGCACAGATCCTGCATGAGCGCCGGTATTTCAACATGCTCTGGTGGTTGATGAACGCTTTTCGTAATGTGTACTGGTTCCTGCCTCCATATGCCAGGAGCTCTGCTTCCACTGTTTTTTAAGTTGGCGGTAACTATTTTCTGTAGTTCTCGTATAAAACCTGGGGTAATTGGCGGTGAGTTATCATCGCTAAGATTCTCCTCAATAAATTTTATTGCCTTACGAATATTGCGTAGCTCTTGAAAGTCTTCATTCTCTGCTGGCTTATCAGACGAGAGGGAATCAAGTGCTGCGCCTGCTACTGTTGTATGGTTTCCTTCTATCCTAGCAGATGCAACACTTTCTAAAATGTGCATAATCTCCTTTAAATCATAAAAAAGCCATGGTGGTGTTGTTCCGCCAAGCTGCATGTAGCGTAATCGCTCTAAAGAAAATATTTCGCTTACTAACTGCGAGTCAAAAGTTGGGTTAATATGAACAATCGGTTTCACGCTGTTATTATAAATGTTTTTATTTATTATATCAATAACTTTTAACAAATTTATAGTTATTATATCTGTTTATAATTCTAATATGTTAAGTATGTTCTTAACATATTGTTATATAATTATTTAATGGTCTATCTGCAAAATTTAGTCCAGCAATTTAGCCCAAATCCTCAGTAAAATTAAGTATGTAGCACTAGCTCTAATACCTTATTGGATCCTTGGACTAATGCGCAAGTGAAAGTGTGATCGCGCGAGAGAAAAGGATGCGTGAGACATTGCTTTTCATCTGATGGATATCGACAAATAGCATGCTGATATTAAGACGACTGCGAAACCGTAGATACAAGATTGATATTGAAACAGTTGCTTGCTACGCTTTCGGGAAAGGGGTGATATACTAAAGTGAATGAAACAAGACTACGGGAGAAAATGTAATGCAGACGAAACAAATCGTCGAGGCAATCGGTCTAGTTAAAGCCTACGGCAGAACAAACGTAGTAGACGGCGTGTCGTTTAGCGTGGGTGAAGGTGAGATTTTCGGTATTCTTGGACCGAATGGCGCCGGCAAAACGACGACGCTTGAGATGCTTGAAGCGCTTCGACCGATTGACGGCGGACAAGCTCATATCGACGGTATTGATGTTGCCAAACAGCCGAAGAAAGTTAAGCGTATTATCGGTATTCAGCTGCAGGCGACAAGCTTTTATGACAAGCTGAATTTGCGCGAACAGCTGAAAATGTTTGCGAGCTTGTACGGTACGCGGGTGAACGCTGATAAACTGCTTGAGAAAGTCCAATTAACTGATAAAGCAAAAAATTACGTTGAGCAACTTTCCGGCGGACAAAAGCAGCGCTTCGCTATTGCCTCAACGCTGGTGAATACACCGAAAGTATTGTTTCTCGATGAACCGACGACCGGGCTTGACCCGCAGGCGCGTCGTAACATGTGGAATTTGATCAAGCAGATTCGCAATGAAGGCATGACGATTATACTGACGACGCATTATATGGACGAAGCGGAAATTTTGTGCGACCGGCTAGCAATTATGGATAATGGTAAAATTCTGACGATTGATACACCGCATAATCTTATCCAGGCACTCTTAAAACGTGGTTTCAAGAAAAAACAGGTTGTTGAGCAGGCTAACTTGGAGGATGTATTCATTGATTTAACAGGAAAGGCGATTCGAGATTGATGAAAGCATATTGGACGGGCGTATTCGGCCAAGTAGTGGCGATAGCGAAGCGCGTTATGCGCGATAAAATGGCGCTGTTTTTTACTTTTTTATTTCCGCTGATTTTTTTGTTAGTATTTGGCACGATCTTCAATAACCAGTCGGCGTCACTAAAAGTAGCGATTATCAATCATTCTGATAGTCTATTTGCTAAACAATTTGTCGATAACGCCAAGAAAGACGGCACTTCAGTATTGAAAGTTCAAGACGTTAGTAGCATGGATGAGGCGAGGGAAAAAATGAAGCATTCGCAGCTAGACGGTATAATTGAGTTGCCGAAAGATTTTGGCAAGCCGGGTGCTGACCGTCGCCCGAGCGGTACAATTAATGTGCTCTATGCAAAAGGCTCAGATCAAGCTGGCGGCACACTGAGCGCTGTGATGACGCAGATCGTCGACGGCATCAATAGAGGCATGGGACAGCCGGAGGCGCCGCTAAAAGTGGTATCGCAGGCGGTGGGCGATAAAGCGTTGAAAACGTTTGACTATACGTTTACCGGTTTGTTGGCGTTTAGTTTGATGAGTATGGGGATTTTTGGTCTGGCAAATCAAATGCCGACGGAGAAGCAAAAAGGCGCGTATCGGCGGTTGCAGGCAGCACCGTTTACGTCAGGACAGTTGATCTTGGCGACGATGATCGTCTATACGCTAATCTCATTGCTGAGTGCAGTGTCAATGCTGCTAGTCGGGCACTTGATGTTCCACTTTCAAATACGCGGCGACTGGCTAACATTCAGTTTGTTTCTTGCGCTGGCGGCAGCAATGATGGTGAGCTTGGGGTTGCTTATCGGCTCATGGGCAAAGAATGAAAACCAATCGTCGCCGCTTACGAATCTCGTATCGTTTCCAATGATGTTCTTGTCTGGCGCGTTCTTCCCGAGCTATCTGTTTCCAGAGTGGCTGCAAGGTATTACGAAATTTATTCCGATGACGCCGGTAGTTGATGGGCTAAGGCTGATTATGACCGAGAATGCTAGTTTGGCTGCTGTCGGAGAGCAGACGTTGATGGTGCTTGGCGTGACAGTCGTTGTGTATTTTATTTCAACGCGCGTGTTTCGCTGGGAATAACTCAACTGTAAGAGTCGGCCTTTGTAAAACGGATCGCTTCACTGTGCGTTTTAAAGGTTTTTTGGCTATATCTTCATTAAGCGCGCTTTAATTTTCTGAGCGATTGAATGCTTTTTGCGATGGTCGGCGTAGGTCTTTTCAAGTACGCTTGAGACGATTGCAGTGGCGATAAAGACGAGTCCAATTGAGCCTACGAACCATTCTGGTGGATCGACATGATAGAGTTTTACGAGCATAACAACGCCGAGTGCTAAAATTGCCCAGTGTGCACCATGCTCTAGGTAACGATACTTTGCAAGTTTGTTTGTTCGCGTCAAGTATACTGTTAGCGACCGCACCCACAATGCACCAGCGCCTAGCCCTGCGATAATCAAAATTACGTCGTTAGTAATCGCGAAGGCGCCGATTACGCCATCAAGTGAAAATGAAGCGTCAAGAATGTCGAGATAAACGAACGAAGCAAATGCCGCCATGCCGGTTAATACTTTGGCGTGCGATTGTCGCGCTGAGAAGTAATCGCCAAACAACTCAAGTGCTAAATGCACGAGCGTGCCGAGTACCGATGCTGCCAAAATTGCTTCGCGGTGTGCCGGGTCGGCAGTAGTGTATAGTCCCATTGCGACGAGCAACATTACGAATACCTTAAAGACTTCGTAACGTCCGAATCGCGACATCATCTTTTCGATTCGCTTAAGCCAGTAGAGATCTTTATTGCGATCCATGAAATAGCTGATGCCAATCATCAAAAGAAACGTACCGCCGAATGCATTAATAATTGGCGCGGCGCTATGCAGCGTGGCGCTATAGGCTGCCGGTTGATGAAGCGCCATATGAAGTACGCTCATAAAATCATGTCGGCTCGATAACATAACGATGACGATCGGTAAGATAAATCGCACTACAAACACTGCTGTGATAATCCCGACTGTTAAAAACATCGCCTGCCAGAATTTTGACATGCGCGCCAGGATACGGCTATTAATAACGGCATTGTCAAAACTGAAGGTCACCTCAAGGAGAACAAGCACAACAAACAGCCAGAGAGCTTCAACTCCTTTATTGCACGCCGTCCATGCGCCCAGTCCAATTGTTAATAGGGCGGAAACGAGGAAGATGCGAAATGGATGATGGGCGTGTAGTATTTTTTTCATAAAGGTTATGATACGGCTTTTTGTGTAAAAAATCTAGCCGAATAGGGTAGGGTGGATTGGGTTATTTGGACGCTCGCCTATTTTATAGTGGAATAATCGTAGATTACTTGCGCGTACAGTATAACCTGCTACAATATAAGCATTAACAATTAACATACACAACCGCAGGGGGTTAGGGTGGACGAACCTATTTATATTACATCAGAGATTGGACGGCTTCGTACGGTGCTATTGCATCGCCCGGGCGAAGAATTAGAGAATCTGACACCGGAAACATTACATGATTTGTTGTTTGACGACATTCCGCATTTGAAAGTAGCACAAGAAGAGCACGACCGGTTTGCGAACGTATTGCGTGAGCGTGGTATTGAGGTGCTGTATCTCGACGAGCTGGCGGCGGAATCATTGGCGGACGACGCGGTGCGGCGGCAATTTGTCGATGAGATGCTTGCGGCAAGTAAGCAAGGCGAACGTCGCGTTACGCGGGCACTGGCAGAATACTTGCTTGGCATGGAGCCGCGTCAAATGGTACGTAAGATTATGGCGGGCGTACGTAAAGATGAAATCAACTTGCCAGCCGAGCATAGTGAGCAGCTACATGACATGGTTGAGCAGGATCATTATCCATTCTATCTTGATCCAATGCCGAATTTGTACTTTACGCGCGATCCAGCGGCGGCAATCGGGCGCGGGCTGACGATTAATCGCATGCACTGGCCGGCACGACGCCGCGAATCACTGTTCATGCGCTATATCATTGACCACCATCCGCGGTTTGCCGGTAAGAATATCCCAGTATGGTACAACCGCGATGAGAAATTCTCAATGGAGGGCGGCGACGAGCTTATCCTGAATCGTACGACAATGGCAATCGGTATCAGCGAGCGTACGACACCGGAAGCGATCGAAACGATGGCGGCAAACTTGTTTGCCGGATCGGAGTTTAAGAAAATCATCGCTCTGCAAATTCCAAAGAGCCATGCATTCATGCACCTTGACACAGTGTTTACGATGATTGACTACGATAAATTTACGATTCATCCGGAGATTCGCGACGCCGAAGGCCACTTGAATCTGTTTATTCTAGAGAAAGTTGAAGGGCAGAAATACCCGAAGATTACGCGCGAAAATGATCTAGAGCATGCGTTGCGCGTAGCGCTCAGTCTTCCGAAGATTACGCTGATTGAGTGTGGCGGCGGTGATGAAATTGCAGCAGCGCGCGAGCAATGGAATGATGGAAGCAACACGCTTGCAATTGCGCCGGGTGTGGTGGTGACATATGATCGTAACTATGTGACGAACCAGAAGCTGCGCGATGCTGGCGTTGAAGTGATTGAGATTTCCGGTTCGGAACTTGGTCGTGGCCGCGGCGGCCCGCGCTGTATGAGTATGCCGCTGGTGCGTGAGGAATTGAAGCGCCGCATTGAAGTGAATGATAATCGCGGAGTTAGCGTTCCGGTTGCAAGCGTACCGAGCATGGTTGCGCCGCGGTTTATCGAAAAAGCAGAGCCAAGCGCAAGTGTTGTGTCATCCGGCAAATGGACGCTCTCGCGTGAGTTGCAGGGGCGGTCGTTCTTGGCGCTAAAAGATTTCACGCCGAGCGAAATCCGTTTAATGCTTGATACAGCGCATGAATTGAAGCGCCAAAAGAAAGATGGCCAAGCGCATCGTCTGCACGAAGGCAAGCAGGTCGCGCTGTTATTTGAAAAGACCTCAACGCGGACGCGCTGCGCATTCACGGTTGCTGCAAACGATCTCGGTGTGGCGCCGGAATTCTTAGGCAAAGACGACATCCAACTTGGCAAGAAAGAGTCGGTTGAAGATACGGCGAAGGTGCTTGGTCGCATGTTTGACGGTATTGAGTTCCGCGGCTTCGCCCATTCAACAGTTGAAGGCTTGGCGGAATTCGCAAATGTGCCGGTGTGGAACGGCTTGACTGATACATTCCACCCGACGCAGATCTTGGCAGACTTCATGACAATTGAAGAGCATGTCGGTAAGTTGAAAGGTGCGAAGCTGGTGTTTGTCGGCGATGGGCGCAATAATATGGCGAATAGCTTGTTAATTGGTTCGGCAAAAATGGGCGTTGACTTTCGAATATTGGCGCCGCGTGAATTGCACCCGACTGGTGACATTCTCGAAACGGCGCGTACGATCGCTGCCGAGACTGGTGCGAAAATTATGATTACCGACAATCACAGCGAGGCGCTTGCGGGTGCAGATGCAATCTATACCGATGTATGGGCATCAATGGGCGAAGAAGATCAATTTGCTGAACGTATCGCTCTCCTCAAGCCGTATCAAGTTAATCGCGCAATGCTTGAGCAGACGCGCAACCTAAACGTGAAGTTCCTGCATTGCTTACCATCTTTCCATGACACAAATACGGTGATTGGTCGGCAGATCCACGATCAGTACGGCCTTGATTGTATGGAAGTGACTGATGAAGTATTCCGCAGCAAACATAGTGTCGTATTTGACGAAGCTGAAAATCGTATGCATACCATCAAGGCCGTCATGGCGTTGACGCTGTAAAATAACGGAGTGAAGGAGGCTCCAAAATGGTAGAAAAAATTAAAAAAGTTAAGAAGAAGCTGCGATCGCCATCGGCGTTTACCGTACTGTTCGTTGTGATTGCGTTAATGGCGGCGTTGACGTGGGTGATACCATCTGGTCAGTATAAACTCGATAAAGACGGTAACCGCGAATCAGGTACGTACTCGAAAGTTGACAAGCAAAAGATTGTTGACCTCGACGATAGCGGTGAGCCAAAAAAAGACGACGATGGTAATGCTGTCACGCATGATGGTCGTCAAGGGCTGTGGGATGCCTTCATCGCACCGATTAAAGGCATGTCTGAAAAGCTTGATGTTATCGTGTTCGTCCTCATCCTTGGCGGTTTCTTGGGCGTGATGATGAAAACCGGCGCGCTTGATGCGACGCTTGGCGCATTGCTCCGTAAGATGAAAGGCAAAGAGAAGTGGCTTATTCCGATCCTGATGACATTCTTCTCGATCGGCGGTACAACATACGGTATGCAAGAAGAGACGGTAGCCTTTTATGCGCTCGTCGTGCCGATCATGATGGCAGCTGGCTACAACGCGATGACCGCAGTGATGGTGATTGTGCTCGGTGCCGGTTCTGGTGTGCTTGGCTCAACGCTGAATCCATTTTCGACAGGCATTGCAGCAAAATCTGCCGGTGTCGAGCTGAATAAAGTGCTTGGCGTTCAGGCAATTGTTTGGCTATTGTGTTTGGTTGCGGCGATCGTGTTTACGATGCGCTATGCTGCGAAAGTGAAAAAAGGCAACTACAAAGATGATGTGCGCTATAAACCGGTAACGACAGCGCTTGATATGACGAACGTGCCAAAGTTTACACGTTCGCGTGTTGCGGTGATGATTGTATTCGCGTTGACGTTTGTATGTATGACCATTTCGCTCATGCCATGGGAAAAGTGGGGCGTAACACTTTTCAAAGATCTGTACACTGCGGCAAGCGATATGCCAGTAATTGGTGCAGTGTTTGGTATTGGACACTCAGTTCCGTTTGGTGATTGGTACTTTAACGAGATTTCAGCACTATTCTTGATCTCAACAATCGTGATTGCGACAATTTACTACCACCAGTTCAAAAAAGAGGAAGTGTTTGTTGTTGATTCGTTCCTGAAAGGTTCAGCTGACTTGCTAAGCGTTGCTCTTATTATCGCAGTGGCGGCGGGTGTTGGTGTTGTTATGCAGAATGGCGGTATACAAGACACGATTATTAGCTGGGGTGAAAACTCGCTGAAACATGTCGGACAAGGGTTTGTTGGCGTGCTGGCGTATATTTTCTTCCTGCCAATGTCATTTATCATTCCGTCATCGTCTGGTTTGGCGGCGGCAACGATGCCCGTTATTGCACCAGTGGCTGAGCTGGTTGGTGTTGGCAAGGAAGTTGTCGTGGCGGCTTTCGCAACAGCATCTGGCGTGCTTAATATGATGGCGCCAACGATTGCGTCACTGATGGGTGGGCTAGCGCTCGCTGGCGTATCGTACCGTACCTGGCTGAAGCGTACGCTGCCGATTATGATAGTCTTTGCCGTGATTAGCCTCGTTGTGATCGCGTTGTTCGGGATGATTCATTGATGAACCGGAAAACAGTCGTCGTCGCATTGGGCGGCAATGCCCTGCAAAAACAAGGTGAGGCATCGGCGCACGCGCAGCAGCGTGTTGCCGATGCAACGGCGCGTCATCTGGTGCCGTTGATCTTGAGCGGATATCGATTGGTGATCGTGCATGGTAATGGTCCGCAAGTCGGTAATATTGTTCTGCACGAGGAATCAATAAACACGGCGGAGGTGCCGACATTTCCGCTTGATACGTGCGTGGCGATGAGCCAGGGTGCAATTGGGTTTTGGCTACAGCAGGCACTGATTGATGAGTTTAGCCGCCGTCATATGCATAGCGTTGCGTCGACAGTCGTGACGCAGGTTGTTGTTGACAAAGATGATCCGGCGTTCAAAGACCCGACGAAACCGATCGGTGTGTTCTACAAAACGAAAGATGATGCTAGCGCTGCGGCAAACGGCAGGGATTTCGTGTTTAAGGAAGATGCCGGACGCGGATGGCGCCGCGTCGTACCGTCTCCGAAGCCGTTACGAATTGTTGAAGAATATACAGTAAAGGCAATGCTTGATGCTGGCGTGACAGTTATCACAGGCGGCGGCGGCGGTGTGCCAGTCATCGAAACTGCAGACGAAGGGCTCGAAGGCGTTGAGGCGGTTGTTGATAAAGATTTCACTGCGGCAGTCGTTGCTGATGCTGTTGATGCGGAAGCGCTAGTGATTTTGACGGCAGTCGATAACGCGATGGTTGATTATGGAAAATCGACAGCACGCGCGATCGGACGTACAACAGTGCAGGAAATGCAAAGGTATGTGGACGCTGGACAGTTTGCGCCGGGCAGTATGCTACCAAAAGTGCAAGCAGCAATGAAATTCGCACAAAAACCAGGTCGTCGCGCTATCATTGCGAGTCTTGAGCATGCAAGCGACGCGCTTGATGGGCAGGTCGGTACCGTTATCGAAAGTTAGACGAGGCGAAATCGAAAGTTTCTAAAATAGCGGCGGGCTAGCCGCTATTTTGCGCTATTTTGGCTAATATGTTGAATGATGATTTCTGCGGAATTGTTATATTTACCCTCAGGACATTCGACGTCATCGCGCAAGCGGGTGCTCTTTCAGGCGTCGATACATGACATGTACAGGTCATTTCAGGGTAGCTGCCGTGCTCATGCTTATAGTATTCACCAGGAACTCAAAATTATTTTCATAAAACCTCTTGCACATTTTCTAGCACTCGTATATACTGAGTGCTAGAAATAGCACTCTTGCATAGAGAGTGCCAGTTAATACGAAAGGGGTAATTGATGAGTTCACCAATCAAGCCGATGGCGCACTTCGTTGTCGCCGTCAAGGAGAAGAAACCGAGTAAAACTGCGAGTGGGATTCTGCTCCCTGAATCGGCTCAAGAAAAGTCAGAGGCGGCGAAAGTTATAGCCGTCGGGTCGGACGTTAAGGACGTGAAGAATGGTCAAAATGTTGTGTATAAAAATTACGCAGCGACAACGATCAAACTTGACAAGGAAGAATATTTGATTATCAAAGACGAGGATATTCTCGCAACAGTAGAGGAGTAAATATATGGCGAAAAAAGTTTTTTACGATGAAGACGCGCGCCGCCGCGTTTTAGGTGGAGCGGCAGTATTGTACAATGCAGTCAAAACTACGATGGGTCCGAAGGGGCGTAATGTTGTGGTCGGTAAAAGCTATGGCGGTCCGAGTGTAACACATGATGGTGTAACGGTAGCAAAGAGCATTGATATTGCTGATATTGACGACGAAACGCTTGGTTTTAAAGTCGGTGCTGAGCTGATTAAACAAGCTGCCAACAAGATGAATGATGTCGCGGGTGATGGTACGACGACAGTGACAGTGCTGACCTATCATATTCTGCACGAAGCAAACAAGCTGATTGCCGCTGGACATAATCCGATGCTGTTGCGTAAAGGACTGGAGCGTGCTGCGGTTGAAGTTACTAAAGAACTGACTAAATTATCAGAAGACATCAAAGGCGATAAAAAGCGCGTGGCAGAAGTTGCGACGATCTCGGCAGGCGACGAAGCGATCGGCGCGCTGATTGCCGATGTAATGGACAAAATCGGTCCGAATGGTATTGTGACAGTTGAAGAAGGACGTGGTCTAGAGTTGGAAAGCGAAGTCGTTGAAGGCTTCACGGTACAACGCGGGTTTATCAGTCCATATATGGTGACCGATCCAAAGCGCATGGAAGCAGTGTACGACAAGCCGGCGGTTGTGGTGACCGACAAGAAAGTTTCGTCAGCGCAAGAATTTGTGCCGCTGCTTGAGATGATTGCGCAAAGCGGTAAGAAGGATTTGGTGCTGATTGCTGATGATGTAGATGGCGAAGCGCTTAGCCTGCTGGTACTGAATCGTCTAAAAGGGTCGTTTAATACGCTTGCTATCAAAGCGCCAAGCGACAAAGATGTACTGTATGACATTGCAGCATTAGTTGGTGCAAAAGTTATTACTGATGATACGGGCATGACGTTTGACAACGTTGGCAGCGACGTGATTGGTTCAGCGCGCAAAGTTATCGCCACAAAAGACGTGACGACGATCGTTGAGGGCGCAGGCAGCAAGAGTGAAGTGCAGGCGCGTGTTGACCAAATTGATGTACAGGTTGAAGAGACATCAAGCGATTATACACGCAATAACCTGCTGAAGCGCCAAGCGGCGTTGACGGGCGAAGTTGCAGTGATTAAAGTCGGTGGTGCGACTGAGACGGAGATTGAAGAGAAGAAGTATCGTGTCGACGACGCAGTTGCGGCGGTTAAAGCGGCGCTTGCTGAAGGAATCGTGCCGGGTGGCGGCGTGACATTGGTTAATTTAGCTGGTAACTATAAATATGCAGGCAGTAAAGATGCGTCAGTCGTGGCGGGTGAGAAATTGCTTGTAAACGCGCTGGAGCAGCCGTTCCGTATTCTGCTTGCAAACTCCGGTTTGAACGCTGACGAATGGTTGCCGCAAGTGCGTAAGGCTAAGGCGGGGCAAGGTATTGATGTGAACCACCCAACCGAACTAATTGACCTAAAGAAGAACGGTGTTGTTGATCCGGTGCGCGTTACTAAAGAGGCGCTTCAAAATGCTGCCTCAATCGCTGGCACGGCAATGACAATGGGCGCGTTAGTAGTTGATGTCCCAGAAAAAGAAACTCCAAGTACGCCAGATATGAGCGGTATGGGCGGGTACATGTAGAAAAACGCTCTTCTACGGCGTGAAAACACGGCTACTAGCCTAAAATAGAGGGAAGTCCCCCGGTAAAAAGGAGGGGGACTTCTTTTTATAGCATGTGAATTTGTCTATAGGCACGAAATGGTAAATAGACGGTTGACTTTTTTCGCAAATTGCGTATCATAGATTATAGATATAAATTATCGATGATTGGAGTATCGTCCCGTGAGACTATCAACAGCGACTGAACAAGCGTGTTGTATTTTGGCGCTTATTGCGTCATGTAACCTATCCCCTATTACTAACGGCGAACTGAGTGCGCGTATGGCGGTATCGCCGTCGTATTTGACGAAAATCACGCGGCGACTTGTCATTGCAGGGCTAATCTCGTCCGAACCTGGCGCAAAAGGCGGATTTGTATTGGTACAACCGATGCGGCTGATCACGCTATTGATGGTCGTTGAGGCGATTGAAGGTGATGAGCCGTTTTTCCAGCCGGCGGGCATTGTTGAGCGCGTGTTTAAGAATCGCCGTCGCGCTGTTGAAAAAGGTATGTCTGTGGTACAGGAAAAAATGCACGAAGCGGAATTGGCGTGGCGGCGCAGTTTATCTAGTGTGACGATGCAAGAGATTATCGACGACGCACTCAAAGGAGAGATGTTATGACTGAAAGAATAAGAGCAAAATTGCGCGATCGGCGTGATGCAGTTCGTGCCGAATGGGCGAATTTACGACATAACCGTATGCTGTTAATTTCGTGTATCGCATTGTCAATCATTCCGATTTTGTATGGTGGATTTTTCCTTGGTAGCGTGTGGGATCCGTATGGCAGCACTGAGCATTTGCCTGTCGCTGTCGTGAATGAAGATCAGGGCGCGGTGCTTAACGGCAATTTTGTACAAATCGGGCAGCAAACGGTTGATAACCTAAAGCATAATCATAGCATGAAGTGGGAGTTTGTATCGGCAGACGAAGCAACGAAAGGCTTGAACGACGGCGCTTATTATATGCGTATTACGATTCCGCGCGATTTTTCGGCAAAAGCAGCGACAGTTACAACATCGTCGCCGCAACAGAGCGTTGTTGAGTACACGACAACCCCGTCGCGTAATTTTGTAGGCTCGGTGATTAGCAATCAAGCGGCACAGCAGGTTGTGCGATCTGTCTCTGCTAAAGTTAGTACCGCATATGTGAGCGCAGTGATGGCGCAGGTTGGCGAACTTGGTACGGGGTTATCGCAAGCGTCGGCAGGTGCAGCTGCATTGCATGGCGGCAGCGATCGGCTGGCAGGCGGATTGGCGGCGTATACGCGCGGCGTCGGGCAACTGTCAGCGGGGGCGGATTCACTCCAGAACGGTTTGTCGCAGTTACATGCTGGTTCAGTAGCACTTACAGATGGACTATTACAACTACAAAAACGTTTGCCGGCAAAAAACCAAGTCGATCAGCTGATCGCTGGTACGAAGCAGGTGCAAAATGGTATGAATACGCTAGCGGCGCAGGTTAGCGCGAATAATCCGGAAGCAGTAAAGCTAGCAGCAGAAATTACGAAAGAATCTCAGATGCTTACGAGCAATTTGACGCAGCTCAGCGTTACGCTTGCGCCGCTGGATCCAGCTCAGTGTCCGGTTTATATCACTAACTCTGCGGCGTCGTTTTCAAAAGTTGAATGTAAACTAGCAGCGTTAAAGCAGCGCGTGGCGGCAGTAGGCGTGGGTGCGGCTGCTGAGGTTGACAGTGTGGCAGCTGATGTTGTAGCGCTGCAGTCGCGTCAAGGGGAGTTGGTAAAAAGTGCTGCAGAATCCGGCGCAAGACTAAAAACTCATTTAGAGAACTTACAGTTTACTATCACCAAGCAGCAACAAGCCTTACGTGCTGGCGTTAGCACACTAAATACCGGTGTTAATACCCTTTCGCCTAATCTAGTGTCGGCACTCAATGGCTACACGACATTGTCCCGCGGTTCAGTGCAGCTATCAAATGGCGCAGCAGTGCTGACGCAGGGACTGGCCGATGCGCGATCTGGTAGTAGCCGGCTATCATCTGGTGTAAAACAGCTAACAGTAAACTCTGGTGCTCTTACGGATGGTTCAGCGCAGCTCGCATCTGCTACAAGCGAATTGTCCGGTAAATTGGCCAAAGCAGCAAATCAGCTTGCATTGCAACCAACAGGCGATCAGACGGTGCGGCAAATCGTATCACCCGTTGCCGCCAATCATCACGTGCAGGGTGACGTGCCAAACTATGGTAACGCGCTGTCACCGTACGTACTATCACTTGGGCTATTTGTCGGTGCGTTGGCATTTTGCGTAATTTATCCGATTCGCGGATTTTATAGTATGCCGAAAAATGCACGTTCGTGGTGGTTGGCAAAAATATCGGTGCTGGCACTTGAGAGCGTGGCGCAAGCATTGGTGCTTGACGCGGTGATGGTATTTGGGTTGGGACTTCATGTAGCACACCCGGCACAATTTGTCGGATTGTCAATTGTAACATCGCTAACCTTTATGTCAATCGTGGCGCTACTCGCGATTGCGCTTGATAACGTTGGGCGTTTCTTGGCGATGTTGCTACTTGTATTACAGCTTGGCTCTGCTGAAGGTGTTTTTCCGATCAGTCTATCGCCTGCTCTGTTCCAAGCAATTAATCCGTTTGTGCCGATGACGTATTCAATCCGCGCTTTTCGCGAAGCAATATCTGGCGGCTTAGGGCAGGACATGTTTTGGCAAAGTATATCGATACTAACAATATTTTTAGTGGCAGCGAATATATTACTAGTTGTATTTTTACGTTGTCACGGCATGAAGCATTTTAAGCATGAGGCAACGCAGGCGTCGTGACGTTACTGCTTGACTAGTTATAGTACCTTGTATAAACTATTACTTATAGTAATAGCAATAAATGAAAGGTACTTCATGAGACGAATTGACATCATCAAGCGTGCCGGTCGAAATCTGAGGCATGCACGTATGCGTACCATCCTCACTGTTCTCGCGATCAGCGTCGGCGGTTTCGCAATTACGGTGAGCTTGATGGCCGGCGAAGGTGCGCGGCAATATATTGACCGTATTATCGCGAATAATATCAATCCTAAGGGGCTAATTATTACTAAAGATAAAAAGCTTGTCGCAGGAGGAGCGACAACGGGTGCGGCGTCGAATTTGCGCGAGTATAACCCAAATGCAACCTCGTATTACGGGCAAGACTACGAATCGGTGACGCAGGCGGATATTGATAAATTACGCCAAAATAAACAGATTAAGGATGTTGAACCATTGTATCAATTGCAGCCAAAATATGTTAGCTTTAGCAACGTGAAAGACAAAAAATATATCGCTAACGTAATGATGCGCGATAATTCAATTCGCACTGAGACTGCGGCCGGCAAATCGCTTGACGCGGGTGTTGAACTCAAAGCTAACGAAGCGGTACTTCCGGAGTCATACCTGGAGACGCTTGGCGTGAAACGTCCGTACGATATCATTGGGCAGAAATTAACTGTTGTAGTGGCACAAACGCCGCAAAAAGTCGACAACCAAGTGATAGCCAAGGCGTACGCCGAAGGCGGCGAAGCGGCAGTCAGGGCGCTAGTTGAGCCGAAAGAATTGCGTAAAGAATTTACAGTTGTTGCAGTGACAAAAAAGTCGCCGGATCAGATGGCGAGCCGATCAAGCATTTCTATTGCTCCAAGCGCGGCAAAAGAAATCAGCGAATTTAGTACGGTCGGCACTGATGCGTATCATAAGTATTTAATGGTTACTGCGACAACAGTCGATGGCGTATCGCCAGATACCGCCAAAGAGTCGCTTGAAAAATCTGGTTTTCATGCAATGACGGCGAGAGATGCGCAGCAGATGCTGTTCCAGTTTGTTAACATTCTTCAGACGATTGTTCTAAGCTTTGGCGTACTTGCCCTGATTGTGAGCGTGTTTGGGATTGTGAACACGCAGTACATTTCGGTGTTGGAACGTACGCAGCAAATTGGGCTGATGAAAGCGCTTGGAGCGAGCCGCCGCGATATCGGCAAACTATTCCGCTATGAATCGGCGTGGATCGGCTTCTTCGGTGGTGCGGTTGGTGTTTTGCTTGCGTGGATAACAGGTACGGCGCTTAATCCGGTTATCAGTAGTGCTATCGGTCTCGGTAAAAATCACCTACTTATTTTTACGCCGAGCGCCGGTATCATAGTGCTGGTATCGTTGGTTATAGTGGCGATGCTTGCCGGATTCTTCCCAAGTCGCAAAGCGGCAAAGCTTGACCCAATAGAAGCACTGAGAACGGAATAGGAGGAAAGCGATGATTGAATTACAACAGGTTACGAAAACATATGGCAAAAAACAGAATGTATTCACGGCATTGCATGATATCACGCTAGCGATTCCTGATGGTGCAAGTGTAGCGATTATCGGTAAATCCGGTAGCGGCAAGTCGACGCTAATGCATGCCATGAGCGGACTTGATCGTCCACAAAAAGGTCGCGTGTTTGTTGGCGGTCGTAATATCTTGAAGCTAAAACCACGGCAGGTTGATCGATTCCGCGCAAACGAAATCGGTTTTATCTTTCAGAGCTTCTTTGTAGAGGGCAATGAGAGTGTATTTGATAACGTGAGCCTACCGCTCGAAATCGCGCACGTGCCGTATGGCGAACGGGCGGGTAAAATTGATGCGGCGTTGCGGGCGGTTGATTTGTATGAAAAACGAAAGAGCCGCGCCCGTGATTTGTCGGGCGGGCAAAAGCAGCGATTGGCGATTGCGCGTGCGATTGTGAATGAGCCGCAGATTATTTTTGCCGACGAGCCGACGGGAAATCTGGACAGCGAAACCGGCGCGCGTGTTGAGAAGCTGCTATTTGGCTACAATAAAACGAAAGGCGTTACGCTTGTGATTGTTACGCATGATAATGATTTGGCGAACAAATGCGATTATCAGATTAGCATCAAAGACGGTCGCATTCAGCATTCAACGGTGCCGGCGGGCGGAGCGAAAGAAACCAAAC
This sequence comes from TM7 phylum sp. oral taxon 349, assembly GCA_018127705.1. Lineage (NCBI taxonomy): Bacteria > Candidatus Saccharimonadota > TM7 phylum sp. oral taxon 349. The sequence goes on from CP072328.1 coordinate 172,723, forward strand.
CTGTGCCAAAAAAGGTACGCGCAACACGATAAATTACGTTTAATAGCGTAGCGTATTTACGTAATAGCAGCAGACAGAGTATCTTTTGTCTGCTGCCTTTACGTGTTGCAGTATTTTTTTAAGGTTCCTTTCATGATGCGCTCGTATAGTAACGCGCGTGAAAACTACCGCTATCAATTACACAGCCGCGCTTGCGGCGTCAAGATGTAAAACAACGCCGCTTTGCGCGCTTAACCCGCGTACGCTAACGGTTGATATTGTCCTGCCCGTACTTAACGAAGCGCATATTCTGGAAAAATCAGTGCGTACGCTATGCGCTTATATGGATGATAATCTGCCGTATCGTTATCAGATTGCCATCGTTGATAATGGCAGTGCGGACGGCACGCGTCAAGTGGCAGCAATACTCGCTGAGCACTTCCCTGCTGTACGCGCAGTCTGCTTACCGAAAAAAAGGTCGCGGGCGGGCGCTCAAGCAAGTGTGGCTGCAAAGCCGCGCTGACATTGTCAGCTATATGGATATTGATTTATCAACGAATTTAGGTGCATTCGTACCAATGATTACGCCGCTCGTGACTGGCGATGCAGCGATTGCAGTAGGAAGCCGGCTAATGAAAGAGTCGCAAACAACGCGCGGTCTAAAACGCGACATTATTTCGCGTTGTTATAATAGGCTGATTCGTTGGACGATGCATACAAAGTTTGTCGACGCGCAGTGCGGGTTCAAGGCGATGCGCCGTGATGTTGCGCAACAATTGCTGCCGCACGTGAAAGATACAGCGTGGTTTTTTGACACCGAGTTGCTCGTAAAAGCAGAGTATGAAGGCTACACAATTCATGAGGAACCGGTGGAATGGATTGAGGATACTGATTCGCGCGTTCATATTGTGAAAACGGTGACTGAAGATATCAAAGGTTTGTCGCGCGTGCGCGGCGAGTATGGCCGCGCGACACTGTTTGAAGCGGCGGGCTTTGGCGGTTTGCTGCTCATGGCGTCAATGCTGTACCTATGGAATATAACGATCAACGGCATGGCGAATAGCTATTATGCTGCCGCTGCACAAGCGGCGAGTGTGAATTGGACGGCGTGGCTGTTTGGTAGTCTGGACGCAGCGAATTTCATGAGCGTTGACAAGCCGCCCGTCAGCACGATGATTATGGGATTGTTCGGCCGCGTGTTTGGTTTTTCGTCGTGGAGTATGCTGTTGCCGCATGCGTTGGCAGGTGTAGCAACGGTGGTGTTGGTGTATATGGCGGTGCGGCGCTGGTATGGCGTGAAATCGGCGTTGATCGCTGGTGCGGTGATGGCGCTTACGCCGGCGGCTGCGCTGATGTTTCGATTTAATAACCCCGATAGTTTCTTGACGTTGTTTTTGACGGCGAGCGCATATGCATTTTTGCGTGCGTTTGATAGTAAAAAATCGGCGCTGTGGCTGAGCGTAGCCGGGTTGCTCGCGGGGTTTGCTTTTAACACGAAAATGCTTCAGGGCTTGCTGGTCTTGCCTGTCATGGCGGTGTTGTACATAGCGTGCGCGAAGCCGGCGGTTATGACGCGCGTGCGGCATTTGAGTGTTGCTAGTATCGCGACGGTGGCGTCAACATTTTGGTGGAGCGTGCTCGTGTGGTTGATACCGGCAGCATATCGTCCATGGATAGGCAGTACGAATAACAACAATATCTGGAGTTTAATATTTGGCTATAACGGCTTTGGGCGTTTGTTCGGCGGACGCGGAGGCGCGCCTGGCGGTGCAGGCGGCGGACCAGGCTGTGTTGGTTTTGGCGGCGAGATGGGCGTGCTGCGCATCTTCAATGAGAGCTTTGGTCCGAATATTGCGTGGCTGATTCCAGCGGCGCTAATTGGCGGCGGATTGGTTGTTTGGTTATTGCGCCGCGCACCGCGTGATAACAAAGAGCGTGCCGGTGTGCTCTTGTGGCTAGGGTGGCTGTTTATTCACATTGTAGTGTTTAGCATGACAAGCGGCACAATTCACCCGTACTATGTCGTGGCGATGGCGCCGGCGGTAGCGGCACTCGTTGGAATTGGCGTGCCGTATATCTGGAAAGCCTATACGCGCCGTACGCATGTTTGGTGGATCGTGCCGCTAACAATCGCGACAACAACAATCACGAGCGTCATTATGCTTGGCTATCGCAATGATTGGACAATACTTATGTGGATTGTCGGCGTAGCAGGAGTTGCCGCTACGGGCATAACGGTCATATTACCTCCGCGCATTTCAAAGCGGCTGCGGCGAATGGCGCTCGCCTGCGCAGTAATTTCGGCGTGTGCTGCTCCAATTGCGTATAGTATTTCAACGGTTTTGGTAGCGCATAGCGGTAGCATTCCAACGGCTGGACCAAACGCAAGCGCGATGAATAATACAAACAACGAAACTGCCTTTGCCGAGGCGGTGCTCGTAAAATTTCTGCTTGCGAATCAGCGGGGCGCAACGTGGATTGCGGCAGTTGATAGTGCAAATACGTCGGCGCCGATTCAGCTGTCAACCAAGCATCCGGTTATGGCAATTGGCGGATTTAATGGCAGCGATTTGACGCTCACGCTTCAGTCGTTCAAGCAACTCGTCGCTACCGGAAAAGTACGCTACTACGTTGCGGATAACAGTAGCCGCGGCGGTGGATCAGGCAGAAATTCTGACATCGCGCAGTGGGCAACATCGTCGGGTGTGAAGATTGAATATGGCGGCGCGCAGTACGCAGTATATGATCTAAAAAGTGCATCGTTATAGTAAGTGAGTTTACTTGAAATGTAAAACAGAATGCTTCTATTGTGCAAAATGGCGCATAAGCCAAATATTATAAGAGATAGCATCATTTAAGCTTTATCCAAGTAATCTGCGGCATACTGTTATCTATTAACGAAAGGAGACGTATATGAAACAAATCCGACCAATTGCCCTAACGAACGACGAGGCGCTTGTACTGCAACAAATCACTGAAAACGGTGAAGATGACGTGATTGGATTATCGCATGGGCTGCGCATGAGCCGATCGCGCGTAGCACAGCAGCTGGAGCGGCTGCGTGCGAAAAAACTCGTAACGATCAAGTCAGTTTACGGCGATTTGTGGGTGCGTGCTAGTAAGCGTGGCCGCCAACTTGTTCGGTATATGTGGCCGGAAATAGTGCCAGCCTACTAAATTTTTATTGAGGAGGGTATACTGTAAAATAATGAAGATTTTAGTCGTAGACGATGAGGTACGAATCGCCGAGGCAATCAAACAAGGGCTTGAGCTTGACGGCTATGCGGTTGATGTTGAGCACGACGGCGAGGACGGTTACAATGCGGCGCGTGCCGATGAATACGATGTGATCGTGCTTGATGTGATGATGCCGGTAATGAATGGCTATGAAGTGGCGAAAAAGCTGCGTGCTGCCGGCGACACAGCGCCGATTATTTTGCTTACTGCGAAAGATCAAAATCGCGACATTGTGCAAGGGCTTGATAGCGGCGCCGACGACTATCTCGCAAAGCCATTTAGCTTTGACGTGCTGGGAGCGCGTATCCGCGCACTGCTGCGCCGCCCGCAGGAGGTACTTGATAATGTACTAGCCGCCAAGGATGTTAGGCTTGATACGGTGAATCGGACGGTAACGCGTGCTGGCAAGCTGGTGAAATTATCAAGCAAGGAATTTGCGATTTTGGAATATTTAATGCGTAATAAAAACCAAATCATGAGCAAGCAAAATATCATGACGCACGTGTGGGATTTCGACGCTGATATCTTGCCGAATAACGTTGAGGTGTTTATCAATTATTTACGCGGTAAAATAGATAAACCATTCAAACAATCCGAGCCGCTCATTCAAACAGTGCGCGGTTTCGGCTATGTGATCAAGGACGGTGCATGAGATGAAGCATGTGCGCCGCCGCGATGTGCTGCGTCTAGCGGGTACATATCTCGCTATTATTATGGTGATGAGCATCGTGTTTAGTTTTGTGCTGTATAATTTTTCGGCGCAGGAATTTCACCGCCGTCCAGAGCAGCGGCATGCTGACTCAAAATTCTCGCCAATTGTAATCGACGATGAGTCGCTGAGCGTGAGCGACTACTTGTCGAAGCGCGAAGATTTCGCGATGGCATCGCTACGGATCAATTTGGTGATAGTTAACCTAGTAATGTTTGTTGTGGCGTCGCTATTGAGCTATTTGTTGGCGCAGCATACTCTGCAGCCGATTGAGGAAAATATGGCAGCGCAGTCGCGCTTTGTGAGTGATGCTAGTCATGAATTGCGCACGCCACTAACAGCATTGTTGGCAGCAAATGAGGTGGCGGCACGCAACACAAAACTCACGCTCGCACAGGCGAAACGAGTCATTGCTGATAATGTTAGCGATGTGACGCGTTTGCAAACATTAGCAAACTCCATGCTCGGGTTACTGAAGGACGACGACATGACTATGACGAAAGAACCGGTGTCGCTACAGGCAGTCGTGAACCGTGCGATGAATTTGGTAGTGGCGCAGGCAGTCGAGAAAAACATCGCCGTCGAGGACGAGACGATAGAGCTGATGCTACTCGGCGACCGCCAGAAGCTAGAACAGCTCGTGACGATTTTGCTTGATAATGCGATCAAATACAGCGGCAACGACACAACGGTTCATGTATCAAGTGCTCGCAAAGGTCGTCGGGCGGTGATCGCGGTGCGCGACGAGGGAATCGGTATGGACGGTGAAACAGTTGGACAGATTTTTACGCGGTTTTATCGTGCCGAGGAGTCACGTACGACCAGCGGGTATGGATTAGGCCTGCCGATTGCGCAGCGGATTGTGCAGGCGCACGGCGGTAAAATTTCTGTGCAAAGCGCCAAGGGCAAAGGAACGACGTTTACAATTTTGTTACCACTTGCCACGAAGCCATAGGCTTTTAAGCTGGATTTAACATGCCATCGTTACAATTCCTCTCGTCATTAACTAAGAATAAGAGGAGGATAAATGAAAATAGAAGATGGATTTAACGCTTCGCCGAAAGCGCCGGCTGTAGCACGGCAATCAGTGGTAAATACGGGGCTGGTAGTTGCAGCGGTCTCAATGGCGCTTCTGACTGGCGTGATCGGGTATATGCTTGGCATGCAGTCAAGTAGCAGCCGTTCTCTAGCGGGTTCGCAGGGTATAGCGCCTGGCGGATCGTCGCAGCAAGGCGGTGTGCCAGGAGGCTCTGGCTCGACGCCACCACAGACTGGTTCGTCAGCGCAACAACCGCCAAATCAGACGAGTCAGCCGACAAGCAACACGCCAGCTCAAAATCAAGGCGCAAACCAGACGGCGCCAAAAACGAATCCTCAACCATCCGCGAACAGCACATCAAATACATAATTTTCGCGTTATCGTCCGTAAACGCGGTACAATAAACGTATGCTTACCTACTACCAGTTTACGGATGGCGCTTTAGAGCGTTGCAACGATGTTAGACGTACCATTTGGACGCGGTGTGAGAATCCGTCGGCGGACGACTTATTCCATTTGCATCAGCTTGGTCTGGATGACGATTTAGTGAATGACGCACTTGACCCGCATGAGATACCACGGATTGAACAGGGTGATGGCTGGGTATATTTCATTACGCGATTGCCAGGTGTTGATGATAACTTTAATGATTTTACGACGCCGATCATGTTTGCGCTCGGTGAACATGTTGTGACGCTTAGCCGTGAGCGTATGGGGCGTGTATGGCAGCCGTTTGTTGACCGTACGCGGATTCAAGCACCGTCGCAAACGCAATTATTTTTGGTAATGGTTGAAGCGATGTTGCGATCGTACCAGTCGCGCGTAGCACTGATTAACCGACAGACGCGCGCCGTTACGGGTGACGTGACAACTCTGCGTTCGCGTGATATTGCTACGTTGGTAGAGTTTGAGCGTAAATTAAATGATTACTTAGATGCATTGATTCCGACGAATGTCGCACTGGAGCGTACACTGAATACGCGTTATAAACTCATTAAACTTGGCGAAGAGGATCAGGGAATCGTCGAAGATTTGTCGGTTGACATTGAGCAGCTAATTGCACGGTGTAAGTCGCTCTTGCGCACGATTCAGAACGTACGTGATAGTTTCCGTGCCGTCATGGACACACGCCTGAACGAAACGATGCGGATTTTGACGGTGGCGACGCTCGCGCTGACGATTCCGACAATGCTTGCTGGGCTGTTTGGTATGAATGTCGACTTTCCGTTTGATACGCACGGCGTGATGGCATTCTGGGTAATTGTCGTTGCAAGTATCATTACAGCGATCGCAACAGGGTATTATTTCTTGAAGAAACGCTAGCACGCAAACAATTTGTTTATGCTTGCATCGTAGCAAGATAATGCGCTATGATGACTCAAGTTCGTAGGCTATGCGCGTGATACATGATAGTTAAGGGGTCGAGCGCGTGAAATTATAGCGAATCGAATTGTGTGAATATACACGCAAAAAATAGGAGAAGATATGTCAATAGCTGTATCGTTTGTACCTAGTCGTAGCAAGCGAGTTGCGGTGGATATATTGCCTGCAGTATGGCAACGATATATCGTATACTAATTACAGTAGCGATATATACAATACAAGCAAAATGCCCTAACTAGCAGGGCATTTTGCGTGCGGAGTTTTCTCTAGGCTATCTAGCTTTCGCTTGGTAGTGCAATGCCGTGCTCTTTGAGCGCAGGAATAATTACATACTTTTCGAAGTCATCGGCATTCGTCCAAACGTATGTCGCGCCTGAGTCGACTTCACCGGTTGAGACGATTTTACCATTTGAAACTCTTTGATTGCCGACGTCTTTTTTACCGATAAAAAGCGCTGGTGTTCCGCTGACGCCAGCTTTCGTGCCGACAGCAAGGTCATAGTTGATTTTTTTGCGGATTGAGGCGCTATCAAGATGCTCAGAAAACTTATCTTTGTTAATGCCAAGCTCTGCCGCGAGCGATACGAAATAATTTGTGCGTGCTGCGCCTGTTAGTTCAACCCAGTTGCTGCGTTGCTCAAATAATTTATCATGCATTTCCCAATATTTCCCCTCTACTCCAGCTGATTCGGCAGCGGCAGCGGCAGCAAGCGCATTCGGGTGTGCATTTGTTAGCGGATAATTGCGGAAAATGTAGCCGATTTGCCCTTTGTATTTTTCGACAACTTTTTTGATGATCGGATGCGCTGAATTACAACCTGGACATTGAAAGTCCGCGTATTCAAACAAAATCACTTTGCTTTTTATGTTGCCGTAGGTATGGTCGGCAATATTGCCGTTATCGGCAGTAGCGGTCTGTATAGTGATAGGATTGACGGTTGCTACGTTTACTTTGTTGCTGCGTGACAAATAAATCAATCCGCCGATAATCGCCATGCAGATTGCGGCAAAGATAATCCAGGCTCGTTTTGTCATAATCCTCCTTCGTTTCTCTTTGTAAAGTATAGCGCGCTGAACCTCGCCAAGCAAGCGATACTGCGGTACAATGAAGGCATGCAGACGCTTTGGGTTTTGACTTTCGCCGCACTATTTCTCGCACTTGTTGCAATAGCGAGCATGTCACCTCGGCGCACCATAGTATCGTCATATGAGTTACAGCGTCGACGGGCGATAGGTGATGCGTCGGCGGCAGAAGAGCTACGGCGCAGCTTGCTTATTAACGATATTTTGTCACTGCAGAAAGCAGCTGAGGCGCTATTATTGGTTTGCACGGTGCCATGTGCAATTATGGCGTTTGGCTGGCTGGTTGGCGTATTGGTTGCGGCGCTTGTAGCGCTCGGGTATGGTCGTATTGCACATAGTGGCATGTTAGCAGCGGCTACAGACCGGTATTATATGATGCTTGAGCCGAAGTTGTTGCGGTTTGTTGAGCGCTATCCGGGCGTCGGTAAACTATTGCGGAGCGTCACGGCACCACCCGAAACGAGCTTGCTTAGTTCGCGCCAGGAATTAGAACATTTGGTTAAAGAGTCGGGTGCAATTTTGACTGCCGACGAAAAACGCCTTATCAAAAGTACGCTCCATTTTGGCGACAAAACAGTTGAAGAAGTTATGACACCGCGCGGCGTGATTGATGCAATAAAAAAAGATCAGCTAATTGGGCCGCTTTTGCTTGATGAACTGCACAAAACTGGACACAGCCGCTTTCCGGTTATGGACGGTGATATTGATCATATTATCGGCGTACTTTATATCCGTGACTTGCTGACCCTTGTCGACAAGCGCTCACATCGCGCAGAAACAGTAATGGAGCAGAAAGTTTATTGCATCAATCAAAATCAAAAACTCGAAAAAGCTTTGTCAGCGTTTATCAAGACGCATCATCATTTGTTCATTGTCGTAAATGATTACCGTGAGACGGCAGGTGTCGTTACGATTGAAGATGTCATTGAGGCGCTGCTCGGGCGTAAAATTGTCGATGAAGATGATGTCATTGTCGATTTGCGTGCTTTTGCAGCGAAAAATCCGCATCATAACAATAAAAGTTCGGCGGCAACTGACGTTTGATGGTATACTAAGACGTAATACATGCAGTATGTCTCTGTTTTTATTCAAGTTGCAGTACTCGTAATGTTGGCGGCGATTTGCTCTGGGTTGAATATTAGCTTGATGTCGTTGTCGCTCGGTGATTTACGGCGCAAGGCAAAGCTTGGTAACCGTGCGGCGCAAAAAGTACTGCCTTTGCGACGCGACGCTCATTTGTCGCTTGCGGCGATCTTATTCTCAAATATGGCGGTGGTGTCAGGCAGCTCGCTATTACTGGAGCATCATTTTAACGGTTGGATTGCCGGCATTGCGACAACGTTGCTCATGGTAGTGTTTGGCGAAGTGCTTCCGCAAGCGGTTTTCATTAGATCTGCACTAAAAACCTGCGCATTTTTTGCGCCGTTAATCCGCGTGATGATCATTGTCGTCTATCCGGTAGCGAAACCGCTAGCGTTACTGCTTGACCATCTAGTTGGTGTTGAACACCGGCGATTGCTGACGCGCGCTGAGCTTGGCCTTCTGATCAGCGAGCACAAAATCGGCAGCAAAAGCGAGCTTGATGGCGGTGAAGTTGAAATTATTCAGAGTACACTGCAATTAAGCGAAAAAACCGTAAAAGAAATCATGACGCCTATCAAGGTAGTGCAATGGCTGACGCTTGATACGATTCTCGACGAACACATGGTGAACGAAATTATTGCGCGCGGTTATAGCCGTATTCCAGTGTTTGACGATAAATTGACAACATGCCATGGTGTACTGCTTGCGAAAGACATGATAAATATTGATTTTGATGATAATCCGGTGCCGCTCTGGTGCTTTCCGCTCCATAAGACGCGTGTGGTTGGGGCGCGGACAGCACTTGATACGATGTTTCATAAATTTCGGCGTATTGGGTCGCACTTAGTACCGGTTGAACAGAATGATCGAATTATTGGTATCGTTACAGTGGAAGATCTGCTTGAAGAAACGATCGGACATGAGATTGCCGATGAAATTGACCGCGATTTGCACAGAAATTAGCACTCTACTTGTATGAGTGCTAGCAGTGCGCTATAATAACGGAAGGCTATGGCAAAACGAGATTATTATGAAGTGCTTGGCGTTAGTAAAGGCGCGAGCGAAGATGAAATCAAAAAGGCTTTCCGTAAGCTGGCGGTTAAATACCATCCAGACAAGGCGGGTGGTGATGAAGCGAAATTTAAAGAAATCAACGAAGCCTACGAAGTACTGAAAGACAAGCAAAAACGTCAACGCTACGATCAATTTGGGCATGCAGGCGTTGGCGGCACTGCTGGCGGTAGCGCAGGCGGCGGTAATCCGTTTGAAGGTTTTAATTTCAACGGGCAAGATATTCATTTCGATTTTGGCGGCAGTGGTGCATTCGGTGATATTTTTAGTCAGTTCTTTGGCGGTACCGGTGGTAATCAGGAAGCAGGCAAAGCACGAGGGCGCGATGTTGAAGCGCGCGTGACACTGGGTTTTGAAGAGGCAATTTTTGGTAAAGACGTGACGCTATCGCTAACGCTTAATGATGTGTGTAGCCACTGCCACGGCACGACAGTTGAGCCCGGTTTCGAGCTAAAAGAATGTCCGACATGCAAGGGTGCAGGACAACAAGTCCGTGTGATGAATACGATGTTTGGTCCAATTCAGCAAGCAGTAACCTGCGAAACCTGCCATGGACGTGGTAAAATTCCAGAAAAAGAATGTACGCGTTGTCATGGTACGGGCGTTGAGCGGCGCGAGCAGGACATTACAGTGAAGATTCCGGCTGGGATTGACGACGGTGCGACGATTCGTTTACGTGAGTACGGCGAGGCTATTGCTGGTGGCGTGCGTGGCGACTTGTATGTATACGTACGTGTGCGGGCGCATAAAAAATTCACGCGTGAAGGCGATCTTATTTTGAGTGAAGAGCATATTTCGATGGTTGATGCGGCGCTTGGAACGGAGCTTGATGTCGAAACTGTTGACGGTATTATCACGATGAAGGTACCTGCTGGCACGCAGTCAGGTACGGATTTTAAGCTATCTGGTCATGGTGTGCCGCATTTGCGGAGCGATCGCCGCGGACCGCATATCGTCAGTATCATCGTTGATACGCCAACGAAATTGACAAAAAAACAGCGCGAGTTGCTTGAAGAATTTGATGCTGCAAAGCGGCATGGGATATTTTCGTAGGTTCACACGAATCGCAATAGTCTTACACTTTCACTAAATTACTCGCTCTAATAGAAATCAAGCATCCATAGCAGGGGTGGTTTATAGTAAAAATGAATTAACACTTAAACTGCAAACCCTTAAAGCGGCTTCGTAAGGATCGCAAGCGTCACCGAAAACAAAAGCAGTTAACGAGTATTTCTCTCAATTTTGCTATACTAAGAATAGCGGCAGAGAGGAGGTAGTATGGGATTTCTGTTTTTTGTTGCAACAATTATTCTCGCGATTTTGTTGTCGCAAAAGAGCAGCCAAGCGAAGAATATGATTGATCCGACGAGCGCGTCGTATCGCCAAGGCTATTGGGACGGTGTACGTGCTGCAGAACAAGGTGCGGCGCATTCACCCGAAGTGCCTAGTGCTGCCGTATTGCCCGTTATGGCCGAGCCAACTGAAAGATTTGCGGTTGCAGGCGAGAGTGATAATAGTACGCCTGTGGGCGAATTAAATCCAGCTGCCCCACTCCGAGATAAGCTTGCTCCAATGAAAGATCATGCTGTGCCTGCGCCGGTGCAGCCGCCGCCCTTAGTAGGTTATGTTGCTCCACCGCCGCATAGTAGTACCCCGTCACCACAATCGTCATCACACATAACGATTAATATTGCATTATATGTTGCCGTCTTGTTGCTAGTATCTGGTATTATTTTATTGGCGCAGACATTTGCATTTGAATCGTGGTTGCGCATGGCGCTCGTGTGGCTGTTGATTATCGTATCGTATATAGCGGGTTTTATGCTGCAAAAGCATATTCCGATGATTCGCCCAGCAGCGTTGGCGCTTGTTGGTACGGCGCTTGCAAGTATTCCGGTAGCGGGCGTCACGATGTACGCGCTCGTGCTGCATGATGCTGCTTTGTGCTGGTTTATTACATCGTTTATCGGCGTGGTAATGTATGTGCTCGCTGCAATTACGTTCAAAAATCAATTCTTGTCATATATTTCTATCTTGTCACTCTTTACGGTATCAATGTCGTTGCCGGCGATGGTTGATGCGCAATTGGTGTGGTATTACGTCGTAATGATTGCATTTGGCGGTGCGATGACGCTCTTGAGCTGCGTAAAGGTTCCGAGTGCACTAAAATTATTCGCGCAGCCAATGTATACGTCAAGCCTAGTGGCGGTGCCGTTAGCGCTCCTTGCGGCAACGACTTCGGTGGCAGTGCTGAGTGTTTCGGAATATACCGTGGTGTTTGTTGCGGGATTGCTTTATTATACTGCGCAAGCACTAACGACGTCTAATAAATCGGTACGCAACTATGCAGAATTTTCAGCGCGATTGCTCACGCTGGTGGCGACGGGTACTGCTGCAGCGTGGGCAAGTGATACATCATATATTGCGATTAGTTTGTCGGTGGCGTTTGTGGCATTGCTTAATATAATTGCATCACTTCGCTATCTGCCAGTCGGTACCGTACGGGCGTCAATTCATGAAGCGATGCTGTGGATTGGATTCTTTACGGCGGCACTTGTCGCACCGTTTCTTGCATCAATTCCGTCTTTATTGAGGAGTGACGCTGCGCTAGTGCACCCAGAAGCGATGCCGCAGTTAGTTGAATTGGCGCTTACTGTGATGCTGTCTTTGTTCACGGCGGCGCGATTGCGCCGTTACGGACTACTATGGCCGGCGGTATATATTATTACGGTGCCGCTATTGATTGTCGTAAATAATATCGTACATATATCGTATGATGCATACATCATGATTTATATGGCGTGTATTGTATTAGTGCTCGCGCTACGACTCTTAATAAGACGGCTTACATTAAGCGCTGGTACGTTTGTATACGTGTCGACGAGTATATGGCTGTTGTTTGCGGTATTCTATATAGCTATGTATGCGTTCACGCTGGGACATGATGTCTCATGGTGGCATATTAGCTGGTGGATACTTCTTGCAGCAGTATTTTACTATGTGGTCGTAGTTGAAAAACTGCGTTGGGTAGTGTTATGTGCGCATGGCGCGACGTTGGCGACGGGGTGGTTGCTATGCGCTAAGTGCAGCTTTAGTGCTGCGCAAACTGTTGTAGTGCTTGGTGTTGGGCATAGCGCTACGGCGATTGCATTAGCGGAGTATTTCCGCTGGCGCAACCGTGTTTCGCGCACTGCAGTGATGTATAGAAGCGCAGCGGTTGGATATGGTGCGGCTATTGGTCTTGCGGTGCTCATTACGGGTATGGTAAATGAATGGCGTATGCTAGCATGGCTGCCGATCGTAGCGATAGGTACGCATGCAGCGTACCGCCAAAAGGAGATCGTGATGATGTATGCACTTCATGCCGTGCTTGTCGTGCAAATACTGCTTGCTGGTATCGCGTGCAATTTATCGTATGTAGAGATTTGCGCACTGATGGCATGGCTGTCGTTTGTAGGGTTTGGGGCGGTGAGCGTGCTGATGTGCGCGGCAAATTGCGTTACCGCCAAGACAAAAACATGGTGGCGGTCTGGTGTGGCATGCGCATTGGCGTTCGGCAGTTTTGCATTGTTGTCAAATCAAAATTACTTGATGCGCTCAGCGGGGTGGTTGGCGGCAGTAGCAGCAATGTATATGCTTGTATACGTTGTGCGGCACGTTACGTTATTGTATGCCGGTAACGTGATGAGTGTTATATTAGTGGCATTGTTGTGCGCATGGTGCGGCGTATCGTTTAGTGGTGCGCTTGTAGCTATTGCGGCGTTTGGGCTGATTGGATTCTATGGTGTAGGGTGGCTGTATCGTTTGTGTCGTGGCGCTGGGCGAGTATGGAACGCAATGCTCGTGTCGAGCCTAACAGTTGCTTGTTCAGCTGGGTTATTGGCATCGTTGTCGTCGGATGTAGCTATCGTAGTGGGTGCGGCGGTAATTTTGGTCGGTGCTGGGGTCGTATTTAGTGTGCAGAGCTATGAAATGAAACGGCTGGAATTTGCAGAGTGCGGTGTGGTTATTGCGATGCTTGGTGCGCAGCGTTTGCTGTGTATAGCATTTCCTGACACACATGCGCTCGTGTACACGCATCTTTGGGTGCTTGTTGCAGTGGCATTGTATGCTGGATATCATATATGTAAACGTCCAATAGAAAGTATATGCCACCTGGTGATACTGCTGTGTCTCGTGACGATTCCAGGTTTAGCTGCTGCGTTTATTGATGGCGGCTGGTACCAATTATTATTTCTCGTTGAACACACGGCGGTCGTTATTGTAGGCGTAGTGACTGCGCGTAAGCTTACGTCGGTCTGGGGTGCGGTCGGTGTGACAGTGGCGATCCTCTACATGCTGCGTGAGTTCCAGGCACTCTTAAATATCATGATCGGTCTGCTTGTGTTAGTGGCTGTAGTGTTTGCGATCGTGCGTGCGAATCGTAAAAACGTCCGTATACGGAAATGATGCAGCGGTATAATTGACACAAAGCGAATAGAATTATAAAGTAGCGTTATGAGCGATAAAAAAGTCATCATCGGGCGGACAGAACATATTGTTATTCCGAGCGAGGGCGCACGTAGCATTCGTGTGAAAATTGATACGGGTGCGGATCGGTCGTCAATCTGGGCGTCGAATATTACTATGAGCGACGACGGAAAGCTTTCGTTTACACTTTTTGCGCCGGAATCAAAATATTATAGCGGCACAGTGTACCGAACGAAAAACTTTGAGGCAAGCAGGGTGCGCAGTGCGCACGGCGGCTTGCAGGTGAGATTTCGTATACATCTGACGATAATTTTAGGCGGTAAGAAAATTCGCGGTACGTTTACGCTTGCCGATCGGTCGAAGAATAAATATCCGGCGCTGATTGGCTGTAAAATCTTGAACAAGAAATTTCTGGTAGACGTGTCGAAGGGGCTTATCCGGGAGAATAGAACAGATGAACTTACTCAAGAATTGAAATGTGATCCGAAAGCGTTTTTCGAAAAATATTACCACAATAATCCGAGAGGAGATGTTATCTGATGAAAATTGCTATCTTATCTAATGGTTCCGGAAACTATTCGACGAAGCGACTCAGAGAAGTTGCGAAAGCGCGTGGGCACACGGTACGTGTAGTTAAATACAAAGAGTGCTATGCTTCAATTGAACAAAATAATCCGGTCGTGAGCTATCGCGGTGAGGACTTAAGTGGTTACGATGCAATAATTCCGCGCATTGCTAGCTACATGACGCGTTACGGCACAGCGATTGTTCGCCAGATGGAAATGCAAGGCGTATGGACAATTTCTAGTTCCATCGCTATTACGCGTAGTCGCGACAAACTACGTTCAACGCAGTTGCTTGCTCGAGCAGGTGTAGGAATCCCGAAAACGGTGTTTAGTCGTAACTCGACCGATATTGACGATTTGCTTGAAAAGCTTGGTGGTACGCCAGTAATTATCAAACTAGCTCGTGGTACGCATGGTAACGGTGTTGTACTTGCGGAAAGCAAAAAGGCGGCGAAATCGGTATTACAGGCTTTTTATCTTACAAATGAAGATGGCACAAACGTATTGTTGCAAGAGTTTGTAAAGGAGTCAGCGGGAACGGACATTCGAGCGTTTGTTGTTGGCAGCCGTGTAGTGGCAAGCATGCGACGCCAGAGTTTGGATGACGATTTCCGCAGTAATTTACACAAGGGCGGTGCTGGTACAGCAATTAAATTGACCGATGAAGAGCGTAAAATGTGCGTGAAAGCAGCGCGAGCGATGAATCTTACTGTTGCTGGCGTTGACTTCATGCGTTCGTCGCGCGGACCACTGGTGCTGGAGGTAAATGCTAGTCCAGGCTTTGGCATTGAGAAAATTACAGGACGCGATGTGGCGACACCTATCATTGAATATATTGAGCGTAATGCTAAGCGGCGACCAAAAAAAGATAAGGTTGGAGCATAATAGGTTATGTTCTATCGCGGGGTTTTATATCTGCTATAAGTGGATACGAACTGGGAGAGCCGCCTTGTACTTCGTGAAGAAGGATGGATGGAAACTCACAGAAGCAGTATGACCTACTAGTGTGACAGCTCTATGTCACGATAGCTGACTCGCCTAAAACAGGTACTGCTCATGTTAAAATAGCAATATGACCTATCTCGTCATCCTAGGAGCTTATCTCGCGATTTTGTTTGCGGCGGCATGGTTGAGCCGACGAAATTTAGGCGTGCCGACGTTGGCGCTAGCGGCAGGCGCATTGCTTGCGGACGCATGGGCGGGCAGTTTAGTCCCGGTCGTGGCGCAGGCGGGACTAATTTTAACAAGACCGCCTCTGACGAGCGTGGTAGCGGTGTCCTTGACCCTGCTGCCGTCTCTAATTGTTATGGTGCGAGCGGGGCGAGTATCGTCACGGTTGCACAATGTTGTGGGGTCACTCGTGTTCGCAATGTTTGCGGCTATACTAACGTATGGCGCATTTCACGCTGCGGTTGAGATGGACGACGCAAGTCGGCAGTATGCAGCGTACATCACGCAGTATCGCCATACTATTATCACGACATGCATTGTTTATGCGATTGTGGAAATTAGTTTTCGACGCCAACCGCATGCGAGTGTGGCAGATAAAAAGAAGAAATAGAACAAGGTAATGAATATGCGTTTTAAAAAAATATGAGCGATTTTTCAAATTCGCTAGAATCTATCACAGATCCGGCGAACCAAGCGAGCTGAAGTGACGTAAATCTGAAGGCAATCTAGCTAAGCGACAATTTGAGTCACGCTACCTGTATTAGCAAGCCCGAACGCATCTCACCAGAAAAACTCTTTTTATATTTTTAAAGTTTCCCCGCTGGTTTTTATAACTCTTGAATTGTCAAGTCAAAAAAACTGGCGCATTCGCGCCGCAACTTTGAAAAACACCAAAATGGAGGGTCCAGTGAGGCTTGAACTCACGACACCCTGCTTAAAAGGCAGGTGCTCTAACCAGCTGAGCTATGGACCCGAATAGCTTGTATTATACTGCTTGTCGACGGGTGAGTCAAGGTGCGGCCTACACCAACCCCTCAACCGCAACACTCCCCATACAAAAAGAGGCATCTTGGTTCGTCCTTTGTTAAAATTGGATCTGCGAAAACAACCTAATTTTAGCAGAAAGGTATTCCAAAATGCCTCAAAGAGAGTATACACAACTTTCAAGCGAAGAGCGAATTGTTATTGAAGCGCTGCTTAGAAGCTCAGCCAGGGTGCGCGAGATAGCTCGCATGCTAAACCGCAGTCCCTCAACCATCTCTCGGGAGCTCAGGCGAAACCAAAATTTTGCCAAAAAGACCAGAGTTAATAAACCTAAGGAGCTGGGACTAGACTCGAGACACTTTCGCGGTACCGCCAAAGTGCCAGTGATTCGCGAAAAGAAAGCTCGGCATAGAAGACGCCTGTGCCAATTCGAGAGAATAAACTACTTGGCTAAATCCGCCCAGCATAAGATGCTGGCTAGATGCAAGAAACAATCCCTGCTGCTCGGAGCTTTCTGGATACCAGCAAACCAGAGAGTTCGTTGAATCGCGCCTCAGGCTGCGTTGGTCTCCCGAGCAGATTGCTGGCAGGCTGCAGATAGAGATTAACAAAAGAGACAAATCTGCTAGCTTGTCTTACATCTCGCCTAAAGCAATCTGCAAATACGCCAAGAAATACAACCTCCATAAACACCTGCGGCGCCGCGGCAAGAAATACAGATGCAGCCGTATACCTGCCGTACCTGCCGGCTGGATGTCTGCCGGCAAACGCAATATTGCAGCTAGACCCGGCGTAGTGGATGAACTCGGGCGCTTAGGCGACCTAGAGGGCGATACCATCTTCGGCAAAGATAGCCGAGACAGATTGCTAACTCACGTGGAGCGAAAGACGGGGTTAGTCTCAATTAGCCTAGTGTGCGGCTATGATGTACATAAGATACAAAAACAGACCATGCTTGATCTAGAAAGGCTCAGCAGGCACACCGGAGCCTTGCCAAAGACCATAACCTACGACAACGGCGTAGAATTTGCCGGTTGGAGACAAACCGAGAAAGACCTAGGAGCGGATATTTACTTCGCCAATCCCTACCATTCCTGGGAACGAGGCAGAAACGAAAACGCCAACGGGCTCATCCGCGACTTCTTCCCCAAAGGCACTGACTTCAAAAAACTAACTAACCGGGATATATTAAAAGTAGAATCCATGCTTAACAACCGACCAAGAAAACGATTCCAGTGGCTAACGCCACTGGAATACGCCGCGTCTTTGGGTGTTGCGGTTGAGGGGTGGGTTTAAGCGGTTCTGCTGATCCGCTGACCTAAACTAACTACAACACCTCCCAAATAGTAGAATGTAGGTTAGGAATAACGAATCTAAAATCTACGAAAGAAACTATTCCGTATGTCTAGTTTAGCGGATCGTAGACATCGGTAGTAGAATAGAGCACTCCTGTCTGTTATAATTATAATAAATTGTGATGTAATTAAGGTAAAAGGAGTCGGTATGTCAGGACATAGCAAATGGGCAACGACGCATCGTCAGAAAGCGATTGTTGATGCTAAGCGTGGGGCTATTTTCACGAAAATCGGTAATCAAATCGCGATTGCGGCACGTGGTGGTACTGATCCGGCAACTAACTCGGCGTTAGCGTTGGCGATTGAGAAAGCAAAAGCCGCTAACATGCCAAACGCTAATATCCAGCGTGCGATTGACCGAGTAAACGATAAAAATGCAGCAGCACTTGAAGAAGTGACGTACGAGGCGTATGGTCCAGGTGGTGTCGGCATTATAGTTGAGGCGGCGACTGATAATAAAAATCGCACGTATCCGGAAATCCGCACAGCATTGACAAAGAATGGTGGTACGATGGCAGATGCGGGTAGCGTAATGTTTCAGTTTACGCGCAGAGGTGTGATTCGCGTAGCGGCTACTGGAGAGGACGCGCTATTGCAGGTGCTTGACGCAGGTGCGGAAGATGCAGTTGAAGAGAGTGATGGGCTAACTGTTTATACTGACATGAAGGATTTAGCTAAAGTTCGCGCAGCGCTAGTGCAGGCTGGGTTGAAGGTTGAAGATGCTGAATTGCAATATGTTGCTAATAACGACGTGCCGGTTGATGATGCCGAAACTGCGCGAAAACTAATGAAGGTGCTTGATGCAGTTGAAGAGCTTGATGACGTTACGAACGTCCATACAAATGCCGACATCACAGTTGATGTCAACTAGTAGCTCTGTATACTGTAACGGGTATTGTCTATGGTTCTGATTGCTAGATTGGTATCTTTTAGCGCCGGTGTTGATGTGAGGATTCTTGTCGTAAAAGTAAAAAATAGTATTGGCATAGAAGAATTTGTTAAATTGTATAACATGAGCAGCTATATGATGATTCTAAAAGTTTGGCGATTACAATTTCTGGAAGAAGATTTATTGGGTAGCGCAAGTAAACAGATTCAAAGGCGACATATCATTGGAGCTAGAAAGTTTTACGCAGTGTATCATGACAAAATAATGCATATATCGGCGTTCGTTCATTATACATTTGGTCATAATTATAAAAAAGAATCTTGCCTGTCTGCGGTGAAATAGAATATGCGTATAATCGGTATTGATCCTGGTACAGGTATTCTCGGATTCGGTGTGATTGACGCTGTGGGCGGGCGTGTGAAATTAGTGACGGCGGGCGTAGTGACAACACCGGCGTATACACCGTTGCCGGAGCGGCTTGAGGAGATTTATAATAGTTTGACGGAAATTATCGCCGAGACTAAGCCGCAACATATGGCGATTGAAAAACTATTTTTCACAAAAAACATCACGACAGCAATTAGCGTGGCAGAAGCGCGTGGCGTGGCGACGCTTACGGGGCAACAAGCGAATCTTGGAATCTACGAGTATACGCCGAATGAAATCAAAAAAACAATCACGGGCTATGGTTCAGCAAAGAAGCCGCAAATGCAGGAAATGGTGCGACTGCAGTTAGAATTAACAGAAGTACCAAAGCCAGATGATTGCGCCGATGCGCTAGCTGCGGCGCTGACGCACGCTTTCATGTGGCGCGGACGCGCGGTATAATAAAAATAGTGAGTAGTTTATTGTCAAAGAAGAAGCAGTCAAAAATGAAACCAGCACGCATGGGGCGCTATGCAAATCTAGGGCGGCAAAAATCGCCACGCCATCGTTCAAAGTGGACACCACCAGGTAAGTTTGGTGAATTTGTGACGTGGTGGCGCGGACTTCCGCTAAAGAAAAAAATAGCATTTATCACATTGCCGATTCTCGTCTTTTTGATTGTTGTACCGATCGTTACCTATGTTATGCTCGCAAACGATATTAAGGATCCAGAACGGTTGATGAACCGTAATAATACTGGTATTGTGCTGCAAGATGTGAACGGCAAATCATTTTATAGCGTGGGGCGGGCGGAGCATCGTAATGATGTAGCACTTGCAAACATTTCCGATAGTATGAAAAAAGCGTTGATTGCCAGCGAAGACAAAGATTTCTATAAACACGGCGGTTTTAATCCGCTGAGCATCTTGCGCGCGCTGGTGACACGAACGGGCGGCGGCTCAACACTGACGCAACAGCTCGTGAAAAACACTCTGCTGAGCGATGAGCGCAGTTACTTCCGCAAGTATCAGGAGCTCTTTATGGCAATCGCCGTAGAACAAAATTACTCGAAAGATCAGATTTTGGCAATGTATTTAAATTCAGTATACTTTGGAGAGAATGCGTTTGGTATTGAAGAAGCTGCAAAAGTGTATTTTAATACGACGCCAGATAAACTTGATATAGCGCAAAGCGCGATGCTCATCGGGTTGCTGCCTGCGCCGACCGCGTATTCGCCAATTAGCGGCAATAAAAATTACGCGAAAGAGCGTCAAAATACCGTGCTGTCGCGTATGGTAAAAAACGGTTTTATCACGGAGGATCAGAAAAATGCTGCTGCTGCCCAAGAACTTGTGTACGGCGCAGGTGCGAAGAAAAACGAAACGTCAATCGCGCCGCATTTCGCGGAAATGGTAATTAACCAACTGAGTAAAAAGTACGGTTACGAAAAAGTCATGCGTTCGGGCTATCAGGTAAAAACAACGCTTGATTTATCGGCGCAGAAAACACTAACGGATAACATTGTTGCGCAAATGAAATATATTAACCGCATGGGCGGCAGTAATGCGAGCGGTGTTGTCGTTGACCCGACAAACGGCGAGATTCGCGCCTTGGTTGGCAGCGCTGATTACGGCAACGAAAAGTGGGGCAAGGTCAATATGGTAACGACAGCCCGACAAACGGGGTCAAGTTTTAAGCCGATCTATTACGCAAATGCTCTTGCTGATGGCGTTATTACGCCCGCAACTGTATTTGACGATAAAGTGAAAGATTTTGGCGGTGGGTATGTGCCGCGCGATGCTGATCGCCGCGAGGCAAGCCGCGGTAAGGCATCGGTGCGCCAGGCGCTCAATTGGTCTCTCAATATTCCGAGCGTAGAGGTTATGCAGAAATACGGTATTTCGAAATCAATTAGCACTGCTAAAAATCTCGGCATCACCACGCTAAGTGATAATACGAGTAGTTACGGTTTATCGCTGGCACTTGGTTCGGCGGAAGTTCCGTTGGTTGAAATGGTGAACGCATATGCAGCGTTTGCAAACAACGGTCAGCAATACGACGTGACTATGATATCGGAGATTAACAATAAGTTCGGTAAGCAAATTTTTGCACGTGAGCATAAGGGTAAACAGGCGATTAGCCAGCAGGGAGCATACTTGATTTCAAATGTACTAAGTGACGCTGCGACGCGTGCTCGGATTTTCGGCTCATCAATTACAGTACCTGGCAACCGTACGGTAGCGGTCAAGACCGGTACAACGAACGACAACCGCGATGCTTGGACTATTGGCTACAATCCGCAATATGTCGTCGGCGTATGGGTTGGTAATAACGACAATACTGTGATGCGTAGTGGGGGCAGCGACATGGCGGGCCCGATTTTCAAAGGTACGATGTCGGCATTATTGAAAGGTAAGGCTGATGTAAAATTTAATATACCAAATGGTATAGTGCAGCGCGCTGTTTGCCGTGAGAACGGTGGGTTGGCGGTAAAAGCGGGCGGTAATACCTACAACGAATATTTCATGAGCGGCGCATTGCCAACCGAAAGCTGTAACGCTGAGCCGACAACTGTAAGCGTTTGTAACCTCGCGACAGGCAAAGTCGAGTCTATAAAAGAAGACGAATTTAATGAATCGAAATACTCAAAAGACACAGCAAACTGTAAAGCAGCGACTGAACAAGTCTGTGACCTGTCAACTGGAAAAGTCATATCAATCAACGCAAATGAATACGATAGTACAAAGTATTCGCGCGACACTGCAGATTGCGCCAATAACCAGCGTGTCGCTGTTTGCGATACGCAAACGGGCAAGATTGTTACAATACCAAAGACGCAAGCGGTTAATTCGCGCTATTCGCGCGACACTGCAAACTGTGTTGCAAAAGAAAAGGATGATAACTCTAATGATAATACCGGAGGTAATGAAGATAATAATAGCGGCAACACGGCGCCAACTAATCCGTAGGACGAGATTATGATAGCGCATGTGTTTGGCACGGTTGCGGAAAAATTTAATGATAGTATTGTTGTTGATGCTGGCGGTGTTGGCTATGAGGTATACGTGGCGGCAGGTGATTTCGAGCGCTTTAATGTGGGCAGTGAAGCGAAAATCTACACGTATCACCACGTACGCGAGCAGGCTGAAGAGCTCTTTGGGTTTTCATCGCTGGCGGCAAAAAAGTTATTTCAGCTACTTATCACCGTGCAGGGTGTTGGTCCGAAAGCGGCGCTTGCAATCTTGAGTCTGGGCGAGGCGGAAATTGTTCGCAATGCCATAGCTAACGCCGATCATGCTTTCATCCAAAAAGCCGCTGGCGTCGGTAAAAAAACTGCCGAGCGCGTAGTGGTTGATCTAAGCGATAAAGTTGGTTTGCCGACAGCACACAATCATTCCGATATATCGCCGCAGGTTTCGTCTAGCGCTACTGATGAAGCTCTTGAAGCCCTTGTAGCGCTTGGCTATACATTGGCAGACGCGACGCGTGCACTTGAAGGAGTTGATCCGGCGCTACCGACAGCTGAGCGCGTGACGCGGGCACTGCGAGGATGATTGAGCTAAGCTTGATGAATTCTTTCCAGGAGACGCCAGGCATCACCTTGACAATAGCGAGGTATCCGTTAGCCGAGTACGTGGCTAAAAAGGTGAAAGATCACGAATCTGCTACGTTAGGTATGCTTGCACTTATTACGGCTGACATTTATGACGGCAAATTCTTGCGTAGGTTTAACGCTGACACGCCAACTCGTCGGGTAGCGGATGGCGTGGTTGATCAAATTTCAATTTTTAGAATGGGATATGCGGTATATCGGCAACATCCAGAAGCTCAATTGCCATTAAAACTGATGGCAATGCGAGCGTTAGCTGTTGGCGCGATAAATCTAGCACATTATTTAAAAACTGGCGAAGTAACAAAAGGCGGTAAGTGCCAGAAGATATCAAATTTGGCGATAGCAGCTTGTATCGTGTCGGCTGCGCGCGGTAGTGAAAGTCAAGTTCGCCAAGTTGGTTGGATTGCGGCTGGGATATCAGCGACAACAGGAATAGCTTCTTTAAAAGGATTTGGCAAGCAACATGATGGTAAGATACGGCAACTATAAGAGACGACTGTTTGTATTTGTAGGTATATAATACTTATATGGCGTTCCATTTCACATCTGATAATATTGTCAAACCAACACCTGAAGGTGCAGTTATTGCGTTATCTAAAGTACAGTATGATCGGTTGCTCAAGCTGTTCTATGCGCGAGTAGACGAGCTTTTTTGTCGTCTTACCGCATTTTGCGGAAACAGCGTCAAGCCGTATAAATCGTATCAAATAGAACCGCTTGAATATATTGATTATACAATTGGCGTGAATACTGAATCGTCGCTTCCTCCGTTGCCGCCAATCGGCTTTGATGCTGATTTTGAGCAGTGGCTTTCTGTGAACTGGTCGCGTCGTTCCAAGTATTGTTCATACAGCATGATTGCACCGGTGCCGGCTACTTTAAGAACCGTTTCGGTAGATGAGACGCGCCAGTTGTGGCACGGATCAACGAGAATAGTTTGCGTGTCGTATCGCTCGAGGCTGGACAATGGAACTGACGTGTTTTTATTCGACGGACAAGACGGCGAATATAGCCTGAGCATATTTTTACACAACCGCGGCGCCTATCCTGAAAAAATGAAGCGCGCGCTTACTGACCCCCATATTTGGGACGATAATCCGCGCACTGTACTCTCTGACCCGTCGGCGGTTGTTAACCGCGTTTTCCGGCGTCTCTCTTTTCCAAAGGAAACCGATAGATAGCATGGGAGGTGGCGGCGCCAGAATAGGAAAGTCTCGGGCGTAAACTCGGGCGAGAGAGCCAAGACATCCTTAATGACAATCGGAGGATCGGATAGGGGCTACTTAAGCGTCAGGGGAAGAAGAAAGGAGACAAGGACATGGAGCTCGCCGGGGTTAGTGCGCTTGGAGACCGGATATTTAGCGGAATATTATCAAACAGAAGCGCTAACGCCGGCTTACGCCTAGGGTTGATTTTAAACACAGGCGCGGGATTGCTATACGTATCGTATTCTTGAAAAATTTCGGGGATGGCGGCAGTATAGTGAAGGGTTTTTCAGTGTACTCAGAGTGAGGGTGTAAAATAGTGTTGTCAGTCATGACAACGATGAAGCCGAGCTTGACGGCTATAGTGGCAATAGGAGACACTGCGTCTCATTCTCTTTTTTCTCTCAATGCCCCGCTTCTTGCAGGGTAGCGAAAGGATACAAGCAGGTATTTAGGATGAAGCTTTTCTAGAGAGTACTGTTGCCGGGGAATATAGCTCTGCTTCAGGCGACCGACTCATGGTGGAGTTGCTTATCAAGAAAGAATATAGCAAACAATATCCTATATACCGAAGAGCTATTCTAAAAGCAAAGAGCCATATTCCAGGCGACGAGGCTGAATAAATGGAAATGTGGTAGCCCCGTAGAGTACATATACAGCATATATGTACTCTACGGGTAGAAAAACTCGCCCCCATTCCTGGAGGCGAGAGAAAGTTCGCTTGATGGCTAAACCAAGCAGATAATATTATACGTTATTTATCTATCGCTTAGCAATGCTAGTTACTACTGCTTTCTTGATATGCTCATAGTGCTGTTCAGGCGGTTATGCTATCTCTTGATAAGTATTGTCCGCTCACAGACCTATTAGTGTCAATTACGGCGTTAATGCAATCGATAATATGGCTTTGTTAGCTTCTTCAAGACGCGCGCCTTGGCGGGTTTGGAAAGACGAATGACAACGAAGCAGCCGACAATGAAAGAGGTGGTAGCAGCACGTCAGTTCATGCGGGATGCTATCAAGCAAGAGGAATTAAGCTACTGTAAGCTACTTTTAACTAGATTATGGACGTACAAGTTATTGGTAATATGTTTATTGTTATGATGCGATTAAACATAAGGTTCAGGGAGAAAAACATCGTACGAAACATTATATTCTTTAACAATTTGAGAAACTACGGTTTATGAAGTGATTTACGGATTATTTTTATATATACTATACTTATGACAGTTGAGCGAATCGTTGATACTAGTGCGCATGATGAAGATGGCGCGGAGCAGCAGATTGAAGTAACCTTGCGTCCGCAGGCATTTGACGAATACGTTGGACAGGAGCGGTTGAAGCGTAATTTGCGTTTGGCGATTGAGGCGGCGAAAAAACGCGGTGAACCGATTGACCATGTGTTGCTGTATGGGCCTCCGGGTCTTGGCAAGACAACAATGGCAGGTGTCATCGCGCACGAAATGGGTGCTAGATTGCGTGTGACTAGCGGACCGGCGATTGAAAAGGCGGGCGATTTGGCATCTATTCTAACGAACTTGGGTGATGGAGATATCTTATTCATCGACGAGATTCATAGATTAGGCCGGGCGGTAGAGGAAGTGCTGTACTCGGCAATGGAGGACTACAAGCTGGATATCATTATCGGTAAAGGACCGGCGGCGCGCAGTGTGCGTTTGGATTTGCCGCATTTTACTGTCATTGGTGCGACGACGCGGACGGGTAGCTTAGCGGCTCCTCTGCGTGATCGGTTCGGGCATATCTATCGGTTGGAGTTTTATACGCCAGCAGATATTGCGCAGATTATACGGCGTAGTGCTGCTATTTTAACGACGGAGATTGATAAAAATGCCGCGGAGTTGCTGAGCACCCGGGCGCGCTTGACGCCGCGGATTGCTAACCGATTGCTCAGGCGAGTGCGTGATTACGCTGACGTGAACGGTGACGGTATTATTGATATGCCAACAGCCCAACAAGCGTTGCAGATGTTAGAAGTAGATAATTTAGGACTTGATCCCGCTGATCGGCAACTGCTAAGTGCAATGCTTAAAAATTATGGCGACAATCCAGTAGGCTTGACTACTATAGCGGCACTGACCGGGGATGAGGCAAGTACAATTGAAGACTTCTACGAGCCGTATCTATTGCAGATCGGTTTCATTGAGCGCACACCGCGCGGTCGGCGCGTAACGCTGCGGGCGCGCAAACATTTGAACTTGTAGTATACTATAGGTGAGTATTAACGGCGAGGAGATGAGCGATGAGCAACGACAACGCGGCGCAAAACGGACAGCAACCAGTAGCGTATGACGCCGAGGGGCGGCCGTTGTATGCCGCGCCTGTTGAGCCAGCGCATGCACAGGTTACTGATTCTGGCAAGCAAGTTGTGCATGTCGCACGCTCGACTGAGCCAATTCCAGTACATATTTCCGAAGAAACGCGCCGTAAGCATCAAGAGTCAGTTGAGCGCTTTCCTTGGTTGAATTTAAGCCAGCACGAATATGTTATTAGTGCTGTGACTCGCCATAGCATCGGGTTATGGACGCCAATTTTGTTATCGCTTACCGGTATCACACTGACTGCGGTATTCATGTTTTGCTATCCTGATATGGCGAGACGTGTCGGGTTGCCTCTTGCGGCATACAATCAAGTTATTATCATCGCTACGATGGTGATGGTGTTATTTGCGATTGGCGGCTATGTTGCAGTGTGGGTGTATACACAAAACCGCTTCTTTTTGACAAATGAGAGCGTAATCCAAGAAATCCAAATAAGCCTTTTCTCAAAGCGCGAGCAGACGGTGAGTCTGGCAAATATTGAGGACGCGAGTTATTCGCAACAGGGGCCGCTGCAGACGATATTTAATTACGGCTCAATTCGGTTGAGTACTGAAGGCGACGAGACGACGTACCGTTTTCACTATGTTGCAAATCCAAAGCATGAAATCGCGATTCTGAATAACGCTGTCGAGGCGTTTAAGAATGGTCGTCCAGTCGGCGAGGGTAACGATTAGTTTTTGTGTTCGCGATTTTGCTTACGGTAGTCGCCTTCGCGTTCCATTGTGCTGAGTAGCGTGTAGCCGGTACACTTTCCGTCGGTAGAACAGCCGGTTGAGTTGTAGCTGTAGTCTGCGCCGCTTTTACCGAACTTAATACCAGTCGGGTCGGTAAATAATTCTGGATCAACCGTACGTAGCGTTTTGCTGTCAATCGTTTGCGGGTAGTAGCCGAATTTAGCGTAATAGTATTCTTCAAGACTGTAATACATTGCATTGATAGCGACTTTGCGCTGATTATCGCGCTGGACGGCGTCTAGTTTCATCTTCTCGCTGAAAAAAAGCCAGCAACCAACGCCGAGTACGGCGATGACAACGAGCAGCTCAATAACAGTGAATCCGTTTCGTCTCATATCTGGTATTATATCAAAAAATATATGTCTAGGGTATAATGAGGCTACGAGAGGGGGAAGCATGGCGAAGAAAACCGACGCAAAGACACCGACACAGAAACCAACGGCAGATGAGGGCAAGTTAAAGGCATTGGGGCTTGCGATAGATCAAATTACCAAGCAATTCGGCGATGGTTCAATTATGCGGCTCGGTGAAGCGAAGAAAGTTGATGTCGAGTTGTTGCCGAGCGGTAGCTTAAGCTTAGATATTGCGCTTGGTGGCGGCTACCCGAAGGGACGGATTATTGAGATTTATGGTCCGGAGTCAAGCGGTAAAACTACGCTGACGCTTCATGCTATTGCTGAAATGCAAAAGCAGGGTGGCACGGCCGCGTTTATTGATGCAGAACACGCGCTTGATCCAGCGTATGCTAAAAAATTAGGTGTCGATACCGATAATTTGCTCGTATCGCAGCCGGACAACGGCGAGCAGGCGCTAGAAATCTGCGAAACGCTAGTGCGTTCTAATGCAGTTGATCTTATTGTTGTGGATTCTGTAGCGGCGCTTGTACCGCAGGCGGAAATTGATGGTGATATGGGTGATTCGCATATGGGATTACAGGCGCGGCTAATGAGCCAAGCGTTACGCAAACTGACCGGCATTATCAATAAGTCGAAGGCGACAGTAATTTTTATTAATCAGATTCGCATGAAAATTGGTGTGATGTTCGGCAATCCTGAGACGACGACTGGTGGTAACGCACTGAAATTTTATGCGTCGGTACGTGCAGATATTCGTCGGATCGGACAAATTAAAGAGGGTGATAATGTCATCGGTAATCGTACGCGCGTGAAGATTGTGAAGAATAAAATTGCGCCGCCGTTCCGTGTGGCAGAATTTGATATCATGTACAATGAGGGTATTTCAAAAACTGGTGACGTACTTGATCTTGCGGTGCAGTATAACGTGGTTGGTAAGGCCGGCGCATGGTTTGACTATAATGACGCAAAGATTGGGCAGGGACGCGAGCAAACCAAAAAGTATCTAAAAGAACATCCAGATGTGTTAGCAGAGATAGATGGCAAGGTACGGGAAAAGGTGAAGGAAGCAGAAGAGATGTCTGACTAATTGTGCCTAGTCGTATATTTTCGTGGTACAAAGCAAAGAATGCACCGAGGCTGTCGGTGCATTCTTGCTATTTTACGATCTTTGGTTAAATTTCTTTCTGCCGAAACGTATAAATTGGTCAATCGGTTTTGCGTATTCGTCCGCCCAGCCGTCATTTTCGCCGCCTTTGCTGTATCCTAAGACGGTGCCGGTATATTCCTGAAGCGCCATTCCAAGTCCGTCTACACCCTCGCCGCCCTTTTCGTGCAGCCGCACGCACAGCATACCGAAAACCGCTAAAGCTATTTCATTCGCAGATTCCAAGACGGCAGGATTGCCGAGATTGATATCAGTAAGTTCTTTTACTGATTTAATAAGTTCCCAATCGGATTGCGTGTATGTTTCAAAATCTTTATCAGTCCAGTTTGACATGAGTTTTCTCATATTGTTCTAGGAAAAGTGAGTAGTTTTATATCATACTCAGGATAAGACATTTTACTTGCCGTGTCTAGGGCGATGAGCAGGGTGGTACTCTAAACTAAAACGGAACATCCCATATACTTAGAGATGTAAAGCAACTAAGTACAGAAAGGACGCTCCGTATGTCTAACATACCAAACTTTGCCAGCAATAAGAAGTGCTGGAGGCTTATCAACAAGCTTGTCTTTGGGGAGGAGGTGTCGTGCCCGCTCTGCGGGTGCGAGCTGCAAGAAAACTACCTCTCAAGATATCTCTGGTGCAAAATATGCCGCAAAAAGCTCAGAGCCACTGCCTGGCATGGTTCCTGGCTGTATGGCATGAAGCTGTCGTCCAAACAACTATTCAAGCTAATCTGGTGCTGGCAGAATCGTAAAAGTGTTGAGGCGGCTATACTGTTTGCTGGCGTTAGTTATCCAACTGTAGCTAGATGGTTCTCCCGCTTTCGAGAGAACCTGCCAGACGCTGCAACAATGCTAGAAGGCTTAATCCAAGCCGACGAAAGCTACTTCTCAAAGCTCAAGAGTAAACAAGCTACCTACATAGTTACTGGCGCCATTGAGCAGGATACCGGGCGCTTAGCCTTGCGTATAACCGGCGGCTTCCATGACGGACGAAGCCAAGATGTGCTTGAACAGTTCATCCAAGACAGCGTAAAACCAGGCAGCCTAATTATTACCGACAAATGGTACGGTTACGACGAATTACCGCTCCTAGGCTACGAGCATGAAAGCCACAACCACAGCAGAGGCGACTTTGCTAATACCAACAAAGCTGAGCTAATTTGGAGCGTAGCCAAACGTCATATGCGTAAGCTCTACGGACAACGTATACTAACCCACCAACTAGAAGAACTCTGCAAAGAATGGATGGCAAGAGCCAACCGCCCCAAGCTATTCGAGAACCCGATGACTTACCTGCGCTTTACTTTGGATGTTCCGGGTTAGTTGACTGAACCGAGCAGGGTTCAGTGACCCAGACCCGTGTACTGTCCCCGATCCTTCACGTTGTCGTGAGGACCGTCCCAGAGCCGTAGTGGTTGTGGTTGTTGCTCTCGTGAAACGAAAAGTGGGTTGCCCCTTCGGCAAGCTCTCCGTCCCAGCCAACGCCTTCGCTGCGGTCACCGTCGCCAAGGAGAGTCTCTCCCTGGTTGCTGGAGCCGATTCCGAATGACACAGTGAGAGGATTCCCCTCGGCATCACAGCCACCCATAGGGTTGGTCCAGTTGCTGTCGCTCATAAAACTCCTAATAGAGTCGGGCGACGATATGATCGTCGCAGATTGTTGTGTGCGAGCCTTTGCGTGATTGCGAAAGGCTAATATATATCAATAAATGGTTGTCGGGTCAAGTTAGCCTTACTCTCCCACAACATATCGAACACCTTTTTAACTAGATCCCTCCAACACTCGATGTAGGCAGGCATATGCTTAACCTCAAGGAGAGCGTATGCTGAGTAGATTCAAATGAGCTTATGAAGCTGCTACTAAAAAATGAAGGCAGAGTACGCCAGACGGCTCGTGAGGCTGGCGTCAGTCCTAGTACGGTAATATTCTGGCGCAAGCGGGCTAATCTTGGCTGCAGGGGCTTGTACCGCGCGAGCGGTTTGAAGCGCCGTTCAACCAAGCCAAAGACTACCAGAAGCACTACGCTAACCGCCAAAAAGCAGACCGAAATTAAAGCTTTGCATCGGCAATACGGCTACGGAGCTGCTAAGCTAAAGGTACTGTCGGGCGCCGCTAAGCACGCCAATACCATTCATCGCTTTCCGGGAAAGCAAGGATTAACCGCGCCAGGCAAAACTGCCGCCGCCCGCGGTACCAAAAGGCAACGCATATGTATCTCAAGAACGTAGATAAACCAGGCAAACTACAGATGGACGTTACGTATGTCGCGCCTGAACTCTCAGGGCTAGAACATACAACCTATCTGTATGCTGTTATTGGCATCTGGAGCCGCTGGAAACAAGGCGTTATTCTGCCGGCAGCAGGCCAGGCATTAGCCATTGAAGCCTTGGGGATATTAGTGCCGCTGCTGCCGCCAATTTTGCAAGACAGAATAGACTTTATCCAAACCGGCAGCGGTCTTGAATTCCAAAAGAGGTTTCGATAGCCGTGCCGCCGCAAGACTAGGCTGGAAGTATCACTACATCCACAAAAGCAGTCCCAACGAAAACGCCGTGATTGAGCGCAGCTTTAGAACCGATGAAGAAGAGCTCTTCTGGCGTATTGACCGGCCAAAAGACCCCGTAGAACTGAACCAAATGTACCAAGACTGCCTCAACGCCTACAACGCCTTCCGCCCGCACATGGGACTAAACTACCTGATACCGGAGGAGAAACTGCTTGAGTTTAGCGGTTAGGGTTTGAGGCCTGGGGCTAGTGTTAGGGCTTTGGTTTTATGGTTTTAGTGTTCGAGATGTTTGTGGGAGGGTAAGGATATAAATTAACTTGAGTTTCCGCAAATTTTCATGCGTCCCTAATATCGCCTATATCTAAACAAATAAATCCTTAAAAACGCCAAAATATATAAGGAATCCTTTTCTTTTTTTATGTTGAATTACAATATCAACATAAAAATCATTGAATTGATCCTTATAATGAATAGCATTCACACTTTTATTGCAGTTTGCGGAAACTCAAGATAAATTAAATGTAAGGTTCTCTCATGCGGTACGAAGGAGTGTGGTACTCATTACTAGGTGAAATGCTACAATAAACACTATGGAGTATGACTCGCCAAAAACGCATAAAATCACCGCGCTATCTGTTCAAACCCGTAATCCTGACCGCGTGAATGTCTCGGTTGACGGAAAATACCGGTTTAGTCTGGATATTTCGCAGGTAGCGGATCTAGGCGTGAAAGTTGGGCGGTGCGTCACGGCGGCGGAATTGGCGGAGTTAGAAGCCGAAAGCCAGTTCGGTAAATTGTATGCGCGCACGCTTGAGTATTGTCTCGCCAGGCCGCATTCGGTGCACGAAGTGCGTGATTATCTACAACGAAAGACGGTAACACGGCGCTACAAATCGCGGCTCACCGGACAAATAAAAGAGCGCCTTGGCGTCGATCAATCTGTAGCCGACCGCATTTTGGTGCGGCTGCGCGAAAAAGGTTACGTCAACGATGAGGCGTTTGCGCGCTGGTGGGTTGAAAATCGTAATATCATAAAAGGTGCGTCGAAGCGAAAATTATCAAGCGAGCTTGCTGCTAAAGGTGTTGACCACGCGCTTATTAAACGCATCCTTGCCGAATCGGATCGCAGTGATTTGCAGGAGCTTACTAAAATTATTATCAAAAAACGCTACCGTTACTCAGATGAACAAAAATTTATCGCGTATTTGGCGCGGCAAGGCTTCGACTATGATGACATTAAACAAGCGCTGAGGGAGATTGATAGTTGATTATCAAGGCGGTGAATCACTTTTCAGCATAAACGCTATTCGCGTAAATGCGCATATTTGTGAAGATTGATAGATATAGTCTATTCGGCTTCACCCAACTAACCCGTAAAGCCCTAGTAAACCGTAGGAATGCTATTGGGCTGGCGAGCAGTTCTGGCTGGTTAGCTCTTGCCATCCATTCTTGGCAAAGAGAGTCTAGCTGTCTCGTCAGGATTCTTCCGCCGAACAGCTTCCCGAGCATACCGCTTTGTCACGCTCCAGACATTCTCTCCTTGGTTGGTACTGGCAAAGCACCCTTTGCTATGATTCCAACTCTCATGAGCGTAGCCAAGTAGTTCTTAGCTCGTCATACGCCCCACCATTTGTCACTCGCCACTAGGCTGCCTGCTACGATGTAATCCTGAACAAATTGTTCAAGCGATTGTCTATCCCCGGCTGCCGGTAATGCGTAGGGCAATGCGCCCAGTCGTAGTATCTTTAGCGCCAACTACGATGTGCTGAGGCTGTTTGGATCGCCTCTTGCCAAAGTAGCTTTCATCTACTTGTACCACACTCTCCAGCATGGTGGTGAGCTTGCTGCTGCCAGGCAGTTGCTTGCGGAATCGGGTAAACTAGCGCCGAACAGTAGTATAGCTTACGCTAGCTAATAGGTATGACGTTTCCGTTGAGCGTTTTGTTTGCTAGCAGTAGAGCAGGATGAACAGAGCTGCCGGGGACTTAGCTTCATGCCGTATAACCAACTAGCCTGGTAGCTGTTAGCTGGTAGCTGTTAGCTGGTAGCTGGTAGGCCGGTATTTCTTGCGGCACAGTTTACACCACAGATATTTGTTGCAATAGTTTTCATGAAGACCCTTATGGCAGCGAGGACAAGACACCTCATCGCCAAAGACTAGTTTGTTAAGGATCTGCCAGTATTTCTTGTTACTGGCAAACTTTTGGTATGGTAGACATTAGGAACATCCCCTTTCACTTAGTTGCTATTCACTCCTAAGTTTATGGGAGGTTCTGGTTTAGGTTAATGGACCTCTATTTACTGTTACTGTTAAATAATCTTTATCGCTATCTCTCGTTGATCGGCTGTTTAGCGGGGTTTGTTTTACGAAACGGATTTACGTAGCTACCGACTACTTCGTGTAATTCAGGCTCGGGTACCTTGGTTTCGCTATGAACGACGATTTCGTCGTTGTTGATTTCGATAATTTGCGAACGGTGTACGAGTAGCTCTGTGTCGTTTAAGCTGCGGAACAGTGGTCGTTTAACGGTAAGCTGTTGCACTAAAAACGTATTCGTGTCAATAGTAAAGTCAATGATTTTGCCGAGTTTGTGCCGCCGCTGATCAATCACGCGCATGCCGAGCAAGTCAAATTGTAAATCGTAAATCTTCTGCAAATTTAGGACATCGCTTGGCGCAACAAACTCATCAATCGAATCAACAATAAATCCCATACTGCTCAGCTCGCGCACGTCGGCGATGCGCATCAGTTGTGGTGCCTTCGGCAGCAACGCGCCTGTCACGGAGTAGGCGAGTACGCGCAGGTCGGCTGGGTCAATAATTGCGCGT
Source organism: TM7 phylum sp. oral taxon 349 (assembly GCA_018127705.1). NCBI lineage: Bacteria > Candidatus Saccharimonadota > TM7 phylum sp. oral taxon 349. Next base: position 206,637 of record CP072328.1, read on the forward strand.
TCCGTATGGGCAACTTCGCCGCTTGTCTGGATGCTAACGACAGGTGCATGATTGAGGTTTGATCCGAGGATAATCATAGGCTAAAACGGATTGATCCGTCCTGACGGTAGGTTTGGTGTGGCAGGTTGGTTGGACGAATGAAGTTTACGTAGGCGCGCAGCTGTTTTTGCGTCGAAGCTGGCAGATGTGCTCTGCTTAGCTTCTTCGGCGGGCTGAGAGATGAGCTGATAAAGCGAAAAGGTAGCAAATGATAATCCGCCGATAGCGAGTACGGTAAACAATAGCACGTGGTAGCGGTGTATAAATTGCCCGATTTTTTTGGCTGCAAGTGCGAATGCGACAGAAACTTCCATACGATTACCTCACATAAGCGGTTACGGTTAATGCGTCGACGACGATACCGCCCGTATCTTTATTGGACGATAGTGTCAAATTGCTGATTTGCATCTGGAATAAGTTTTTCTCAATACGATAGATAAAGTCGCGCAGGCTATCGTATGCGACAGGCGTATTCAGCGTGACTGTTGCAGAGATTGATTTCGTGCCGGTTGGCGCTTTGGTTATTGTTGCCGCGTTTGTTGATTTGCTTGCTGCACTGCTGTTGTTTGCCGAAAAATCAATTGATTTAATAACGACACCAGATGCGTTCGCGTAATTGACGAGATCTTGTACAACTTGATCCTGGTAACTGTAATTTTTAGTGATGGAGACGATCTTTGCAGCGCGCTCAACATCTTTGTCCTGTTCTTTGAGTCGGTTTTTGAGCGTTGTCAAGGTCTGTAATTCATTTGACGATGATTCGGCGTCGGTCGTCGACTTGCGCGTTTCTTCGGCAACGGCGCTCAATTGCTGCTGTCCAAATACAAATACGCCAATTCCGGTAGCGATCGTTAGTAGCAATGTTCCTGCTAGGATAGCTCTCGCAATAGATGGCGTTAGGGCACGCTGTTTCAATTTCACGGTAAAATCTCCTTTGAAAACGTGACGTTGTACGTTGCTTCGTAGTAATCGTTATAGTTTGCAACTTGGATTTTCGCGTCGGAAAAGAGTAATTTTGAATTAACTTTGATTTTTTGCAAAATATTTTTAACGTCGACAGCTTGCTGGTATGATTGCACGCGCATTTTGATCTCGCTTGGTGTGTTGAGTTTTTGTGTGTCAATAGCAATTTGCTCGATTGACACACCTTCGGGTAGTGCCTGCGCGATAGCGGTCAGGACTGCGGTGTATGGGAATTGCGTGTCGAGAATTGATTTTGCGATGAGCAGATTCTTTTTGTACTCGTTGCCTTTCTTCTTGATATCGGCGTAGCGCGTTGCTTGCGTTTCGTTCTCGGCGATGACGCGGCGGTTATTCGTTTGTATAGAGTTCATGAAAAAGTATACGGCGCCCATCTCGGCGATCATTGCGATAATTAGAATCGGCAAAATGACAACGTAGCGTACAAGCAGTGTATTTGTGCGCGCTGCCGCGAGCTGACGGCGATCATTAGGCGGCAGTAAGTTAATCATTCCCATACCTCCGTGGGCGATATGCTGGCAAGTCCGGCGACTGCGATGTAGCGCGGGCGGAACTGGCGGTTTGGTTTTTGTAAATTGCCGAAATCAAAGTTCTGCCATGGACTAGCAACACGCGCCGGCATAACAAGCTCGTTTGTAAAAAAGTCGCCGATACCGGGCACGTTTGCGCCACCGCCGACGATAACGATTTGTTCAATCGTACGTTCGTCAACGAGACGTTCGCTGTAGTAGCGAATTACCTTGCGCATTTCGTTGGCGATTTTCTTGAGACTGGGCGTCAGCGCGGTTTCGATTTTCTCGCGCTGCGGACCGGACGATAAACCGTTCAGAACCTTGTACTGGTGGGCTTTTTCGAGTGAAATACCAAGTTTCGACGAGATATCGAGCGTGAATGAATTGCCGCCAACGTTTGTTGATCCGGTGATGCGAATTGCTCCTTCGTCAAGTACGGCGATGTCGGTGCTGGTAGTGCCGATATCAACGATGAGTGTTGCCAGATGACCTTCCTCAGTTGAGGTAAGAACGCGTGCTGTTGCATTGATGCTCGGCTCGACTGCGACAGGTAATAGTCCAGCGTCGCGTACGGTTTTTAGGACGCTATCAACGACTGACCTTTGTGCGGCAGCAAGTACAACGATAATCTTTTCTTTAGTTCTTTTAACGATTTGGTAGTCAATGTAGAGTGAATCAGCGGGCATCGGAATATAGCGCTCAACTTCAATTTGTACCGCACCTTTGATATGTGATTCATCATCGGTTGGCACACTGAAAGCACGCGAAAACGTACGGCTTGTTGGTATGCCGACAACGGCATGATCTGACAGCATGCTACCAACGATGTTTTGTTCAAGCAGCGAGCGTAAGCTATCAAGCAGATAATTATCATTCTCGTCGTCTAATGATGCCCGTGTTTTAGCAGGATCAAGATCAAGTGAACCATAACCCTGAATGAGCGACCGTTTTTGGTTAATTGACATCACCTTAATGCCGGTTTGGCTTACATCCAGACCGATTAGCGGCTTATTTTTATAAAATAAATGTGACATATTTGATCATTCACTCTTTTGGCTTAGTATAGCATAAGCGGCATAGTTTTTTAACTTTTCACGCTGGACGCTAGCCCGGCGATCGGTCCCATAACGCCGACTGCGACTAACCCGATGATGCCGCCCATAAGGACGATCATGACCGGCTCAATAATTGAGCTAATGCTATCAATTGCGACATCAACTTCTTCTTCGTAAAAATCGGCGACTTTGACGAGTACGACGTCAGTCTGACCAGTTTCTTCACCGACAGAGAGCATCTGTGCGACAATCGGCGGGAATAAATCGCTTTTTTCAATAACGGTCGATAATTGTTTGCCGTTTTCGATTTGTTTGGCAGCATCGCGCAGTATATCCTCATATACAACATTGCCGACAGCACGCGCCGTAACCTCCAGTGCTTCTAGTACGGCAGCACCCGATCCCATTAGTGCCGAAAATGTGCGTGCAAATCGCGCGACGGCTACCTTTTTGACAATGCTGCCGACGGCAGGGATTTTTAGTACAACGTGATGAAAAATATGGCGACCTTTTGGCGTTTTGAGCCAGCGTAACAAAAGCACGATTCCAGCGATCATGACCGGTAAAATAAATAATCCGTATTTGACGATTGCGTCACTAATATTAAGCATGATTTGCGTGAGCATTGGCAACTGTTGATCGGGACCTCCTAGATCTTGCATCATTTTACCGATTTGCGGAATGACGAAAATCATCATGCCTAAAAATGCGATGATTGCAATAACAAACAAGACGATCGGATATGTCATAGCGCTTTTGATTTTCTTGCGCATGCTGGCATTTTTTTCTTGTTGCAAGGCGAGGCGTTTCAAAATATCGTCGAGAATGCCGCCCGCTTCGCCGGCGCGTACCATGTTGACGTAAACATCGTTAAAGACTGCTGGATATTTCGCGAGTGCATCGGCGAGCGGTGCGCCGCTTTCGACGTCTTTGATAATGCCGCCGAGTACTGTTTTGAGCGCTTCGCTATCGGTATGCTTGTATTGCGACGATAAGCCGCGTAGCAATGGAACGCCGGCGGAAATCATTGCGCTTAGTTGCCGCGTAAACATGACGATGTCGTCATTTTTGACTTTTTTGCCGCCGAATGCGCTAAATCCGCGTGCCGCGTCTTCTTTCTGCTGGTTAATATCAAGCGGTGATAAGCCCTGTTTCGTCAATGTCTCGATTGCTGCGGCGCGATCGGTCGCTTCAACCGAGCCGCGCACGCTTGCATTTCGCGCGTTGGTAGCGACATAGGTAAATTTTGCCATTTATGACTCCCTTGTGACGCGCAGCACTTCGTCGAGCGTTGTATTGCCGCGCAATGTTTTTACTAAACCGTCTGCCTGCATTGTGATCATACCTTCGCTAATCGCTTGATCCTGGATTTCGTCGCTTGTCGCATTTTTTGTGATCATCGTTTGGATTTCGCGGCTCATGTCGAGCACTTCGTAAATGCCAACGCGCCCCTTGAATCCGGTGTGACCGCACTCGTCGCAACCCTCGGGATTGGCGCGCCATAGTTGTATAATGGTTTGTTCGCTTGTACTGAGCGGCGTGTCGCCGCCGACTTTTTGCTGGATAGCTTGCAGTTCAAGTTCGTGAATGTAGGCGAATGTTTGTCCTGGTTTGAGATTGAATAATTTCACAATTTCGTTAATCTCATTTTGCTCGGGCTCGTACACTTGCCGGCAGTTCATGCACAATCGTCGCACCAGACGCTGTCCAACAACTGCTTTTACGGTGCTTGCAATCAAAAACGGTTCAATTCCCATGTCGAGCAAGCGCGGCAGACAGGTTGCGGCGTTGTTAGTATGGAGCGTCGAAAATACTAAGTGACCGGTGAGTGCTGCTTGCACGCCGAGGTTCGCCGTTTCGCCGTCGCGAATCTCACCGACCATGATAATGTTAGGATCTTGGCGGAGTAGGGCGCGTAATCCGCTTGCGAACGTCATGCCTGCTTTGGCGTTGGTCTGCGTTTGGTTGACGCCGGGAATTTTGTATTCGACTGGATCTTCTATCGTTGAGATATTTACATCAGGTGTATTGAGCATATTGAGTACGCTGAATAAGCTGGTTGACTTACCGCTGCCAGTTGGTCCGGTTACGAGAATCATACCGTTCGGCTGGGCGATAGCGTTGTTGATAATAGCCAGTGAACGCCCCCAATAGCCGAGCTGTTCTAGGCTAATTGCTTGGTTTGATTCGTCCAGTACACGCATAACGACTTTTTCGCCGTCAGCGATTGGCAGAGTGCTAACGCGTAGCGCGTATTGTTTGCCGGCGACTTTGATTTTGAAACGTCCATCCTGCGGTACGCGGCGTTCATCGATTTTAAGATTCGATAATATTTTTATGCGGCTAACAAGCGCGCCGAGTACGTTGCGTGGCAGTTGGTTGACTTCCTTTAATACGCCGTCAATACGATAGCGTACCTGCACGAAATTTTCGCGCGGCTCAATGTGAATATCGGATGCTTGCGAGCGAATAGCATATTCAAGCAGCAGATTAACGGTCTGAGCGATCGGCGAGTCTTCGGCGACATCAGCTTCGGATACTTGCTGATCCGAGCCGTCGTCTTCACGCTGGACGTCGATTACTTCGTTGAGTTCTTGATTGACGTCGCCGCGGTAATTTTCTAAACACTGCAGAATATTATCATGCGATGCAATATAAATACGGATGTTGCTGCCGACTTGCTTCTCGATGAAATTGGTTGCCTGCACATCGTCGGGGTCGTCCATCGCCAGATGCACCAAACCGTCTTCATCAACTTGGAAAATAACGGCGTTATATTGCCGCGCGATTCGTTCGGGAATTCGATTGAGCACTTCGCTCGGAATGTCGCGCGGGTCGATTTCGACGTACGGAATATCAGCGTAATCGGCGAATAGTTTAGTGAGCTCGGTTTCGGATACCAATTTCGCGTCAAGCACGACATCTTGCAGCGAGTGCCCTGAGCGCTCCGCCTCATCAAGCAATGGTCGCAGCTGCTCGTCGGTTGCGATGCGATAACGCTTCAAAATTTTCACGATGGTGTGATTTAAAATTCTCATGTTTCTTATGTTTATTGTACAGCACTTGGTGTGCAAATACTATGATGTAAGGTACTTGGTACTTCGGTATCCTAACCCAACCCACAACACCAGCATCCCCCAAACCTACACCCATACAACCCCTCAAGTATAGCTATCTGCCCTTTCTTAAGTACTAAACGTTTATTGTTCGTCTGCTTATCTATTTGCTTACTCATCCATCCACCCATCCACTCATTCACTAACTAGCTTAACTTAACTTAACTTAATTTAATTTAATTTAATTTAATTTAATTAATTCTCTTAATTCTCTTAATTCTCTTAATTCTCTTAATTCTCTTAATTCTCTTAATTCTCTTAATTCTCTTAATTCTCTTAATTCTCTTAATTCTCTTAATTCTCTTAATTCTCTTAATTCTCTTAATTCTCTTAATTCTCTTAATTCTCTTAATTCTCTTAATTCTCTTAATTCTCTTAATTCTCTCTACCTCTCTATAAGTAGTTCTTTAACAACTCCTATACTCCTATACTCCTATACTCCTAACTCCTAACTCCTAACTCCTAACTCTCTATAGCTCTTTAATGACATTCTCTATAGTTCTATAGTTCTATAGTTCTATAACTCTATAACTCTATAGTTCTATAACTCTATAACTCCCATAGTTTCATAGTTTCATAGTTCCATAATCCCATATAATTCTTCTTCTTAATTCTTACCATAATTCTCCTCTATATATTTATATATAAAAGAAGAGAAAAAAGAATAAAAGATAACAGAGGTAAAATAGATAAAAAATACCGGATATCGATATCCGGTATTTTTATATTAAGAGGATAGCTAAAATTATTGGATGTTTATGGGTAAAAGTAAGGATAAAAGTAAGGGCAAGAGTGATAATGATTGGATATTTGTGAGTAAGAGCAATAGTGAGAGTAATGGCTATTCATTAGCTATTTATACCGAGCTTCGCTCGGTATGTCTACTAAATGAGACATACGGGAGACATTCTTTCTTTGATTAGTTGTTTACTATATGGCTAGAGCTAATTTTACTAGGGTGTTCCGTTTTAGTTTAATGTACCAACATGACGGCAGCTGGAAATTTATGCCCATTTCGCGTACAATAACAGAGATATGAAACGAACGCTTACTCTTAATTCTACTCAAGCAATCGGTAAACGTGTGACGGTTGCTGGCTGGGTGCATTCGCGACGCGATCATGGCGGGCTAATTTTTATTGACTTACGCGATCATACGGGGTTGCTGCAGCTAGTGTTTAATCCTGATCAGCCACAGGCGTTTGCGCTGGCGGAAGAACTGCGTGATGAATTTGTAATTTCTGCAAGCGGTATGGTGCGTGAACGCGACGAACAATTGCATAATGATAAAATTCTAACAGGGAACGTTGAGTTAGTTGTCGATGAGCTGAGGATTTTGAATCGCGCGGAGACATTACCGATTCAACCGTTTGCTGACGATAACCAAGCCGGAGAAGAATTGCGTTTAAAGTATCGTTTTCTTGATTTGCGTCGCAACAAAGTTCAGACGATGCTAAAAAAACGAGCTGAGATGTACAGGCTAATTCACCAGTACATGGACGAACGCGAATTTCTGGAAGTACAAACGCCGATTTTGGCAAATTCTAGCCCTGAAGGTGCGCGCGATTTTTTGATTCCATCGCGTCTGCATGAAGGTAAGTTTTACGCTTTGCCACAAGCACCGCAGCAATTCAAGCAATTACTAATGGTTGGTGGTGTGTCGCGCTATTACCAATTAGCAGCATGTTTTCGCGACGAGGATCCGCGAGCCGATCGCTTGTACGGTGAATTTTATCAACTGGACTGCGAAATGAGTTTTGTTGAAGATGGCGAAGAAGTTCGGCGGGAAGTCGAGCCGCTAATCAAGCAGCTGGTGGCCGATTTTGCCGGCAAAAAACTGCTGGGTCGGGGTATTCCGCGTATTCCGTACGCAGAGGCAATGGAGCGCTACGGTTCTGACAAGCCGGATCTGCGCTTCGGCATGGAATTGGTTGACCTGACAAGCGTATTTAGTAGGACTGAATTTGGCGTATTTAAGAATGCTGAGTGTATTAAAGCGATTTGCGTGTCGGGCGGCGCGAACTTGAGTCGCAAACAGATTGATACGTTTACTGCGATCGCGAAGAGCGAGGGTGCGGGTGGTTTGGCATACATTACTGTTGAGCGGTTGCCAGACTTAGGCCTTAATTCTGTTGATCCGGTTAGTGCTATGAGCGGACTGAAGTCGCCAATCCTCAAGTTTTTCTCGTCTGAGGAAGTCATGGGCGTACTTGAAGCGACTGGTGCGCAGTCGGGTGACGCTATCTTCTTCGGCGCTGATACCCGCGTTACTGTTAACGCTGTCCTTGGTCGCTTGCGTAATGAATTTGCCACGCACTTTAATTTGAAAGATCCGAATGTTGTTGCGCTCGCCTGGATTGTTGATTTTCCGTTCTACGAGTGGGATGATGCTCGTAAGAAACTTGATTTTGGGCACAATCCGTTCAGTATGCCGCGTGGCGGTGAAGCAGCATTGGATGCGGCGACAACTGATAAGCAGCGCTTGGAGGTAGTCGCTGATCAGTTTGATATGGTAATGAACGGCTACGAAATTTGCTCAGGTGGCGTGCGCAATCACAATCCGGCAGTGCTTTACAAAGCGTTTGAGAATCTAGGCTATAATCGCGCCTATGTTGATGCTAAGTTTGGCGCAATGATTAATGCCTTTAAATATGGCGCTCCGCCACATGCTGGCTGTGCTTTCGGTGTTGACCGCATTCTAATGGAGCTGCTGAATGAAGAAAATGTTCGCGAAGTGCTTGCTTTTCCTAAAAATGGTTCGGGGCTAGATGTGATGATGAGCTCGCCAAGTGCAGTGGAGCCGGGGCAACTGCGCGAATTGGGACTATAGCCTTCCCGGCGGACAATTATGAAGTTGATGTAGCTTTCAGATGGATTTCCAACAACTTGTCCAGCAAAAAGGGAAACAACTCTACCGTTCCATGCCTTGGCGTGAGCGACCGACATTCTACTACGTGCTTGTCAGCGAGATTATGCTGCAACAAACCCAGGTGGGGCGCGTGCTCGCGAAATTTACTGAGTTTACGCGAACATTTCCGACTATTGATTCGCTTGCGGCGACAGACTTATCGCGCGTGCTGGCGGCGTGGCAAGGGTTAGGCTATAATCGCCGGGCAAAGTATTTGCACCAAGCAGCGCAAGCAGTGGCGGTGAATGGCACGCCGAATACGCAAATCAAACTTATGAAACTGCCGGGTGTCGGCGCAAATACGGCTGCGGCTATCCTGAATTATGCGTACGAAATTCCGACGCCGTTCGTCGAGACGAATATTCGCACGGTATACTTTCATCATTTTTTTGCTAATGAAACGCGTGTGAGCGATCAAGACGTTCTTGTAAAAGTCGCTGAAACAATAGACGCCGCCCGACCACGTGAATGGTTTTGGGCTCTGATGGACTATGGTGCGGAGCTCAAGCATCAGGGTCATGGGAGACTAAGTCAGAGCAAGCATTATACTAAGCAGTCATTGCTTGACGGCAGTATCCGTCAAATGCGCGGCGAGATCATTCGCCGTTACGTGCGTGGGCAATCAATTGCGCAGATAGCGCGTGAATTAAGTGGTGACTCACGTTTTGCAGCAGCATTACGCGGGGTGCAAAATGATGGGTTAATCAGTGAGGAATAAAGCCGTATCTAACTCTGTTATAATTTGACCATTTCGCTAAAATGCGCGATAATAAAAAGCACATGAAGCGAGCATACATTCTGTTAGTGTTGGCAACTGCCTTGACGGTGAGTCCGCTTGTGAGTGCTGAAGGCTTGCAGCCGATTGTGCTTAGTAGTGCGCAACTCGCACTGATCCGAGCGAACTGCGTGTCGATTCGTTCATCCTTGCAACGGTTGCACGAGAATGACGCACTTGCGCGAGTAAATTTGGGGCGCGAATATGAAACGATTTCAAACAAGCTAATGGCGCCGATGAATAGTCGCATTGCACTTAATAAACTTGATGGTGTTATGGCTGCAAAAACGACGGTTGAGTTTGATGATGAGCTCGCGACATTTCGCTCAAGCTACCAGCGTTATGAGGAAAGCGTTGCGAGAACGATTAATATTGACTGCCAAGAGCGTCCAGTTGATTTTTATCAGATGATTGAATATGCACGTATGTACCGTGCTGAAGTTCGCCAAACCGTGATGAGAATGAGCGAATTGATAAAGAAGTACCGTATGCAAATTGATACGATTCACCAAACAAGCGACAAGAAACACGCAGGAGCAAAATGACAGAGGAGGTTGTTTCGCCGTATGTTAGTCTTAACCAGGTCGCCGAGAGCCGCCGTCGGAAGATTCGCTTTGCGAGTATGATTATTTGTGTGATCGCAGTGGCATGTATACTTACGGGTATTTCGTTGTATATCTATGGCGCGAGTGGAGCGGTGCAGGTTGATTTGAGTCGCCCGGGCTATCAGTCGGTGCGCAAAGAAGCTACCGCTAATACATCAGATGAGCAGTTTGCGGCGACAGGTAATCTTGACGCAAAAGCGTATTTGCAGTTCAGCACGATGTATGACCGCCACGCTAAGCGAACTGTCGACGCGCCGAGTTTTGGTAAAGAAGCTCTAACTGACGACTCACTGCAAATCTTTACCGACACAAGTGCAAATAACGTAGCAAACCCTGCTCCAAGTCCGTCAGAAAGTCAGTCTGCGCAATGAGTCAATTGCTCAACCCGAATGATTTTATCATCACTCGTAAGCGCAAAAAATACCGCTTTGCGCTATTTGCGAACTCGTCGCTTTGTTTTGAGCTTAGCGAGTGGGCGCCGCGTGCTGTTGATGTGCTAGAAATCGGCGCAGGAACAGGGCTGTTTAGCGTTGAGTTAGCGGCGCGCCATCCCGAGCAGACATTTGTCGCACTTGATGTTAAGGGCGATCGGTTGCAAAAGGGTGCATACCAGGCGGAGGCGCGTGGACTTAGGAACGTGTTTTTCGTGCGGGCGCGGGCAGATCAGTTAGCTAAACTCGTTGCTACGCGATCGCTCCGCACAATCTGGCTAACGTTTCCTGATCCGTTTCCGCGCCAGCGTTCAGCGGGTCGCCGGCTCACGCACACGCATTTTTTGCATATCTATGCTGAGTTGTTGTGTTCTGATGGCGAATTACTACTTAAACATGATAGCCTTGATTTTTTCTGCTGGAGTCTAGAGCAACTTGTTGCGGCGCAGTGGCGTGTTCAGAAACTATCGTTTGATCTGCACGAATCAAACCTGTATGATGAATATAAGATCAAGACTACCTACGAGCAACGTTGGTTGGATGAAGGGCGAAAAACGAATTTTGTCTGCGCGAAATCACCTGTAAAATAATTGAAAGATGAGCTGGAGAAAAATATGCCACATATTCACACGCAACCAAATCAGCACGATGCTAGCGTGACGATGTTTATCATATGTATGGACGGTAATCAGCCACAGTTGTTGATGCATATGCACCGCAAACTTGGTAAGTTGATGCCGCCGGGCGGGCATGTTGAGCTTGATGAAACGCCGTGGGCGGCGGTTAGCCACGAACTTCAAGAGGAGACGGGTTATCGGTTGACTGAATTAGATATCATGCAGCCGAAATTGCGTATGAAATCAGCACGTGACATTACGGTTCATCCGCAGCCATTCGCGAGCAATACGCATGCGGTGACGCCGGAGCATTTTCATACTGATTTAGATTACCTCTTTATCGCGCGATCAAAGCCGAGCGCGCCGCCTGCTGAGGGTGAATCAACCGACTTTCGTTGGATGAGTGCAGCAGATGTTGCAGCACTCGACGAGACGCAAACATATCCGAATATTCAGGATTTTTGCGCCTATGTGTTTGAAAAATTGTTGCCAAGCGACGTTTGGGAGACTGTGCCGGCGACGAGCTACGACACAGCAGATACCACCGCAAAGTTTACGAGTAAGGAGGAGCTATGACGATTAATGATTATTCGCAGCAAGCCCTTCGTACGCTACTGGGTGAACACGCTTATGGCGAGGTTGACGCTAAATTGATGGCGCAAGTATTGGGCTTGGGTGGTGAATCGGGCGAAGTGCTCGAAAAATTCAAGAAAATCTTGCGCGACAAACAAGGTAGGATCTCTGGTAGCGATCGCACGGCGATTGTCAAAGAGCTTGGCGACGTTCTTTGGTACGTTAATGCTATCGCTCATCTCGTTGGCTCAGACCTTGAGGAAGTTGCACGCCTTAATAATGAAAAACTTGCTAGTCGCCAGTACCGCGGTCAACTGCAGGGCAGTGGCGATGATCGCTGATTCTATCAGTAAAACACGTTCTTATATGGTAGACGTATTGGTGTTATCAGAACTTTCCGTCGTACTCGCCGCTTTTGCTAGTTGCTCTCGCAGCCAACCATCAATCGTGCCAGCCCCCATACATAGTACTAATTTACCGTTGTGTCGTGCCATTTCAATATGTCGCCACAGCTCGTCGTTAAGCTCGGCGTAATGGACGGTGTTACGATTCGTTAGATTGTTCGCTAATTCTTGTGGCGTTAATATCGGCAACCTTGGATCTTCACGCGTTAGATATGTTGGTAGCCAATAGATCTCTTCGGCAAGTTCCATGCAGCTGTCGTATTGATCGCGAATTTCGTGTTGGCGGACGTTTTGATGCGGCTGATAAACGAGCACGACGTGGTCTGATATCTCGCGTGCCATCTGTAGCGTGGCGGCAATTTCAACCGGATGATGTCCATAGTCGCTATATAAATTATCCGCTAACTTCTCAAAGCGCCGTGACGTGCCAGGGAAACTTGATAACGCTGTCAGCACGGCATGCTGTTGCCCGAGCTTTAGGTATTCAAAGGCTTTTACAATGAGTGTTGCGTTGGCGCGGTTGTGCGCGCCTGCTAGCTGGAGCGGTATAACCTCGCTATCTTTGAGCAACCACGTGCTCTTCGGTGTTTTCAAACCAGAGAACGTGTCGCGTAGCCACATGACAGTTTGTTTTGACTGCGTTAAAAAGCGTTCAAACGCGGCACGATAGTCGCTTTCGGTTGGATAGGTGTCCGGATGGTCATAATCAAGCGACGTGATGATTGAAATGTCAGGCTCGAAATGTAAAAAATTATAATCAAACTCGTCGCATTCGTATACAAAGTAGCGCGAATTCGGATCGAAATACCCGGAAGGAGCAAACGACGTCGTTGCTCCGATCGAAAAGCTCACTGGTATATTCAGCTGGCGGAATACCCACACCATCATTGCTGTGGTGGTAGTTTTGCCGTGTGTACCGGCGATAGCAATGAGCTTGAGTCCCTTTTCACCGATGATGTAATTGATTAGTTCATCGCGTTTCGCCAGATGCAGTCCCAACTCGCGTGCTTTAAGCAGTTCCGGATGATCACTCGGCAAACCGGCGGTGTATACAAACCAGTCAATTGATTGTTGCCGGTGACAGTACATTAAGTAGTCGCCTGTTTGATCGGTACTCACGGGAATGCCACGTTCTTGCAGCTCGCGCGTTGTGAGACTCTCCTGCATATCACTGCCGTGCACAATATGACCGGCGTCGTGTGCGATTTCTGCAAGCGGTCCCAGTCCAACGCCGCCAATACCCGAGAAGTAGATGTTCATATCTTTTAGTATAGCATGCTCGGTGCTTATGGTATGGTATACTAATAGGGTATGAAGGTGGGGCGATAATGGCAGATAAACGCTCAATTCGGCGCGATATTAAGAAATTGCAGCGCGTCAAAACGTGGCAACTATTAATTCTACTGATTTTGGCGGGGTTTCTATCAGCGACATTCTTACGCTTAAATAACACAGGCATGGTGCAGCGCCGTAATGCTGTCACCGCCGCCGATAAGGTAGGTGGTGCGCAGCAAATCGCTGAGCGGATAGCGGAATTACAGCGATACTCAACTGCACACATGAATGCAAGCAGCGGTGTAATTTATTTGCAACATCAATATGATCGCGACGCGCAGGCAGCAATTAAAGCGGTATCAAATACTTCATCGGAAGGCGCTACCGCTAATGCTCGCGCCGAAGCTGTCTGTCATCCGCAGTACTCTGGCTGGTCGACGGCGTATATGCAGTGCGTTTTGGCGGAGCTTGCAAAGTACCCGACGTCAGATAAGCTTGCCGAGCCAAAGTTGCCAAATACCGAATTGTACCGATACGAATTTATATCGCCATTGTGGTCGCCCGACTTTGCTGGGTTTAGTTTGCTCTTGGTTGGGTTTTTAGTTTTTATCATTATCGTGCGGTTGATCAGCATGGGTATTTTACAAATCCTGCTGCGTCGTCATTACCGCTCTATTTAGCTCATGCGCTTCAGGGGTCGCTCAGGGGTGTTGACATGGCTATATAGTATGCGCTAAGCTAACAGGTGTAACTTAGACACTTAAATAGGAGGTATCACTTATGGCGTATCAGCACACGAATTCGAAAGGCGTTACATATTACTTACACAAAACTGAGTCTGTTCTGCGTGGTGGCAAGCATCAGATTATTTACTTTTTTGCTAAAGTAGCGAAGAATAAAAAAGGCACGCCGTGCGATTTGCCGGAAGACCGTTTTGTTAAAGAAAATCCGCGCAATGGCTTTTTGACTGTCTCGAAGAAGAAGGGCGGCGAGAAAGCGGAATAGAATATATTTTTAGAATAGCCTCGCCTTAGGAATAAGGGCGGGGCTATTTTATTGGGTAGTTTGAGCGGTATGGCTATAGGAAAAGAGCGTATGACGGCACGATATGGCGATAATATTATTGGCACTATTAAGTTCACTGCTCGCAGCATTATATTTAAAGACTATAATGATTTCTCTTGGGTTATATATTGAGAGATATAGAAGAAAAGATGACGTTACGAGCTATTGCGCGCAAGCTGCGATTGACATGAAGCGTCTAAAGGCGGAGAGAGTCTCGCGTATCTTGAACACAAATATTACAATAATAAGTGCTTGCGCTTTTTCTCGAAACACGATATGCTACGTATAGAAACAAACAGGTGCCAAATTTGCCCTCCGTTCCCCGACGGAGGGCTTTTTGTTGGACGCTGCATCGCTGCATTGATTTTTATCTGTATAAAGTCTCGGTAGGGGTTAGTAGTTTCAACCCCGCATGCGCTTTCATTGCTGTAGATTTTAGCCCACAAATATTGTTTTATAATAAAAATGTTTCATAATATAGAGTATGAATAATCATAGACATTTTGGAAATTTTATGCCGTCGATATCACTTGACCAGCCCCTTACGGGAATAGACGATATGTTGGAGGCGTGTCAGCGTCAGAGCCAGAGCGATAATATTGATTTAATGAGCTTGCATGAGTGTTCGCGAAAGTGGGAAGATTTACTCGCTATGGCGATTGAAGAAAAAACTCTAAAGGCGAAAATTGATGCAAAACGCCGCGATAGCGCAGGAAAACGTGCGCTTATTGCGCAGTGGCGCGAACACAACTATGAACTCTACCAAGCACTCGCAGAGCGCGAGGGCATTAACCCTGAATCGATCGTTTCAAGAAACTCGAAAACAGGCGAGATTACGTATCATACAGAAGCGGATGGCTATATTGCGGTACTGACGGCGCGGCGCAAGCTGTACGATGATATCGTCCGCGAACAAGAAGCGCAAAAAATAACAACGCTGCAGGCACGACGTGAAAGTGTGTCCGTGCGACAACAAAAGTCTGCGAGCAGGCTAGGGCGATGCATAGTTGCAGATACTGCTAATTTGCGTCGCTGGGAGGAATCTGACCACGCTGAGCGCGCTAGCGGCGCATATCTTGAGCGCGATTAATCAATGCTTATGTAATAATTCCGTGGTGGGGGCGGCTGGACTTGAACCAGCGACCAACAGGTTATGAGCCCGCTGCTCTAACCACTGAGCTACGCCCCCGCCCGATGCTATTATAGCCGATTTTGTCCTGTTCGGCTATAATAAAATCATGATATCGCTTATGCGTTCGAAACAATTCATGCGCTACATATGGCATCGTTACGCGACATTTAATACGGGTATCACGATCGTAGCAGGGTTTGTAGTGCTGAGTTGGGCGTGGGGCGCGGCATCAACGATTCAGGCGAATTTTGAAGCGCAAAAAGTCGTTGAGGAGCGGCAGCGCGAGCGTGATGTACTGGAGCTTGAGGTGGCAACGTTGCGCTATCAGCAGAATTACTATCGTAGCGATGAATTTAAAGACTTAGAAACACGTTCAAAATTAGGTTTGGCAAGTCCTGGTGAAAAAGTATTAATTTTGCCACCTAACAGCGAGCGAGCCCACCAACAGGACGAGCGAGACCAAAAACTCAAAACAGCAACATCGGCAAAAATAACCGCATCTGGGTCGAATTTTCAGCAGTGGATTAATTTTTTGTCGGGCAAAAGTGCTTCACAGTTGCAAAAGTAGTTATCCATGTGTATAATGACAACTGTATCGCGGGGTGGAGCAGCCTGGTCAGCTCGGTTGGCTCATAACCAACAGGTCGCTGGTTCAAATCCAGCCCCCGCTACCAAAAAAGACGTTTCAGGTTCTGAAAGGTCTTTTTTTGTTTGGAGTTTTTACATAGTACCCAAAACGTGATGCGGATTTGTTGTATACACTCTTTAGAGTGCTGCAGCAACTAGCTAGCTGGTCGCTAATTTACTCGCAGCGACACGTACAACTTCGCTCCAACTGAGAAATGCATGCTGTGTGTTGGCTATATCACGTGCGGATAATCCGAGTCGAACGGCAAGGGCTAGCTCATGAATAATTTCGCCCGCGTCCGGTGCGACGACAGTTGCACCCAAGATGGTACCTTTCTTGTCGGCAATAATTTTGGCGAATCCATCACGGAAATCGCTGGTATTGGCGCGCGCGACGATGGTGAGCGGTGCCAAGGCTTTATTGACCTTCAGGTCGCGCTTGATACAATCGTCTTCGGTTAGCCCGACTGATGCAACACTCGGCATCGTGAAAGTGACGCGTGGCGTAGCGGTATAATCCGGTGCAAGCTGACCTTTGCTGAATATATTGTGCGCTGCGATTTGTGACTCCAACAGGGCAGTATGCGTGTGTTCGGCATGCCCGACGACGTCGCCCGCAGCGTAAATATGTCGAGCGCTCGTTTGTAAATATTCATTTGTTTTTATGCCGGTCGGGTCATATTCAACGTGTGCGTTTTCGAGACCTAAGTCAACATTTGGTACGCGTCCTGCAGCCACTAAAACCTCTTCAACGCGAATCGTTTTTTCGACGCCGCCACGCAGAAAGCTAACGCGGTATCCAAGTCCATCTTTCGCGATAGCAACGGTGCGGGTCTGCGTGAGCGCTGTGACACCCTTATGGTCTTTCAGGTAGGGCTCAAGCAGTCTGCCGACTTCCTCTTCCTCTTTCGGCAAGATACGTGCCGCGATCTCTGCTAAGTATACTTTCGTACCGAAAATCGCCATTAGCTGCGCAATCTCTACGCCAATAGAATCTGCACCAATAATGTATAAACTTTTTGGTGGACGGATTGTTTCAAGCATTGTTCGCGGCGTCAGGTATGCAATATCAGTTAGTCCTGGAATGTCTGGTGCAATCCAACGCGAGCCAGTCGCGATTAAGAAATGTCCGGCGCTGATATGCTTGCGATTGATGGAGATCTCGTTTGGCGACAAAAATTGCGCGTGCCCGGCGTAGGTATCAATATTGTGCGACTCGTAAAATTTACGATTGCCAGCGGCACCAGTGCGCTTGACTGCTAAATCTTTCCAGGCGCGTAGGCTCGGATAATTATAGCTCAGTGTACCGGAACGCAGCCCAAACTTTGTGCCGTGTCGCGCTTCGTCATATAAATGTGCTGCGTGTAACAAGGCTTTTGTTGGGATGTCACTCCAGTTTGGCGAGTCACCACCGAAAGTATCCTCTTCAATGATAGCAACGCGCTTATTGGCGCGCGCTGCGATAGTGGCCGCCGCCGATCCGCCTGCGCCGCTGCCGATAACGATAAGATCATAATCAAAATGATTTTTTTTAGCCATAAAGCCTCCTACATGATTGTTTTGTGGTGTTTATATAAATATGCTGCGTCGGGGTGAAACGCCTTGAGTGCTAGCGCCGCCTGCGTACGTATATCAGTGGTGGTGATTTCGGGCTTATTTGTGCACCAGGCGACGACGGTATTGCAGGTAGTGGTTGCGGCGTCGTGGGCGAGTCCGTCCGGACTGCCGGTACTAATACAGACGGCGTAAATGCTGGCATATAACTTGCCGGGGTCAAACGGTTCGTTTGGTCGCTTACCTTGGCGTTTCACGACGTCAACAGAGAGATCACTCATAAGCCCGCTGCCTTTACGGTGACATCAGCGACTTGGTTCGCGTATAAATAGAGTCCGAGTACGATGAGCCCCGTGCCGGCGGCAAACTGTAGAAAGTGCTTATTGCGCTCACGCCAACGCTGGATGCTGCTTAACGAGTGTCCGCTACCGATAAGAACAGTAACGAGCAATGTGCCAAGCGACGCGATGATTGTATATAGCGTAATGCCAGCGATTTGCCATTGGAGCGGCAATGTGGCGAGCGAGATTGCCGCAGCGGTAGCGGGTACTGCAACGAATAATAACTCAGACGCAACGCTTGCCAGCCCAAGGCTATACGCTTCGGTAGCCAGTGAGGCTTGAGCTATGCGCTGCTGTAAAAACCGCGAAAAACCGCGCGGAATCCATAAGCTCGTGCCGTCGCCGCGGCGGTAGTATAATAACCATACAAACACGCCGATGCTTGCGAGTAGAATGGCAATAATCGTCCACGCTTGCGGTGTTGATACGCTGTGGTAGAAGCCGCTTGCGATACAGCCGGCGAGCGATACGGTTAGCAATGTCATCGTCATAACACCGCCTAAAAACCCGCCGGTTAGACGCTGCAGCGTCTTGTTCGGCGCTTTCCGTCCGCGCGCATAGCTTGAAAGTGCTGTAATAATACTGACGCCCAGCTGAAAACTGGCGTGAATAAGCGCAGCGAGCGCGACGACACTGAGGGCGGTTAGGGTATCCATGTTTGTCTTCGTAAATCCTCTCATAATATTATAGCGTAAGCGGTGTAAGTATGTAAAGATTTTTTGTAAAACTATTGCGTTTATGGTGAGTTTATGATATTATAAAAGTATTGATACTAATAACAAAAAGAAAGAAGCAACAGCAACATGAAAATCATCGCCGGCAAATTAGCTAACAATTTTACTAATAATGACGCCACTTGGAATCGTTCGCGCTCGCTTGCTGAGCTGCGCGCATTCGTTGCGGCGCACGATGAAGCGCTTGAGGTTGAAGATTTTGAACTGTAGGCGCTAACTTATTTTATGTAAAATGATTGTATGGCACGTGAAAAACACGGCATATTATTTGCCACAAAAAATCCCGGAAAATTAGCTGAGTTCAAAGAAACTTTCAATAAGTTCAGCACTGATTACGAGATAATATCATTTCGCGACCTTACTTACGACATTCCAGATTGTGACGAAACGGGCACAACATTTAGAGAGAATGCACGCTTGAAGGTTCGTAATGCGCGGCGGCATCTGCGGGGAGATGATAAAAATTTAATTGTCGTCGGCGATGATTCTGGTATGCGGATATCGTATCTAAATGGAGAGCCGGGCGTCTACACGCGCCGTTGGAATGGAAGCGAGATGACCGACGAAGCCATTATCGCTTATTGCCTTGACAAGATGCGTGGAGCGAATAATCGCTCGGCAAAGTATGTTACGTATTTTGCAGTTTCGGTTCCTGATGATGATATAGCAATAATAAGCGGCGAGAATCGCGGCGTTATTCTTGAACGCCCGCGGTGCAGTTCGCTGCTACCAGGGCTGCCATTTCGAGCGTTATTTTTCGTACCAGAATTAAATCTGATGTTTCATGAAGTTAGAGAGCTTTCTGCCGAAAAACGAAAGGACTACATTCTCGGGCATGAGCAGGCGATACGACAAATCGTTAATTATTTAGATAAATAATCGGCGGAAAGTTCTAATAGCTTGTGTGAGAAAGATTGAAACTAGGAAAGTAAAAAGAGGGCTAATTGATACGTTGTTTATGTGATATGTATACTATCCATATAAAACGGCGATAGCACCGTATGGAATTATATACTTAAAAGCCGATCTGTTGTTTTTAAGACATAGCTAGTGCATAATAAAGGTGTTCTACGCTTTACATATTTGAGCTGCGATCTTTTTTCCTCGCACGGTTAAGACCAGAAATGGAACACAGTGTGAAACAAATGGGCTTAACGCTCAAATGTGGATGAAAGGCGTAGAACGCCGATGTACGATGTTTCTTTTGTTTGGAACGCAAAAAGAAAGGATAAAGTGATGATACCAGGATCAGTAATCATGTGCCTGATTGTATACTGGCTGAGTAGTAGAGGCGAAAAGAAGAGGAAAGAACAGAGGGCACAGGCTGAACGCGATAGATTAAATAAAATCCGGATGGATACGCGCGAAGTGATACGCTCGCGCGCAAAAGCTGAGTTCAATGTGGATTATGCAGACGATGAACTTAACTGGCTTATAAAAACAATAGAAGCCGAGGATGGCGAAGAAGGTATTGTCAACCTCGGTCTCGTATTCGCGAAAGATTCAAAGGAAAATATTGAAAAGTATATAGTGATGATTGAGGTGACATATCATAAGCACTTGCTGAAACAGCAGTTTGCTCAAGTAGCTGCTGAGGATGAAAAAAGATTGCAAGAAATACTAGAGGACTTTAAGAGACTTAATCCCGATCAGCGGAAGCTGCATTTTGCATATATAAAAAAGCATTATGCAGATGTGTTGACAAGAGAGCAACTGCATATACTTGAACTAGCTAGTTTAAGGCAAGACTGATACAATGTCAAAGTTAAAATGATTACCTGGTTTTGAAAGAAGAGTGGGGCTAAAGCGCTACGAATTGAACTGCGAATGCTCTTATTAGTGCGATGTTATTTATAACTTGACTCTAAATGAAAGATCATGGAATCGCAGGCGATATAACAAATCGTTAATTATTTAGATAAATAAAAAATTGGCGGAAAATCCGCCGAAAAAATTAGTTTGGTAGCACTGACTGGGATCGAACCAGTGACCTTAGGCTTATGAGTCCTACGCTCTAACCAACTGAGCTACAGTGCCATAGCGCTATAATTATACCAGACATACGCATGGATTTCTAGCAGTTTCGACGTTGGGTGCGGCCGTTTAGTTCAGAACAGCTATAAATTTACTCGCGCTTTACGCTTGCTCTATGACATTTGGCGTATCCGATGCCTAGTGTAACTTGAGGCAGAATCTATTTGGCGAAGCGTAAATACTATGAAACTTTGCTTAGTGTCCTGCTAGATCGACGACCTTGCGCCACATCTTTTTAGCCCTCTTCAAATTCGCTTCGTACTCCGCTGGTATATATCCGTGTAGTTTCGTGAGAGAGTTTAGAGGACCTGCCATAAATCCGTTGCGAAGCATTTCGTTTTGAGCGGCATGGTAGTCGTCTTTGGTCAAAAGTACTCCCTGTATATGAGCTGAATCAATTGCTCCCTTGTGTTTAATCTCTCCAGTATTGAGCTTTGTATGAGATATGACTGGTACGGTTCCCTTCAGAGCGATTTCTAACGCATTTCGAGCCGTTATCTCAAGCCAGCGTTCTCCCGTAACCAGTGTTTGCAAGTATGCCTCTAAATGTTCGGTATCCGTTTTATTTAATTCATCGTACGGAAAATTAGTTCCCGCGCCAATATGAAGCGTAATATCGTATGGACTGGCAATTGTTTCGTCTGACAATAATATTTTTTCCGTGCATAATAATAGCGTAGAAGACCCGTATATAGAATGCCTGTGCATATCGCCCCAGCTTGTGAACGCATATTCATCTAAGCCTAGCGATTCATCAAGAGGCAGCGTGTGAGTGGACTTGTTTTTCGACAAGGCTTTTGCTGGCATGATGGCACTGTTTTGAATAGAATTCAGGTTCTCGGATTCTGTCTTGTGGGTGAGTGGAAACCCGTCTAGCATCATCTCTTTAATTCTGCCGAGGGCACGCTCTTCTTTCCTGGTTGTTGGCCGCTGGAGTACTTTATAGTTGCGAGCGTTCTCTTCTAAATCAACTTTGTCAAGCAACTTCCAGGACAAGCATGAGAGATAGGTGAGATTTTCTGGTGTTGGCATGCATAAAATTATGCCATGTTTTAATAAAAATGCAATATACTGCGGTGGCAATTATCCCATTGAAACAAGTGTATGGGCGTCTAAGCGTAAATGCTTATGATTTGCTATTGGATTAGTTGATATTATAATTTTTAGTATATGGATGAAAATGAGCAAATAGAGATATTGAAATCAACGCTCGCTGAGCAGCAACGTTTTCACGACGAACTAACGAATTCGTTTGACGACACAAAAAATAGAATTGTTGTTTATATCGGTGCTATTCTGGCGGGACTTGCTTTTTTATACTCTGGTGCAATAGATACATCAAAAGGCGTTCGGGAGCGCTTGTTTATTCCGGAAGAGCTATACGGTATTATATTCTACTTTTTTGGACTAACGTGCATCCTATACGCGCTTTTTGTACTAATTCGTGCGATGAAGATGGATACTCAATGGGAGGTATATACTGACACTTCTGACCGTAGAATTATAGGTAGTATAGATGATCGGCTTACAAAGCGAGAGTATCTTCAGGAGATGGTCAATGGTTATGAGGATGCGAGTGAAAAAATCTCAAATCCCATAAAATAAAATATCTAGCTGTTCAAAATGCTTTTCTCCCAATGATTGCTGGTGCTATAATATTAGTAGTGCTAAGGTTCTTTCAATAAAGCACTAGGAAGGGTATACTAGTAACTATGAAAAAAACCTACGGAGCCGGCGCTTAATTAGCGTTCATTGTCGCAAAAGCCCCATTCATTGGGGCTTTTTTATGCTAAAATACTAATTGTCTAGATCCATAATGAGGCTCATTTTTTATCCCGAGAAATGGGCAGCCATTTGCACTAAAGCAATAGGGATAAAACCTTGTTGTGGGTCTAGACAGCTTATCGTGTAGTATTATACAATCTATAATCATTTTATGCAAGTCTATTATGCATACAGTTAATAATCCCTTTTTCGTTTAAAGGGGTAGCGCAAAGAATTGTCACTTGCTATAATTAGAAGTGACAAGATCGCCTACCCGCTATACATCAGCGGGTATTTCTTTTACCGTCTTTTGTTTTAGCTGTATGTTTTGGTGGAAATGCGGGGAGTTGAACCCCGATCCGCGAAGTGACAAGATCGCCATTTTACCGTTAAACTACATCCCCATACGTTACAGCCTTAACAAAAAAGGCACGGATGATACGCCCTTCTCAGGGTATAGACATCCGTGCCGTACACGTAAATTTCCGGTTACCGATTTATTAAAATACTTATCCTATTATACATCTTTTCTATGCTTTGCGGATGGCTATTTCTTAATTGTTATAATTAGTATAGATGTAATAAGGAGTTTATATGCAAAAATTGTACGTAACGAGCGTGTCACAAAACGGAAGTAATTATAATCTTGGTATCAAAGTACCAGAGTCAACGGACAAAGATAGTACAGAAGGGTTTGCGATGGGTGTAGATTTTGTTCTGCAAGCTTTTGAAGCAAATCCTAGACTCCAAAATCAAATTATTCAAACGCTGAGAGATAGCGATATCATCCAAGTTCTAGATTAGACACTTGTCCCAATGGGATAATTGCCACCGCGGTGGTAGCTATCGGGCGCTGAGCAATAATGCGATACCGCTATGCGCTATACTGGATACGTGAAAGCAAGAAGCAGCGGCAACCATATCTTAGCGGTGAGCGGCGGCGTTGATTCGGTGGTAATGCTCGATATGGCGCACTGTCGCTACGGTGCAGCGCGGCTGATCGTGGCGCATTTCGACCACGGTATCCGTCCGGAATCGGCAGCGGATGCGCGGTTTGCGGCAGCGCTGGCGACACGATACGGCTGTGTATTTCGGACGCAGCGGGCGGAGCTGGGCGCGCGTGCGGGAGAGGATGCAGCGCGGCGGGCGCGGTATGATTTTTTGTACGCTGCGGCGCGGGATTTTCAGGCTGATATTTGGCTTGCGCACCATCAAGAAGACGCGGTGGAGTCAGTGGCGGTGAATCTGACGCGCGGCACGGGCTGGCGCGGGCTGGCGGTGATGGATCGTCCGGGGCTGTATCGCCCGTTGCTGCACATGACGAAGCGGGAAATTTACGCGTACGCATGCCGGTATCGCTTGGAATGGGTTGAAGATGAGAGTAATCAAGAAGATAGTTATTTGCGGAATCGCTTACGTCGCAAAATATCAAAATTGTTATCAAATGACGACCAGGCGCGTATCGTACAGCTGCGCAACAAACAGATTGCCATAAAGCATAAAATGATTGCCGAAACGGCTTCCCTATTGCCGAATACGCGGCAGGCGCGTTATTTTTTGACGCAAATTCCGCGCGCTATCGCCGAAGAGATGGTACGGATCGTCATTGAGCGGGAAACGGGCGTACTGGTGGCGCGCCCGCATGCTGCGCGGGCGCTTGCAGCGATTCAGACGCTGCGTATTGGCGCAGTCCACCAGGTGGCGGATGGCGTATATCTAACGATGACGAAAAAAGGGTTCACGATTGGGCGGCAAGCGTAACGCACCCGTTCGTTTATAGCTATACTTGATGATAGGCATTTGCCGTCCGAGCATAGTAAAAGCCTATCAAAAATGATATAGTAGAAAGAGTTTTTCTGATTGTTAACCGAAAGGATGAGGGTTTTATGCCGACGAAGAAACCGAAACGTACGACAAGCGTTTCAAATACTATTAGGCTCAGTTTGTTTTGGGCGATCGTTATTCTGGCGGCGCTGGCAATGTGGGCGTTCTTTTCGCCGCACCAGCCGCTGAAAGAGGTGCCAGTGTCGCAGGTGATTAAAGATGCGAACGAGGGTAAATTAGCAAAGATTGAAGGTCGCGGCAATGATCTGAAAATTACTGTTAAAGATCAAGATAAGCCGACGCAAGCATCGTATATTAACGGCGGCGTCGGGACGCTGCTGCGCGACAATACGCTGAACGGCAAAGGCAAGGCGGTAATTTCTGATAGCGCGCCGAGCGACAACACTATAATGTGGAATCTCTTGACGATCGTACTGCCGGTGGTACTGATCGGGGTACTGTTTATGTTTATGATGCGCCAGGCGCAGGGGCAAAATAGTCAAGCGATGAGTTTTGGTAAGAGTAAGGCAAAATTGTACGGACTTGATAAAGAACGCATCAAATTTGAAGACATTGCTGGTAATGATAGTGCAAAGCAAGATTTAGAAGAAGTGGTAGATTTTTTGAAACACCCAAAAAAATACCAGGGATTGGGGGCGAAGATACCAAAAGGCGTGCTGTTGGTCGGTAGTCCAGGTACGGGTAAAACGATGCTGGCGCGCGCGGTTGCGGGCGAGGCGAACGTACCATTTTTCAGCATTTCCGGGTCAGAATTTGTCGAGATGTTTGTGGGCGTCGGCGCGAGTCGTGTACGCGATCTATTCCAAAAAGCGAAAAAGAATTCGCCGGCGATTATTTTTATAGACGAAATTGATGCGGTAGGGCGTAAACGCGGTAGTGGCATGGGCGGCGGTCATGATGAGCGCGAGCAGACGTTGAACCAGATTCTCGTCGAGATGGATGGGTTTGATTCGGATACAAATGTGATTGTTATCGCAGCGACGAACCGCGCTGATGTGCTTGATCCTGCCCTGCTTCGCCCCGGACGTTTTGACCGCCACGTGACGATTAGCTTGCCGGAGCGTAAAGACCGCGAAGCGATTTTGAAAGTTCATTTCAAAAACAAACCGACGGACGATTCAGTTGATTTGGATAAATTAGCGGCAAAAACTGCTGGTTCAAGTGGTGCAGATTTAGCAAATATGGCGAACGAAGCGGCAATTATTGCAGCGCGGCGTGATTCGAAAGTGATTACGAATGATGACTTAACTGAGGCGTTTGAGAAGGTTGCAATCGGTCCGGAGCGTAAAGCTAAGGTAATGAACGATCATGAAAAGGAGTTAACGGCATATCACGAAGCGGGGCATGCGATCGTCGGGCATGTGTTGCCGGATAGCGATCCGGTGCACAAAATTACAATTATTCCGCGCGGCGGTACAGGCGGCGTGACGTGGTTTTTGCCACCGGAAGACAAAAGCTATACAAGTGTGTACGAATACAAAGACATTCTAGCTCGTGCTATGGGCGGTCGTATCGCTGAGAAGCTAAAATATGGTGATGATGGTGTGACGACGGGCGCAGGCAGTGATTTGCGCAGTGCAACACAGATTGCACGCGATATGATTATTGAGCAGGGTATGGGCAGTAAGCTTCGTAATCAAGTTTTTCATGAAGATAACGGCGGGTTGATGTTTGATAAGATGACACGCGAACGTCCATATAGCGATGCGACAGCGAATGAAATAGATAAGGAAGTTGAGGCGCTTATCACCGAAGCAGCGCGGCGTGCCGAGCTGGTGATATCACATAATATGCCGGTTCTTGAGAAACTGAAGGATGCGCTGCTCGAACATGAAACGCTTGAGGAGGATGCAGCGTCGAAATATATGGCAAAAGCAGTGTTGCCGAAGGAGGCGGCACTCCACAAGTAGTAGCTATGAGAGGGAGGGGGCGAGTCAAGTCGGTTGTCGCACGTGCCAACAGTAAGTTGTCGGTACAGTGGGCGGCTGCGCTGCTGTCTGGTTCAACGCTGCTTTCAAGCCTGCTCGGCATATACCGCGAACGCTTGATTAACGGTATGTACTACGACACTTATAAAGTGGGTGCCGACGCGTACGTAGCGGCGTTTACTATTCCCGATTTCATGTTTTTCATTTTAGTGTCAGGTGCGCTTAGCGTGTCGTTTATTCCGGTATTTAATCAGCGTTTAGCAACTGGCAATAAAAAGTCGGCGTGGGAATTGAGCTCAAGCTTAGTGAATTTTTTGGCGCTTATTACACTCGTGACAAGCGTGCT
Organism: TM7 phylum sp. oral taxon 349; assembly: GCA_018127705.1. Taxonomy (NCBI): domain Bacteria; phylum Candidatus Saccharimonadota; species TM7 phylum sp. oral taxon 349. The sequence goes on from CP072328.1 coordinate 233,297, forward strand.
GATTATCATATTCGCCGATCCGCTTGTTCGCTACGTTGTTGGTCCGGGTTTTGACGAACAAGGGCGCAGCTTGGCGGTGAGTATGATGCGCGTGATTGCGGTGAATCCGTTTCTGTTTGCAGTTGCAACGGTGTTGTCAAGCATGCAGCAGGCGATTGGGCGGTTTACCTTTTTGGCACTCGCGCCGACAATATACAATATTGGTATTGTGATTGGTGCGCGCTGGTTCACGGGTGGTATCAATATTTTTGGCTGGCAGGTGTTTGAGGGCGGCATTATGGGTGTAGCGCTTGGTGTGGTGCTTGGTGCGATCTTGCAGCTCGTTGTGAGCTCGCTTGGATTGATCGGTACCGACTTTGATTATCACTGGAAAATATCGTGGAAGAACAAGGGATTTCGGCGTGTGTTGCGGTTATTGCCGCCGCGTTCGCTTGATCAGGGAATTGATTATTTCAATAGTATTGTCGAAATTAACTTGGCGTCACGTATGGCGCAAGGAGTGATGCGCGCATATCAGCAGGCGTCAAGTTTGAGCTTGATGCCGGTGAATCTTGTCGGCGTGGCGATTAGCAATGCAGCCTTTCCACGCATGACCGAGCGGCTAGCAGAGGGGCGCCCGGACTTGTTCAAAAAGGAATTGCGTTCAGTGATGCGCTGGATTCTGTGGTTGGCGCTGCCAATTGCGGTGATTACGTATTTTGCGCGCGGTTATGTCGTGGCGTTTGTGAAGAACGGCGGCGACTTATTGATCGCGAATATTTTAGGCGCGCTTGTTGTTTCTATTTTGTTTCGTACGATTTACCATATCATGGCGCGCTCGTTCTACGCGCAGCAGGATACGAAAACGCCGCTGTATATTTCAGTCGGGACGATTACGCTGAATATCATTCTCGCAGTAATTTTTACGCTTGTGTTTGGTTGGGGTGTGTTCGGGCTAGCGTGGGCGCAATCAATCGTCGCAGTTGTTGAGGTGATCGTTTTATTTGTAATTTTGTGCCGTCGTATGCCGGGAATTTTTACGCGTGATTTTATACAAGCAGCAATAAGGATGGTTTTGGCAAGCGCTGGCATGGGCGCGATTACGTATGCGACGACGCAGCTGCTGCAGTTGCAGAGCAGCGATATGAGTTTTATGTCGACCTTCCCGAAGTTTTCGATGATCGTGCTTGTGAGTTTTTGCGTGTATGTTGAGTTGAGTGTGCTACTTAAACTGCGCGAAGCTGATCCAGTGCTTGGGCGGTTATATAAGCTCTTCTTTGGGAGATTGCGCCGGTGAAGTTAGACCGCATTCGTAATTTTTGTATTATCGCGCACATTGACCATGGTAAGTCGACGCTCGCCGACCGCATGATGGAGATGACGGGGACGGTAGCGAAGCGCGAGATGAAATCGCAACTGCTGGATAGCATGGAACTGGAGCGCGAGAAAGGGATTACCATAAAGCTGGCGCCGGTGCGGATGAAATATGAGTATCAGCTGGAGCAATCTGATATTTCACACAGCTCGGAGCGGAACAGAGCCGCTCAAACAAATTTAGATTGTATGGGCGGTATGTATGATCTTAATCTTATTGATACGCCGGGCCATGTCGATTTTAGCTATGAAGTATCGCGCAGTTTGCAGGCATGCGAAGGTGCGGTACTAGTGGTTGACGCTAGCCAGGGGATTCAAGCGCAAACGCTTGCAAATGTATATTTGGCGATGGAACAGAATTTGGTGATTATTCCCGTGCTCAATAAAGTTGATTTACCGGCTGCCGACGTGCCGCGCGTGTCTCGGCAAGTGATCAATCTGCTCGGCTGCCGCGAAGATGAAATAATTCAGATCTCAGCGAAGACAGGAAAGAATGTTGACCAGGTTCTTGCGGCAATTGTTAAACGGATTCCAGCGCCAACGGGCAACACGCATGATAAAACGCGCGCCTTGATCTTCGATAGTTACTACGATGATTACCGCGGTGTGATTTTGTATGTGCGTGTGGTTGATGGGCAAATTAAAAAAGGCGAGGCGATAAAAATGCTCGCGACGGACGCGAATGGCTTGGCACTGGAAGTTGGCCATCTCAGCCCTGGCATGATCCCCGATCCATCGCTCGGTACCGGTGAAATTGGCTACGTCGTCACCAACCTAAAAACCACGCGCGAAGCACGAGTGGGTGATACGGTGACATTGAAGAAATATTTTGATGGCGCGAAATGAGTGAATTTAAAAAGTTTGAATTATTGCCGATGCGTTGAAATAGATAAAACATACTGTGATGTTTGCGAATTGAGGTAAAAACGTTGCGAATATATACGAACAAACGGTAAGACTAAGACCGTAAATTTCACTAGTTCTTGCTGCTTAGTGCTTCAATGTTCCGGATAATCTGGTGATATATCTTATCTATCGTGCCGCGCTGCGGTCGTCTTGCGCCAGTCTTGAGCGCCCAATATTCTTGGTCGAAATAAGCGAACATTTCGTCCCACATCGTTTTTTCACTGGTCGATGGCTCAAAAATCTGCGCCAATGAAAAGCAGACACGACTGAGCGACTCAGTCGTGTCGGTGTCTGGATGGCTGTAATGCAGATCAATAATTTCGCGTGCAGCGATAAGTTCATCTCTTGTGAAATGCGGATTTGTACTGTGCATTATAAGGTACATTATAGCTGTGAAAAATGGACAGTTTAAAGACATGTCCAGGTCTTGCGATCACTGACGGTGACGCTTGGGGCGACCCCTCTTGATGTTCTGGTTGGTGAAGTGCATTGACTTCGGCTCAACGCCATCAATGGAGCCGTTAGTGTCCCACGAAACGCGGGTGTTGGTGGCGCGGTCAAACTGCGTGATGTACATAGAGGATCCGTCGAGCGGAATCTCCGTCTTCTTAACCTCGCCGCTACCGTTCCCGATGTTTCGGTCCCAGAGCAGACCCATAATAGGGTCCTTCCTGTTGTGAACGAAGTCGTTGAAACGACTGATCTATGGATACTCCGTAGATCCATAAATAAGTATATATATTGATATTTGTCAATATATAACACTTGTATAAGAAAAAAAGGAAAGTTTCACGACCTTTGTGTATGATAAAATTGATACCGTGATAGATAAAATTACGATCGTCGCCCCTCTCCCCGGCTATAAAGAAATCCAGCCGTTTGTTTATGCGGGCTTTTTTCCGGTATCGAATGAGGATTATAATGATCTGAAGGAAGCGATTGAGAAGCTGAGTTTGAGTGATTCAGCATTGCAGTTTGAGCCGGAGAATTCGCCGGTGCTGGGCTATGGTGTGCGGATTGGTTTCCTCGGTTTATTACACATGGATATCATTCGCGAGCGGCTGGAGCGCGAGTACAATCTGGACCTGATTGTCACCAATCCGAGTACTGATTACCAAGTCAGTCTAACCAATGGCGAGGAGTTGGATATCAAGTCAGCCAGCGAATTGCCCGATCCAGCACAAATTATCGAGGTTCGCGAGCCGTGGATCGACGGCGAAATCGTGGTGCCGCAGGATTACATCGGTGCGGTGATTCAGCTGATTGTCGCCAAGCGTGGTCGGCAGAAAAACCTCAGTTACATCGACGAGCGGGCACTGATTTCGTTTACGGCACCGCTGGCTAATTTGCTGACGGATTTTTATGATCAATTGAAGTCGGTAACTAGCGGTTACGGTTCGTTTAATTATGAGCTGGCCGGTTATCAGCCGGAAGATTTGGTGCGGGTGGATTTTTATGTGGCGGGCGAAATGGTTGATGCGCTGAGCGTGATGTGCCACCGCTCAGAAGCTCCAGGCTTGGGTCGGGAAATTGTCAAGAAACTCAAAGAAGTGGTGCCGCGTCAGAGCTTTGAGGTGGCACTTCAAGCGGCGATTGGCGGCAGGTTTATCGCCCGCGAAAACATCGGCGCCTACCGCAAGGACGTAACCGGCTATCTCTATGGTGGCGACGTCTCGCGCAAGAAAAAACTCCTCGCCAAGCAAGCCCGTGGCAAAAAACGCATGAAGCGCTTCGGCAAGGTTGACATTCCGAGTGAAGCGTTTATGGTGATGTTAAAGAGGGATTGATACGCATAGGGTTCTTAGCTGCCTTAACGACGTCCTGATGTACTGTGCCAAACTCATTAATCACATCTATCTGAATTCAAGTGACGATCTGGCAACTTTGATTCTATATATTTTTCTTATATAATACAAATATGGAATTGAAAAAAATTCAAGAAAATGGAATAGAGGCTACTAGATATCTAGAGCGATACGTAAATAATATTAAAGGTGATCATGAAATATATTCAGATACGTTATCAATATATAGTCCTCATGAAGGTGTGGATAGTTTTCCAGCACCAGTATTCAATTTACCTCGAGAAGTTGTAAATATTATTCAAGCAGATCCGGATCCTAGATTATTGCGCGAGATTATAGGTGCTGATGTAAAATTTGTTATACATCCTAATATGCTTGAAGACCAGGAGTATTTAGATCGTACGGGATTAAGTGAGTATACTTCAGAGCAAAGCTACATTGTATCACCTACATCATCAACAAGAACTCTTCTAACATACGATCAACCATATACTTTTATGGTAAAAACAGATCTTGAGAAGAGACATTATAAATTTATTCGTAGACTGAAGGGTACTTCTGTTGAGCATAGTATTGCCATGTCATCGGAACTAGGCTCTATTTGTAAAGACGAAGCGCTGTCTGAGTTTGCATACCTGCCAGAGTCAATAGGGATAATTTTTGGTGATGAGAAAACGGGCGCCGGAGTGCTGTTTAGAGAGATTGTCCCGCGACCTTTAGTAGACGATACTCGCACGTTAGTTCCTTACTTCTCTTTATACGCTAATGACATAAGGAATCCAGAAGATCGAGCGCTATTAAGCCAATTAATTGATTTACACTCTACCAAAGGTCAGGAGCTTGCATATTTTACAGAGGTTATTTTAGGAAAGATTATTAGAAACTGGACCACTTTGGCGCGTGATTATGGTATCTTGCCGGAGCTTCATGGACAGAATACGCTACTAGAGCTTAACGACAATTTGGAGCCAGAGCGGATAGTGTATAGAGATTTTCAAGGCACATATGTGGACGCTAAGATTAGAGAAGAAAAAGGTCTCAAACTACCGTTTACCAAGCATCTTGCCGGCGAAGAATCAGGTACAGATAGGGCTAAGCAATTTAGTCATATCTACGATCATAATGTAGGGCACTTGCTTTTGGAGCGACTTACAAATACTTTTATTAGAGACTATCCTCAATACAAATATGAGCAGGTTACGTCTGAAGTGGCGACTATGTTCAACAGTCTTTTTCCGGAAGCTAAAGATATTTTTCCGAAGGAAACTTATAAGGTTGGTAAAGTTGTCAATAACGAGGTTGTGATGGAGAAAACTCATGATAACCTAATGTTTAGGTAGGCAATATGGAGAGAATAGCTCCTATAACATCTCGCGATTCCATTGATAGCATAGAGCCCCATAGTAGCGTGGAAGCTGATCTTATTGAGCGAGAGATTAGAGATTTTGTGCATAGCTACAATTTTGACACATTCTCTTTTATGTTTGAGTTGTTGGATTATGCAAAGGATGATAGGGGTTGTATTGAGGATTTGTACAGAGATTTTTCTGTTGATTCCATTGCATTAGCTGAGAAATACAAAGGCTCGAATTGTGCAGGACTTTCGTTGTTATTTCAAAATAATACAAATGATTATGCTGAGAGTGTTTTAATACCGAGCTTTGGTCATTATATGCCTACTCAAGAGGCTAGTGATTATGCTGGAGTGAGAACTGTAGGGCTTATCTTAAAAAACAAAGAAGATGGATACAGTGCATTATTTCCCGGACTAACTATTGATAAGTTGGTGTCTATTGACAATGGATATGACTTTGAGAGTATGGGTACAGCATATCGGATCAGTGGTGTAACAGAGTCTACTTTTGAACTTCATGCGGCAAAAACTAACGGGGAATTAATTCAGAGAAAGTTTTACATTACGGAGCTGACAAACCCTGATCAGTCTATGCAAAAAAACTTATTCAAAGTTAGAACGAAATACCAGGTATCACATGTAGATAACAATGTTAGAAACAAGCTTTCTTACTATATTTTTGGAGATACTTTTAGATTGCGAGTACCATCTGAAAATCTATCATTAGATATGGACAGTACTCAGTTTCTAAAATTTATATCATCTGAAGATTCTTTAGTTGTTGAAGCTTTTGATAGCCCAAATTTAGTCGAGAATTTAGATATTTTTATAGAGAATCGCAGTCTAGTTCAAACGTTGATATTACCATCACTAAAAAAATATATGGAGGCACGATGATATTTCACACCCCAGGAAATTATCGTAAAAATCACAGCATCATTAAGTTTGCGAAGAGCGCAATTGAGACGGATTTGACGGTCGTGTTCATTCACGGTCTTTACGGCACGGCGGGCGATAGGGGCTCGAAGTCGTACATTTTGGGCGAGAAAATTCGCTGTTTGGGCGTAGCGAATGTGGCTTATCTTAATTCGTCGCGGGATTGGAAAATTTATAAATCGGGCGATGAAAAGAAGGCTTTTTGCGAGAAAACTTTCGACGAGGAGCGCCGCGATATTTTGGATATGTTTCGCGTTTTAAATGAGCGCGCGCCGGAAGTTTTTGGCGCGTGGCAAAAGCGTTATCAAATCGTGGCGAATTCTATGGGCGGCACTATGGCGAGTACGCTGCGCGAGGTTTTTTCGCGTGTCGAGAAAATTGTTTTGTGCGGTTCGGGCACCGGCGCTAGTTCGGCGACGAAACCGATTCTTTCGACTTATCCGTCCAAGCGTTACGTCACCAGCGCGGCGGCGACTTTCACGGGCGATGTGCTGCTGCTTCAGGGCGAAAAGGACGCGGTCGTGCCGCTGTGGTCGCAGGACGAATTGTTGGCGGCGTACAGCTCGGCGAGGCTTGCTGTCAAAAAGATAGTCCCCGGCGCAAATCATAATTTTTCGAAAATTGATGGCGGTAATCAGCCATTGGCGTACGAGTTGTACGTTAGTGTGATTTTTAGTTTTTTGATGGGCGTTGAGTAAGCTTGGGCGAGCGAGAGTGTTGCGGCTGTGGCTTTAGACCGGCGCGAATTTTTCATCGCGTCTGCCGGGTGTTATAGTTAAGTATGCTTGAAAATAACCTAAAAAATCTGATCAAAAACTACCAACCGAACCAAGCAGCCAGTGATGTGGTGCAGCGAACTAAAATCGTGCTGTTGGTCGGTATTTCTGGCGCGGGCAAGGACACTGTGAAGCGCCGTTTGCTTGAAGATAACGAGTTTGCTGACATCGTGTCCTACACCACGCGGCAGCCGCGGCAAAACGCTGGCGTATTGGAAACGCCGGGTGTTGATTATCATTTTATTGATGAGGCGGCGGTGGTGAATATGCTGGAAAATCACGAGTTTATCGAGGCGAAATTCGTGCACGGCACGGTTTATGGCACCGGCGCGAAGGAAATTCAGGCGATCGCCGAGGCGGGCAAAATCGCCGTGACCGACATCGATGTGCAGGGCGTGAGCGAATATAAAAAGCTGTCCGGGGACGTGGTGGCGAGATGGTTGATGCGCTCAGTGTCATGTGTCACCGTTCAGAGGCGCAGAATCTGGGTAGAGAGGTAACGGCAAAACTCAAAGACGTCGTACCGCGCCAAAGCTTTGAAGTCAGCTTGCAGGCGGCAATTGGCGGTAAATTTATCGCCCGCGAAAACATCGGCGCCTACCGCAAAGATGTTACCGGCTATCTGTACGGCGGCGATGTTTCGCGTAAGAAAAAGCTGCTCGCCAAGCAAGCTCGCGGTAAAAAACGCATGAAGCGTTTTGGAAAAGTTGATATTCCGAGCGAGGCGTTTACGGTGATGTTGAAGCGAGATTGAACGTCGTTTTCTTTTAATTTTTCCTATTGATAGTCAGCTAAAGAATGATATAGATGAATTTTCTGGGCGGAATATTCATTTTGGTTCGCCAGATTTTCTGATTGGCGAGATCTATAACTGACAAGTCATAACAGAGACGTGCTATTCTATGCTAGAATAATATGTGTAAGTAGTCTATATGAAATTGCGTGACGCTTAAAATCAATAAAGGGGCTTAAAAATGGCTAAAAAACTAAAACGAATTAGTCTTGTACTACTTAGTATTATCGCTGCGATTGCATTGCTTATCGTTGGTGTGCGGGCATACAACGACCATGTGTATGGTGGCAAAGCATACAAATTTGATGCGCCGGCGTATTTTCGCGATCCGGCGAATTTATCACTCTACCCAACTAATATTGATGGAGTGGATGTGCGACGCGTTGATGACGGTGCGGCGCAGGGATTCCATCTCGTACCGCGCGAAATTAAGCATAAAGGTATAATCATCGTTTACGGCGGATCGGATGGTACACCGAATTACGCACAGGCGGTTGACTTTGCAAAGAATGGTTACGAGGTATTATCGTTGTTTATGTTTGGGCAGAAAAATCAGCCAAAAACATTGGCGCGCGTACCACTTGAGCAGTTTGAAAGGGTACTGCGTTATGTAGAAGCGCACGCTAGGAGCACATCGCCATTGACAGTGATGGGTACGTCGAAAGGCGCGGAATATGTACTTAACCTCACGTCGAAATATCCGCAAATCAATAATGCGATCTTGGCGGCACCATCAGCATATAATTTCAACGGGCTTGATTTTGAAAATTATGGTTCGTCGTGGACGTGGCAAGGTAAGGAGCTGCCGTATGTTGATATCCAAAAAACAAGTTTCGGACATTTTATTGGTGATATGATAGTTCCGATGATAGCAAAAGCGCCGGTTACATATAAAAACGCGTACCAAGCGGCGGTTGATATGGATGAGAACAATGAGAGCAAGAAGATTCCGCTCAATACCAAAGCGAACCTATTGATTATTGCGGGCAGCGATGATCAAATGTGGAACAGCGCCAGCATGGGTAAAAGCATTAAAGACCAGCGACCGCAGAATACTGATCTGGCGATATACGGTGGGGCGGGGCATGTGTTTGCGGGTAACGGTGTATTGTCAACGAAGTCAATACGCATGAACGTTGGCGGCACGACGGACGCAAATACGCGGGCAGCGCGCGAAAGCCGCAAGCTGATGTACGATAGACTGCAGATATGGCATCCGTAGCGTGAACTTTGGGCAGCGTGTAGTTCCGGCGGTTTAGTAAGTGCGCTGATGTTGGCTGCATATTTGACTCGGCGTTAAGTATCGTCAAGATGCCATGTGGTACAATAGGGCATGGATTTAGCACAAAAAATTGCCGCCTACCAGCCGAATGGCGGCGTGCGGCAGCTTGTCGCAGATACGAAACTTGTTTTATTGGTGGGAATTTCCGGCGCAGGCAAGGACACGACAAAGCAGCGGCTGTTGCAAGACTCGGAGTTTGCAGATATTGTGTCATATACGACGCGCCCGCCGCGGCGAAATGCTGGCGTGCAAGAGCGCGATGGCGTCGATTATCATTTCATTGACGAGGCGACGGCAGAAAAAATGCTTGATGCTCATGACTTTATTGAGGCGAAGTTCGTGCACGGTACAGTTTATGGCACGGGCGTAGCGGAGATTCAGGCGATTCACGATGCGGGCAGAATTGCTATTACCGATATTGATGTGCAGGGTGTGGATGAATATAAAAACCTATCGCAAACAGTTGTTGCAATTTTTTTATTACCGCCAAATTACGATGAGTGGCGCCGCCGGCTGCAGACGCGTTATGCGAGTGTTGAGGAATTTGAAGCCGAATGGCCGAAACGTTTCGCGAGCGCTATCAAAGAGTTGACGCATGCTTTGGAAGTGCCGTACTATCACTTTATTATTAACGACAATTTGGACGAAACAGTGCGTATCGCAGGTGATATCGCGCGAAAACCGGATGCATATAACCGCAAAGACGATGAAGCGCGACTAGTGGCGCGGGATCTACTTGAGGAACTGCAAGGGTTGGCACAGCCGCGCCGCGGATAGGGTTTGTTGTGACGGTTATGTAGTGCCGACGATTTAGCACTCGCCTTGCATGAGTGCTAAATATGCGTTACAATATAGCCATGACCGACCGCCAACAAGCGATTTTAGCAGCGATTATTGAACAATACGCCGAGATTGCGGCGCCCGTAGGCAGCGTTACGCTAGCGAAACTTTTTGGCGTAAGCAGTGCGACGATTCGCAGCGAAATGGCGAAACTTGAAGATATGGGATTTATTGAAGCGCCGCATACGAGCGCGGGGCGTATTCCGACCGACAAAGGTTATCGGTTTTATGTGAATGGTATCACCGAAGCGACGATGACGGAGTTGCCGAGCGGCATTGACCGCAGTGCGCGAGCGATTGAGGCTCATGTCAGTTCGCACATCAACAAGGCTGATCGGGCAATTCGTTCGGCAGTTGATAGTCTGGTGGATTTGACGGGAAATTTTGGATTTGCGACGATTGGCAGCGAGCTGTATATGAACGGTATCGCGAATTTGTTTAGCCACCCGGAGTTTCGCGAAGGCGACCATGTGCGCGCCGTTGCGACATTGATTGACAATATTGAGCCGTGGCTGAGCGAGGCACAGCCAAATGAGCCGCTCAATGTCTTTATTGGCAGCGAAAATCCGATCGGCAAATCAAGCGGCGCAACACTTATTATTAGCCGGTTCCGCTCGCCATTCAGCGATCGCAGCTACATTGGCATTATTGGTCCAACACGCCAGCATTATCGCCGTACGATGGAATTGGTCCGACGCGCCGGAACGATGTTAGAGGAGGTTTTATAGATGACAAAGCAAAAAAAAGCAGAAGAGTATGAGCAATTAATTGGTGAGTTGACGCAGGACTTGCAGCGTACGCGGGCGGATTTTGAAAATTATCGCAAGCGCATGGAAAGTGAAAAACAAGCGGCGCGCCAGGCGGGTGAAACGAAGGCGATTTTGAAGTTGCTCGCAGTAATAGATACAATTGAGCGGGCAGTGGCGAATGTACCGGCGGACTTAGCAAATAATCCATGGGCAAAAGGCATTGCGGGCATTGATAAGCAGCTCGCGAAACAGCTTGAGGCGCTCGGTGTGAAAAAAATTGCCGCTGCGCCGGGTACGATGTTTAATCCGGAATTGCACCAGGCAGTGCAATTTGACGAAGAATCTGAAGGTGACAGCGAAGTTATCGCTGAGGAAATGCAAGCTGGCTACACGTTAAATGGTGTACCAATTCGCCATGCGATGGTGCGTGTCGTACGGAAATGATGAAGTATCCAAAGACATGAATTAGCACTCTTGACATGAGAGTGCTAATTTTCTATACTGAATATATTGGCACTCACTAGCAAAGAGTGCTAAAATAGCAGTAAGACAATTTGACCTACTAATAATTTAACGAAAGGGGAATAAAATGGGTAAAATTATCGGTATTGACCTTGGCACGACCAACAGCGCGTTTGCATATTTGGTGGCGGGTAAACCGGAGGTTATCACAAATGCAGAAGGTAATCGAACAACGCCGTCGGTCGTAGCGATTAATAAAAAAGGCGAGCGCCTTGTTGGGCAGGTGGCGCAGCGCCAGCGCGTGACGAACGCAAAAAACACGATTTATGGCGTGAAGCGTCTGATTGGCCGTAAATTTAGCGATAAAGAAGTCCAAAAAGATCTAGACATCATGCCGTACAAGATTGTCAAAAAAGGTAGCGGCGTAGCGGTCGAGATGGGCGGCAAGGAATACACGCCAGAAGAAGTTTCGGCGATGATTTTGAGCAAAATTAAAGCTGATGCCGAGGCATTTCTTGGCGAAAAGGTGACCGAAGCGGTTATCACTGTGCCAGCGTACTTTGATGATTCGCAGCGCCAGGCGACGAAGGATGCCGGCAAGATCGCCGGCTTGGAAGTCAAGCGTATTATCAACGAACCGACAGCTGCGGCTTTGGCATACGGTTTGGAAAAAGGTAAGAATGATGAAACGATCGTTGTGTTTGATCTTGGTGGGGGTACCTTTGATGTTAGTGTTTTGGAGCTGGGCGACGGTGTGTTTGAAGTAAAAAGTACGAATGGCGACACGCACCTCGGCGGCGAGGACTTCGACAATGCGATCGTGAATTATTTCCTTGACGATTTCAAATCCAAAGAGGGAATTGATCTACGTAAAGATAACGCAGCGATGCAACGCCTGAAGGATGAGGCAGAAAAAGCTAAGAAAGAGTTGTCGTCGACTACGGAGTATGAAGTAAACATTCCGTTTATTACCGCCGACGCCGACGGTCCAAAACATTTTGAGCTTAGTCTGACGCGCGCGAAGCTGGAAGATCTTGTGAAAGATTTGCTTGACCGCTTGGATGGTCCGGTTGAAAAAGCGCTCAAAGATGCGAAGCTATCAAAATCAGACATTAATAATATCGTGATGGTTGGTGGCATGACGCGCATGCCGGCAGTCGTTGAGCGGGTGAAAAAACTATTTGGTAAAGACCCGATGCAAGGTGTTAATCCGGACGAGGTTGTGGCGGTTGGAGCGGCGATCCAGGGCGGCGTGCTAGCGGGCGACGTGAAAGATGTGCTGCTGCTTGACGTGACGCCGCTAAGTCTTGGCATCGAAACGATGGGCGGCGTGTCGACGAAGCTGATTGAGCGCAACACCACCGTGCCAACCAGCAAATCGGAAGTTTTCTCGACGGCAAGCGATAACCAGCCGCAAGTGGAAATCCATGTTCTGCAGGGCGAACGCGAATTTGCAAACGATAATAAAAGCTTAGGGCGCTTTATTCTAGATGGTATCGCACCGGCGCCACGCGGCGTACCACAGATTGAGGTAACGTTTAATATTGATGCGAACGGTATTTTGAATGTAACAGCGAAAGATAAAGGTACAGGCAAAGAGCAGTCTATTACTATTCAGAACTCTGGCAACATGAGTAAGGAGGATATTGAAAAAGCGCAAAAAGAAGCCGAGTTGCACGCTGACGAGGATAAGAAAAAGCGCGAAGCAATTGACGCGAAGAATCAGCTTGAGAACGCGATTTATCAGGCGAAAAAAATGCCGGACGAGTATAAAGACAAAATCTCTGACGATGACAAAAAAGCGATTGAAGACGCTGTAAAAGAAGCTGAAAAACATAAGGAGTCGGAAGATAAAGATGAGCTAGAGGTGGCTTTGAAAGCACTGAATGACGCCATTATGCCGATCGGAGCAAAGATGTATCAGCAAGCTGCTAACGACAAAAAAGCTGACGAGTCAAAATCGGACGATAAAAAATCCGATAAGGACGAACCGGTTGAGGGTGAGGTGGTTGACGAGAAAAAGTAATTTTCTACGATAAGGCTATTGAACCGTTGTTAGCACACGAAAGAATCCTTGCTCGTTAGAGTAAGGATTCTTTGCTATGATAGGGGTATGGTAAAAGCATTCCCAAATATATTACTCATTGGCGCAAGTCACGGCAACGAGCTGCTTGGTCCAAAGTTATTTAGCCACTTATTGCAGCACAGGAAAGAAGTGCTAGAGTATGTTGATATACTCATCGGTAACCCGCGGGCATTTGCAGCATGTAAACGGTATATTGAATCGGATATAAATCGGAGTTACAACACAGCACTTGATACGTATGAATCTCGGCGGGCGGATTATATAAAGAATTATATCGCGGTGAATAAACCTGATTTGGTAATTGATTTTCATACGACAACTGCAATACAGCCAAATTGTTTGATAGTCTCAACGATCAACGATAGTGAAGTACGGCGGTATATGAGAGCGAGCCATGTAAATAATGTCATCGTCGTACATCCACTGCACGATATTACAGAAGTTGCACCACACTTTATCGCCTACGAAATTCCAAATGACAATATCAATACGGCTCTACTGGATGCAATTTGTGATGATATAATGCGTTTTGTTCGCAGTGAAGTGGCAAGCAATAACAAAGTCGTCTATCAAATGCAAGGTAAAATACTGACTAACAACGATAGTGATATATTGAGCAGTAGAGATAACTTTGTCTACCGAAAAGACTTACGTTATACACCGTCATTTATCGGAGAGAAAGCATACAAAGAGGACGGAACATACATCGGGTTTACGTTGAGCGAACCGAGAGAAATTAGTTTATAGCCAAAAGCCCTTCAACTACACGCCTTTGCGTGCTGATAGAGAAGAGTATACGAGAAGTAGTGGTTTATATAACAGAAGAGTGCTATAGTGGTGCAGATATTATAAAAAGTAAGTACGCATACTAGCGGGAGCAATAAATGTATCGGACACGCAAAACTGAAAAACGCTACGCGCTGCAGCGCAAGCAGGCAAAAGCAGCGGGGATTTGCTGTGATTTTTGCGAGTTTACCTCGACGCACCCACAGGTCAAAGAGGAGTTTTCGTATTTTTGGGTTGCTCGGAATAATTTTCCCTATAGCGTATGGGATGGCTGCGATGTTGCTGATCATGTAATGATCGTGCCAAAACGCCATATCGAGGGTGTTCATGTCTTTACAGCAGCAGAGCGCCAGGAATTTATCAATATTATCGCAGCGTACGAAGTGCGCGGCTATTCGTTTTATGCTCGTCCGCCGAAAAGCGCACAGAAATCGGTTGCACATCAGCACACGCATCTAATAAAAAACTATGGTGCGCCAAAAAAAGTCCAGCTCAGTGTTGAGAAACCGTATATTATGATCGCAAAATAAAAAGAAACGGAGAATTGCGTGGTTGATTCACGCGGACGTGCTTTAATGCTGTAATATTGTATTGCAAAAAAATAATATTTGTTGTATAATTTATGTCCGTGATGAATGGCGGATTAATAAATAAGAGCAAAAAAGTTGGATTCACGATAGATGAGTCGCTGCTTGACAATCCACGTAGCAGCGCAGGTGGAGAGGTGGATGGTGATGAGTTGTATATTGTAGAAGGTGCCCGTTGTGCAACTCAAGAATATGTAGCGTCTGTTGAAGATGGATTTGAACGTTCCGATTTCGTTAAGCATGGCGAACGTGTAGCAGGGTTGTTGTCGGCGTTTGTTGGCAGCGAAGTGCCGCAGGCGGCGATTGCGTCTGCTTTTATGCATGACCTCTCAGAACGTGCGCTTAATACGAATAATCCTCGGTATAATGAAGAGCGCGCTGAAGCAGCGCGGATTACGTTGCTCAACTTCTTGACAGACCCGCGGCTCAGCGACGAGGAGACGACATATATAAGCGAGTTGCTACGCGATATGCTTCTGGTTGATGGCGCCGCTGGCGAACATCGTTGCCGTATGGCTGATCATTCAACGAATCGCGGCAAACCGCTTGATCCGCAAATACAAAAAATGCTGAAAAGTCGATACAGGGGAGGTATTCCGTCGGAAGCGTGGGCGACAATTGAACCTATGATAGATCCGGAACATATTAGCGGTTTTCTAAAACAGGTTAATTTAGAGTCGGTGTTGATAAAAGCTTGTGAGGTACTTGATAATCTTATATACCCATCGTCAGATCGAGAGTCGGCGCGATTGCAAGACTTGATGGAAGCTGAGTCGTTCTATTCTCCGCTCTGTGAAGTTTTGGGCTACGAAGCATTGGCGGCGGCACTATCAAACGAAGCAAAACGTATTCGTTTAGAAAAACAAGGAAAGATTGATTCTCTCGCTGAAGCGGAGGACTTTGTGCGTGCTATTTCTACGTTGGATACGAGCAAATTGATAGGCGCAGCGCTTGGTGCAAGTGGAGCGATGGATTACGTATCAGTTGTGGGCGTAGATTCTGCAGGTAAATTTCCTGTTTGTATGGGCGAAGTCCCAGTGGGTAATGATAATGATCTTCGTGTTAAATTTCGTATTAAAAGTGTTGGATCGCTCGCGAACAAAATTGACGGCAGTAAGAAGAGAAATGGCGACAACTACATGCCTATGGATATTCTAGGGATTACTGTTATATCAAATGATGAGGAGTCGTCGGCAATCAGCTTTGCGACGTTTTTAGCGGAAGATATTCTGAGGCGGGGAAGTGATAGTGCGTCGAGTATTATCCTAAAAGCAGCGCCAAGTAAACAAAGAGCTATCCATATTCAGGGCACAGAATCGTACGTCGAAACAGTCTGTTGTCAGCTTGACAAGCTTGGCATTGATCCTGATTTATATGCGTGTAAGATTGAGTCTGCGGATGACATTGAGCGTAGAGGCGTCAAGCGGCTCGAGGTGGCAAAAGTGACATACCTTTTACGCCAAACATTAGATGAGGACGACACGAGTGTTATATATGTGCCGACGGAAGTGCAATTTATCACGAAAGCTGAACGAGAACGCATGCGTCTTGGCGATATTGCCCACGTTATTTATAAATCCTTCAACCAGACAAACTACACGTTTGATGAACAGAAAGAAGCTCGGAGACAATTCATAGAATTAATGACAACAATATACGGCCGAAAAAGCCGGTTAAATCCAAACAGTCTTGACACGAATGGACAGTCAGACGTGCGCGGACACGAATTTACCGAGTGGTTAACGCAATAAAGAGACAATTGACTAGAGGCTTACGTATAGTGAAGATTGTCTTTATGGGCGTATCATTCTGGCGCACCGACTAGCCACAATGTTATACTAAGCACATGACACACGAGGTAGTCGTACAAACGGTAGATGAGCTGATAGCGCTTGGTGAGCGTATAGGCGCGCGACTTGCGGGCGGCGAGACGATTGAATTGGTCGGTGATATTGGCGCGGGCAAAACAATGCTGACGAAGGGGTTGGCGCGCGGCATGGGAATAGCCGAAGAGGTGCAGAGTCCGACATTTACACTGAGTCGCGTATACGATGCGCCGAACGGGCGTCGGCTGGCGCACTATGATTTTTATCGTTTGAACAACGCGGGAATTATGCAGGCGGAACTTGCCGAGGTAGTGCAGGACGCACGGACGGTGACGGTGATTGAGTGGGCGGCAGTGGTCGGCGATGTATTGCCGGACGACACTCTGCGAATCACTATCTGTGTGCAGGCCGACGACACGCGCCGGCTGGAACTTGAGGCGGGCGGTAAATGCAGTAAGCATATCGTGCAGGAGCTAATGAAATGATCATACTATGGAATAGCGCTGGCATGACGGTTGAGCTGAGCTTGGTAGACGAACAGACGGGTGAACGCCATGACTACACGTGGGCGGCAGAGCGGAACCTCGCGCGTGATATGCTGGCGTATTTGCGTGATCGCCTGAATGAGCAGGGTGCGTCGTTTAACAGCGTATCTAGGATTGGCGTGTTTCGCGGTCCGGGCAGCTTTACTGGTCTGCGTATTGGTATGACGGTGCTGAATACACTTGCAAGCGACCGCGGAGTGCCAATTGTCGGTGCAACGGGCAAAGCGTGGGCGAGCGATTGTCTCGCGCGACTTGCCCGTGGTGAAACCGACGAGATTGTCTTGCCGGAATACGGTCGTGCGGCGCGCATCACCAAGCCGCGCAAATAGTCTGCTGCGCCTGTCAAAAACATGCTACAATAGAAGAGTCTAGTTTATTACCTGACACTGACTAGTTAATTTTTTGAATGATTCTTACAATGTGACTTTCTTGCCGACTACATTCCTGCGTCGCACAAAGAGCGATTGTAAGAGAAAGGAACACTATGATAGAGGGAATTATTGCCGCAATCGTTGGTGCTGCTATTGGCGTGGGCGGTAAAGTTGCGTACGACAAGCAAGTACAAACTAAAGGTAAAGAGACCGCCGAAAAACTCGTCGCGCGCGCTGAGCGTAAAGCGAGCGACATCGTGTTGAAAGCAAAGGACGAAGCGCTCAAGATTGAGCAGGAGCGCCGCCGCGAGCTGAAAAAGACCGAGAATCGGCTGGTTGAGCGTGAAAATTCGCTTGACCGCAAATTAGACGAGCTTGATAAACGGAGCGAAAGGCTGCGTAAGCAAGAAGATGAAGTCGAAGAGCTAAAAAGTGAGATTCGCGGCATTCGTACGCGCCAGCAGGAAAAACTTGAAAAAATCGCTGGACTAAAAAAGAAAGATGCTGCCGAGAAACTTATGAAAATGACGGAGCGCGACGTTAAACATGATTTGATAAATCTAGTAGCGAAACTACAGCAAGAAGCGACGGACGATGCCGAAGAGCGCGCGCAGACAATCCTCGTTGAGACTATGGAACGTATGGCGAGCGAAGTAACAGCAGAGCGCACTGTGACAGCAGTTAAGCTGCCGGATGATGACATGAAAGGTCGCATTATTGGTAAAGAGGGGCGTAACATTCAAGCAATGCAACGTGCAACAGGTGTAGACTTCTTGGTCGATGACACGCCAGGTATGGTGGTATTGTCGAGTTTTGATCCGATTCGCCGCCAGGTGGCGCGACTTGGGCTTGAAATGCTCATGAAAGATGGGCGTATTCACCCTGGTCGGATTGAGGAAGTGTTTGCTAAGGCTGAAAAGCAGATTGACAAAGAAACAATGCGTGCCGGCGAAGATGCGGCGCGTGAGGCTGGTGTGACTGGCATTCCGCGCGATTTGCTGAAACTGCTTGGCGAGCTAAAATTCCGTACAAGTTATGGGCAAAATGTGCTGAAGCACAGTACCGAGATGGCGCAGATGGCGGGCATGATCGCGGACGAGATCGGTGCGGATGTGCGTACGGCGAAGATCGCGACGCTGTTGCATGATGTCGGTAAGGCAGTGACGCATAAAGTCGAGGGGAAGCATCATCATATCGGTGCGGATTTAGCGCGCAAGGCAGGCTTGAGCGAGGCGATTTGCCATGCAATTGAAGCGCACCATGACGATATTGAGGCGACGACGGTTGAAGCGATTGTCGTGCGGATCTGCGATGCAATTAGCGCGGCGCGTCCGGGCGCGCGTAACATTTCAGCGGAAAACTTTGCCGAGCGCATGCGCGATTTGGAAAACGTTGCAACGAGCTTTTCAGGCGTCGGCAAGGCGTATGCAATTAGTGCTGGGCGCGAAGTTCGCGTGATTGTCACACCGGAAAAAGTTGACGACCTGAGCGCGATCAAGCTAGCGCGTGATATCGCAACGAAAATCGAATCGACAATGCAATATCCGGGCACGATCAAAGTAAACGTGATCCGCGAGACGCGTGCGATTGAGTTTGCAAAATAAATAGCTTTTTACTGATCAATTTTTACCTTGCCAAGTAGCTTTGCTGTCACGACTATGCGTCCTGTGTCTGCGCCACCAAGTTCGCAGCTGTAGAGTGTTAGTTTTGCCTCGGTTGACGGCGCTTCAATTTCGGTTTGTGTTGCTTGTACGTCGAATATATTGTTAATCTCGTAACCATAGCGCTCGCCGTTGTAATCAACGATGATTTTATCGCCAACTGAGAGTTTATCTATATGGTAAAATGGTGATTTTTCGATTGTACTTTGCGGCGTTGGCTGAATGCTAAACCGGTGTGCTGCAATAACGAAGTTGCCGCCCGAGGCGGGGCTGCCATTATTTGGATACCGCCATTCGGCGCCGCGGTCTAATGCTGCCGCGCCCGATCCGTAAGGAATATTGACGCCGATTTTTGGTATGATGATTCGGTTGTCGGTGGTGCGCGGCTTCGGCAAGGCGGCAACTTCAATCGGTTTCATTGCAATAAACGGCGCAACGCTTGGTGCAGCGACGAGCGCGAGCAGATAAACTCCTGCGGCGAACATACTACCCGCCAAGCATATGAAAATTAACGGTCGCTTCCGGTTTGTTTTTTGTTTAATCGTTAACAACTCGAAATATCCTTTCGTTTATGAGTATACCATAAACGGTATTGCGAGCGCGAATGCTAAACGTCGAACGGACGTGCGAGCTGCAGACTGTTGTCGCTTTCGGCGATGCGCAATAGTTCATTATATTTTGCGATTCGGTCGGTGCGCGACAGCGAGCCGGTTTTAATTTGCCCGCAACCTAAGCCTACTGCTAAGTGGCTAATTGTTGTGTCTTCAGTTTCGCCAGAACGGTGACTCATGACGGTCTTCCAGCCGGCGTCTTGCGCCATGCTGACCGCCTGGATCGTCTCGGTGAGCGAACCGATTTGATTTGGTTTAACGAGCAGAGCGTTGGCAGCATGTTCGTCGATCGCTTTTTGTACCAACTTAGTGTTTGTAACGAGTAGATCATCACCTACGAGCTGTATGCGGTCACCGATCCTCTCGCGTAATTGTCGCCAGCCAGACCAGTCATTTTCGGCTAAACCATCCTCAATGCTAACGATCGGAAATTCGTTTACGAGTGTTTCAAGCCAGTCAATCATCTCTTCGCTTGACAATGATTTGCCCTCGCATTTCAACTCGTAGCGACCATCTTGATAAAACTCGCTTGATGCAGCATCCATTGCGAATACAACGTCGCTGCCGAGCGTATAGCCAGCGCTCGTTATTGCCTCGCTTAGTAGCGTGAGTGGTTCGCGGTTGCCGCTGCGTACACGCGGCGCATAGCCGCCCTCGTCACCGACAGTTGTCGGGTAGTCGTGGTTTTTTAAGATTTTTGCGAGCGCGTGGAAAATCTCGGTGCCCATTTTTAGTGTTTCTTCAAATGTTTTTGCTCCCTTGCAGATAATCATAAATTCTTGAATATCAGTCGCAAAAGCGGCATGTGCACCGCCGTTCATAACGTTCATCATCGGAAGCGGTAAACTTGGTGATTTGCCGGTCATGTCGGCGACGTAGCGCCAGAG
The DNA here is from genome assembly GCA_018127705.1 of TM7 phylum sp. oral taxon 349. Classification (NCBI taxonomy): domain Bacteria; phylum Candidatus Saccharimonadota; species TM7 phylum sp. oral taxon 349. Next base: position 253,913 of record CP072328.1, read on the forward strand.
CGGCTGCTTTTTTGCGTTTGCGGCAGCTTTAGCGGCGGCGAGGCTGACGCTGAGGATTGCATTTGCGCCGAGCTTGGATTTGTTGTCGGTGCCGTCGAGTGCAAGCATAATATTGTCGAGTGCTGTTTGGTCGCTTGCGTCTTTGCCGGCGAGAGCAGGCGCGATAATTTCGTTGACATTACGAACCGCTTGGTAGACGGATTTGCCACCCCAGCCGTTGTCGCCGTCGCGCAGTTCAAGTGCTTCGCCCGCGCCAGTGCTTGCACCGCTTGGTACGGCAGCGCGCCCCAGCGTGCCATCGCGTAAAACGACGTCGGCTTCAACAGTCGGATTGCCGCGTGAATCTAAAATTTGTCGTGCTGTGATAGATGAGATAGAAAAGTCTTGCATATTTTAATTATACCATGGAAACCGCTTATGTTAATGGAGATAAATAGCCTAGAGTGAAGTAATGAAACTGTGAAATTATGCTAGAATAATAGTATGATGACAACGCAAAAATCGGGAATATTAGTTATTAGCCGCCACGCTGAAAGCGAGTGGAATTTGCTTGGTAAATGGACGGGCTGGACAGACGTTAACCTTACCGAGAAGGGCTACCGTGAGGCAGTTATGTTGGGCGAACAACTGCGCGACATTACATTCAACGAAGCATATACGAGCGAGCTGAAACGTACGTGCCAGACGTGCGATGGTATTCTGGAAGGCAAAGGCGATCAAATTGATTTGCCGCGTATTATCGCAGAAGAGCTGAACGAACGCGACTACGGCGACTTAACAGGTAAAAATAAGTGGGAAGTTAAAAATGAAATCGGCGAAGAAGCGTTTAACGGTATTCGGCGCGGCTGGGACTATCCTGTGCCAGGCGGCGAAACGCTAAAAGATGTGTATGCCCGTGCAGTTCCATATTTGCAAACCGAAATCATTCCGCGATTGCAACGCGGCGAAAATATTCTGTTGGTATCGCACGGCAACACGATTCGCGCACTAATGAAATACCTCGACCAAATCTCAGACGCTGATATTGGTACAGTAGAAATGCCGTTTGGCGCGCTGCTTGTATATTGGTTTGATGACAAACACGATTTGCCGGTTGAAAAGACGGTTCGCCAAATCGACATTACGCCGCCAAAAGCGTAGCCAAATCAATTACCATAGTTTATGCTGCGGTACGCGTCCGACCTGTGCCGCGATGTATTGAATCAGCCAATATATCATCGTGCAGACAAAGCAAAACATGCCAGCTGCCCAGATAACAGGGAACGTAACTTGCCCGATCGGGCGTGCAAACAACAATAGCGCGAGCGCCAGTACAGTACACGTACATTTGAGTGCAACAATAATCTTAAATGACAAACGTTTGCGTTTAGCTTTTGGCACGTCTTTAGCGTGCGCAACGACAGGAATGATCGCATCGGCGGCGGTTTGCGTAAGCTTTGCACCCGTTTTTCCGACGTTCTTTGGCAGGCGGATGACAGCGACGACCGACACTACAACGATGACTATCGCAATGACGATTGCCAGGAAGCTGACTGCCGGCGTTGCAAATCCGAAATCGATCGGCTGGGCAGGTGTTGATTCGTGCGTTCGGCAATTAGGCGAAAGCCACCATAAATCGCCGTGGTTTGCTTTCATGATGATCGGGTACGCGAGGATCAACCCCGTCCATGCCCATTGGATAACGAGCGAAAGATATCCGAGCGTACCAAACGTGTTGGCAACGGCAAGTGCGCGCGATGTGCGTTTTGAGCGAGTCATACTTATATTGTAGCGGTTGCGCCTGGAAATGTCACGCAATCTACGCTATAATAGCCAGGGATGCCGAGATGAATTGGCAGTATAACGGGGTGTGGCGCAGTTGATAGCGCGCGCGGTTTGGGACCGTGAGGTCGCTGGTTTGAGTCCAGTCACCCCGACCAGTTTTTTATCATTAATTATGGCGCGAGTATTTACAAAAGCAGAGAATCAAGCGTGGTCGAAAACGCTACCCGGTAAAATGTGCAGCGCATGCCTTGCGATTATAAATGAAGACAACGAAGTCCTGATGGTGAAAGCTGGCTATAAAGACCACTGGACATTTCCGAGTGGTATCGTTGAAGAGGGGGAATCTCCAAAATCAGCAGCAATACGCGAAATTCTTGAAGAGACTGGTCTTATTGTTTCGGATGAGCACGTCAAGCCTCTCGCAATTATTTATACGACTGGGAAAGATGGCGACCGCGATAGGTTTAATGTTGGATTTGCGACGCAACTAAAGTATGCGAGCGGAAATATAGTTATCCCGAATGCAGAGATAGAAAAGGTTATGTGGGTAGCTTTTGATAAGGTCGCGGAATTGTCTGGCGACAAACGCAGTTATGAGGAATTTCAAAGAACGCTTTTAGAAAATAATAGTGATTTGTATGTTGAAGTATAAATAATTGCTCAGAATAGTAATTAGAGCTTCAGAGTAGGTGGCGCCTAAGGGCTTATTTACTTTCGTCCTCCCCGTGCTATGATAATGATATGAAACGAAAACTTGGGCAGTGGGCGGCGACTCACGAATGGTGGGCGCTAGGTATGATATTAACGGTATTCTCGGGGGTAGTGTTCGGGAATATGACGCGGTGGTCGGTTTGGTTTGACGAGGCGTTTAGTGCGTATTTGGCACGGTTTAATGTTGCAGAGATTGCGCATTTTACCTCGCTTGATGTTCACCCGCCGCTATACTATTGGCTATTGAAAGGCTGGACAGTTATTTTTGGTCACAGTACACTCGCGATTCGTTCTTTAAGCTTGGTGTTTGCGCTCGTCGGATTGGTTGGGCTGTATGTTGTTGTACGCTACATTACGAAGCGATCGTCGTATAGTCTGGCTGCAGTAACAGCGACAGCGCTGACGCCGGTTTTTGTGCGATTTTCGCACGAGGCGCGCATGTACACGCTAGTGTTTGCGATCGTGATGTGGGCGACATATGTGTTGCTGTGTGCGATGAAAACAAATCGCCGTTGGCTGTGGGTCTTGTATGGTGCACTGTTGGCGGTCGGTATGCTTACGCATTATTTTGTAGCGTTGGCGTGGTTAGCACATTGGGCATGGCGGTATCGCGAAGTATGTGCCGGTCGCGTGAAGAAGTTTTTCGCGCGCGAGTGGGTATGGTGCCACGTGTTGGCGGTCGGCTTGTTCGCAGTATGGCTGCCAACAGCGGTACGTCAATTTGCGACGATACAAGTTGGGTTTTGGATTCCGCCGATTACGCCACAAACACCGATTAATTATTTGACAGACATGCTATTTTACCGCGAAGTTGCGCAAATGGACGGCTGGTGGGCGATTGCGGCGTTTATCGCGTTTGCGGTCGTTGGAGTAGTGCTATATTTTGGATTGCGGCAATTTATTCGGCAATCGCGAAGAGGTGGCGCGGCACTATTTGTATCACTTGCTATTGTGCCGCCGATTTTGCTGACGCTTTTGTCGATGCCGCCACTGAGTTCGTCATTCATTGACCGCTACGTGCTATATGCGCAAATCGCGCTCGCGGTAATTATTTCAGGGTGTTTGCTTGCAGCGGCGAAAACGCATCCGGTACTCATGCGGCACTGTACAATTATCCTTATTATTGTTGCGCTCGCTGGCATCGGCAACGTGTATTATTACGGCAATTACAATAAAAATACCAATAAATCAATTCGTATATCGGAGCTTATGGCAAATATTGCCGAGGCGGGTAAGGCGGGTCAGCCTGTTGTTGCTGCGTCGCCATGGGTATATTACGAGGCGAGTTTTTATAGCAGCAATACGCACCCAGTTTATTATCCAGCGTCAACAATCAATGAAGATTATGGGTCGCTTGCTATGCTTAAAGAGGATGATACAGGAAAAATTGCCGATTTAACAGCATTTGCCAAGCAACACCGTTACGTCTGGTACGTCAACGTAACTGAAAATGAAATCGAACCTCCCGTTGCGTCATGGAGGCTCGTGAAAAAAGTTGATGCGTACGACTCGATTAACCGCAGTGTTGAGTATCGTGCCGGATTGTACGATACTAGCGCGGGATAACTGAAAACAGAAATTTGCGGCGCACCGCTGCCCATATAAGCATGATTGCGGCAACAGAAAGGATAAGATTAGCGAACCACGGTGCAGCAGCAATAAGCGGCTGCGGCGGCAGTATAAATAGATGGGCAAAATATACGATGAATGCCTCAATTGTGTAGACATACAGCGAATTTGTGCCAAGCGGTATGAGTAACCAGCCCAGGTATTTCGCGATGGTTTTTTCGTAGCGTCGCACGAGCGCGAATAATCCCCAAAAACAAATCACGCCGAATGTGAGACGCGGAATCGGCAAGCGGTCTTTGTCAAAATATTCCATATTGTACTGATTGTGCCAAGCGGCAAACGGCTCAATGTGCCAATAATTCGCGTTGAGCATGAGCAAAAAGTTGATAGTAAACCCGAGTAAGAATAGCGCGGTAATCGTGCGCGCAATTACTCGTCGCTGCCATGCATGAAGTGTGCGCCGCCACCAGCGCATGAGCGCCGGCCAATAAAATCCGATGATAAATCCAGAATAGAACACTAGCTGCCATGAAAAAGGTAGCCATGTTTCGCCGCCAGGCGTTTGCGTATAATACCACCACAGCGCGATGTTGATTATCGTGACAATATACCATTTACCACGGCGCAGTAGCCATAATATAAATGGCGCGCCCGCTAGAAATAGCGCGTAATAGCGCAAAAAATCTGCCCAGCCGTAGGTATATTGCAGTGTGATTGTTTGCCATACGACCTGCCAAAACGGCGTATCGGGCGTAGCGGCACCGTATTTAATCTCTGGGTTGTGATAGAACAGCCAAGCGACAATTGTGAATAAAAGCGTGAGAATGATTGATTCAATGTATAATTGGACGCTCCGTTTAAGCAGTAACTTTGCAGCTATCGACAATGGTTTTTTTAGCAACTTTCGTCCACGCACGATACCGAGCACAAGTCCTGAAATTGCAAAAAATCCTTCAGCGGTAGAGATGTATAGTAATCCACGTCCTGTAAAAATATCAAGACCGCTTGGATAATACGCCAAATGGTCAAGCAAGATGACAATCAAAAATAAGCCGCGCATTAGGTCGAATGTGCGGATACGCTCAATATGCGGTTCTTCAATTGATTGCGGTATGGAACGTACCATAGCTATTCATTATACTCTCTCTGATTTTTGAAAATATGCTGAAAATTTAGCGCGGGCGGCGTTGAGCAATATCTCGGGCTAACATGGCAAAACGATCTTCAATAACTGTTGGCGTGAAGTCGCCGAATTTGCGTGTAACAGCCTGTTCTATCAACCAATCGGCAATTGCTGGATTTTTTGGCAAGAGCGAACCATGTAAATATGTGCCAATAACATTGCGGTAGCGCGCGCCTTCGGTTTCATCCTGATTATTGTTACCGGCACCGCGAATCACTTGACCGAGCGGGCGAACATTTGCTCCTAGTGTTGTGAGTCCTGAGTGGTTTTCGTAGCCGACGATCAGTCCAAATTGCTCGCTTGATGTGACGATATTACCGATGAGACGTTCATCACCGCCGATAGTTTCGATATCAAGCAGCTTGATGCCGGAGATTATTTCTCCGCCTTTAGTTCTGAAAAATTTGCCAAATAGCTGATACATGCCGCAGATTACGAGCATTGGTACGCCGTCATCGGCGAGTGCACGTAAGACCGATCCGATTTTTTGTAGATCATCGCGGATTTTTAGCTGACCGGAATCTTGTCCACCGCCACCGACGACTAAGTCGACGTCTTGCGGAAATTCGTTACCAGGATTGTACTCCAGTAGTTGGACATTGTAGCCGTGCCATTCTAGCCGGCGTTTCAGTACTAGTGTGTTGCCCCAGTCGCCGTAGATATTCATATCTTTGGGGTATAGTTGCAGTAGATTAATTGATCTCATGCAATCTCCTCGACGGTTGTGTATCTTGCTAGTTCGTGCCGCAAGCGGAGCATAGCGGTGTAGGTACAGTAAATACGTTTTGGCTTATTAGGGTTTGTATCAATAAAGTGCTTCAGTGCGGCAGTAAGGTTGAGCTCGACGTGAGATACTTCAACGAGCTCGTATTGTAACCGCAACGCCATGTCGTACGCTCGTATGCCAGATAGTTCGGCAACACCCTGTGTGCGCAAACTATCAAAATCAACATCCCACAGCCAGCTCATGTCGCGCCCGTCGGCGTAATTATCGTTGACAGCGATCATCGTAGCGTAGCCGTCTGGGCTGAATGACGCGAGGCTTAGACGGAATCCTGCTGGATTTTTGACTAAAACGAGTTCGCAAGGTTGCCCACTAACCATGATCTGCTCACCGCGTCCAAATGCCGGTGTGATACGACTGAGCGAATCAAGCATCTTCTGAGTGTCTAGATCGTCACCCATAATCATACGTGTTAGGGCGATTGCGCCCGTTGCGTTCAATACGTTATAAATGCCGTGCAGTGATAATGATATAGCGTGAGTATCTCCGCTGAACGAAATTGTTGCCCGTTGCCCGTTAACCGACTCAAGTATCGTGTCGTCGTTGTCAGTATAATTTGCGGTGTGTTTGCCGTGCGCGCCACGCAGATTATCGTCAGACGGAAACAATGACTGTAGATCAGGATGTACGCCATAACTTCGAATTGGCGCAGTAACATCAATTGCGAATGCGCGGCTACCTAGGCGCGGGTCGTCGCGATTAACAACGACGCCGTTGGTAGCGTGCGCTGCAACGGTATGGAGCAATTTAGCGGTTGCGTCGATTTCACCGAAGCGGTCCAACTGGTCGCGCATGACATTAAGCAGCAGACAATAATTCGGGCTGATTGCATGCACGAAATGCACAGCGTAAGCTTCGTCAAGCTCCAATACGGCGATATCAGCATCCAAATTGCCGTATATATCGACTTCGCTTAGCAATGCTGCTGCTACGCCGCGGGTAAAGTTGCTGCCGGTTCGGTTGGTGAATACGTTTAGCCCTTGTCCTCTAAGGAGCTCAACGACCATCTTCGTCGTCGTTGTCTTGCCGTTTGTGCCGCTGATAATTGCGATACCCCGTGGTAAATGTTTGAGCGTGCGCGCTACAAAATCGGGATCAATTTTCTCGACGAACAGCCCAGGCAGCGCCGATCCGCCGCCGCGCAGACGCGCAACCTGCCGAACCGTTTTACCAAGAACGGTCGTAAGTGTGTGGCGTTTATTCATATCTTTATTGTAGCGTATATTTGCAAAATATCGTACAATGAAGATATGTTTGTCGTGGGCATTTGTTCTTGGTGGTATAGTACGGGCTGGAAAATGATGATAGTGCGCGTACACGAGTCGCTGCTGGATGTGTATGATTACTTTTCGCTTGGGTTACTCTTAAAAACGTTGTTTGCGCCGTGGCGGCAGATCTCGGCGGGGCGCGTGCGCGGTCCGCTAAGCGTGCAGCTACGGGCATTTTTTGATCGGCTTGTTTCGCGTATAATTGGCGGATTTATACGGACGTTCGTGTTGATCATCGGGTCAATCGTCGTGAGTGCGGCAGCGGTAATTGGTTTAGCGAAGATTCTCGTGTGGCCGCTTGTGCCGATTTTTCCGGTGATGGCGGTTTTTTGTACGATGGCGGGGTGGATTCCGTGGCATCTATAGATTTTAACTACCATGCACTTAGGGCGCAGCAGGCGCGATTTGGGCGTATACTCTCTGGCGCTGTCGCAAAGTTGTTGCCGTGGTTATCGGGTTTGTTGTGGCTATTTGGCATCGTATTGCTTGTTGTTGAGAGGCTGTCGGCTGGATGGTTGGCATGTGCACTTGGTTGTGTTATTGCAATAGTAGTAGTGTTCTATGAATGGCATGTGAAGAGCTTACCGGTCGGTAAGGGTGGCGATATGACGGCGCTTTTGGCGGGCGATGTTCTTGGGCGGTTGCCAGCACGCCCAACACCGGCAGACGTCGCAAAGGCGGTTGGCGAAGTGCCGAGCGGGCAATTCATGGGTGCGCGGTTAGGGTTGACGCCGTCGCTGCTAAACTCAATGGCGAACGGCGATCCGAACATGATCCGCGACTTATGGCAAACTGCCGACGATGTACGTCAAGCGAACAGCATGACGCAGATTACGGCGAGCGTGCTAGCGGTAGCGATCGTACGGAATTTTCCGAATTTCGAGTCGGTTATTGCGCAAATTCATCTTGATACCGATGATCTTGATCGCGGTATTCAATGGCAGCAGCATTTATGGGCATTGATTGATCGACATGAGCACCGTCGGCGTACGGGTGGTATCGCGCGTGACTGGTCGTTTGGTTGGATCCCGTTACTTGATCGATTTGGGCAAAATATCAGTGAACAAATCGGCGCACATGGTACAGTTTCGGTAGTTGATGTGCCGTCGCACACTGAAGCGATTGACCAGCTGGTTGATACGTTTAGTAGTGGTGGACGGCAAAATGCGGTGCTCGTGGGACAGTCTGGCTCGGGTAAAACGACGGTAATCCGCGCATTTGCTGAGCGTTTACTTGACGCCGAAGCGCGCGTACCCGAAAACCTACGGTTTCGTCAAGTGTTCATTCTTGATTCAGCGACGTTGATTGCGGCGGCGCCCGGACGCGGTGAGCTGGAAAATCTCGTCATGCAGGTGCTTAGTGAAGCATACGATGCGAAAAATATCATCATCTGCCTGGAAGATGCGCAGCTATTTTTTGAAGAAGGTACAGGTGCGGTTGATCTATCGAATGTATTGCAGCCGATCTTGGATGCCGGCAAATTGCGCATCATTTTGTCAATGGACGAACAGCGCTTTTTGGAAATCGGGCAACGCAATCCGGCACTCATCAATGCGCTTAATCGCATCAACATTGCCGAAACGAATGAAGATGAGACATTGCAAATTTTGCAAGAGCAGCTGATTTACACTGAGGCAAGCCGGCAGGTTACGTTTATGCATCAAGCAGTGAAGGAGGCGTACCGGTTGGCGCTGCGCTACGTGCACGATTTGGCGATGCCGGGGCGCGCTTTCAAACTGCTTGAATCGTCGGCTGGCTTTAGCGAGTCGGGATTGGTAACGATGAACTCGGTGCAGCGTGCGATCGAAAAAACGCTCGACGTTAAGGTTAGTGTTGCGAGCGACGCAGCAGATCGCGAGCGTCTGCTTAATATGGAGGATTTAATCCATGAGCGTATGGTTAATCAAGTGCGCGCCGTCAATGTCGTAAGCGATGCTTTGCGCCGGGCGCGGGCAGGCGTACGTAATGAGAATCGTCCGATCGGCACGTTTTTATTTCTTGGTCCGACCGGGGTGGGTAAAACAGAGCTCAGCAAAGCGCTTGCTGACGTGTATTTTGGCGGTGAAGGCAAGCTAATACGGTTAGATTTGAATGAATTTGTACGCCCCGACGATGTGACGCGTCTCATTGCTGATGGCGCAGATGATCCGATGAGTCTAACAGCGCAAGTTATGAAGCAACCGTTTAGTGTTGTACTGCTTGATGAAATTGAAAAAGCCGCGCCCGAAGTGCTCGCAACGCTGCTGCAGCTGCTGGATGAAGGTATTCTGCGCGATGCTAAAAACCGCGAGATTAGCTTCCGCGACGCTATTGTTATTGCGACGAGTAATGCTGGCGCTGATCGGATTCGCGAATACATTGAGCGCGGCTATCAGTTGGAACAATTCGAACAGCAATTTATCAATGAGTTGATTAATGCTAATTTATTTCGCCCCGAGTTTTTGAATCGTTTCGACGAGATTGTACTGTTCCGCCCGTTCACGCCAGCAGAGTTGGTTCAGGTGCTAGATTTAGTGTTAGCAGGCGTCAACAAAACCCTTGCGCCGCAAAAAGTTTCGGTTGACGTCGCCGACGATGCTAAGCAATTGCTTGTGCAGAAAGGCTACGATCCGCGTTTGGGTGCTCGCCCGATGCGCCGCGTCGTGCAAAAAGCTGTTGAAAATACCGTTGCCAAACAAATGCTTGCGGGCAGCGTGAATCCGGGCGATACGGTGCATATTACGCTTGAGCAAGTTGAGCAAGCTTTCGCAAACACTCCATCGCCGCAGCCGGTAGCGCCGTCTGTCGGCGTTGAATTACCGCCTGTAGCAGATGGCGATGCTGCCGTCCCTAAATCTGAATCAAGCGCCTGAAGTATTACTTCTTTCGGCTAGAACTAGTTCGTGACTAGCAGGAGAATGCGAGCGCGAATTAGCTACATAATTAAAATATCCGCCCATGGTTTTAAGCGGATATATTATCTGCAGCTTGTTAGCTACTCATTATTATCGTCTAGGTTTACCTTTATCTCAACGTGGGTTGGTGCCATTGCGTTAGTCGTTTCAGTGTTGACGAACTGGTACGTTTTTGTGCCATAAATAGCATCGTCGCGGTCGGCTTTTGGTATAGCGCGAATGCGCAGCCAGTTGCCTTTGTCGTTCTTAAATTCGTATACTGGGCTTGAGCTACCCTCGTATTCGATTTTTTGTTGTGTGAATCCGGCTTTTTCCGCTTTCTCTCTCAATTCTTTGATAGTATCGCCGACAGTTGCATTGTGCCCGTATGTCACGACTGATGCGTAGCTGCGATGTTTGTCCCAGCTATAGACGCGCTTATCGCCGAAGATATTTGAGCTGATGGGCCGATAATTCTCGCCGAGATTCAAATCACGATAAATTGACACGATCTGTGCGTGTCGTCGATGATGGCTATTCTCGACAATCATACGGTCGACGAGGTACACACTCATGCTTAAAAGTGCGAAAAAAAGAAATACGAGTACTGCGTACGACAGTAAACTGCGCTTGATCAGAAAATGCGTATCAGTTTTTGAGATATGGCGTGATCGCGCTCTCTTTGCTTTTGTCTGTGTTCGCTTCGTTTTCTTGAGGGCTGTTTTTTTCGTAACCATAAGCTTAGTGTATCATATCTGACCTGATTTGCAATATGGTATACTATGAGGGTAAAGGAGAGTATATGGCAAAACATCGCAGTTGGCACGGTGCTGATATCAAGCGCGCTCGCAAAAAGAAGTTAAAGATTGAGAAACGCAAGAAGCAATTAGTTTAGTTTTGCGCAGTTGCATCATTTCAAAACCGCTTGCAGGCGATTGTCTATTTGCAAGCGGTTTTTTTGAATGTAAGCTTTTATTGTCTTTGAGCATCATCTCATACATACAACAATGGTACCCCGCACAGGAGTCGAACCTGCAGCCTTTGGTACCGGAAACCAACGCTCTATCCAGTTGAGCTAACGGGGCAAGTATCAAGCTAACAGCGCTTGATGGTACGCCCGGCAGGACTCGAACCTGCGACCCTTTGGTTCGAAGCCAAATACTCTAATCCACTGAGCTACGGGCGCACACAGCTGTAGTATAGCATGAAACGCGCTATAATATAAACATGAATATTCAGTATAAGGCATCTCTTAGTGCGTTAACGACGATGGGTCTCGGTGGCGATGCGGCACAACTCGTTGAAGTGTACTCGCCAGACGACGTACGTCAGGCGGTTGCTTACGCGCGCCAACACAAGCTACCGTGGTATGTGCTCGGCGGTGGCAGCAATACGCTTGCGCGCGATGACGGATTTAACGGGCTCGTTATATTAAATAAAATTCCCGGTACTGACGTTATTGATCAGACGATGCAGCATACGACATTCACGGTGGGGGCGGGCGAACTGTGGGATGCGTTTGTTGCGCAAACGGTTGATAGGAATCTATCCGGTATAGAATGTTTGTCGGCAATTCCAGGTACAGTTGGCGCCGCGCCGGTACAAAATATTGGCGCATACGGGCAAGAAGTTTCCTCAGTTATTACGTATGTTGACGCGTATGATGCAAAAAACGACACGTTTACGCGGCTACAGAACGCGGAGTGCGAATTTTCATACCGCCATAGTATTTTTCGCGGGCGCGAACAAGGACGCTACATTATCACGGCAGTAACTATGCGGCTTCGTGCTGTATTGCCGCAACCGCCATTCTATAAGGCGATTGAAACGTATCTGCGCGAGCATAGTATTGCTAATCCGTCCGTACGACAGCTCCGTGACGCTGTTATCGCGATTCGCGCGAATAAATTGCCCGACCCGCGCGCTACGCCGAATACAGGGTCGTTCTTTAAAAATGCTATCGTTTCGCGCGAGATTTACGAGCGCATCGTTGCCGATTATCCCAATGTGCCGCATTATGATCTACCAGATGGCAATGTGAAAATTCCAACCGGTTGGTTGATTGAACGGTCAGGACTAAAGGGCATGCTGTATCGTGGTATGCGCGTCTACGATAAGAACGCACTTGTACTTGTTAATGAATCGGCGAAAAGTTATGACGACCTCGCGGCGGCACGGCAGCATATCATCAATACGGTGCAAACGAAATTCGGCATTACTATTCAGCAAGAGCCGCTCGAAATCTCATAATTGAAAAGAGCCATTTTGATTTTGCCGTAAGCACTATATAATAGTATTATGCACGGGCAATCGCGGGGATTTAGTTTGATAGAGATAATTACGATCGTGACGGTTATTGGTATTCTGGCGGCGATTGTTGTCGTGTCAGCGACGGGTATTGCTAGGATTTCGAGAGACAATCAGCGCCAGCTCAATGTGAATGCTATTGTCGAGCGGCTTGAGCTGTATTATAAATTACACACTTCTACTGCTGGGCGTAGTTATCCCACTAAACAGGATATACAGACAAAAGCCCAAGAAATTATTAACGATAATGAAGCACTTATTGCACCAGGCAAAACAAGCAATAGTTTAGTTGCTACGGATACGATAGGCGAGCCGATGGTAAGTATAAGTGAATATGTGTACCAAGTATTTGACGCTGATGATAATATTTGCACAAGCGTTCCCTGCGTACGTTTCGTGCTGTACTACCGCACTGAATCAGATAACACCGTTCACAGAGTAGAGAGTTTACATCAACAATGAGGCGTGTGAACGAAAAAGGTTTTACGATCGTTGAGGTGGCTGTCACGTTGTTTGTGGCGTCGGTGCTTGTTGCTGGTATTATACGTCTGCAAACGAGTGTGAGCCGACTATCTATTCAACAAGTTCAGCATCGTATCGCGAGCGATATAGCATATAACAATTTACGCAAGTATGTTAATGAGAATCCGCCAACGTGGTTTGCGTGTGAGGTTGTCGGCGGTGTTGCGAAACCTAAAACACTCATTGATAAAACTGCCGCAATAGAGGGTCTGGCTGCGCCTGTATTGCAAAAAGTTGTTGCCACCGCGCCATATCTATGCGGCGGCGGCACGAGCGGTATCGGTATGCCAATCAGAGTTGAATCAACTGTTACATATGGTCCAGACCACAGAAAGGTAACACATGCCTCGTACGCGGCATTTTAATTACGGTTATACAATTGTTGAACTTGTTGTTTCAATCACGGTATTTAGCATTATTGTTGTGATATTTGGTGCTGCGCTTACGAATGCATACCACGAGGTGTTTATTAGCAAGGCTCGTTCGCAAACGACAACAGCGTTGCAGACTGCTATGGATATTATAGAAAAAGACGTACGGTATAGTATTGAGTTTAATGGCGCGACTAGCACGCCGTACAACGACCTCTACGGACGCGGCGGTACAATGGTTCCAAATTACACTTGGAATTACACTGGAACCGGTCCGAATGCGCGAACGTTGATTCTATCAAGCTATGCAAGTAATCGGCGCGATGTGTCATCGGTTCGTCGTCTTGTTCGTATTAATAAGCCAACCACATTTTATAATTGCAGCTTAGAACCAGAATATCTGCCAAAATTACAGTACCGTACGGTATATTTTGTCAAAGATGCTGTTTTATACCGGCGTATTCTCGTTGATATGAGTTCGCCGCGCTGTCCGGGGCAAAATGTTGCCCAGAAACAATCGTGCCCTGCAAGCGTCTTTACTGCGAGCAAGCCCGCTATTTGCCAGGCGCGCGATGAAGCGATCGCAAAAAATGTTCAAGCATTTACGGTCCAATATCTTAAAGATGATGGTACACCGGTTGAGCATCAATATGCGGCTGGCGGTGAAGATTATTTAGTTGAGGCTAGCAGCGTTAGTATTTCGCTGACGGTAGCCGCGCCGCCAAGTAATAATACGCAATCTACAACACTATTAGTAACGAGGATTAATTAGTTATGAATAATAGCGATAAAAAACAAACGTTTGGATTTTCGCTTGCTCTTACGATGCTTATGTCGGTTGTTGTATTAACTGTATTATTTGGCGTTTATCGTGTTGTTATTGCGCTCTATGTTAATACGCAAGAGAGTTATTACCTAAAGCTTGCAGAAGAGGCGGGCGAGGCGGGTGCGGCATACGCAAATGCTTGTTTGGATATCAATCGCCATTTACAGAGTTGGTCGTCCTCACATCCTCTTACGCCAGACAGCGACTGTAAAGGAACAGCAGGCGTATACCCGGCAAATAAGTTTGTGTTTAACGACGGGCATGTGCGGACTACTTTTGTTGTTGGGCATTTGGACTACGGCTACAAGCACTCTGCTCAAATCTCTGCTATAGGTAAAACAGAACTGATCTCTGGAGGTGGTGTTTATCGTACCTACACAACAACTATTAAAAAGACGGTCACTTGGCCAATGGACGGTGTTCCGAAAAAAATAATGAGCGGCAATTATCGAACGTGTACCATTATATCAGATGATATCTGGTGTTGGGGGGCGAATCGTTATGGCCAGCTTGGAAATGGAAAATCATTTGGCAGCGGCGATGTTGATGCTCCTTTGCCGGATATAGATTCTCCTATTCCTGTGAGAGTACGTAAAGATCCTGGAGTGCTTGCCGGCAAAAAGATTGATGATTTATTTACTGCGCAGTATCATTCGTGCGCGCTTGCCGAGGGAAAAGTGTATTGCTGGGGCTATAATCCTTTTGGAGGACTTGGTATCGGTCCGGTGTCGTCTCCGGGGGTTCATTCAACGGCTCATTCAAATGTGCCGGTAGAAGTTAAGGGTGCGTTGCTCGGTAAGACTGTTACTGCTATTGGCGGTACCGGCAATACGTCGTGCGCTATTGCTGAGGGTAAAATATATTGCTGGGGCTTTAATCAGCGTGGTAGCGTTGGCGCAAACTCAGGCCAGATCATGTTTGATACACCAGTGCAAGTCGCAAGCGGTCTTCCCGGAGGCTTGCCAGTAGGTTATACCGCTACGGCTCTTTCATCGTCAGGAAGCCGATCTTACAACATGTGCGCGATTGCAGATGCAAAGGCTTACTGCTGGGGTCCAAACGATGCCGGGCAGACAGGTAGAGGAATAACTAGTTCATACGTTACATATCCAACGGCCGTTGGAGGTCTTGATGGCATTAGCGTATTATCAATAACGCAAGATGGCTGGTCTCAATGGGGAGGAAACCCTCCAAACTATACGCATATTTGCGCATTGACGTCAGAGGGGCCTTATTGCTGGGGGAGTAATTATTATGGCCAGATTGGCGATGGTGTGGCTGGCGGACCGCTTGTTACGGTGCCAAAAAAAGTTAAATTGCCAGCAGGTGTCAGTAAAAGCGATGTCAAGGATATTCAGGCTGGATTATATCACACATGCATGCTTACTTCCGCGGGCAAGGTCTATTGTTGGGGTCGAAGTAATAAAGGGCAGGTTGGCAATGGTGCGTTTACATCTGTCAATGATGGCATTCCTAACCCCACTCCTGTCGTTACGGGCAGTAATGGCATACCAGCAGGAGAGGTTGTTGAAAAACTTGGTGCCGGCGCTAACCGCGGCTGCGCGACCGTGTCAAATGACAGAACATATTGTTGGGGCAACAACTCAAACGGTCAAATAGGCGATAATACGCATGTGAATAGGGCGACCCCTACCGAATCTCTTTTTCTTCGCCCTGCAAAGAACCGCTATATATATTGAGTGAGCCGTGCATCAAAAATGCTTGCGCTTACTTTATAACTGTAGTATCATCAATATATAAATCAAACGTAATAAATAGGGGGCACTTAATCGTGACTACTACACAAATCAAAAACCGCGGTTTTACGCTCGTTGAGCTTCTCATCGTGATCGTGATTATCGCTATTCTCACCGTTGTATCACTCGTTGCGTATAATGGTTTGCAAAATCAGGCAAAGACTTCGGCAGCTAAATCGGCAGCTGAAACTGTTGGCAAGAAAGCTGAGCTGTATAACACAGAGGAAGGTTCATACCCGAAGAAATTAGTCTATCTTACAGGCGGCAGCGATGGCGCTACTACTGTTACTGTGGATTCAGGCAAATCGTACTACTTAACGCCAACCAGTGTTGAAGTGGCCGCATCAGACACCGCTCTTAGTAGCGCACCAACCAAAGCTAATACAGTTTTTTATAAGCAATGCAATGGTGGAAAAGGTGCTCGAATCTTTTATCATGACTGGCAGGAATCCAGTAACCCAAAGTCTCGCGACATTGGTGACATCGGTGGTAGCTGTTAACACTCTTTAATAACTGTACACAGTAGAATAAAATACCTCGTTACTATACGGGGTATTTTATTTAGAGATATTATCGTCACACTGCTTGAAATTTTGCACTGACCGTCATCAGAAAAAGACGTTTTTATCACTATAGACACACTATACATCCGCACCGCCAAAACAATCTAACAAATATACAACAACCCCTCAAAGAGAGCGTACCTACAGATGCAAACCCTAACCGCGCTCCTACCGCAGCTACTAGCTCATATCCTTTAACCGCAAACAAAATTCCCGCACCTCGCTCCGCAGTTTCGCGAGCGCTGTATCGTCGTCGCGCGCGTCTATCGCTTGCTTCATCCATTCGGCGATTTGCGGCATGTCGCTCGGCGTGCAGCCGCGCGTAGTTAGGGCTGGCGTACCGAGGCGGATGCCGCTGGGGCGAAACATCGGCAGCGGGTCGTCTGGCACAGCGTTGGCGTTTAGTGTCAGCCCGATTTTGTCTATCGCCTGCTCCGCCGCCTTGCCGTCTATACCGAAACTCCGGTGCACATCTGCTAGAATTAAATGGTTGCTTGTACCTCCAGTCACCAGGATAAAGCCGCGTTTGCGTAGTTCGTCCGCTAGCTGCGCCGCATTTGTTACTACATTGCGTGCATATTCTGCGAACTCTGGTTGCAGCGCTTCGCCAAACGCCACTGCCTTAGCGGCGATTGTATTCATGTGCGGTCCGCCCTGTGCGCCTGGAAACACGGCGCGGTCTATCAATGTCGGAATGTTCTCAAGTGTTTTTTCAGGTTTTTTTAGCGGGCTGCTTACCGTGCCCATACTTAAAATCAGTCCGCCGCGTGGTCCGCGTAACGTTTTGTGCGTGGTCGTGGTCATGACATGAAAACCGTGGTCAAGCGGATTCGCTGCTACGCCGCCTGCGATTAAACCCGCAATGTGCGCTACATCAGCCATTAGCAAACAGCCAGAAATTTCCCGCCCAATCTCGGCGAACTTTGCCCAGTCTAGCTCGCGCGGATACGCACTGAAGCCTGCCAGGATGATTTTTGGTTGATATTTACGCGCCAGGCGGCGAATTTCGTCGTAATCAATTTCGCCCGTCGCAGGATCTTTCATCTTGTATGGTACAAAATTATACAACTGTGCACTACGTGTGACGGGTGAGCCGTGCGTGAGATGCCCGCCGTGGCTCAAATCCATTGCTAAAATTGTATCGCCCGGGCGGCACCATGCGCTATATACCGCCTCGTTTGCTGGCGCGCCGCTATGCGGCTGTACGTTGGCGTGGTCGGCGTGGAATAATCGCTTGGCGCGGTCAATGGCAAGCTGTTCAACCTTGTCGGTAAACTCCTGTCCGCCGTAGTAACGGTGTCCGGGGTAGCCTTCGCTATATTTGTTTGTAAACACGCTGCCGAGTGCTTGCCGCACCGAGTGGCTGACGTAGTTTTCGCTAGGGATTAGCTCTAATCCTTCTCGTTGGCGTTTTGCTTCGCCGTCGATAAGTGCCGCAACAATATCATCATTCATAATCTGTACCTCCATTACGTTTATTTGTCAAAAGCAGTGAAATCGTTGCTAGATCATGTGTTTAGTATAGCGTGTTTTGAAATACTTGACAATATATCACATCAGGTATATTATGTATGCCATGAAGACGTCGGAATATCTTAAAAATATTGGAACATTAATTCAAGAAAACCGCCAATCGCGTGGTATGACACAGAGTGAGCTTGCCGAAGCGCTTGGTACGAGCCAGTCGGCAATCAACCGTATTGAGAAAGGCGGACAAAATATCAGTCTTGAGATGATTGCACGCATCGGCGATGTGCTATCGTGCGAGATTGTCCGTATCAATAATTATGGCAAAACTAATTTCCGCGTGACGGGCGGGCGTGAATTGCATGGCAGTATAGAAGTAAAGACCAGCAAAAATGCTGCGGTTGCATTGCTTTGTGCTAGCCTGCTAAACAAAGGAAAGACGACACTGCGGCGCGTTGCGCGAATTGAAGAAGTCAACCGTATCATTGAAGTGCTTGAAAGTATTGGCGTGAAATGTCGCTGGCTGGAGCACAATGACCTTGAAATCAATCCGCCAAAGCGGCTGGATTTAGTAAATATGGATGTCGACGCTGCTAAACGCACACGCAGCATTATTATGTTCCTTGGACCATTGCTGCATCAATATAGTACGTTTGAATTGCCATTTAGCGGTGGTTGCAATCTTGGTACGCGCACAGTTGAGCCGCACATGACTGGGCTTGCGCCGTTTGGGCTATCGGTGCAAGCGACAAGCGATCGCTATGTTGCAACGAGTAAGTCGCAGGCAATTGACCGTGCTATCGTTTTGACTGAGCGTGGCGATACTGTGACTGAAAACGTCATCATGGCAGCGGCGCTTTACGACGGTGTGACGATTATTCGCAACGCCAGCCCGAACTACATGGTGCAGGACGTTTGCTTCTTCTTGCAGGCACTCGGTGTGAATATTGATGGCATTGGCACGACGACGCTGACGATCCGCGGCGTAAAATCAATCAACAAAACAGTGGAATATTATCCAGGCGAAGATCCGATTGAAGCGATGAGTTTCGTAGCGGCAGGTATCGTGACGGGGTCGGAAATTACGGTGGCGCGCGTCCCGATTGAATTTATGGAGTTAGAGCTGGCGACACTCGCTGGCATGGGGCTGCAGTATAATATGACTCCTGAATATATGGCACGCAATGGACGGACGCGGTTGGTAGATATTACGTTGAAAAAATCTAAGCTGCACGCGCCGAAAGATAAAATTCACGCGTTGCCGTTTCCTGGTATCAATATGGATAACCTGCCGTTTTTGGGGCTATGCGCGACGGTTGCTGATGGTCGCACATTGATTCACGACTGGAGCTATGAAAATCGCGCGATCTATTTCACGGAGCTTAGCAAACTAGGCGGGCGTGTTGAAATGGTTGACCCGCATCGTGTGTATATTACCGGTCCGACGCGCTGGAAACCGGCAGATATTATTGCGCCGGCAGCGCTGCGTCCGAGCGTGGTGATTTTGCTCGCTATGATGGCGGCTCCTGGCGTGTCGCTGCTGCGCGATGTGTATAGCATTAACCGTGGTTATGAAGCAATTGCTAAGCGGCTCAATTCGCTCGGTGCGCAGATTGAGACGGTATGGGAATAATGCGGCACTTGCTGTTTTATTCCGTAGCGCGATAGGATATAGCGCTTCTAAAATAAGCAAAAAACCGAGGAGAACCTCGGTATTTTGTTTGGGGCGAAAGATGGGATTCGAACCCACGGCCTCCGGAGCCACAATCCAGCGCTCTAACCAGCTGAGCTACTTCCGCCACGATCGCCGTCTCAGTATATCAGATGCTGTACTGATTGTCACGTGACTGTCCTAACTCACCGCATCGCGTACAAAGTAGCCTCTTTGTAAAACAGTTATGCCAATTGTATCACAGTATTCAGCTGGGGTTAGGCAGTTAAGTGCCTGGTGAGGTCTGTAGAAATGCCAGTCGCTTAGCCATTTGTCGGCTTCTAGCTGGCGTTCTTTGACGCTGTATTGCCTATTGTCGGATTCATTAAGGCATTCTTTCTGGTATTTGCCAATGAAGTTTTCAATGTGAGGCTTATCCTTTGGCGTATTAGGCCTAGCGAATAGTTGGCGGACATTGCTGCGAGCCAGCAAATCAAAGGTTGCGCCAAAGTTTTCGCTGCCGTTATCGCAGACTATGGTGATGTTGGCGCCGAAGCGATCAAGTACTTTCTGCATGGCAATGCTGGCTTGCCGCGCCGTGCAAGAGGAGCTGATGTGAATAAGCGCTTCTTTGGTGTAAGTATCTATAGCGCAAAGAGCATACTGGTTAACGCCGCCGTTCTTGATGTGTTTCATATCGAATTCAATGATGTGCCGGGGACGATCCGGTTTGAGATAATGCCGCAAGCGCTCTTTCGCTTTACGCGTCTGCCAGCCTTTGGCGGCGGCTTTAGATAAGTTTCTATGCAGCGCCATAGTTTTAGAGAAGAACAGGTTAAACCTCCGAATAATTCTGCCCACCGTAGCCGAGGAAAGCTTTATGGCATAGTCTCTCAGCAAAATAACAGATACTTTCACTGCAGAGAAGCTGGGATATTCCCGCCTAATCTTCCGGATGGTATTCACCGCATGCGTATCGTACTGAACCGTACGTACGCGTTTTGGTCTTCGGCTTCTGCTTTCTAGCGCGGCTAAATCCCATCGGTTATACCTTTTTATCCATTTATATACATACGTTCGAGACACGCCAAAATATCTAGCGGTTACGCTTACCTTTTTATGAGCTTTGTTATAGAAATAATCCAGTACCCTAAGCCTTTGCTTTGCCTCTCTCGAAAGCTTCTTAGGATAAATCCTGTATAGCTCTTTAAAGTTTGGTATGATTGAATTACAGGTCGTGAACGTGCCGATTTTACCGCGCATCATCTCTTCCTTTCTAATAGTTACGTTGGTTTATATAACTATTCTACAAAAGGCTGGAGTGTTCACGATCTGTTTGAGGGGGGACATCTGTGATATACTAATTGACAGAGAAATAATAATCGTGAATAAACTTGATAAATATACAACCCCTCCACCCCCCCCCATTTCCTATCCTGAGTCGTCTCGAACATATTCGTGGCTTGTCAAGAGAGTGCGACGCTTCATGTACGAGTATAGTATCTAAACTGTTTGAAGTAGCTAAAATAGCCATCACCGTTGACGACCAACTGGAGCAACTTGACGATAGCGACTCTGGGACGCTCTTTGTAGGTGATCATAGACAAGGCATTGAATATCTGCCTTTACTCGCAAAGTTTGGTGATTCAGAAAAGAAAAATGTTCATTTTGTAGCAAAGCCTTTTTCTATGCAAGCGCGAATTATGGGTCATTTAGCAGCCACAGCATCCGGTCTTACGTTGCCTGTAATTCCAAGAACCTTGTCAAGAGATAGAAAAAATATTTTTAATAGAGATTTATTCTGGCGTCTCACCAAAAGAAGCTTCTTGCCAAGCGAGTCGGAAATTAGAGAGATAAATGGTAGTACGTTAGAAAAAGCTTCTTGCTATATACAAGAAAAAGAAGCAGTGGTTATTTACCCTGCAGGCGGTGTCGTAGATGCCTGTAGTGCACGGTGGAAACGAGGCGTAGGTGAAATTATTAAGAAAGTTGACCCGTCTAACAGAGATAGTGTAAAAATAATTCCCTTTCGTTTCGATGATTTTTCACGCTGGCGCCTTATGAGTGCAGTGGCAAAAGCTTGCAACGGTAAAACATCTGACAAGTCGCAAGAAATAACGTTGCGATTTGGTAAATGCGGCACAATAGATGAATTATTTCCCGACGTGGATAAATTATCCTCAATGGAGATAACTTCTCGATTACATAATCAATTTATAGAAAAATTTGGAGAGACGTTTTGAATGCGACACCTCATATCATCCTTATCCCTGGTCTAGGTGATCGCAAATGGTTATACCAGCTGGTTTGTCCTTTGTGGCGAGCGCGCGGGTTTCGCCCGCATGTTTTCACGTTCGGCTGGGAGGACCCAACGAGCAATTACCACGATAAGCAAAATCGCCTGAACAATTATATACGTGATCTAAATGGGGACATATATATCATCGGTGCAAGTGCAGGTGGCGTGGCGGTATTGAATGCTCTGGCAATGGATAACAACGATAGAATTAAAGGCATTGCGACAATTGCCACGCCGTATGTTTATCGACAGCGCCTGAAAAACGATACGCTTGCCCGAGCGATTAGCGAATTAGCCAGCAATCTGCCTGGCATGCAAGCAAAATTCACGCGCATCACTTCCTTTTACAGTACACGCGACCAAGTCGTACCGCCGACTGATAGTCGACTAAATAACCGCTGCATAAAACAGTCAAACAATAGTAAATTTGCGAACATTAACTATCAGCAATTGCCAACTTTCGGTCATGGACTAACGATTGCAGCGGGATTGATAGTATTTGGTGGGCGTATATCGGCTAACCTGACTTCGCCGCCTCAATAATCCGCAAAGCTTTCCGATATATCACATCCATATCTTTCTCGACCACACACCTATCATCATCGCTATCTTTAGAAAAAGCTATCATATCAAACAGTGCCGCCAAATCATCCCAATCAACCGGCGGATAATCAACTTTATCGCGATCAGTCAGCCGCGCCATCAGCGAACATGGCGGCTCAAGCTTGAGTTCTGCGCAAAAGATTGCGGCAATCGTATGCTGACAATATCGCCTGGTAGTAAGCACTGCCGATGTTGGATAACTTACAGTGAAAGTCGGCTAATTTATATGGACATTAAAAAATTCATCATAGACTGATGAATTATTCTATGGTGACTGTCCTAACTCACCGCATCGCGTACAAAGTAGCCTCTTTGTAAAACAGTTATGCCAATTGTATCACAGTATTCAGCTGGGGTTAGGCAGTTAAGTGCCTGGTGAGGTCTGTAGAAATGCCAGTCGCTTAGCCATTTGTCGGCTTCTAGCTGGCGTTCTTTGACGCTGTATTGCCTATTGTCGGATTCATTAAGGCATTCTTTCTGGTATTTGCCAATGAAGTTTTCAATGTGAGGCTTATCCTTTGGCGTATTAGGCCTAGCGAATAGTTGGCGGACATTGCTGCGAGCCAGCAAATCAAAGGTTGCGCCAAAGTTTTCGCTGCCGTTATCGCAGACTATGGTGATGTTGGCGCCGAAGCGATCAAGTACTTTCTGCATGGCAATGCTGGCTTGCCGCGCCGTGCAAGAGGAGCTGATGTGAATAAGCGCTTCTTTGGTGTAAGTATCTATAGCGCAAAGAGCATACTGGTTAACGCCGCCGTTCTTGATGTGTTTCATATCGAATTCAATGATGTGCCGGGGACGATCCGGTTTGAGATAATGCCGCAAGCGCTCTTTCGCTTTACGCGTCTGCCAGCCTTTGGCGGCGGCTTTAGATAAGTTTCTATGCAGCGCCATAGTTTTAGAGAAGAACAGGTTAAACCTCCGAATAATTCTGCCCACCGTAGCCGAGGAAAGCTTTATGGCATAGTCTCTCAGCAAAATAACAGATACTTTCACTGCAGAGAAGCTGGGATATTCCCGCCTAATCTTCCGGATGGTATTCACCGCATGCGTATCGTACTGAACCGTACGTACGCGTTTTGGTCTTCGGCTTCTGCTTTCTAGCGCGGCTAAATCCCATCGGTTATACCTTTTTATCCATTTATATACATACGTTCGAGACACGCCAAAATATCTAGCGGTTACGCTTACCTTTTTATGAGCTTTGTTATAGAAATAATCCAGTACCCTAAGCCTTTGCTTTGCCTCTCTCGAAAGCTTCTTAGGATAAATCCTGTATAGCTCTTTAAAGTTTGGTATGATTGAATTACAGGTCGTGAACGTGCCGATTTTACCGCGCATCATCTCTTCCTTTCTAATAGTTACGTTGGTTTATATAACTATTCTACAAAAGGCTAGAGTGTTCACGATCTGTTTGAGGGGGGACATGGTACATGGGGCGCGGACGAGATGGCGTCCTATTTATTACATGCCGCAAAAATGCTACAATATAACCATTCGCGGGTGTAGTACAGCGGTTAGTATGTAAGTTTTCCAAACTTGAGATCGGAGTTCGATTCTCCGCACCCGCACCAAAATGGAATTTTCTGAGATTTGGTCGTCCGCGTGGCGCGGTATTTGCTATAATAGATGTAGCGCCCCGGTAGCTCAGTGGATAGAGCAAGAGACTTCTAAGCTTTTGGCCGTAGGTTCGATTCCTACCCGGGGTACCAGTGTTTGAGTCGCTGTACATGTAGTTTCATTTGTAGAAAATTAAAAGAGATAAACACCTTAGTTTATTCTTCTCTCACGAAAAAACCACCCGGACGAAGGATGGTTTTTTCGTGGAGGGTCAGGAGGGGCTCGAACCCTCGACACCCTGCTTAAGAGGCAGGTGCTCTAACCAGCTGAGCTACTGACCCATTATTGTTTAAATTATACGCGCTTGTTTGCTCGCCATAGAGACTTTAGTTGTCTGACTGTGATTTTCTTAGCAAACTAAACCTGTATCTTTTCACTGTAGCACGTTTTGGTAAATTAGTAAAGACTCAGCACAGTGCTGGTACAGTCAACTAACCTGGAACAAGCGTAAATCGTAGATATGTTAGCGGATCTTTAAATAACTCAGAATGGTTGGCTCCCAGCCATCCATTCTTTACATAAGTCTTGTAGTTGGTGTGTTAGTGTACGTTGTCCGTAGAGCTTTCTCATATGTCTCTTAGTTATACTCCACATTAGTTCAGCTTTGTTTAGTATTAGTATTACCATAATCTCCTTTGCTATGGTTATGGCTCTCATGGCAGTAGCCTAGAAGCGGTAGTTCATTGTAGGCATACCACTTGTCTGTAATAACTAAGCTGCCAGGCTTAACAGCATCCCAGAATGAATTCTTCAAGTACATCTCTATCTCTGCCGTTATAGAAGCTTCCTGTAATACGTAAGGGTTAGGTTAGGCTTACTTAGCTTTACGTCCAGTACTTGGTTCTATAGCGCCTGTTACTATATAGGTTGCTTGTTTACTCTTTAGCTTAGCAAAGTAGCTGTTCAATCTGCCTAGAACTAGGCCTTCTAGCAGCGGTACGGTATCTGGTAGCTTATCTCTAAACTCGAGAGAACCATCTAGAGACTGTAGGATAGCTTACTTTAGCTAATAACCTCGTAGCTTCTAGGCTCTTCTTAGTTTGCCGGGCACCATAACAGTATGAATAGCTGTTTAGAGCTTATCTTCATGCCGTATAGCCATGAACCCTTCCAAGCGGTAGCTCTTATACTCTCTTACGGCATACCTTGCACCATAGATATCTAAGTAAGTAATTCTCGTGTAGTTTACACCTACAGAGCGGACACAGTACATCCTCTCCAAAGACTAGTTTATTAATGAGCTGCCAGCATTTCTTATTGCTAGCAAAGTTTGGTATGGTAGACGTACGGGACATCCTTTCTTTGATTACGCTAGTAGCATATAGTTAGAATTAATTTTACTGGGATGTTCCGTTTTAGTTTAGAGTACCCACAGTGCTTATGATTGCCATATCGGCAAAAATGCGCGATAATATAGCAGTATGTCGCAGCTCAATATAATCGGTAAACATGTGCGCGCGGGCATTTTGAACGCTCAAAAACGGAGCGATGCGCGCCGGCAAGCGTTAGCGCAGGCGGAAAAGTACAATGTTGTCGGGGCGGGCGGTGCGTTTACTGCAGCATATGAGCAACTACGTAATGCTGCTGAAAATACCGACGAGCATTTGTTGCTGCAAAATGCGATTCGCCGGTTTTTCAAACAATTATTTATCGTACGCGACGAAACGCTTGTGCGCCAGAGCGGTACTGAGTTGGTAATTGAACTGACGTTTGCGGGTTACATCCCAAATGATAACGTCGCTCCAGAGCAAATCGAAGCAATAACGGAGTTGGCGTGCCAGCACTATGTGGCATTTGAAAAGCTGCAGAAACGCCGCAGTATTAACGCCGACCGGTCGACGAGCTGGGTGCTTGAAACGCTGTCGGTGCGAGTAGCGCAGCTCATCGCACCGAAAGAACGCGACGTGGCGTTTATGGATTTTGCATACGAGTATTTCGAGCAGGCGATCCCGCGCGACGCCGTGTCGAAAACGACGCGCGATGAGTACGGCGCAGCGCTTTATGTCGCGATTCACCGCGCGCTGATGAAATCTGATACAGCGACGGCGCGTGCCGGGCTGCTATTACGCTACGGTGTATCAGTGGAGCACTTAGATCAGTTTGTGGCATACAATCAAAAGATTGATGCGCTGCTGCAAGGTTCGGTGGACGATGAACTGTATCGGATTGTCGACCGCCAGGGCGCGCCCCTGCGAATTGTACGCCGCATGATGGAGACCCGCGAAGACGTACCGGAGCTATTATTGAAGCGCGAAGTTTTTTTGGAGGCGTTTGAGCAGCAAGTTACCAAAGAATACACGAATATCATGGGACGCATCAATCGTGCGATTATGCGCAGCGTAATGTTTTTGATCATTACGAAATTCTTAATTGGCATCGCGATTGAAGTGCCTTACGATATGTGGGCGCATGGCGCGATTTTGTGGCAGCCGTTGATTATTAACCTGTTCTTTCCACCGGTTTATATGGTGTTGTTGCGGTTCACGCTCAATACGCCGGGCTATGCGAATACGTCGGCATTAGTGAGTCGTGTCGATACGATGTTGTATAGCGACAGCACGACGCTTGTACGCCGGCAATTAGGTGGCAAGAAATACAGTGTAGTTTTCTCGGTGTTATATGGTACATCCAGCTTGGTGGTATTTGCGGCAACGATATGGATATTGCTGCTGCTTAACTTCTCGCTTGTGCATATTGCGATATTCTTCTTTTTCTTCTCAGCGGCGAGCTTCTTGGGCTTTCGCTTGAGCCGCATGATTCGCGATCTGGAGATTGTGCGCAGCGCGAGTAACGGGCTGACGTTCGTTCGCGATACAATTTATTTGCCGTTTGTCGTAGCAGGGCGCTGGATGAGCGATAAATATGCGCAAGTTAACATCGTATCAATTATTTTAGATATGTTGATTGAGTTGCCGCTCAAAACGATTTTGCGCCTCGTGCGGCAATGGTCGGCATTTATTGACGATAGAAAGGATCGCATTACATGACGCGGGAGCTAAATGGGCGCGAACTGCAGCAATTTATCAAAGTACGCCAACTGCGGCAAGTGCGGAATTTGCGGCAAGAGCATGATATTACTCCAAAATTGTTGATCGTGATGAGTAAAACAGCGAGCGACGTTATCGCGACGTATGTGCGCATGAAGCGGCGGTATGCGCGCGATATATTGATTGACGTTGAGATTGCGGCGGTAGAGCAGCGCTATATGATTAACGTAGTGCAGCAGGCAAATGATGACGCGTCAATTCAGGGTATTATCGTGCAGTTGCCGCTTGACGATCCGGCGGGTACGAGCGAGATTTGCAATGCGATTGCACCGGAAAAAGACGTTGATGGGCTGGGCGAGCGCGCTATATTTCCGAGTGCGACAGCACAGGCGATTGATTGGCTTTTGGCGGGCTATGATGTCGACTTGGTAGGCAAAGTAATTGCGATTGTGGGGCGGGGCAAGCTAGTCGGCGCGCCGCTTGCGAAATTGTGGGGCGAGCGCGGCTTGAATATTACTGTATTTGATGATCAAACGCCGCTTTGCGATATGCAGCGGTTTGATGTGATTGTAACGGCAACGGGTGTGCCGCGGTTAATTACATCAGACATGATAAAACCTGGCGCGGTGGTGGTAGACGCTGGTACGGCAAGCGAGCACGGCAAACTTATTGGTGATGTTGACGATAGCGTGCGTGCCATGACACATGTAACGATGACGCCAAAAAAAGGCGGCGTCGGTCCGCTCACATACACGGTACTATTTGATCATTTGATTGAGAACTGCCTCAAGCGAGCAGATAAGCTGTAACTAGCGAATATTAAGCGCATGTTTCACGCGCTCAACAACTTGGCGCGGCGTGAAATCGGCTTTCACAATGTAGCTATGCACGCCGAGCTTGCGCAGTCCATCCGGCGCTTCTTCTTCGCCGAGATTCGTTAGTACGATGACGGGCGTCTGCTTGTGGCTCGGCAACGCGCGGATTAGCGAAAGCGCTTCAACACCGTTCATGTTTGGCATTTGCAAGTCAAGCAGAATCAAATCCGGATGGAACTTTTTTACGATTGCAACGCCTGCTTCGCCGTCACTAGCCGTCGCGACATCAAACCCCGCCGCCTCAAACTTCATGCGGTACATTTGGTTGATCACTTGGTCGTCTTCAATTATCGCAATCTTTGTCATATTATTAATATAATAGCATAAACAGCTAAGACTGGGGAGCAAAAATATGCAGGATCGACTGAAGCGACCGGAAATATTGCCGATGGGCGGCAGGTTGTTGGAATTAAACCCGGAGATTGTAGCTCTTTACGGAGAAGTTGAAGCAGGAAGCGAGCGATTGCCGGTGAGCATCGCTGAGCGCACCGATCCAGCGTATGAAAACCCAGAAAAAATCAAAGAAGTACTTGATTATTTAAGTGTCGCCGACGGTAAAGTGCAGCTTGCACGCATGGGCGAGATGGGCGGCATTGCGCATCGTTTTAGCTACCTGGCGTCGGGCGAGGTTTTGCGCCGATCGTGGGATAGCCATGTCAATGCAAGCAATCCAGTCGAAGACGCGCGCCGGCAATATTTATACGGACCGGATCAGGTTGACGCGGAGGCATGGTGGCGGCAAGGCGGCAGCGCGATGGCGCTTGTGACGATTGTCAATGCGTTTGATTTGGCAGCGAGCGATGACCCTGAGCACCACGGCTATCCAACTATGAGCAGTCCGATCGACGAGCGGATATTGAGTCATCATTTTGGTGATGACGTACCAGAGTTGTCAGGATTGTCACTCCATTCGGCGGTTGCGGCGACGGTGCAAAATTTCGGCGTGGTACGCGGGTTGCCGCCGCTGAGTGCCGCGGAATGCGTTAAGCGTGCCGACGAAAAGATGCAGCGCCTAGGCGACTTTGTGCATGCCTCAAATTCGGCGGAATTCTTGGACGTGATTCGCTATTGTGCAGATGGTATCGGTATTCGCGAGCGTATGAAGCTTGTGAATGATGCGATCACAGAATTTGCTGCGGACGAAGAAGTCGGGCACTCGCCGATTATCGTCAGTTTGGGGTGCGGCACGGCGCTGCCAATGCTGGAATTGATAAAGCAATTGCACGAGCACGGCAAGACGCCGCGGGTCGTTTTGATTGATCAAGACCCAATCGCGCTCGCTGCCGCACAGCAGATGGCGGAGCAGCGCGGATTGAGCGGCTCAATTGAGTTGCACTGCAGGAAGTTATTCAATAAAATCGGAAAACCGCTCGACCTGAAAGAGATTTTGAGCGGACGGGTTCCGGCTGTGATTGAAAACTCCGGTTTAGGCGAATATGTGCCGGATATACCGTATCGACGGTTGCTGTGCGAGGCGTATGGTGCACTTGGTACGGGCGGCTTACTTGTGAATTGCAGTACAAACGAAAATCGTCCGCATAAAAACTTTTTAGCGGATGCGATGGGCTGGCCGGCGAGAGTCCGGCGCCGCAGCCTGTCAGACATGGCCGATATGCTTGACGCAAGCAAAATCCCGCTTGACCGTACCGAAGCACGCGTGACTGCAAGCGGCGTCTACACGGGATATTTCACGCGCAAACTCTAGCGCTGCTCTTTCAAACCGTGTACTATAAAAGTATCGTGATAGTGCTAATGCTTGTGGGATTGACGATCTGCTACCTGATTTTGGCAGGATTGTCACTCTATGGCAATACGCGCCGAACAGCGAACGTACTGTTTAGTCTGATTGCTGTTTGTTTTGCAGTATGGTCGTTTGGTATGGCGCTATTTATGGATGGATCGAGCACCTCAATGATGAGACTCGGTGCGAAGTTATTCTACTTTGCTGCGACATGTTTTGCGCCGCTTTTGCTTTTTTTCATCGTATGCTATCCGCGCGTGCGAAAGATTGTGCGTTACGCGGCAATTGTGCCGATCGTGACAACGACGATCATTGCTGTATTGCTTGCGTTGTATCCGAATTTTATCATCACTACGATAACGCTGGACTCAAACGGTTGGACGATAGAAGTAAACCGCATTGGCTATATCGTGTTTGCGGTACCGTTTGTCGCATACTTTTTCGCTGCAATGTGTGTAGATTTGTGGCGGAGGCTGCACTATTCATCGGGCATGTGGGTGCGCCGATTGTATTATATGAGCGGTATTGCTGCGACGAGTATTCCAGGGTTTGTGTTTGATTTGGTGCTGCCGTTTTATGGCGAATATCGGTGGATTTGGATTGGCCCGCTTGCGTCGGTAATATTTCTGGGTACGACGCTGTACAGCATGGCGCGCTTCCGCATGCTGCATGTAAAATCATTTTTGGTGCAGGCGGTGACGTACGCGAGTTTAATTGTGACGCTTGCAGCTTGCTATGGTGCGGCGTTTTTTGGATTGTCGCAAGTATTTTTGCCGCAAATGTCAAAACCATCGTCGGGCATGTTTATTCTCAATACGATTCTCGTGCTGGCGGCGGCGTTTGCATTCCAGCCGCTTCGCCGAATGTTTGATCGGTATGCGGAGCGCATTTTTTATCATCGCAAGTATAGCGCAGAGCATGTGGTCAACGTTCTGACGCGGCTAACTGTACGGTCGACCGACCTTGATACGCTGCTTCATTCGTATCTGCGGGCGTTCTCTGATATGTTTCGTCCGCGCTATGCCGCCGTTGTTTTCAAAGATGCGCAGCATAAACCATACGCCGTCGGTAAACGACTAACGGCGCATATGGCGTACGATGCGATCACGCAACTCAAACAGAATGGCACAATTAGCATGCACGGTATCGCGGTTCTCCTGCCGCTTTGCGTCTCTACACAGGAGATCGGCTATTTAGTAGTTGGCGAAGGAAAAGATGAACGCGAATATCGTAAACGGGATATAGCCTTGTTTGGCGTGCTGGCAGATCAATTATCAATAGCGCTCTTAAATATTTTTCGCTTGGAAGAAATTCGCCGCTTCGCTGGCACTCTGGAGCATGAAGTCAATGATGCGACGGCACAATTGCGCCGGTCAAACGAGCAGCTGCGGTTTCTTGATACGGTAAAAGATGAATTTGTGAGCATGGCGAGCCACCAGCTGCGCACGCCGCTCACAAGCGTTAAAGGTTATTTAAGCATGGTGCTCGACGGCGACGCGGGCGAAATCAGCGCTTCGCAGCGGCAGTTATTGCAAGAAGCCTTTACGAGCAGCGAGCGCATGGTGCATTTGATCAGCGATTTTCTGAACGTGAGCCGGCTACAAACGGGCAAGTTTGTTATTGATCGAGTGCAGACAGATCTAGTATCTCTGGTCGCTGAAGAGGTTGCGAATGTCAGCCAGGTAGCGTCGGCGCACAAGGTGAATGTGAGGTTCCGTAAGCCTGCGCGCTTTCCGCTATTGTATTTAGATGAGAATAAATTGCGCCAGGTGATTATGAATTTGATTGATAACGCGATTTATTATTCGCCGAACGCTGATACAGTACGCGTGCGTTTGTCGATTGAGGATGGCGATGTAGTACTGCGAGTCGTCGACCATGGTATAGGCGTGCCAAAAGACGCGCAAAAGCGGCTTTTCACGAAATTTTTCCGCGCCGAAAATGCCCGCCGCCAGCGCCCAGACGGTACGGGTATAGGTCTGTATCTTGCGAAAAAAGTGATACACGGGCACGGCGGCTCGCTTATTTTTGAGTCGGAGCTTGGAAAAGGTAGTACTTTTGGATTTCGACTGCCGATTCGCCGGCTGGAAAAGCCGCCGAAAAAGACCGTTCCGTAACGTTTTGCTTAGCGGCAGAGCGCTTGCGCTATAAAGTGCCATCTGGTAAAATAGAGTAACGCGCTTTAGTAATTGCGTAGGGCATATACCTACCTCTGCGGCCTTATCGTCTAACGGTTAGGACACCAGGTTTTCATCCTGGCAATCCGGGTTCGATTCCCGGTAAGGTCACCATCAAAGGATTTATCATCCATTCGGATACGAAACAGCTCGTTTACCTCTGGTAGCGGGCTGTTTTTGTGAGTTCCAAACTTTATTTCATCGTAGGTGGGGATTTTGTTAAAGATGGCGGCGAAAAAGGCGGCTTTTCGCAAGGGATTACAGAGGTCAAGTAGTAGTTCTGGCAGGTGTTCCAAAATATATTTAGCGTATTGCAAGACTTGGTTGAATTCGGCTTGCAAATTAGGCTGATTGGCGATTTCTTTGTCTAGGTTTGCTAGTTCGTTTTCGGCGTTAACGATATCCTCTTCCAAGTACGTAAGTGCTGTTTTGCTCGTAACAACGCGCATTTTGTCCACGGTCGCCCGAATCTGGTTTTGCAGGCTCTGGCGGTGCTCTAGGCGCTGCTGATTAGCTTCTAGCTGCTTTGCTTGGCGTTCGCGCCACAGCTCGGCAATAGCAGCGATAATGTCATCAACGTACTCTGACTTTACGGTAATAGTCCGTACAAAATCCTCAATCGTCTTGTCGAACTCGGGCTTGGGCACGCGAAAATAATGCCCATTGCGACTACAATGATACGCCGGATAATACGCGCCCATCTTGCCACGCGAAGCGCTGCCAGAAAGGGTTTTGCCGCACTTCGGACAAGCAACGACCTGTTTGTACGGATATTCTGGATTGTAAATTTGTTTATTTTTCAAATGCTCGGGCACAGATCTACGCTTGATGGTTATCATGTCGCGGCTGTCAATTTCCACAAAAATTCGTCCGCGATTCGCTTCATTAAAAAGCTCGATGCTAACCAATCCATCAAACTGCGCCTTGACTGGCTGGTCGTGCGTCCATTTTTCTTTGATGATACCGCAATAAACCAGTTTACTAGCGTATTGGTCAATCATTTTGGCCGTCATTTGCTTGCCGCCAATTTGCCGCTTAATTTTGGTTCGGTCATATTTATCGCGCACAATCGTAACACGCGAGCGAAACCCCATCGAATTTAGTTCGTCCGCGATTTGCTGATTGGTATAAATATGAGCGGCGCGCATTTCAAAAAGTTTGATAATAAATTTCGCCTCGTTCTCATCAGGCTTCAAAATCGTACGCCGACCATTTTTCGTATCCACCTTAACACTGCGAAAACCATAGTGCGGACGACGCATCCAATAACCGAGCTGAGTGTAGCGAATTTCCGCGCCAATCATCCGACTCATGATGTCGCGCATCTCGTCTTTGGCACGCTCTGCTTCCAAGTATTCCGATTTTTGCGTTGGGTTAAACTCGCTCCAATAATACTTAAATCCGGTGTGCTCTAACGTGTTAATTTGCTGTTTACCAATTACGCCGTACATATCCTCAAGGGCGATACCCAGCCGCGTCAACTGTCTCTTCAACGGCGAATAATAATCGCCGCCACCGCGCGTAAAGCGGTCGATTGATTTAATCAGCACGACTTGAAAGCCTTTGCTTTTGTCTTTGCAGGCGTCGATTACTTTTTGCATCGGCTGCGTTTCGTGTGACGCTGATTCAAGCAAAATAATCGTCTCGGTAATTATGATATTGTGCGCTCTAGCGTAAGCTTCGCCTTGCTCGCGCTGCGCTTCGGGCGAATCACCGTCAAGACCTTGCTTGTCAGAAGAAACGCGTATCGCCAGCAAACCAATTCGCGGCTGATTATTTGGAGACATTTTTATCATCCTCCAATATCGTAATTAGCTTTTTGGCAAACGCACCATCTTCTATAATTTTCTCGACGATTAAATTTGCCACCAGCCTAATCCGCTGCTCGGTCGTGAACGAAAATTGCTTCACCAGCGGGGCTTTTGGTTTATTTTTACTTCCTTCTGGTCGCGCCATAATCCCTCCTGTCGCGACTCGTCATAACATCAACTAGGCTTAGGCTGCTGCGGACGCCCGCGCCCAGAACGCTCCTGCAAATCCTTTTCAATCAGCTGCTTCAACTCTTTATCGCCAACCGTCGCTAGCGCCTTAAGCACCAGTTCCGTCAGGCTCATGCCTTGACTATAAGCAACGGCTTTGGCCCGGTTGCGCACTTCTTTTGACGTGTCGATTTGTAGCTGAATTCTTGATTGGCTCATTAACCCCAGTATACTACATGGGATGATAGCCAAAAAGCGCTACTGCTTGAAGCCTAGTTTTTCGTGTTATTAACGAGCCAGTTTTATGATTAAACCTCTACTTAAATTGTACTACTTGTACTACAAATATTCAATAGTTTTTATCTATTTTATGATGTAAAATATACCGAATATCGATATACGGCATAATTCATCTATAAAACTACTGTTATCTATTGCTATTTTTCTCTTCTTTGTATATAAATATATTAGAAAGGAATCGTGAAAGGCTGGTAATGAAAATGGACAAACGTTCAGTTCTCAAGCAGGGGCAGATAGACATACTGGAAACGCTGTACAAATATCGGTTTGGTAGTCGTCAACTGTTGGCGGATAGTCTGGGTATTAAGTCGGGTTCAAATTTGTTTGAAAAGTTGAACGTGTTGATGAAGCACGGTTTTGTGGCTAGACGATATGACAAAAGCTACAAATTGCGAGGTGTGCCAGCGGCGTATTATTTGACACCAAAAGGACTTAGGCAGCTGCAATCAATTCATGGCAGCGAACGCGTCACCGACGCCATCATCAAAGCGAGCTACCGCGACAAAATCGTTGGTCAATCGTTTGTTAATCATGTGGTTGAAGTCTATGCGCACGCCAATAGATTGCAGCACAAACATCCATCCTTAAAAGTATTTTTGCGGCGCGAAATGACGCTTTATAGTTACTTTCCAACCAATCCACCCGACGCCTTTTTGTCACTCAAAATGGCTGACGGGTTGCGGCGATTTTTCTTCGATGTCGTATCCAAAGACACGCCGCCTAGTGCCATTAACCGCCGCCTGGTAAGTTATATGGAATTTTTCGATGACGGCGGCTGGGGCGTGACAGGCAGCGATTTACCAAAGCTCCTGTTTTTACTGGAAAATCCAGCCGCAGAAAATCGCTTGCGGCGCGCTGCTCATGCCGTGCGGAGCCGGTTTGACTTGGATGATGAAATCGAGATATACACGGCGACGACTGAGAGTTTGCTGGGTGAAGATTCTGCGATTTGGTCGAATATTGACGAGCCTGGCGAACCCCTTTCATTAGATGGGTTGTGAATTAGTTTGAGGATACGTGGGCGTCAATCGGCCGTGCGATGATTGCAAGTGCGCCCCGGGCGAGCTTGCAATGGTCGTACGAAAGCCGCCGCACAGCTTTCAGGATTAGGCTTATTTCGCAAATGACAGACAGATGGCGCGTTTTGTGCGCCAGCGCAGTGCGCGCTAGCTGGCTTGTCTTTTTGTGAAATAAGATAATGATTCATCAACTAATTTCACCAGCTTTCGTCCTAAGCTCGTTCATTCTTACATCCGCTCATCTTGACTGCGCTAGTAAGGCGCATGTCGAGTGAGCGGGGTAAGTATGGACGCTGTTTGGTGATGTGTGAATTGAGTGTGAGATCAAGAGTTGAAGCTTTCTTTATTCGGGCAGTTTCTCGTCATACCCAGGACGGAGAAGTTAGCGATTATTTTCTATGATCTCTTGCCAGCCGACACGACCGAGAGAGGCTGTGAGCAAGTCGCCCAACAAGCCTGATTCTTCTAAGCTGCCTTCAAGTTCATCTCGAATCAACGACTCAAGTTGCTCAGCTTGTTCATATTCATCGCATGTTTTGATAATGCGGCGCACCTCATCGCAGTACGTTTCGTCGTTCGCAAGCCACAGATTCATTACCCACGTCTCGCGATTACTCCACCCACTATAAGCGGTGGCGGCTGCTACTTGCTTTGCTACGATTGGCATATTTCCTCCTTTACTTTACGTAACGGAGTCTACGTACAAGCTCGCACGGCAAACCTGTCACAGGTAGAGATTCTCCTGAAAATACCATCCAAAAAGACAAATGATTTTTATGGGCGAACACTACCTTGATAGGTTTGTACGAGCTGTATAATTGGGAGGTACGTGAAGTGAATTATCTATCGGTAGACCCCACAGGAACGATTACATGGGTTAATGTTATCCCGCTACTTGTTGTCATTGCGTCACGGATTCGATTTTCTATATTTTTTAAGGCATCTACACTATAGTTAAACTTAGCATAATTAATGGTCTCGGGGAACAGTAAGCTACTTATCGGCGAAGCATTTTTTTGGCACCCAGTACACCAAGATACTCCATTATCTATAATAAACACGTGCATGGAAACGTTGCGCCTTACTGCTTCGTACAAAACCTGAATTCCTTCATGGTTAAACGAGCAATCACCTAGTATAGCTATGATAGGGGTATTAGAGGCTTGATATAGTCCTATTGCTATCGGGATGCTAGCCCCCATAGAGAGTGCCACATCAACTGTATCCATTGATTCGACAGTAAATTGTGCAATATCAGCGATTACCTTGGCTCCATAGTGTAATTTTGCCCTACTAACCAGGGCAAAGAGCGGCTCGTATCTAAACCACTTCTTCATTTCAATTGTACCAGCAGCATCAGATACGGGACTCAGCGGTACTAAACTTTTAGGCTGATATGCGATAGATGCCTTATTGTATAAGTATGGTCCACCAGATTCAATAATATAATTTTGAGAATGACTTTTTAGGTGTTTATTCAGGGCGTCAGTTGGATTGGGTATCGTATTTATTTTCAACCTACAGCATACTGTTGCATTGCTAACAGTATCATTACAAAAACCAAAGCTAGTGATTGCACATTTATTAGAGGAGTGGTTTTTAGTAGTTATGGAATATATACTGTTGGCAGCATCCTGAAATAGCCTCCTCTTTCTTTCAAGCCTCAAACTTTGCTGCCTAAAATAATATGGATGAACAACATATTTCTGCGGGTTGTTGGGCGCAGGATCTTTATGGATACTATTAATTTTCCTTGTTCTAGTGTATTCTCCCACGGCTACTAAGGCTTGGTTGGTGATGCGCACTACAATCGGCACATCAAGTTTCTCGGACAAGTAAAAAGAACGTCTTGCAAAATCGTAGGCAGATTGCAAAGACTCTGGTTCATATAGAAATCCCCCATAACAATCAACTAGCTCTCTGGTGTCTTGGCTTTCCTGCGATCCCCATACTTCAATGTCGTCGGTTACCAATACCACCATGCCTGCGTTAACACCTGATATTACAGAGTGACTGTAGGCATCACTTGCTATATTTAATCCTATATTTTTAAATCCCACCAGAGATCTCTTTCCCCCAACAGAAGCACCATAGGCTTCTCCGTATGCAACCCTTTCATTAACGGATATATTAAAATCAGAGTCTATCTTTTCAAGTACTGCTTCTGATTTGAATCCTGGAAAACCATATACTAAATCAACACCGCCATCAATAAATCCATCTGCCAAAGCATCAATTATACTACTCATATCGACTCAAGTATGCTATCTGCTATTAAGCTTTTATCTAATGGTAAGTTGTTCTGTTTTTTAACAAAATTTATTACTAAGTTGGCATTGTCTCTCAGGTTGTCAGGATCGTTACTCGAATTTATGTGTAACAATTTCTTGTGTGGACTATAGGTAGAGGTTAATATACCATCGTACTCGGTGTTAAAAAACTCATATGCACTCTCCGTCTTCAAAACCTCTGCGCTAATTTTTCTGTCGAGCCGGGCGGTATATGTTTCACTGTCCTTGGGTCTAACAAAAACAACACAGTCAGGAACGGAAACTAGCCCGTCATGAATAGCTTTTCTGTATGCATATTTGGCGTATTCATATGCGTCATATTCATTGGGTGCTTTTATCATTTTTGTATATTTTTGAAACAATATTAAGGATATAAAGAATCTGTCTATGAAGACTACCGTGTCATTAGTGTACTTCTCTATCGTATTTTTACGCAGCATATCCAATTTAATGAAAAAATCAACGTCCTTAAATGCGACCTCTTGGGACATATGTGGGTAATCTGGGTACTGAGAGGTTGAGTCTACATACCTGTCATATTCACCAACACAAGCAAAGCCGCTGTTTTTATTCAGGTAATTGAGTAAAGTAGTCTTTCCTGCGTAGGCGTGACCTTCAATTGCACATAATACAGTCATATTGACAAATATACTATTTTTATTGTAACATTGTCAATGACATGAAACCTAAATTTATTCATCTTGAAGGCACAGACCTTTCAGGCAAGACTTCTGTTGCAAAACGCTTACTGCGTAAAACACCTTTTTTTATATCAACACAATAGTATATCGACTCATAGTCCTGAAGGGTTGGGCAGCGAACTTGACAAGATGGATGAACTGGGGCTGTATAGCCATACGACCTTGAGTCTAGGATATGCCGCTTGTGTGTTAGCTGACATTGATCGATTTGAATGGCCCCGCAAAGACACGGTTCAAGATTCAAGCTCAAGCGTTAGATGTCTGAGTAGATTGGCGATTGACGGACAGGATGCCTTATTCGACATCGTGCGCTCAAGAGTCGAACTTGATCATCCAAGATTCACCAGATCATACTATCTGACAACTACTATTGATGAGAGGGTAAAAAGAGCAAACAATATGATTAGTCTTACAAGAAATGACCTTATGATTCTACACGACACAAAGAGGTTTGCTGCAATGGACAAAGTAGCACTATCCATATCTAGAGAATTGTTTAACTCTACAGTCATAGATACAACAAATGCAAGTCCCGATGAAATAGCAAATATAATAGAGCAAGACCTTAATGAATAGTAAAATTAGAATAGCCATAATTGGAGGCGCTGGTTTTTGGGCTAATGACGGACATCTACGCAACATCCATAAAGCTGTAGTCGAGGAACCGGATATAGAGGCAAAAGTAGTTGCGATCGTAGACCCAATAAACCCCAAACTTCAGTCAAGCAAAAGAAAAGAGCATCTTGAAAGGGTTCTGCTGACGGACAATCCCTTATGGATCAATACAGACAGTCATAGTAGCGCCTCATCTGTCGTGAAAGCTTTAAAGCATCTGAAGATAAACTTGGCCATTATAGCATCTCCCCCTGTATATCATGCGGAATACGTCCTAGAGTGCATAAAAAATGATATTAATGTAGTTTGCGATAAGCCGATAGTCTCCAGAAAAAACGCATCTCACGACACTAAGGCAGCCTCTTCAATATCAGAAGATTTAGATATAATATGCAAAGAGTATGATAAGTCTTTGTTGCGAAATCCTAGACTACTCTGTGTATCTATATTGCGCAGAAGAGGGCTATCGGGATTTTCTGAAGTTGCTAGAGAGCTGAAAAGTGTACATGAAGCTTCAGGTGCCGGCATTAACAATATGTCAATTGTCGTAAACAGCGGTAAGTATCTGCACCCCAACGAGCTAACCATCAATGGTGCTCACGGCTATCACGACGGAATTGGGGCATTGTCCCATTCGGCGTACCACTACATAGATATACTATCTTGGTATATGTCTATAGCCCATGGAGCAGCGCAATACCTACGCCCTAGACTAAATCATGTAATGAGAGTACATGATTATTTGGAATCTGGTTTATATAAACTAACCCCACTTTTTAAGAGTAGTTCTGTGCAAATACCCCAATTGTCGGATTCTATCTTAAAATCAGAACTAAATACTAGCTACTCCATAGAAATACTTGACAAAAATTTACGACTGCTAGGAAATATACTATTCACCTTTAATCAGCTTAGCTATTGTCCCCGAACCTTACCACAGCTAAGCAGTAATTTAGATCCAGGTAATTACGCTGGTGGAGGAAGAATATCTAACTGCATTATAGATATTCATCAGGGCGCTATGCAAAACTGTTATATATACAAAAACGACACAGTCTTTGAACCGTATACGCTAAATACTAAAATAACAAAACACCCCAGCTTAACAAGCAATCCTGCTACCACAGAAACTAACTTAAGCATTGTGTATCCATATGAAAATGGATACACTTTAGCTGATGCTTACAGGGATCTATTTAGCTATTTATCAGATAGTAAATCTCAAATGATACAAAGCCCCGTACTGCGACCCCTATTTGAAGAGCGTATAGCGACTGACCTATATAGCAATTTTTACGAGCTCCTTTCAGATGAGAATAATACAAGAGAGATAAGGATATTAAATGATATACAGAGATGAACAAGACTACATTAAGTTAATAGCCAACATTGCACACGATGTGCATAAAAATAAAGATTTCCTACATCTAACACCTAATGAAAATATTCTATCTCAAACAGCTAGAAATATATACAGCACACAATTATCTGATAGATATTACTTTGGTGAATCCAGCAATGGACGCAACGTTGATTTGTACGGATTTACTGCGCTCGGGTATCCCGGTATTGATCGACTAATACAAGAAGCTAAAGATGTATTTAAAAAGCGACTATCAGTATGTCAGGTTAATGTCTCACCTCTGTCTGGAATACATGCTATGATATGTGCCATAGTGGGCGCAACTAAACCTGGCGACAACGTGCTTACATTAGGTAAACTCCTAGGAGGACACTACGCCACCGACCATGTCCTTAAAATGTTAGGCAGGAATCCCATAAACATACCCGCTAGTAAAAATAGAAACAAACCCGTAGACACGGAATCTTTAACACGACTCATAAAGCAAACACCAGTAAGAGCTATATATATTGACCCTGCCTATATCATAGACGTGATAGACGTGAACCTATTACGTAGTATTATGGGGGATGAGACCATAATTATATATGACGCAAGCCATACGCTGGGTCTAATATTGGGAGGAGCTTACAAAAACCCCTTAACAAACGGGGCGAATATTATATGTGCCAATACACATAAGACCTTTCCTGGTCCTCATAAGGGAATTATACTATATGGCGACAAGAAAATCTCTTTAGCTCAAGAGTCTGATGCTATTCTAAATAAAGGTTTATATTCTAGCGTACATACCCATTCTACAGTGGCGCTTGCTATCACCACTCTTGAAATGGATCTCTACGGAGCTGATTATTCTAATAAGATTATAGAAAATGCCAACAACCTGGGCGGATATCTGGCTGCCTGTGGAGTAGTTTCCAATACGGCTATAAATGGTCACTACACCAACACTCACCAGATACATATACCTATTGATAAATATAGTAAATCATACTCCGATCTCTACGATAGGTTTTATGAAAGCCGCCTTGCAGTTGCTTTTGACGTAGATCCTTACGGATGTAGATTTATAAGACTTGGCCTTCAGGAGATCACAAGAAGGGGTATAGATTCTAGCGGACTTGAGCTCTTGGCTCATACAATTAGCCAAATATTAACCGATTATCAACCTGAGGTATGTGGTAAAAATATCAGTTCAGTCAGACAATCTTTAGGTGATGAAATTAAATATTCGTTTGACAAGGGGGTAGTATGAACGAAGAAAGCATAAAAATAAAAATATCTAAGCCTTTTGGCAACTTATATCGCAACAGATGTGTACTAGTAGCAGCCTTTGACGATAGTCATAATCTACTGCTAGGAGCAAAACCCGATTTTTATCCGCCTGGAATAGTCAGGTTACTTGGAGGGGGGGTAGACGAAGGAGAGAATATCAAAGATGCTGCGTGTCGGGAGTTGTTGGAAGAAACTGGGGTTGCTGTACATAAAGATAAAATGCACATAAAGACTAAATTTAGTATACGAGCCATCGACTGTGATGGCAATGCTTACAACAATGACACATATTTAGTATGTGCAAATATTGAATCTGCTCCCGTAAACCCGGGTGACGACGTAAAGCAGATAATTAAATATAAAAGCCAAGACCTAGAAAGACTAATAGACAACTACAGGAAACTAAGCCCTAGTCTTTGGTATAAAGGAGCGGAGGGGGAATTTAGTTGGTATGATTACGCACAAGTTTATACAGTGATTCACAATAAGGTGCTTGATATGTTCTAGAGGGTCGCACTATATGAAACTGTCTGTAATAATGCCAGTTCACAATGGAGAGAAATATATAAAAGAAACTCTCGATTGTTTACTTCGTCAGTCATTAGGTGATCAAGTTGAGTACATCATAGTCAATGATGGATCTACGGATCAAACAGCGAGAGTGCTATCGGGGATAAAAGATTCACGAATGACAATCGTACATAGAGGTGTTTGTCACGGGGTGTCGCAGGCTAGAAATCTAGGGTTATCGCTAGCTAGGGGCGATTATGTTATGTTTGTTGATTCAGATGATCTGTTTCATGGAAGAATGCTGGAAATACTGTATAATCTCGCGGCAAGAAGCAATGCCGACATATCTATATGTAATTATGAAAGAGTATCTTTGTTGACGCGTAAGACTAGTATAGGCATAAACGACACATCTCACATACCAACAGCGACATTCAAGGCCTTGGATATGCGTCAAAGTATATTTAATACGTTTGATGGTTTTGTTTGGAATAAAGTTTTTAACAGAAAGTTCTTGATAAAAAACAATATTCTTTTCGATGATAGGTTATCAATATGTGAAGACAGCCTATTTGTATATAAAAGTATATTAAGCGCTGATAGAATCTGTTTCACTAACCGTTTGCTAATTAAATATAAGGTGGATGATTCTGCAAGCGCAAGCGCTGGCGCAAAATTTTTCATAAGCGATATATGCTATGCAGTAGATGAGCTAGCTCGTTTTTTAATAAGAATAAACAAATATGCAATATTTGAATATAGTTTTAAGCTTTGGGCTGAGAGAAAGTGCTCCTGGGTTCGTACAATGATAGATGGTGCTTATTCCGCTCGTATTGAGGAGATTATGAGAAAATATAAACTGAACGATAAAGGATAGCCGGCTATAGACTGGTAAAAGATCGTTACGCTAGATTTGACATTCAACCAAAACTCTGCTATATATTTACCTAGAGGCTATTATTAACACATCTCTGGAGGGCATCTCCAGAGATATTTTATATCAGCCATTTTTACGCCAAATATACATTTACATCAACGGGAGGCAACCATGACAAAAACTACTGTATCCAAAAATCAGTACACCGATTCACGCGATTTCATGACAAGCCTGCTGTTTCGTAAATGGACTATCGCAATTATTCTTTCTCTCGGGGCTGAGACTAAACGCTATTCTGCGCTGCATCGTTCTCTTCCGGGGGTGACTCAAAAAGTGCTCACCGAGCACCTCAAGCAGTTAGAACGCGCCGGCATCGTCCGGCGCTTTTTCTATCCGACGATTCCGCCACGGGTCGAATATGAATTGACGAAAACTGGTCTTGAATTATTGAAGTTGACGGGCGATATAACCATGTGGTTTGATTCTCATTCTGAAGTTCTGCACAAGTCCCAGAAAACCTACGACAAGAAACGCGTGACCGTACTGCGGCGATTATAAGTTACGCTTTTTCTCTATCGCTTCCAGCACTTCGCGGTGTCGCAATTTTGCTTGTTTTTGCTTACGACTACTCCGCCGCATCAACCGATATGGAATGAACAAAATTCCAAAAACAACATAAATCAGCACATACCAAAACGCCACAAAAATCCAAGCAAACAGAATGAGCGCAGAAGCCACCAAACTGAGCAACACTTTCATAGCCGGATTATCTACATCCGTGATT
This sequence comes from TM7 phylum sp. oral taxon 349, assembly GCA_018127705.1. Classification (NCBI taxonomy): domain Bacteria; phylum Candidatus Saccharimonadota; species TM7 phylum sp. oral taxon 349. The sequence continues at coordinate 297,545 of CP072328.1, forward strand.
TTCCAAATAAGTTTTGCCGAACCACTAAACGATAGCGGCGAAGATATGACAACCTTTTCAGATTTTAACTTGCCCATATTTTTAGTTTACTTGTAATTTTTATTAGTGTAAAGTTAGCGACAAAATATATTTTTTAGTAAGTTCGTTAATTTAATTTTTAACTCAAACTAAAACATAACTCTACCTCTATAAATTTAACAAACCTCTCAGAAACTAACATACTAATATCGCCGTAATAGACTTTTAAGTGCCGTCTTGCCAGGTAAAATGATGCCTGCTAACGTAAAAATAACAGAGGTAAACACAAAGTTCACGCTCTGGCGAAAGGGAGTTTATGGTGTCAAGAAAAACATATTGTTTGGCGGCAATATTTATCGCGGCTGGAGCGCCACTTGTATTGGCGAACGTAGCCTTAGCTGCACCTGCGGGTGTCAGCAATGTCGAGAATTTTATACGAAGCGTCATCCAAGTGGTGGCGGGACTAGCCGGTCTGGTAGCGACCGGCTTTTTTGTTGCCGGCGGCTTTACCTATATCACTAGTTCGGGAAATCCCGAGCAACTCGACAAGGCAAAGCGTACTATCACATGGTCGGCAATTGGTTTGGCAATTGTCATCGCGGCGTTTGTTTTGGCGAATATCGTAACGACTTTAGCGCGACAAGCCTTCGGAGGATAGTCACCCATGTTCGACTTTGTCGATATTTTTACTAGCAATTTAGTATTCTTTGCCGATACGGCTGGTGCCATAAAAACTGTGCGCGATTATGTTTTGCCGACAGCCAAAATTTTATCTGGCATAGCGTCGTTGGCTTGCGCTTTCTTTTTGGCTCATGCTGGTTATATTTACATGATCAGTAGTGGCAAGCCAGACCGTATGGAATATGCTAAAAGTATTGCCAAAAAAGCCGTGATTGGGCTGGTCATCGTGCTGGCAGCTGTGACGATAGTTTCTATTTTGAATGGTTCATATCAAGCGGTGCAAAATCCAAACGACGCAAACCTACCGAACCTGCAAGCCGTTACACCCAAGTCAGAAAACAACGGTTTGATCGAAATGATTATCAAAGCCGTGACGGGATTATTGTCGTCAATCATTAACGCCATAGCCTCACCGTTTTTGAACGCATTAGAATTTTTCACCAAATCAACGCCGCTGATGGCGAGCAACAAAGCCGTATTTAACTTATGGCTAGCAATCGTTGGCATTGCTGATGTGCTGCTGATTTTAATCGTGGCATTAGTCGGATTTCAGGTCATGAGCGCGTCAAGTTTTGGTTTTGACGAAGTTGGAGTCAAACACCTACTGCCGCGCATAGCGCTGATATTTTTACTAATGAACACCTCAATATTTTTGATTGATGGCATCATTAGTTTATCTAACGTTCTCATCTCGGCAGTCAATCAAGTTTCGGGTGCATCGACCGTTTGGGGTACGCTCATCAAAGTTGTCGAAAAAACGTCCGGTCAGGGCGTGGCGGCGCTGTTAATCATGGTGGCATTTTTGATTTGCTCGGTCATATTGCTGGTGTATTATGTTATGCGCTTGATCACTTTGTTCATCGGCACTGTCCTGTCACCACTGGTGAGTATGCTGTGGCTGGTGCCAGGGTTTCGTGACTTTGCCGAAACTTCGATGAAGACGTTCCTATCAACAATTTTCGTTTTGTTTGTTCATGTGGTTATCTTGCAATTAGCATCGTCGTTGTTCTCTGGCATGGCTACCACTGGTAATAATGCTATACCCGACACCTTGATGGCGATGGTAGCGGGCATAGCAACTATTCTGACTTTGCTAAAAGTTCAAGGTGTGATGATGCAATTTAGCTTCGTTAGCATGGGTGCGCGCAATCTAAAGAAACTGGGCGGTCAATTTATGAACGGCGTCAGCTACATGACGGGCACTGGCTCGAAAGTGGCACACAAAACTACCCAGCGAGTAAAGAATACTACTCACGCCGCCAAAAAAGCCCGAGTTCATTCAACCCTCGAAACAGTGGCGCGCCAAACAAAATCGCCGATGAAAGTAAGTTATCTGAATAAAAAAGGCGATGCGGAAATCACCTATTCGGTTAATCCACGCAGTAAAAATAGTCCAACCGTTGTTAATATGCCCGAGTCAAAACCGCTAAAAACTGGTACAACTTACCGTGCTGGCTCGAAAATAAAATCGACCAAACAACGAGGCAAAGAATCATGAAGACAACAGTCGTTCCCGCACAAGTTACTACCGTGGAAGACCGGATTATCGGTAAGCTTGGCTTTTCGCAAATCGTGCTTTTGATGATTCCTGTTTTCTTGAGTACGGGAATTTTCACATTGCTGCCACCGGTGATGAACGGTGCGCTTCATAAATACGTTTTGATGGCGTTAAGTTTGATTACTTGCGGAATTTTGTCGATTCGCGTTAAGGGCAAAATTATCGCGCTTTGGCTGGTGACGGTGCTACGCTACAATTTACGACCGAAATATTATTTGTTTGATAAAAATACCACCGCATTTCGCAATGAATATAAAAATACTTCGCGCGAGGATGAAGAAGTCATAAATCAGCCAGCCAAAAAGCAGCAAAAGCCAGAAAAATTAGACGATATATCAACTATCAAAACCCGCCAAATTATAGACGACCCAACCGCTGATGTTCGTTTTGAAACTGATAAGAAAGGGGGTTTGCATGTTCGGTTTACGAAAGTCAAACACTAAATCTAACGCCAGGCGGCAGATTGCGCTAAAGGGTGTGCGCGACGGAATTTTATTATTTCCGCAGAATAATTATCGGGCAATTTTGTCCGTTTCGGCGCTGAATTTTGAGCTGCGTAGCGAGGATGAGCAAGACGCAATCATTGATACCTACGAAAGTTTTCTCAATTCGATTGGTTGGCCGATTCAAATTTTAGTACGCACGCGCGAAATTGATATGGACGGATATTTAGAGGATTTGAACTACCGATTGCAGAGCGAGACGATTCCCGTTTACAAAACTCAACTGAAAAATTACGATGAATTTATTCGTTCGCTCATCACCGACAACAAGATTTTGACACGGCATTTTTATATCATTATTCCTTTTCGACCGACCGACAACAAAGCTGATTTTGATTTAATCCGCGAACAGCTCAAACTCCGCATTGATATTATCGCCAAAGGTATGGCGCGGCTCGGCATGCGCGCTGATCAGCTAGATAGCCTCGAAGTGCTTGATTTGTTCTATAGTTTTTACAGCCCAGTGCAAGCAAAAATTCAGCCGCTAACTGAACGCGCATTGCAAACAATTCACACCGCACTTGTGCTAGATGGGAGTAAAATTAATGACTAGAAAATCACGTACACCAATATTTATCAAAAGAATTAGTGACTCAATTAGTGCTCCGAAACGCCGCCGCGACCGTCAGCGCGAAGAGCAGCAAAAAGAACTCAATATCACGTTTGGTGAGCAAGACGCACTAGATATCTTATCCTACTCTGGGCTGGAGGAAAACGTTGATCATCTTTGCATCGACGGCGTGTACATGCGCACGTTATTTATTTCTGGATATCCGTTCGTGGCGAGTTCGGACTGGATGGACAGCTTGATTCATTTTAATCACGATATCGACATTAGTTATCACCTACACGAAGTAGACGCCCGAGCGGCACTGCCAAAACTAAATCGTAAAATTACTGAGCTTGAATCCACGCGTCGTGCAATGATGCGCGAGGGACGGATTGTCGGCTCGGAGATTACCGACCCACTTGAATCGGCGATTGATTTGCGCGATAAAATTCAACGCGGTCAAGAAAAATTATTCCAAATGGCGATATACATTTGCATTCGCTCTGAAACGAAAGAAGAACTCGATAAAACCACCAAGTTGCTTGAAGTAAATCTGTCGGCGCGATTGTTTTATTCAAAAGTAGCGCGCTATCAGCAGCTGGAAGCATTGCAGTCAATTTTACCACGCGGCGAAGACCAACTGGCGCAAAAACGCAATCTCGATAGTTCCAGCGCAGCCCTGACGTTTCCGTTTATGTCATCAGAATTAGTACAAGAATCGGGCATTCTTTACGGCGTTAATAAATCAAATAATTCGTTGGTTATTTTGGATAGGTTTAGTCTGCATAACGCTAACTCGATCACATTTGCGCAGTCGGGTGCTGGTAAAAGTTACACCACCAAAGTCGAAATTTTACGCCAACTCATGCAAGGCACGCGCGTCATCGTCATCGACCCAGAACATGAATACAAACGCCTCACCGAATCGGTAAAAGGCACGTACATAAAATTATCCGCCAAAAGCAAACAGAAAATTAACCCCTTCGACCTAGCAACGACCGTTCACGAAATTAGCGACCTGTCCGGGCATACGCAAGATTTAATGGACGTAATCGGTTTGATGGCTGAAAGTTTAACGGCGCGCGAAAAAGCCGCCATCGACAAAGCGGTTTTGAAAATCTACAAAAAGTCAAAAACTAAGCAGCCGCTTTTAGAAGATTTATATGCGGAACTTCGAAAGTTGGGTCAGTTAAAATTGTGCGAAAAATTAGAAAAATATATTTCTGGCTCGTTGGCGGATGTATTTAATGCGCAAACAAATGTTAAATTAGACAACCGCTTGGTTATTTTCGACATCAAAGATTTGCCAGAAAATTTGCGTCAAATCATGATGTTGATCATCTCTAATTTTGTGAAAAATCAAGTTATGGCTAAGCCGGAAAAACGGCTGCTGATTATCGACGAGGGTTGGATTTTATTGCAACACGAGGAGTCGGCGCGGTTCGTAGCAGGACTGGTGCGTCGGGCTCGCAAATATTATCTTGGCGTATCAATCATATCGCAGCAAGCCAACGATTTTCTAAAAAGCGAATACGGCCGCGCCATCGCTTCACAGAGTGCACTGCGAATTTTAATGCGCCAGGATACGACGACTATCAAAGGCGTGGTCAACGAATTTAACCTCAGTGAATATGAGCAAAGTTTTCTGCTTACTTGCGAGCGAGGCGACGCTTTGCTTATCGCCGACCAAAACCATGTCGCCGTTAAAGTTGTGGCAGCCGAAAAAGAACATCCACTCATCACCACCAACCCTGCGGAGTTATATTCATCATGAATGGCGCAGTAATTTTGTTTACAAATTTTGGCTTCAGTATTAAGAAGATTCTGGTCATAATCATCGCTACCTTATTGCTTATTTTGATGTTTCCAATTCTAGCTATTTCATCGCTTGGCTTGCCGGCGGTGAGTTTTTTAGCAAATGCACCAAGTGCTAAAGCGGCGGAAGGGCGCGGATTTTACAGCGGCGGCGTGATGCCCGGAAATACTTATGCCTGGGGCAACTGCACTTGGTGGGCGTATGCGATGCGCCGGTGGGCAAACAGTCCGATTCCGAACACTTGGGGCAACGCTAATACCTGGGATGATAATGCCAAGCGCGAGGGCTACATCGTCAATGATACGCCAGCGGCTGGCGCAGTTTTTCAGACCGACGAAGGTCCTTATGGTCATGTTGCATATGTGATAGAAGTTAATCAAATCAGCGGTGATTGGAAAATTTCTGAAATGAATGCGCGCGGTTTGAATATAGTGTCGCAGCGCACTTTTTCAAAAGAAGCCGCCAAGGCGTATAAATTTATTCACAATAAACCAGGAGCGCAGCCATGGAATCCGCAACCGATTACCTCGCCACCGCCTTACGGCTTGGGTCGATAGTTTTAGGTCTAATAGTGTTTGCGATTAGCGCAGTTATTCTGTGGTTGGTGATTCGTTTTGTTTTGAATCGTCGATATTTACGAATTCGAGACATGATTTGGCTAGAAATTACACCGCCAGCCACGGTTGCTAAAACACCCGAAGCAACCGAACAATTATTTTCGGTGATTCATGGACATAGAGCAGCGCGCTCGTTCAAAGAAAAGTTGCTCGACCGGTCGCCAGTCATAAGTTTTGAAATCACATCAACTAAAAAGCACGGTGTGCGGTATTTGGTGCAGGTCGAACGGCGTCACGTCGCAAACATACAAAAAGCAATTACATCGTACATTGCCGACTCAAAAGTCCGCACGGTCAAGCGGAAAAGTGGTGATAATTATCAGGTCGTTGAATTTCGAGAAACTGGTCATTATGTTTTGCCGCTAGCTACAAATTCTACGCTAGAGCAACGTGATCCGCTGAGCTATGTAATGGGCGCGATGACTAGACTGAACGATGATGAGGAGATTATTTTACAACTCGTAGCAACACCGACTCGTTTGCGTGAAGCAGAAATTTTATCGCATAAAATTCTCGGCAATGAAAATATTTTGCAATATGTTAGCAGCAAAAACTTACCAATTCTCGGCAAACTAGTTAGTCTCTTTGGTAAAATTTCTTCTGGCGCAACCGACCTCATTGGCGAAGTTTATACTAGTATGACGGCCAATCACCGCAACTACTACAATTCAAAAACCACACTCCCGCGACAGCAAATCAAGGTGTCGCGAGACGACCGTCCGACGCGTGTGCTCAGTGCTTTTGAATTGGAATTGATGGAGACCATGCACCAAAAAGTGACTCGTCCGCTATTTCGCGTCAACCTCCGAGTCATGGTAAATAGCCCAGAGCCAAAGAGGCATATTGCCGCTCTTAAATCTGCGCTAGACGGTTTTAGTACGCCGCCATATCAATCACTCAAGGCGAAATATCGTCTGCCGATTTTGAATAAACTGCTAATTCGTGCAGTCACAAACCGTCTGCCGTCATTGCAGAAAAGTAGCTCCGTAATTCTCGCTTCTAACGAACTCGCCAGCTTATTCCATTTTCCCTCAAGTTATCATAGCAAGACAGACAACCTGATAACTTCGCTAAGTCGCACACTGCCCGCGCCGATTTCACTCAAGCAATCAGAAAAGTTTGATGTGGTTATTGGCGAAAATCATCATCACAATACAGTGACGCCGATTGGTTTGACGGAGGCTGAGCGTGAGCGCCACCAATACGTTATCGGCGGTACAGGCAGCGGTAAAACTACGATGTTGCAATATCAAATCGTGCAGGATATTTGTAGCGGCAAAGGCGTGGCCGTAATTGACCCGCATGGCGATATGGCGGAGACGATTTTGCAGCACGTTCCGCCAGAGCGCCTTGGCGACGTGATTTATTTCAACCCCGATGATTTGGATTATCCGATTGGTTTGAATTTATTGGAGCTAACACCTGGGCTAGATGGCAGCGAGTTGATGCGTGAAAAAGACCTTATCACTGAGTCGGTCGTGTCGATTTTTCGAAAAATCTTTAGCGACGAGGACTCGGGTGGGCATCGTATTGAATACATTTTGCGCAACACCATTCAGACAGCGCTTACACAGGAAAATCCCACGCTTTTCACCGTGTTTGATTTGCTAAATGACCCGAAATATCGCCGCAGTGTTGTTAAAAATCTTGATGATACTAACTTGATAAACTTCTGGAAAAACGAGTTTGGTAAAGCTGGTGATATGCAAAAAGTAAAAATGTCGGCGGGAATTACGGCGAAAATTGGGCGGTTTTTATTTTCGGCGTCTGCTCGGCAAATTCTCGAGCAGCCAAAATCGACGATTGATTTTGACGATATCATCAACTCGGGAAAAGTACTGATTTGTAAGTTATCTAAAGGCCTGCTTGGTGAAGATACGTCTGAACTGTTTGGAATTACCGTACTTGCGAAGCTTCAGCTCGCAAGTCTCCGTCGCGCCCGTCTCAAACAGGCGGAGCGACGGACGTTTTATTTGTATGTCGATGAATTTCAGAATTTCGCCACGACGTCATTTGTGCAAATGTTGTCTGAAAGTCGCAAATATCGCGTCTTTATGATCATGGCTGAGCAGTCCACTTCGCAACAAAGCGACCAGCAAACAGTGAATATAATCCTGGCAAATGTTGGCACGATCATCTGCTTCCGAACCGGCAATCCGCAAGATGAACAGCGTTTGCTGCCGATGTTTAGTCCATATATTGAGCCGGGTGAAATTAGCAATCTGCCAGCGTACAATTATTACGCTCGACTGGCGGCGGTACACGCGCAAGAGCCACTGTCTGGGCAAACTTTATTGCTGGAAAATGAGGGCGATGAAGCGGTGCGAGACGAAATTGTTAAACATTCACGAAAGGAGTTCGCCAGGAAACGACACGAAACTTCTGAGCGAAAAAGTTCTGGCAAGACTGTATCGAAAAAAGCTACGAGAACCAATAGGTCAACGAAGAAAAAATCACAGGTTAAGTCGGAGCCGATGATAGATGAAACCTGAGGCTTTAGCTGGGCATAAGCGACATCTGGTGATACAATAATAGACAAATGGGTATTCCTCAATCAAGTATGAAAATTCTGTGGGCAAAAAGCGGCAGTCGCTGCGCAAAGTGCAACGGTCCAGTAGTTGAACATCAGACTGACGCCCTGATTCCTATAGGAGAAATGGCTCACATTAAGGGACATAAGCCGAATTCTGCACGCTACGATCACAGTCAGAGCGATATCGAACGTCATTCCTATAATAATCTTATTCTTCTTTGCCCAACATGTCACACTATTATTGATAAGTGTGTAACAAAATACTCTGTTGACTATCTTCATGAAATCAAATCTTTGCATGAGGAGCGCATTGAGCGAGCCATAAAGAAAAGCTTACCAACAATCACGTTCAGAGAACTCGAAGAAACTCTTCGGCACGTAATAGACAATCCCCCTTTGAAATACGATAATGAAGACTTTAGACTGATACCTATAAAGGACAAAGTGCGCAAAAACAGCCTAAGTCCACAGACAGAGCAAATGTTAAAAATGGGTATGGCTTCTGTATCGCTGATTGATGATTTTTTAAACAAAAATGCCAGCGAAGACTATCCAAAAAAATTAAGGATATTTTTCGTACAAAAATATAAAAATTTAAGAAGAGATACTGACGATGGGGATGTTATATTTTATTCTCTAGTGCGAGCAGCCTCTAATGACAGTAGCGACCCTCGTCATATGGCTGCAGCTTACGGAATAGTGGCCTACTATTTTCAGCTATGTGAGGTGTTTGAAAAATGATAATACTCCCAGATAAAACTATTCGCGTGGGGTTTTCGGTCGTTGGAGTTGGCGCAATACTTCTTCAAAGCATAGATTCAGTTGAAACAGTGAGTTCATTATGGAGCAAAGTGAAGGCGCATGAAGAAGTGGGCACATTTGAAAAGTTCATCGCGGCCTTAGTGCTATTGTTTTCCTCTGGAGCCATACTGTATAATAATGGAATAATAGAGAAAAATAAAAAACATGAAATTAGTTAGGCTAAGCGCAAATAAAAGCATTTTTAAAACTATACAATTTCGTAAAGGTTTTAATATAATCATAGCTGATCGCGATCAAGACTCCAGCGATAAGCATTCCACTAATGGCTTAGGCAAAACACTATTACTTGAAATTATAAACTATTGCCTCGGAGGCAGTCCATCAGAAACTCTCAAAAAAGAGGAGATGCGAGACTGGATATTCAGTTTAACTATCGAGATAGATGGAGAAGAAATTATCCTCAAACGGGCAGTAAAGGATCGTAAGAAATATGTAGAGGCGCTAGGAATTGAAGACATCAACGTAGATGAAGTTTGTTTAACCCTAGGAGAGAAGTTATTTGGCCTTAGCGTACGCGAGGTAAAAGACAAAAGCAATCACCCTACGTATCGCACATTAGCATCGTACTTCATGAGGACTTATGACGGCGCATTTTCTAATCCTTTCTTATGCTTTGCTGGGCAGAACGCGCTATCTAGAAATAATAATGCTGCTTTTCTAATAGGGCTAAACTGGCGACTATCTGTCAAATTCTCGCAGCTCAAATCTGAATTTAATAAATTAAATAACGCAAACAAAGCCATTGAAACGGGTGCCTTTGAGGTGTTTGGGGGCACGGTGGGTGATTTGACCTCAGAAAAGATAGATGTTGAATCGCAGCTTGCAGAGAAGATGAAAAGACTTGAGAGTTTTCAAGTCCACGAAGACTATAGAGATATACAAGCTAAAGCAGACGCTTTAACCAAAGAAATCCATGATATTATTAATGAAATCACTATAAACTCTCAAATTGTAGAGAGATACAAAGATAGTTTAAAAAATGAAAACGGTGATGATATAAAAATAGAGCAAATATACGAGGCAGCGGGCGCCATCTTTGAAAAATCCTCTCTACGCACGCTCGATGAGGTGATTAACTTTCACAGAGACGTGGTGCTTAACAGGAAAAATTATCTAGAAAGCGAGATCGAGCTATACGTAACAAAAAACAGAGCTTTAGATAGTAAAATGGAAAAACTCTCAAACGAGAGAGCTGGCTATTTGAATATACTAAAGACACATGGAGCTCTTGATGAGTATACAAAACTTCAAGATGAAGTCAACAAGAGCAAGGCCAAGATAGCAGACATAGAGAGCAGAATTTCTCGACTCACGGAGATTAAGTCAAGGATTGATGACATACGAATAGAGATTAGCGATATCATATCAAAGATGCGGCAGGAATATAACGGAGACCAGCCCCTAATATCAACAGCTATACGTTTATTTAATTCAAACTCTCGATTTTTGTACGAACAGCCTGGGATACTCTCTATTGATGTAGACAAAGAAGGATATAAGTTTAAAATTGATATTCAAAAAGCTGGCAGCGACGGCGTTAGTAGTATGAAGGTGTTCTGTTACGATCTTATGCTAGCTGAATATTGGTCTACTATACGTCACAGAGAATTTCCCTTATTCCACGATTCAAGAATATTTGCAGACGTAGATCCTAGACAGGTAGCAAAAGCTCTAGAAATTTCTAGTAGCAAGGCCGAGTCGTCGGATTTTCAGTATATTTGCTCCATGAATTCTGGGTATATGCCGTACAACTATCTGCCAGAGGAATTTATTAGTAACCTTAACAAGTACACTATCGCAAGGTTTAACGACAAGGATGAACACGGCACACTACTGGGCGTAACTTTTTAATATACCGTAAGCCTCTATTGAGAATCGTTGTCTTGCTTTTTGTATCTCTTCAAAAACCCCTCAAAATCAAACCCCTCATTCTTGCCGGCAACATGCGCAAATCGCTGCATGAATTTCAAGAATCCGATCGCGTATTCGCGATTGGCATTGTCCGGGTCATGAAGTTCCAGATAGTGGATCGTTTTCTGAATCGTTTCTTCGTCTTCGTACAGATGAAGATTCTTGATCGTGTCGTCATCGTTCACAATTATTTCACCTCCATAAATTTATTTAAGCCGATAAAATCTATCAACATTTCCGCCTCCAGCGCAGATGTTGTCCTTCTCATTATCTCACAACTGTCGCGATATGAAAGAATGTTTAGGCTGCCTTCGTAAATAATTTCTCTGTCGATGATGGCTAATTTGCGATGATGTTTGACTGTAAAAAGCACTTCGACGCCTACTGATTGTAGTAAACTTAGAGATTTTTGGGCTTGTAGTTTGTATATTTCGTCGTGTTCTTCAAGTGGTTTTGTGTTAAGCAATATTTTCACACTACGCTTTTTGAGACGATGAAATATTGGAATAAATCTTTCGACTCGGGCAGTTCTGAGAAACGGACTTTCGATGATAATGCTTTTTCGGGCTTTTCGCAAGTCGTGCATGAACTGGTCGTCAAAAGTGTTTTGGTCGTAGAGTTTTGAGTTTGATTTTCGCAAATTAAACATCACGCTCCTCCAAATCCGGCAAATACACCTCGCCATTTTTAATGACCATACCCAGCTCCTTGAAGCGATCTCGCAGCGCAAACAAATCGCGAAAAAGGAGTTCCATATTTATATTTGTAGGCTCACCATCAAAGGATTTATCATCCGTCCAGGTCTAAAACAGCTCGTTTACCTCTGGCAATCGAGCTGTTTTTTGTTAGTTTCATTAACTAAAGATATCCTATCAATATAACATCGTAAAGTAGGCTTTATGGAGGATTCACGGGACAGAAGTGTATTTTATAAAAGCACTTTCATATAGCGTCAGATACATTTAAATACTCCTCCAATTAAATTAAGCAGATACTTCCATATAGTATTTAGCTGTCCACATAATCTTCCCAGATCTTTAGTAAATCCTCACTGAACTCCGGCAAAAACCTTTCACTCTCAATGAGGTTTTTAATAAATTCGTAATATCTTCGCTCTTTTTCATGAAGATCGCCAGTGAAGAATAATGCTAGAATCTCGTCGTTATTTTGCGAGTCTAAGGTTTTGTAGGCGTTTTGCAGCGAATCCGCCGCGCGCGCCTTTGCCAGCTGCTCAATAAAGCCGCGGTAGCATTTGTACGCTTGCCAGTTTTCACCGCGACGGCGGTGCTTGATGTAGCGCAGCGAACCCATCATCACGTCGAAATAGTCGTGTTCGGCGCGCGGCTCCGTCCATTTTTTGCTTGATTTGTGCGGCACGTGAACGTTGTCGTTGCTAAAAATCAGCTGCGAATTTGGAAAGAAATTGGTTTTGCCGGGCAGCGAAAACCCGATGTCAATTTTGTGAAACGGACTCATACCGCTCAGGCAAAAGGTGCGGGCTATTTCATACTCGTTATTCGTAATCGTGTAAATTGCACTTAAGCTGAATTTATCTGCCAAACTCCTACGAGTATAGGTTTCGGCAGCAGCCGGATGTGGTGTAATGGCGGTCAAATCAATGTCAGAAAGGTCATCGTCTTTCCTTGCCGCTCGCGAGCCAAAAATGTATAGTTTAGAGATATACGGATTCTCGGTAAGAATTTTTAGGACTTCATCTAATGGCATATGGCTATCGTTCATAGATTCTCTAGATAATTCACATGGTTCAAGCCTACTTTAGCCTAGTCACTCGCTTCCTTTCGTAGCATCTTAAGTAGCTCATGGTACATATCTTCATGCCTCATATTATACCTAAATTCACACTCTTTGAGATGTAAGTTGAAATAGTCTTTTCTTAAGCCTCGTAGCTTGGTTAGACGCACCTTTGCTAAGCCCCAAAAGTTCTCTATGCCATTGATATGGTTCTTTTAGGATTGTTTTTATTAACGAATTCATTATTACCATGATTTACACGGGTAGTGACGCTTATATCCCCAGTCAACTAACCCGTCATAACTACGCCAACCATCACTGTAGATAGTACTATTCTAGCTGTACTTTCATTCGTACAATCTGCTTTAGAGTCTCTTAGGCTAACATGAGGTATAGGTACTAAGTACTATTTGGGTATATACCTTACCATGACGCTTTAATAGACCAAAGACAATAATCTTAGTCTTTGTTACTAGCTCTACGGAGACTATGTATATCATGTGCGCTACGTACTCTACGTGGTCCAAAATAACTTTCATCAATCTCAACTTCGCCAGAGAGTGGCGAGGTGGCCTCGCAGCGCTTGGCGATAACGGTTCGAATATGCGTCAGAATGCGATTGATTGTATTGCGGTTCACGCCGGTTAAAGAGGCTATTTGAGTAGCCGTGATATCTTCACAAAATAGCCTAACAATCTGCCTGGTTTTAGCCTCTGAAATATGTGAACGTTTTAGATACCTATTCCTCATCTGTTATTTAGTATAGATGATGGGGTTAAAGTAGTCTTGAATCATTCACATATACTAGATTTCGAGAGTGTGCTTAAGTACAGGCGTCGCCTTTATTATCTCACGGCTATCACTCCTAAGATAGATTTTGTCACTACTGAATTTATTCACTACCTCACAATGTATCATTGCTGTGCTAAAATATATAGGTAATGAAAGATATAATTAAACGAACGAAGATTCTGGTAACTCTGGGGCCAGCGACGAATTCACCGGAGAAAATTAAAGCATTGATTGAAGCGGGTGCGAATGGGTTTCGCTTAAACTTCAGTCACGGTAGCTACGAAGAGCGTCTTGACCAAATCAAATGGATTCGCGATGCGAGTCGGCAAATTGGTCGTCCAGTAGCGATTCTGCAGGATTTGCAAGGACCAAAAATCCGCTTAGGTGTGTTGAAAGATAATCACTTTGATGTAAAGGCGGGCAGCGAGATCGTTCTTGACCATGCGATTCAAGAGCACGACGGCAGCGCGAATCTGCCGATTCAATACAATTTGGCGGATAAAGTAAAAGTTGGCGAGCCGGTCTACTTGTTTGACGGTAAAATCCGCGGACACATGATTGAGCGCGTAAGCGATACGGCGATTAAAGTACGAATCGACAACGACGGCTTTTTGATGAGCCGCAAAGGCTTGAACCTGCCGGATACTGACTTTGGCGGCGATATTATTACGCCGAAAGATATGGCAGATATTGAGTTTGGCGCTGATAAAGATATTGATTTTGTAGCGTTGAGCTTCATTCAGAGCGCAGATGATGTTAATAACTTGCGGCAAATCTTAGTGAGCCAAGGCTCAACGGCGCAGATTATCGCAAAGATCGAAACAAAGGCGGCGATTGAGCCGGAGACACTGAAGGAGATCGTAAAAGCCGCTGATGGTGTGATGGTGGCGCGCGGCGATATGGCGGTTGAGACAAGCGCCGAAATCGTGCCGATCGTTGAGCGCGAAATTATTCGCTTGTGCCGTAAATACGGTAAATTGTCTATCGTGGCGACGCAGATGATGGCAAGTATGGTTGATAGTCCTGAGCCAACACGCGCCGAAGTCAGCGATGTCGCGACGGCGGCAATCCTTGGCACGGATGTCGTGATGCTCAGCGACGAAACAGCGAACGGAAACTATCCAGTCGAGACGGTAAAGATGATGGCGAACACGGTACGCTACACGCAGTCACGCTGGCCGATGAACGACATGCCGATTGAAGAGGGTAAAACAAACCGCCGTCGTAACGCTATTGCGCACGCGGCGGTTGAGGTAGCAGAGCGTGTGGATGCTGATTTTATTATCGCTGAAACGAAGTCGGGCGCAACGGCGGCGCGGATTGCAGCGCTTCGCCCTGAGTTGCCGATTATCGCCGTGACGCCGTCGCCGCGTGTGGCGCAGCAATTAGCATTGTCGTATGCGACGCGCAGTTATGTTCGCGATGATGAAGAGCATGCTGGCGTCAATGTCGCGAAGGAGTTGCTGACAATGGGCAAATACAGCAGTAACGGTCGCCTTGTTGTTGTGGTCGTGAGCGGTCGCCAGCCTGGCGCGACGGGCGGTACCGATACGCTGTGCGTGCGAGTTATTGAGTAGCGGGTTTGGGTAGCGCAATAAAATACACCTCGGTGTTCTTTAGTCTGAGGTGTATTTTTTATAAAAAATGATGCTTCGGAGTGCTAGACGCGCGCCGGTGAGTGTAGTACACTGGTAGCAAGATTAATCATAAGTATTTTCGAAACGTGGGCAAGAAACTTATCATTGCGAACTGGAAAATGAACCTCACGGTGAACGAGGCGAGCTTGTTTGTGCACCGATTGGACGATCTGGTTGGCAAACGCCGCGGCGTCGAGATTGTGCTTGCACCGACGATGCTAGCAGTCCAGCCGCTCCATTTGCAGGTGCAGCACCATCACTTTAATCTCGCGGCACAGAATTTTTATTGGCGCGACCATGGTGCATACACAGGCGAGGTGTCGGCGTCGCAATTGCGGGGGCTGGTGCAGTACGGCTTGGTCGGGCATAGCGAGCGGCGGCACGTGTTTGGTGAGCGGTCAAAAGATATTCGTAGCAAAGTTCAAGCGGCGGTGCGCAACGGTATCACGCCCGTGTTGTGTATCGGCGAAACGGCGAGCGAGCGCGCTGACGGCGAAACGGCTGATGCTATCCATGACCAGTTGATTGGCGGACTTGCAAACATTACGAGTGTTGAAGTTGAACATATTGTCGTTGCGTACGAGCCGGTCTGGGCGATCGGTACGGGCAAATTTGCCGCCCCGCGTGACGTGTCGCGAGCGGTGAAATTGATTCGCAAACAAATCAAGCAGCTGTTTGGCGCGTTGGCGGCAAAACATGTTCGCGTGCTGTACGGCGGTAGCGTGAATGTTGATAATGCAAGCGCGTATTTGCAGATTGACGGTGTCGACGGTTTGCTAATCGGCGATACGAGTTTGGATGTACGCGCATTTGCGGAGATTATTAAAAAAGCCGATGTAATCGATAAGGCGGTAGCGAGGAAAGTGGCGTGACGGAATTTGATTTTGACGAGCTTGACCGTTCAATTAGTGCGGCAATGGCAAAAAACAACGCGAAAAAAGCGAACGACTCAGCGGGTCAGTCGGCGCCGGGCGTTAGCCGATCAATGACACCTGAACGCCGCAGCGCGCCAGAAATAAGTCGCCCAGCGGGCGCGAGTGAGTCGACGGTAAAGCCGATTGTTGGTTCGCACCGCCGCGGTCAGTTTATGGATATGGTGCATCCGTCGTCGAATATGACAGCGCGCCGCTCGCAGATTGTGTCGCGAAAGCCGCACACCGTGCAACCAATTACGCCGCCCAGCGAGCGCGATGCAACGCAAGAATCGCCTCTATCGTTGAATGCTAATACAGAAACGAATGATTCTAGAGTAGAAACTCATAGCGCCGGGCGGCCGGCGGTTGATGCATTTCAATTTGACAAAGAATCGACAGGTGCGGCGAATGGTACTTCGTTCGTTGAGCCGAAAAACAGTGATATTGCCGAGCATGATTTTCGCTCTAACATGAATAGTCAGACAATAAACAACGATTCGCCGCTCCCGCCGGCGAGCTCTGTTGACGCGCCGCTTGCCGACATGGCGGATACTGCCGCGCACGATGATCGTCAAGCGTCAGCGGCGAGCGAATTGCACGAGCCGGCGTACACGGAGCCAGAAATTCAAGCGTCGCCATTCTTGCCGAATGCTAAGCCGGCGAAACGTCCGCTTGATGCGTGGCAGCATGAGCAAGAGCCGTCGATGCAGCAAATGAATGATTTGTCGGCAGCGCTCCAAGCGGATTTGGAAGTATCGCAGCCGGGCGAGACGCTCACAGCGAATGCTATTCCCGCGGCGACGCGCGATAGCATATCAGCAGATAATGAAGATGGGATGTTGGGCGCTGAGCCGATGGTAAATACAGAGCCGCAAACGAACGCCCCAACGTCCGCGCCCGCCAGTCGCCGTCTGTCTGATGTCGATCGCTTATCAGCGCTTGATCGCGAAACGCCAGCGCTTGTTGAGCGCAATACTTCCGCAATTGCCGAGCCAGAAACAACAGACTTTTTTGACTCCACGAAGCATGAGAATCCTACTTCCGAGAACGGTCGCCCGCCCATGTCCGTATCAGAACTGCTTGAGCACGATACGCCGCATATTGAAGCAGTGAAAGCTGATCCCGAGCCAACGCTTGATATGTCTGCGACGATTGAAGAGGTAGCAGCGCTTGAGAGCGAGCAAAAAGCAGTAAATAACACAACGTCAATTCCGCAGCAATATGTTGAACGCGATGTTGTACCGGAGCCGAATGCGGCGATTTATGACACCGAGCAGTACCATATTGATGTTGACGACGATGCACCGGCGCTAAAACAAGCACCGGCCTCGAAAGTAAAGAAGAATCCGGCGGTGCGCGTCGTGTGGCTGATTGTACTATTGCTATTTGGTTCGCTCGCTGGTGCGGCTGGCTATTATTTCTTGACGAACCGCTAGTATCGTATAATAAAGCTCATGGATGTTCTAGAGGGGCTGAATGACGCGCAAAAACAAGCGGTTGAGACGACGACTGGTCCGTTGCTCGTTTTGGCGGGCGCTGGCAGTGGCAAAACGAAGACGTTGACGCATCGTATTGCGTATCTGTTGACACACGAGAGAATCTGGCCGAATGAGATTCTAGCCGTAACGTTTACAAATAAGGCTGCGCGTGAAATGCGCGAACGGTTGGCACATCTGGCTGGGCAGGAAAACTCACGTCATTTTATGCCGTGGATGGGGACGTTTCATAGCATTTGTGCGCGAATTTTGCGTATGGACGGTGAGCATATTGGTGTGCCGCACAACTTCATTATATACGACGAAGATGATCGGCAAGGACTAATCAAGCAGGCGATGAAACGGCTGTCAATCAGTACTGATAAAGTTAAACCGCGCGCCGTCAGTAGCGCAATTTCAAATGCGAAAAATGATTTGTTAACCCCTGACGAATATGCGGCAGATGCCGGTTATCCATTTCAGCAGTCAGTGGCGAAAATCTACGACACGTATGAACGGATGCGCAGCGAAGCGGGTGCACTTGATTTCGACGATCTGCTGATTGAAACAGTGCGTCTGCTGCGCGATACGCCGGATGTACGCAGCAAGTATCGTCAGCGGTTTAAACATATTTTAATTGACGAATATCAGGACACGAATACGGCGCAGTATGCGATTGCAAGATTCTTAGTGAACGATGCGCGTAATATTTGTGTCGTCGGCGACGACTGGCAGTCGATTTATTCGTGGCGTGGGGCGGATTTTAAAAATATTTTGAATTTCGAGCGCGATTTTCCGGGCGCAACTGTTGTGAAGCTGGAGCAGAACTACCGCTCGACCGGTGCGATTCTGGACGCAGCGCAACAGGTTATCAGTAAAAATTTAGAGCGTACTGATAAAGTACTTTGGACAAACAGGGGTCATGGTGCGCCTGTGCAGATTCAAGCGGCAGCGGACGAATCTGAAGAGGCGTATATTGTAGCGAATCAAATTATGATGCAAACGTCGGTTGGAGCGCGTGATTTCGGTGATTTCGCTGTGCTTTATCGCACGAATGCTCAGAGTTTTGCTTTTGAACGTGCGTTTATACAACGTCGAATTCCATATCAGTTAGTTGGTGGTGTGCGGTTCTATGACCGTAAAGAAGTTAAAGATATTATAGCGTACTTGCGATTGTTGTATCAGCCAAACGACCGTATAAGCTTTAATCGGATTGTGAACGTGCCGACGCGTGGGCTTGGAGCGACGAGCGTTGAGAAGTTTTTGCTATGGCAAGCAGAAACAGGTATGAGTATCGTTGAGGCGTTAGAAAATGTCGATCAAACGAGCAAATTGACACCGCGTGCTAAAAATGCATTTATGCAGCTTGGTGATATGCTAAACACGCTGCAAGCGCGTGTGATGTCTAACGTGAACCCAAGCGAAATCATTGAGCAGCTAATTGAAAGAACTGGCTATCGTGATTATGTACTTGATGGTACACCACAAGCCGAAGAGCGTGAAGCGAATCTTGGCGTGCTCGCAGCAGATGCGCAGGCATTTGCAACATTGTCAGATTTTTTGGAAGAAGTTGTTTTGATGAGTACAGCGGATCAGGCAAATGACGCCGCAAAAGTAACGCTGATGACGCTGCATGCCGCGAAAGGCCTGGAATTTCCGGTAGTATTTATGGCCGGTATGGAAGATGGACTATTCCCGAGCGAACGCGCGCTTGAAGAAGATCTGCGTAGTCTTGAGGAGGAACGCCGTCTTTGCTATGTCGGCATGACGCGGGCGCGCCAAGAGCTGTACTTGACGTATGCGCAAAGCCGCCAGCAATTCGGACAGCGATCGTATCGTACGCCGTCGCGCTTTCTGGAGGATATGGGCACGGATATATTTGAGCAGCAGCCAGCGCGTCCGCCGCGACCGCGTTACAATGAATTTAACGAGTTTGTGATAGATTATGATATTGGCGACCGAGTGCGCTCGCCGCAATTTGGCGCGGGCGAAATTGTTGATATCGACGGCTTAGCGGTAAGCGTAACGTTTGAAAACGGTGTAACGAAAAAGCTTAATGTTGAGTACGCGCGGCTTGAGAAACTAGCATAAACGACGAAAATCTGCTATAATGAGCGGGCGTGCTTGAAAGGGCGCGCTCGTATGAAGCGATTGATTACAAAATCACCTTTTTACACTCGTATTATTGGCGCGCTGTTTATCGCGCTGTTTGGCGTTGCGTTGTATGTAGCGGTGACACCGCCCGTTCGCGCTGACGATACGTCGGTGGCAGCAGGCGAGCATATTATCGCGCTGCATGACGACGGCGCAGTAAAAGGATTTATAACGAAGAAAGCAACACTCAAAGAAGCACTCGCCGACGCGAATATTGCTATTGACGCGAACGATCGTACTGAGCCGGCGCTTGACACGAAGCTCGTTGCTAATTCATATCAAGTGAATATTTATCGTGCTCGTCCGGTTGTGATAAAAGACGGAATAACGGCAACAAAAGTGATTACATCGTATCGCACAGGCGCGCAGATCGCGAAACACGCACGTTTAGCACTCCATGATGAGGACAAGACAGAATTGTCGCAGTCCACTAACCCGCTCGGCGACGGTGCGTCTGAAATCATGACGATAACGCGTGCTACGCTATTTACCTTTGATTTTTATGGCAAAACGTCGACGTCGTATAGCCTCGGCAAAACTGTTGGCGATATGCTTAATCGAAAACATATCACATTGGCGCAGAATGATGTTGTTGTACCAAGTGTTGATACGCCACTCGCCGCCGGTCTGCATGTGCGTTTGTATCGCGAAGGTACGCAGACGATAACGCAAGAGGAGGAAGTGCCGTTTGAAACTGAACAAATCAAAGACGCAAATCGTGATAAGGGATATAAGGAAACTAAGACACTCGGTAAAAACGGTAAAAAGAACGTTACATATGAGATTATCATACGTAACGGCAAAGAAGAAAGTCGTAAAGAAGTTAATAGCACTGTCATGGTGGAGCCTGTAAAGCAAGTTGAAATTATTGGCACAAAGGTAAATTTACCGGCTGGATCGCATGAAGATTGGATGGCAGCGGCGGGTATACCACCGAGTGACTATGGTTACGTAAACTATATTGTTGAGCGCGAGAGTCGTTGGAGGTACGATGCTCGAAATGGTAGAACCTATGGTCTTTGCCAAGCTAATCCTGGTGATAAGATGAGTGGTGCCGGTTCGGATTGGGAGACGAACCCTATAACGCAGTTAAAATGGTGCTCAGGCTACGCTGCTGGTCGTTATGGCAGTTGGAGGGCAGCCTATAATCATTGGATAGCTCACCACAATTGGTAGATAATAATGAAGAATAAAAAATC
This sequence comes from TM7 phylum sp. oral taxon 349, assembly GCA_018127705.1. NCBI lineage: Bacteria > Candidatus Saccharimonadota > TM7 phylum sp. oral taxon 349. The sequence goes on from CP072328.1 coordinate 318,477, forward strand.
CCTCGGTCAGCACTGGTTGCGTGATCAGGATACGCTTACATACATCGCCAATGCGGCACAATTAGCACCAAACGATACGGTGCTTGAGATTGGTCCAGGACTCGGTACGTTGACGAGCCGCCTGCTTGCACATGCTGGTCGTGTGGTGGCGGTGGAATTTGATGTAGATTTGGCACGCAAACTACCTGGGCAATTTCCGGGTAAGAATCTTGAGGTTGTCTATCAAGATATTTTGCGTTTTAATCCGTCCAAACTGCCGCATGGCTACAAAATCGTTGCGAACGTACCGTATTACATCACGAGTAAGATTATCCAAACATTTTCCGAATGTAACAATCCGCCGAGTATGATGGTGCTGCTTGTGCAAAAAGAAGTCGCCGAACGGCTCGCGGCGAGTCCAGGCAAATACAGCGTTTTAGCAATCGCTGCACAAGTGTTTCATCAAGTGAATACTGGTGTGGTTGTGCCAGCAGCACTATTCACGCCGCCGCCGAAAGTTGATTCACAGGTAGTGATATTAAAGCGTTATCGCGAGCCGGTCGTGCCACATGATTTACAGCCAGTGTTTTTTCGCTTGGTGAAGGCCGGTTTCTCGGCAAAGCGCAAGAAGCTGCGCAGCTCGTTGGCGGGCGGATTACAGCTAGATAAGAATTATATTGAGCAGCTTTTGTCTCGTGCACACATTTCACCTGACGTTCGTGCAGAAGAGCTGTCGATTGTGCAGTGGCTAGACTTAACTATGCTAAGTATCGTAAGGCGGTAGACTAATTGATATCCTCAAATATCGTTTAGTTTATTATAATGCAACATGCTCGTACATTGATGTCTATATTACAACGCACGTATCATTGACGGTGCCAGTAATATGTGAGTAAAATAATAACCACAAACACTAAATAACAAAAAGGTAGGTTGGAAAAATGAGAGGAATACAAAAACTATCGCTTGGCGTAGCGTCCTTAGCAGTTATTGGAAGTGGCATAATAGGACTTCCTGCGTATGCAGCTGCGGGTACATATACATGGAGAGGGGATGCTGGAGACGGTAAATTGGCAACTGCTGCCAACTGGGCAGAGAACGCTGTTCCGGCAGATGGCGCAAAACTAGTCTTTCCGTGCATTCCTGGGAGTGGGTCGGTGGAGCTGACAAATGATTTAAGCGCAAAGGTCAAAGAGATATCAACAGTGAAGCAGATATCTAATGCGCCAATTACGCCAGCTAGCTCTTGTAAAAGCTATGTTATTGACAAAGTGGATTTTCAGGCGGACGTGAAATTTAGCGGAGAAAATGTAAATGCCGAAGATACGCCATTTGTTCTCATAGGCTCTCAAACGGGCATTAAAAATCTTTCAGTAGATAATTCAAATGTAGAATTTTCGCGCGCTGTAGCTAAAATTCATCTTGATAATTTTGCGATAACAAACCAGGGCTGTAATGAGATCCCATATGTCGTATCGTCAAAAAATACAACAATTGGTGAATCTGCAGGCGTGAGTCCAAAAGAAAAAGGGAATATTACGGTTAAGCGTGGCGGTACGCTTGGTGCTCTAAACTATGAGTCTGTATCTTATGAAAATAATGTAACGTTTGAAGCTGGCTCGAAAGTAGGTTGGCCGAAAGCCTGCAAGGGTGGTGCGGGTACTCTGACTGACGTTACAGTAACGCTTACCGGCGACATTGTGTTAAATGGTGATGTAGAATATAAAATTGGTTCAACGGAAACGGTAAAAATCACTGGTAAACTGAGTGGTCCTGGGAAATTCGTACCGTCGGCACAGAATGAAGGCAAACTTGTTGTCGAGTCAAGGGATAATACAAGTGGTACGCCAAATGGTGAACAGGGTGCAAAATTTGAACCGGAGACGATTCATCTTGATGACGAATCGAATGACGCTCTTCAGGTTAAGAGAAATAAAACTGTATTCTTGAATGGCAAGCGTGGTTGGACTAGTGTGAATGAGGGTGGAGTTCTAAAAGGCAATGCAACAGTTGATTCCTTGTACGTAAGTGGCGTGGTTGCGCCGGGCAACTCTCCGGGGAAGATAACAGTATTGACAAATGGTTTTGCGCTTAATCAGACTGGCACGTACGAAGCTGAGCTATTTAACAAGGATCAGTACGATCAAATTGTCGTACAAGCTGGCGGTGTGAACCTGGAGGGTGCCCTTAAATTGATGTACTTGCCGGGTGGTAAGATCTCTAAGAATGAGACATTCGTAATTATTGATAACAAAGGCAGTGGACCAGTTAATGGTACATTTAAAAACCTTCCTGAGGGCGCGGAAGTGACGGTTGATGGCGCAGTGTTTACTATAAGTTATAGAGGTGGCGATGGTAATGACGTCGTGCTGACGGCTCAGAACGATTCGGTTGGTCCAAAAGCTCCGAACACTGGCGTGAAAGAAGTTCTTGCTAATCCGGCTATTGTCGCTGGCACTGGAGCTGTTACTCTTGGGGCGCTGTTTATTAGCAGTAAGAAAAAGATAAGTGCTCGTCGTTAACAGCAATTTATAGCGAAATTGCACCTCAAGCGGTTTGACTTGGGGTGCAATTTTTTTATATAATGCAGTCTAAATATGAATAGGCGGGTGCAGTATGATGTTAACGGACGTCGGATGGATTATAGACGATTGACCGGTTTGCGTATCCGGCAACGGCAGCTTTACCGACCAGCTCGCGTATCACGCACTAGAACGATGACAGATGTAAGACGAATGCGGAAACCTGTGGCTGATATTATGAGGGCGGAGTCGCGTGCGCCGCGGAAGAGCCGGGCAGCTAGTAGTAAACGGAGGGATGGCGCAGTAGCACGACAACTTGTGCGCTCGGCGAGGATATTGTATGCACTAGAGAATATGAAAGTCGTATATGCTAAGCGACCTGAACAGCAAGAAAATACGTCGCGTAGAGTAAAACGAAGAAAGATCATTACTTGGCAGTTCGTTTCGCGGTCAATAGCGATTGCGCTAACGGTGCTTGCGCTGTATACAGTAGCAGATACGCTTATCTTGAATCAAAAGGTTAAAAAAGAAAGAAGCGATACGGTAGCAGCCGCTCAAAGTGATGATTCTAACAAACGCCAGGTGGCTGAAGGCAAGGACGAGAAAGATGTCAGTGATGATGCGATCGCTCGTTATAAAGTTGCGCCTGAGTTGCCGCGAATTATTCATATCAACGCAATTGGCGTAAAGGCGCGCGTCTTGCAGATGGGTGTCAATGTTGATGGTTCTATGCAAGCGCCGATCAATGTTTTTGACACGGGGTGGTATACGGGAAGCGTTCGTCCCGGGCAAAAAGGTGCGAGCATCATTGTAGGGCATGTCTCTGGCCCGACGCGGCACGGTATTTTTGAGAAACTTAGTCAGTTGAAAAATGGCGATTCAATAACGATAGAAAATGGTGCGGGAAAATTATTCAATTACCAAGTTGTTGCGTCCGAGACAGTGAAACTGGAGAATGTTGATATGAATAAATTTATGCGTCCTGCCAATGGCGTAGACGAAGGACTGAATTTGATGACATGCGCTGGAAAATGGATTAATAGCGGCAGTACAATGGACCACCGATTAATGGTGTATGCAAAACGTACGTCGTAGTCTGTTATAATAAGTGCTATGACAAAACAACACGCTTACATCACTACCGCTATTCCGTATGTCAATGGTCTGCCGCATATTGGTCATGCGATGGACTACATGTTGGCGGATGTTTGGGCGCGGTATGCGCGGCAAAACGGTCGCGAGGTTCGATTTCAGACAGGTGTAGACGAACACGGCAATAAAATTGCAGCAAAAGCAGCAGAGAATAATTTGACGCCGCAAGCGTATGTCGATCAGCTGTATGAAAACTTTAAAAAGATGATCGCCGAATTAAATATTTCATCGACCGATTTCATTCGTACGACCGATGCACATCACTGCGAGGCGGTGCAGTACATTTGGCGGCAATTAGCGGCAGGCGGCTATATTTATAAAGGCAGTTACGAGGGTTGGTACTGCCAGGGCTGCGAAGCATTTGTAACAGATACGGAAGCTGCTGAGAATAACGGCGTGTGCCCCGATCATAAAACACCATACCAGCGTTTGAGCGAAGAAAATTATTATTTTAAGACTAGCGCATTCTCCGATAAAATTCGCGAGGCGATTGAATCGGGCAGGATGAAGATTGTACCAGAGTTTCGCAAAAAAGAGTTTTTAGCATTAATAGGCAATGGTTTGCAAGATGTGTCGGTATCGCGCCCGCGCAAAAATCTGAGCTGGGGTGTTGCCGTTCCCGACGACGACAGCCAAGTGATGTACGTGTGGCTGGACGCGCTCAGCAATTACATTACCGTAATTGGATATCCGGATCGTACAGAAGAATGGCAAAGCTTTTGGCCGGCAGATGTGCAGGTCGTCGGGAAAGATATTCTGCGGTTTCATGCTGGAATTTGGCCGGCAATGTTAATGGCGCTTGATTTGCCGTTGCCGAAAGTATTATTGGTTCACGGATTTATTAACGTCAATGGCGCAAAGATGTCGAAAAGTTTAGGTAATGGCGTTGGACCGAGCGATATCGTACCGCATTACGGCGTTGATGCGTTTCGTTACTATTTTCTGCGCCACGTGCCAACGCAAGAAGACGGTGATTTCACATGGGAGAGGTTTGAAGCAGCATACAATGGCGAGCTTGGTAATGACCTTGGTAATTTAGTACAGCGCGTGGCAAAAATGGTATTGAGCTATCAGGCGGGAGTAATCGGTGATGCGCCGCAAGCGGAACATGATATGGGTCCGTACCGTACGGCTATGGAGTCATTTAATTTTGATCGGGCGCTTGCTGAAGTTTGGCAAACGATTCGTTCATTGAATCAGTATATTGAGCGTGTGCAGCCTTGGCAAGTCGCAAAAAAACGCGACAAAGACCCGGAAGCAGAGGTACACTTATCGGAGATTTTGGCGTATGCATGCGGCACGCTGCTGCAGGTGGCTGATATGTTAACGCCGTTCTTACCGCAAACTGCCGACAATATTCGCGGGTTGTTTGCAAGCGGCGTTGTGCCGCAGGAACTTGCGCCGCTATTTCCACGCGTCTATATTCATACACTCGATCCGCGCGGCGCCAAACAAGCATCATGAAGCTTATTGATTCGCACTGCCATTTGCACGATTCGGATTTCTACGATGATGAAACGCGCGAGCGTGTGTACCAGGAAGCGATTCACGCCGGTGTTGCGATGATTTGCGTTGGTACGGATACGCGCAGCTCGCATGAAGCGGTCGCCTTTGCAGAATCGCACCATAATGTATGGGTGGCCGTTGGAATTCATCCGCACGAGGCGGCGGTCAATCAGGCGGACGATATCCGTAAGCTGCTGTCGCAAAAATCCGATAAAGTCGTTGGTATTGGCGAAATCGGGCTAGACTATCACTACGATCACAGTCCGCGAGAGGTGCAGTTGCAGCGACTGCGCGAGCAGTTACAGCTGGCGGTAGCGTTTGATTTGCCAGTGAGCTTTCATGTGCGCGATGCGTTTGATGATTTTTGGCCGATATTTGACGAGTTTTCTGGCATTCGCGGTGTTCTGCACAGCTTCACTGATACGCAGGTAAATTTAGATGCAGGATTTGCGCGCGGTTTATATATGGGAATTAACGGCATTAGCACGTTTACGAAAGACGCGGCGCAGCAAACAATGTATCGCCATGCGCCGCTTGAGCGCGTTTTACTCGAAACAGATGCGCCATACTTGACTCCTATACCATTTCGTGGTAAAGTGAATGTACCAGCTTACGTGGGCAAAGTTGCGGAGTTTCAGGCGAGAGTGCGAGGTATCTCGCTTGATGATATTGCGCGGATAACAACCGCGAATACGCGAACACTTTTTGGAGTACATTATGCGAGAGGAACGACGAGCCACCACCGAATTTCAAGCTTCAGAAAATCCTGAAGTTTTTGCGAATACAACTGAAGATCTGACGTATGAGGCAATTGAGCGAGCGCGGTCAATTGAGGCTTCTGTGCCAAATGAAGAAACGCTTGTGCGCGTCGGCGAAGTCGCGCACGGTGCAATGTGGTCACAGCAAACACGAGAGCGACCGCTAACGCTGCACGAGGAGATTGCTCACTATTCCAGCCTTGTGCCGTATCTCCGCGAGCTGTATCAATCTGATTTCGAACAGGCGGCATAAATGGCTTCCGTACTGAAAAAAGCACTGAAATTACTCGTCGGCGATGACATGCCATCCGAGTGGCTAAAGCTGCCAAAGCGCAAACGACCGTTGCAGCCGTTGAGCGAACGCGAGCTGTTGACGCTTGAGAGTGAAATTGGCGCGCAATTATTCGGCCCGATTCCCGATGGGCATCGCCGCGAATTCTTCTGCCTGGACGACAAAACTTGGATTTGGCATGAAGAGTGGCTTGACGCGAAGCGTAAATTGCAAGCCGATACAATTAGGTACGAGATCACAAACAAAGGTATTCTAAAAGTGCAGGCTGGTCCGCATTATGACTACCTAGAAGGCGACGAGCTGCGCAATTTTGGCGTCGCTGTGCGCATGTACTATGAGCAAATTGCCCGGCAATTATACCGCCGCGATCCCGCGACGCACCAAAAATTGGTATAATATAATAGTGGATTCGGGTATGATCTATTTTGACCATGCGGCAGCGACGCCGCTTGATAAGCGTGTACTGGCGGCGATGCAGCCGTATTTTTCCGAGCAGTTTTTTAATCCATCTGCGCCATATGCTGCGGCAGTTGAGGTGAAAAGAGCGTATCAAGATGCAAAACATCGGTTAGCGGTATGTATCGGCGGGCAGGCAAGTGATGTGATTATGACGGCGGGCGCAACGGAGTCAATTAATTTGATAGTGTATAGCGCGCATGGGCATATCGTGACAAGCGCAATTGAGCACGATGCAGTACTGGATGCGGTAAAAACGCGCGAACATACGCTTGTCGCGCCAACAAAAAAAGGTGTTATTACGGCCGATGCTGTGCGTGCGGCAATTCGTCCGGACACCGAACTGGTTACGATTGCGCTTGCAAATCACGAATTAGGAACGATTCAACCGCTGCGTGATATTGCTGATATTGTGCGCACTGAGCGCCGCCGCCGGTTTGAGGCAGGTGAAACAGCACCGATTTGGCTTCATACCGATGCGTCGCAAGGCGCAGGGCAGCTTGACCTGCACGTGTCGCGGCTTGGTGTTGATGCGATGACGCTGAATGCAGGTAAAATTTACGGACCAAAGCAGGTTGGTCTGTTATGGCGCCAGGCGAACGTACGGTTACGACCATTTATTCGTGGCGGCGGACAGGAGCGCGGTCTTCGCAGCGGTACTGAAAATGTGCCGGGCGTGATTGGATTTGCTACGGCGCTTGAATTGGCGCAGCGGCATCGCAAGTCGGAAACGCGGCGGCTTGAGGAGCTGCGAAACGGCATGCAGCAGCGGATTGCCGCGGCGATTCCCGATGTAGTTATATCAGGCGACCAAAAACGCCGCCTGGCAAGCCATTTACACGTATCATTTCCGGGCATCGACGCAGAGCGCTTAATCTTCATACTTGAACAGCAGCATGTATACGTTGCAACTGGTAGTGCCTGTGCGGCGAATGCTGGTATGCGGTCGCATGTACTGCAGGCAATTGGACTAACTCCGGATGTTGCCGATGGCAGTTTGCGTATTACGCTCGGGTGTTTGTCAAATCAGGAGATTTGCGAGCGCGGTACTACCAAAATCATCGCGGCAGTCCAAGCTGAGCGAGCGAGGATGCGGCGATGAAAAAAGTTGTAATCGCTGTGAGCGCTATTGTAGTGCTAATTGCCGTGATTATTTGGAGTATTGGCGCATATCTGTACGTTGATGATTTACGTGGCTGCGGACAAGCGCCGACGACTTTCGATGTGTGTAGATCAGCCGACGCTATTGTTGCCGTGAGTGGCGGCGATACGCTTGCGCGCGCCGATGAGGCGATTAAATTATATCGTAACGGTTGGGCGAGATATATCGTATTTTCGGGTGCGGCGGCAGATAAAAGCGGTCCGAGTAATGCGCAGGTTATGAAACGCCATGCGATTGCGTCCGGTGTGCCGGCAACTGCGATTCTAATCGAAACAATGAGCGAAACGACAGAAGAGAACGCTATGAATACGACACAAATTCTTGACCAGCACCACATATCGTCGGTGATTCTAGTGACCAGTGTATATCATCAACGTCGTGCTACGCTGGAATTTCGCAAAAGCGCTCCGAAAATTTTCGTACGCAGTCATCCAGTTGAGTCAGACCGCCAGTGGCAAGGCGGCGGTTGGTGGCTGACGTCGACCGGTTGGAATCTTGCAATTCAAGAGCTTGGTAAAATTATCGTATCGACGAGGAATTAGCGTATGGCAAAGCGGGTATTTGTCGGTATGAGCGGTGGCGTTGACAGTAGTGTTGCAGCAGCGCTTTTGGTTGAGCAGGGTTATGACGTGAACGGCGTCTATATGAAAAACTGGAGCCAGGATTTGCCTGGTATGGAGTGCTCGTGGCGTGAAGATTTAGCAGATGCAAAACGCGTGGCAGTACAGCTTGGGATTGATTTTGAAGTATTTGATTTTCAGCGTGAGTATAAGCAAAAAGTTGTTGATTATATGCTTGATGAGTACAAAGCGGGGCGTACGCCGAATCCTGATATTATGTGCAATCAAGAAGTGAAATTTCGGCTGTTCCTTGATGTCGCGCTTGAGAAAGGCGCGGACTTTATCGCAACGGGGCATTATGCACGTGCTGAACACGGCGCGCTGATGATGGCAAAAGACTGCGTAAAAGATCAAACGTATTTTTTGTACCGTGTGACTCATGCGGCGTTGAGGCACACATTATTTCCGCTTGGCAGTTATACAAAGCCTGAAGTGCGCGCGATGGCAAAAGCACGCGGGTTATGGACGGCACGTAAAAAAGAGTCAATGGGTGTGTGTTTTGTCGGCAATGTCGGTATGTGTGAGTTTTTGAGCGAGTATGTGACGACAACACCAGGAGATATTGTCGATCGTGAAACGGGCGCAATTCTTGGTCGGCATGACGGCGCGATATTTTATACGCTTGGTCAACGGCATGGGTTGGAGATTGGCGGTGGACTACCTTATTATGTCGTTGGCAAAGACATGAACCGCAACGAAGTGTATGTGAGTCGAAATATCAATGATGATGCGATGTGGCGAACGACAATCCTACTGACCGATTTACACTGGATACATGGCGCGCCGAATGAAGCGGATGTGCTACGCGTACGCCTGCGCCATCGCGGTGAATTAAAATCGTGCCAATTGCGCGGAACTGAATTATTTCTCACTGAACCCGAGCGTGCAGTTGCGCCTGGGCAGTCGGCGGTGATATATGCCGGCGGTGTCTGTTTGGGCGGCGGAATTGTTGCAGGGTAATGCTACTTCCGATGACGACCGTTCAGTGTATACGCCGTTCTGTGGTATAATGACCCCTATGAATGCCCAGGAAATTCGCAAAAAGTATTTGGAGTTTTATCAGCAGCGCGGCCACGCGATCGTGAAGCGTGCACCGCTTATCTTGCACGACGACCCGACGACGTTGTTTACCGGCTCTGGTATGCAGCCAATGATTCCGTTCCTGCTTGGCGAGCCGCACCCGCGCGGCACGCGGATTGCCGATAGTCAGACGTGTTTGCGCGCGCAAGATATTGACGATATCGGCGACAATCGTCACACGACGTTTTTTGAGATGCTTGGCAACTGGAGTTTGGGCGATTATTTTAAGCAAGAGCAAATTCCGTGGATGTTTGAATTTCTGACAGAAGTTGTCGGACTTGATCCAGCGCGTCTTTATGTAACATGTTACCGTGGCAATGATAAATTTGGCATTCCAAAAGATCAAGAAGCGGCCGATCTATGGGCAAAGTTATTTGCTGATAAGGGTTTATCGCATGGGCAAGCAGACATTGGTAGCGAAGCAGATGGTTATGCGCGTGGTGTTCATGAAGGTGAGCGAATTTTCTTTTATGATGGAACAAAGAACTGGTGGAGCCGCAATGGCTCAGAGGCGACGACGCCAGTGGGCGATCCGTGCGGACCGGACAGCGAAATGTTCTATTTGTTTGATACACCGCACGACCCTGCGTTTGGTGAACATTGTCATCCAAACTGCGATTGCGGGCGATTCATGGAAATTGGTAATAATGTATTTATGGCATATAAAAAAGTCGCTGAGGGTGAATTTGAACCGCTCGCTAAGCCAAACATTGATCATGGATCTGGGTTAGAACGAATTGCTGCGGCAGCAAATAACAATCCGGATGTATTCAGAGTAAGCTTGCTCTGGCCGATTATTGAGAAACTTGAGCAACTGAGCGGTAAAACGTATGCAGCGCACACCGAAAGTATGCGTGTCATTGCCGACCACTTGCGTGCAGCGACATTTATGGCGGTTGATGGTTGCGTGCCGAGCAATAAAGAGCAAGGGTATGTTATGCGGCGGCTATTGCGGCGGGCAATCCGGTTTGCGAATGAACTTGGTGTGAAGGAAGACTTTTTCGAAGAAATTATTCCGGTGATTGCTGATTTGTATGTAAACGATTTTCCGGAAATTGCCGAGCATCGCGATAAAATTATTATCACGCTCATGAAAGAAGAAAAAGCGTTCACGCGGACACTCTTTAAGGGCGTGCGGCACTTGCGTAAATTTGTCGAAGACGGATTGACGGGCGTTGAGTTGTTCACTTTATATGACACGTATGGATTTCCGGTTGAGCTCAGTACGGAAATCGCGCGCCGCGAAGGCGTCAAGCTCGACGCTGACTGGCGAGTGCAATTTGACGCCAAGATGCAGGAGCAGCGCCAACGTAGCCAGACGGCGCGCAAAGGTCAATTCCATGGCGGACTAGAAGGCGCGGAGCCGATCCACTTAAAGTATCACACGGCGACGCATTTGCTCGGTGCGGCGCTACGGAAAGTACTGAACGCGCCGGATTTGCAGCAGCACGGCAGTAATATCACGACCGAGCGGCTGCGGTTTGATTTTAACCATGATAAGTTGACGCCAGCCGAGAAACAAGCAGTTGAAGATCAAGTAAATGCCTGGATTGATGCGGATTTGCCCGTTAACTATCGTGTATATCCGACTGACGAGGCGCTTCGGATGGGCGCAATCGGCGCATTTGGCGAGCGTTACGGATCAGAGGTAAAAGTGTATTCTATCGGTGAAGGCGATAATTGCGTTAGTTTTGAAGTTTGCGGTGGTCCGCATGTGAGGCATACGGGCGAGTTGAAAGCAGGCGGCAAACAGTTTAAGATAATCAAAGAAGAATCGTCAAGCGCCGGCATTCGCCGTATCAAGGCGGTACTACGCTGATATTTTGTTGAAAAGGCAATGGACCAAAAAATGTACCGCGAAAATAGCGAGTACAAACAAAATAGTATATAATGAAACTGTCTATGGTTTTAGATAAAATTCGTGCATTACGCAAAAAAGTTGATACGCAAGCCGATGATTATATCGTCGCGCTTGATATTGGTACTGAATATATCAAAGCGCTGATCGCTAATGTTCAGGGCGAAGATATTGAGATCGTTGGCGTTGGACGCGCGCACCAAGAGCTTGGCGATATGCACCAAGGTGCGATTGCTGATATCGCGGGCGTTGTCCGCAACTGCGAAGAAGCACTCGGCGCCGCCGAAGAAGAAGCTGGTTTGCAGGCGAAGCGTGCGGTGATTGGTATCGCTGGCGAGCTCGTAAAAGGCGTGACAAATACGATTCGATACCGTCGCCCGCAGCCGGATCGTCCGCTTGACGAAACTGAGATGGAATTTATCATCGAAAAAGTCCAAGACCGCGCCGCTGTAAAAGCGCAAAAGCAGATTGCACTCGAAACCGGTAATGATGATGTTGAAGTAAAGCTAGTGAATTCAGCACTCGTCAGTATCCATATTGATGGTTATAAGGTATCGAACCCGATTGGGTTTCAAGGAAAAGACGTTGCTGTGCAGATTTACACCGCTTTTGCGCCGATGGTACATATTGGCGCGCTCGAAAAAGTTGCAGACGAGCTTGATTTAACGCTGATGGCAGTGGCGGCTGAGCCGTTCGCTGTGAGCCGCAGCGTACTCGGAACGGATGCAAACAGTTCGTTTACGGCGATTTTGGCAGACGTTGGCGGCGGCACGACAGACATTGCTGTGGTGAATGACGGCGGCGTCGAAGGAACGAAAATGTTTGGTATCGGCGGACGCAGTTTCACGAAAACGATCGCAACGGAGCTGGCGATTAGCTACACGCAGGCAGAAAAACTAAAGGTTAATTTGGACGGCGAGAAAATTAAGCCGTCAGTAAAAGAGCAAATTGACGCCGCGATAAACCGCACGCTTGAGGTTTGGCTATCCGGCGTGGAATTGGCGCTGAGCGAATTTGATTCAGTCGACCAGCTGCCGCCGCGCATTTTGCTATGCGGCGGCGGCGCAAGTTTAGCACCGCTCGTTGATGCGCTTAAAAAAGACGATTGGTACAAAGATTTGCCGTTTACTAAGCGCCCGAGCGTTCAGCGAATTAGTCCGCATGATGTTATCGGTATCGTTGATACAACTGAAAAAGCAAGCGACCACACGTATATTACAGCGATGGGATTGTTGCGCGTGGGGTATGATACAATAATAGGAGCGAGCGACGCGCAAACGATGCGAGATCGAATCAATCGTATCCTGCGTGTGTAATAGAAATATGCAAAAAGATGTTATTTATATTGATGTAGAGGACGATATTACCGCGATTATCGGTAAGATTAAAGATGCCGAGCATGAGATTGTTGCGCTGGTGCCGCCGAAACGAATAGGCGCAATCCAAAGCGCGGTTAATTTGAAGTTAGTGCAGCGTGCGGCAGAACGCGCTGATAAACATGTCGTGATTATTTCAAACAATGCAGCACTTACGGCGCTTGCTGGCGCGGCGCATATTCCGGTAGCGAAAAACCTCCAAAGCCGGCCGGAAATCGCGGAAGTGCCGGCGCTAAAAGTTGACGAGGACGACGATATCATTGACGGATCGGCGCAAGGCGGCGACCCGAAAAAGCCGGAATCAATTGATTCGATCGAAAGCGAGAATGCAACCGCAAATCCAAGCAGCGATAAAAAGACATCGCCGGCAGACGCAAAAAACGGCAAGAAAAAAATTCCATCAATTCCTGATTTCAATAAATTCCGCAAAAAGTTTTTCCTGATTTTAGCGGGGGTTGTGTTACTGATTGGCGGCAGTATCTGGGCGTTTGTGATCGCGCCGCATGCTATGATTGCTATTACGGCGCAAACGTCGCAAGTTGCTGTGAATACACAAGTAAAAGCCAGCGATACTGCAGCGACTAGTCTGAGCGAGGGTACGATCAAAACAACAACAAAAGCATCGGAAACGCCGGTGTCGAAGACAATTCCGGCGACAGGCACGAAAGATGTCGGGACAAAAGCGACGGGTACGATCCGCGTGACGCCGACGCGCGAAACGATTAGCGATATCGTCGACCATGACGTAACGGTCGCAGCAGGTTCGGAAGTGTCATCGTCGAGCGGCGCAAAATACCGGCTTGACAGCGCACTGACATTCAGCTACGATACGCTGCGCACAACACGCAACGGCGTGACGGTCGGCGTGACAGCGGTCGAAAATGGCTCGAAATATAACGGCGCGTCCGGCAGTGCGAAAGGCTTATCAGGATTTGAGGCGAATTTCACAGCATCAACGTCGGGCGGCACAGATAAGACTGTTACCGTCGTACAGCAAAGCGACATTGATTCCGCAACAGCGAATTTAGTGTCCGACACCGAAAAAGATGCGGCAAAAAAGGCGCTCCAGTCGCAATTTGGCAAAGACGCTACGGTCATTGACGCGTCGTTTGTCGTCAATACAAGCGGCGTATCAATTCCAGCGGCAGGCACCGAGGCATCAGACGGTAAGGCGGCAATTGGCGGCGCAATTAAATATTCGCTTAAGGCAATCACAAAAGCTGATCTCAATACATTTCTCGATGCGTATTTCAAGCAGCAAATTGACGGAAAAAATAATCAAAAAGTGTATAGCAACGGCGTGTTATCGGTGTCGCTGACGAATGTTACGATTGCCGGGGAAACTGTAACGGCGAAGTTAACGGCAAACGGCAAAATTGGTCCAAAAATTGATGAAGCGGCAATCAAAGAATATGTGAAAGGCAAGCGCATTGGCGAAGTGCAAGAATACGTGAAAGCGATTGACGGCGTTAAATCGGTTGACGTTAATTTCTCGCCGTTTTGGGTACATACTGTGCCGGGCGATACAAAAAAGATAACGGTGAAATTCGTCGTCGATGAGTAAATCGTACGTTGCGCTTGATATCGGCGAGAAGCGAATTGGCGTTGCCTTAGCGCGTGATGACGTAAAAATCGCGATGGCGTATGATACGCTCAATGTTGATGGCGGCGAAGTTCAGGCGATTGCTGAAATTATCGTGCGTGAAAAAGCCGATGTGCTCGTCGTCGGGTACCCGCGCAACCAAGCAGGCGAGCCAACGAAGCAGACAGAATTTGTCGAGCGGTTCATCGAGCAGCTGCGCGATATTGTGTCAAAAATCGTTTTTCAAGACGAATCGCTTACGAGCGTTAAGGCTGAAGAGATTTTGAACGCGCGTAATCAACCGTACGCAAAAGGCGAAGTCGACGCACTAGCGGCAAGTCTGATACTACAAGATTATTTGGAGACGCACTAATGGACGGATTTCGCCGGTCCAGGTCGCCAGAGTCGCGATCGCCGCAAGCTATGGCGCAGCCGCATTTTCAGCCGCGTCCGTCTCGTCCGCAATCTGCTGGGTTGCCGCACGCGGACTCTTGCTCGCAAGCGCAAATGGAGCGGCAGTCTCGCCCAGGTTCACAATACCAGCCGCTGCAGCGTCCACGCCCTCTGTCAAACGTCAACAATACGCTGCCAGACGTGGGGAGTGTGCCGCGCAACAATTCGCAGGACTCTACTGAACCGTTCCGTAACCGCCGTAATACATCAGAACAAGAACACGCATCGACTCCTCTAAGCAAAAAACCTCGCCGCCATAAAAAGTGGCTTATCGCTTTTGTCATATTTAGCGTCATTGCTGCTATGGCTGCCGGCGCATACCTGTGGTATACTAGCCAGCTGAAAGCAGCCTCGCGCAGTACAGAGAAGTATTCAATTGTTATTAGCGACGGCGACTCAACGGCGGCAATTGCTGCTAAGCTGAAAAAAATAGGTGTCATTCGCGATGAATTAGCATTCCGAATTTATGCGTATTTAGAAGGTAAGGCAATGGTGGGCAGTACGTGCCGCGTTTCGCCGTCGCAAACCGTTCCCGAAATAGTGGCTAAATTAGCGGCTGGATGCCGTGATTTCAAAGCGATTACATTCTACCCGGGCGGCACGCTTGAAGCGTCGCGCTACAAAGCATCGCGCGCGCGAAGCGGCACCGATAAAACAAATGCGCGCTACGTTCTAAAGCGAGCTGGCTTTAGCGACAACGACATCACGGCAGCATTCCACGCGGTGTATGATAGTCCGTTGTTTGCCGATAAACCGGCAGATACGTCGCTTGAAGGCTATGTATTTGGTGAGACGTACCACGTGGCAGATGACGCGACGGCGAAGCAAGTTCTCGAAACGGTATTTGCGCATATGTATAAAATCGTGCAAAAGAACAATTTGGTCGCGAAATTTAAAGAGCAAGGGCTGAATTTATACCAGGGAATCACGCTTGCGTCAATTGTTGAGCGCGAGTTGACGTGCGAAGACAAGCCGACGGCAGAGCGTAAAGAGCGCTGCTATCAATATCAGCGTGGGATTGCGCAAGTGTTTATTAAGCGTTTCCGTGCGGGTGCGAAGCTTGGATCCGACATCACGGCGGTATATGCCGCCGATAAGGCAAAGATTGACATCCCCAAAGATGACACTAGTGCGCTTGTGTCGATTAATTCACCATATAATACGCGCAAATACAAGGGCTTGCCGCCAACGCCGATCGCTGCGCCCGGCGAATTATCGCTGCAGGCGGTCGCGAACCCGACCGAAACTGATTACAATTTCTTTTTGGCAGGTGATGATGGTTTAATTTACTTTGCAAAAACAAACGAAGAGCATGAGGCAAACATTAAAAATCATTGCCAAAAGCTTTGTGCGGAGATTTAGCGGTACAGTCACCTAAAATAAAACAACCCTAAACCGTAGATAAGTTAACGGATCTTTAAATAGCTCAGAATGGTTGGCTCTAGCCATCCATTCTTTACATAAGTCGATACGAAGCATTGACAGCATAGGCGTCTATCTGCTATAATGGAGAGCGTACATTCCTGTAGGTTTGTGATGTTTTACAGATAGTGCTTATCGCATAACGTTCAGGAATGGCTACCTTGAAAAGTCGTACAATTGCCAAAACAATCTTTTTGTTGCTATTAGTTAATTAAAACGGTCGATGGCAATTTTTCTCTGAAGTTCAGAGAGAAAGACTTTGATAGATATTGGGAATGCATGCGAACGTGTTCCGGGAGAACGATTATTATTACCAGCAATTCATCAGCGAAAGCTCGTTCGAATTTTATGGCTCGTAAGACTCTTGGCTTGCCGTCGCATACTCATGCGAGTAAGCGATCACGCCGCGGTGCGCTTTCTATTTCGTCAATTGCGTCGTATTTCGGCGTGTTTTTGTTAATTATAACATTAATCGCAGTTAGCTATCAGCCAGTTGTGACAGAGCGGTCGCCGGCGCTTGCCAATGCTTCACCGATAGTACAGACGACAACACTTGCTAAGGTGCAAAGTGAGGCTGGTTCGGTTGATCCAGTAGTGGCGGCGAATATTGCGTCTTCACTTGCTGACACGACGAATATGCCGGTCAGTAATAACGTAGCGAACTTGTCACAATCACTTGTAGCCGAAACGATGATGGCGCAAACCGATTCAAGTACAATCAGCAAGCCGCAGGTTGTGAATATGACAGCCGATTCACGTAGCATAACAACTTATGTGACGCAGGCAGGTGATACGCTTGACGGCGTTGCCGAGAAATACGGATTGAAAAAAACGACGATCGCTTGGGCAAATAATTTGAGCTCTGATGCGCTTGAGCCAAATGTAACGCTGACGATTTTACCGACAAACGGCATTCTGTACACGACGAAAGATGGTGATACACTTGATGCAATCGCCGAAAAATACGGTAGCAAGAAGAGCGATATTATTACTTATAATGACCTTGAGTTTTCGACTAGCGTCGCGAACGGTACGCGCTTGATTGTTCCTGGTGGTACTCTGCCGGAGAATGAACGCCCAGGTTATACTGCTTCGCCGCGCCGCGGCGTGCCAGCGAATAGCAACTGGAGTGCTGGCGCGGCAGCGGGTGTCGCCTCGTCGTTTAGGGGCGTGGTATCTGCTGGCAATAAATATGCCTGGGGTAATTGTACATGGTATGCATATGAGCGCCGTATTCAGCTCGGTCTGCCGGTCGGTAGCTATTGGGGTAACGCTAGTACGTGGGCATACAATGCGCGCGCTGCAGGGTTGGCGGTGAACGGCACGCCGGGTGCTGGGGCGATTATGGCAAACGGCGGCGGTTACGGTCACGTGGCGATTGTTGAATCGGTGAATCCAGGCGTCTCTGTTACGATTAGCGAAATGAACGGGTATCGCTGGGGCGGCGGCTTCAACCGTGTCGGTCGTGGGACACTCTCATGGAGCGAAGCAACTAGCGGTTACTATAAATATATCCATTAGAGTAGTATTGTGGAATGTAAAAACGTCTCTGTCAAATTAGGGGCGTTTTTGCTATACTGAAAGTATGTTTGTTGATACAGCAAAGGTAACGGTAACAGCCGGTAAAGGCGGCGACGGCGCAGTGAGCTTTCGCCACGAGATTTTTGTTGATAAAGGCGGTCCGGACGGCGGTGACGGTGGCAAGGGCGGCGACGTTGTTTTTGTCGCGACTGAGCAGCTCAATACACTGTTGAAATTTCGTTATCAGCCAAAGCTCAAAGCGGAGAATGGTGTAGCTGGCAGTAAAAGAAAAAAAGCGGGACGCGCAGGCGAGCACTTGATTGTAAAAGTTCCCGTTGGCACGCTTGTTAAGCGCGATGGTGCTATCGTAGCTGATTTAACGCGTCATGGCGAAGAAGCGGTGATTGCAAAAGGTGGTGATGGTGGATTTGGCAACGCGCATTTTAAATCGAGCGTGCGTCAGACGCCACGCATGGCGGAGTTTGGCGAGCCGGGCGAATCATTTGAGGTCGAATTGGAATTAAAATTGTTGGCGGATGTTGGGCTGATTGGCTTTCCGAATGCAGGAAAATCAACCTTTTTGAGCGTCGTGTCAAATGCGCATCCGGAGATCGCGAATTACGAATTTACCACTTTGACACCAAATTTAGGAGTGGCTGATATTGATGACGGCAGCATTCTCATCGCTGATATCCCAGGGTTGATTGAGGGTGCGAGCGAAGGTAAAGGTCTGGGTGACCTATTTTTGCGCCATGTCGAGCGGACGGCGGTGCTGCTCCATATGATTGATGCGTATAGCGACGATCCGGCGGAGAAATATACAGCGATTCGTCGCGAGCTTGAAAAATATAGCACGGAGTTAACAACGCGTCCAGAGATTATTGCACTGACAAAATGCGAAGGATTGGACGAGGAAATTATTGCGATGCAAAAAACAGCACTGCAAAAAGCGGCGAATAATGCGGAGATTGTGGCTATCTCATCGCAATCGGGGCGGGGTGTGAAAGATTTGCTGCGGTTGCTGCGGCGCGCAATTGAAGTGTACCGCCAGCGCGAGCAGCAGCAAGAGGTCGAAGCAGAGACCGGCCTACCGGTAATTTCGCTTGATGAAGACCAATTGACTGACGCGTGGACGGTTGAGCGGTTGCCGGACGAAATAAACGAGAATGGTGAGCTGGTAGCTGTTTTTATAGTTAGAGGTAAAAAAATCGAGAAATTTGCTCGCCGGACGAATTTTGAGCAGTTTGAAGCAGTGAACCGTCTGCGCGACATCATGAAACGGACGGGTATTGCGCATGAGCTAGTCCGCCAAGGTGCGACAGGTGAAAGTGTTGTGCGAATCGGTGAGAGCGAGTTGACACTAGTTGAACAATAGTATTCTAAAAGGAGGAAATAATGGGCAACAAAGAAAATGTTAATAGTGCGAGTGGTGAGAAATTCATAGAAGCGCCAAATCGTCTTCAAGTGGCGCTATATAGTGGCAAACAGCATAGAAATTTTTTAGAAGTATATACCCGCACAGTTATATTGGATCTACTCTAGCTGCTGCTGTAGGTTTCTCTATGGGGGCATGCATCACGCCTCGTAAAAGCCCTAATAGTGAATGACAACAATATCCGAGGAGCGCTTGAGCGTAATCCCGATAATCCGCCATTACTCGGCGATCGTTTACTAGCGGCCGAACCACGAGAGTTTACTGAAAAACTATGTGCAGACGTTCGCCGCGGCGGCACTGGGCGACTGCTAGATACAAGAGTCGGTAAGATGACGAACTATGTCCTTACGCATCTTGAGAAGAGGCGGTGGCCAGACGAGGACGCGAAACAATTTTTGGTGATTATCTTGAGTTCTTGTTGTTCGACGACGATAGGCGGCAAGAACGGCGGGTACTTAAAGCTGAGGAACTTGATGAACATTATTCTCGCACAAATAATGGGTGGTATAATACTCACCTCGTGCTAGCTAAGGCTCATTTTCGCGCCGATAATTTACCTGACTTTAATTGCCAAACAGGGTAACTAGATGCGGCAAATGATCTATACGATGATTGGAAGAGAGGCGAAATAAATATTCCACAAGAAGTGCTTGAGGATACTGGGGTTGAAGCAGATAGAGATGTCGCTGAGGTAAAATCCTCGCCGACAATCACGGAGTGGTGCTGCGATACAGCGAGCGATGCAGTGAAAGCTCTGAGGCTAGTCGTATGCGACCTGAAGTTATGGTATGTGTGGTGATAGGAGGGCGCGCGGTTCTCTGAACAGAGAGGTACGATATGGGATTGAAGAAGCAGATATGTATCTTAATCCTGAGTCGTAACACACTAAAACTATTTTTTTGCTATACTATAAGAGTATGGCGCGGACATTCTTTTTCTACGACTTAGAAACTAGCGGCTTAAATGCGCGCGAAGACCGGATCATGCAGTTTGCGGGGTGGCGGACAGACATGGATCTTACACCAATTGACGAGCCGTATAATATACTCGTAGCGCTCAACGACGATACGCTACCGAGTCCTGATGCTCTAATGGTCACTGGTATTACACCGCAAAAAACTGTCAATGAGGGTTATAGTGAGGCGCAATTTGCACGTATACTAAGCGATGAAATTTTCACACCCGATACGATCGTTGTCGGGTTTAATAATATTCGGTTCGACGACGAATTTATTCGCCATCTGCTGTGGCGTAATTTTTACGATCCATACGAATGGTGCTGGAAGGATGGTCGGTCACGCTGGGATATGCTCGACGTAGTGCGCATGACGCGGGCGCTCCGCCCTGAGGGAATTAGTTGGCCGCTTGATGCCGCGGGCGAACCGACAAACAGACTTGAGCTTATCACGCGCGAAAATAGTATTGCTCATAAGAATGCGCACGATGCAATGAGCGACGTCGATGCATTGATTAATGTGACAAAATTGATTCGCAGTAAGCAGCCGCAGCTATTTGAGTACCTGCTAAAAATGCGCGATAAAAAAGAAGTCGTGAAACTTATAAATGTCGACGATAAAAAGCCATTTGTTTATAGTAGCGGACGTTATGATAAAGAATTTGCTAAAACAACAGTCGCGTTTCCGTTGACGATGGGGCGTAAGGGTAACGTCGTGGTATATGATTTACGATATGACCCGACGCCATTTGTTAATTTAAGCGAGTCAAAGTTGGCACACAAAGTGTATGCAAGCTGGCAGGAGCGCCAGGCTGAAGATTTTGTGAAGTTACCAGCGAAAGAGCTGCAGTTGAATCGCTGCCCGGCAGTGGCACCGCTTGGCGTATTGGCGCACAGTGACGGGTGGGAGAAAATATCGCTTGATGTCGAGACAATTGCAAAACACCAAGAGATCCTCCTGACACACCCAGAATTCGCTGAAAAATTGCGTACAATTTTTGAAAACAAACCTGAATTTACACGATCGCCCGATCCGGAAACACAACTATACGACGGGTTTCTGAACGACCGCGATCGGTTGCGTGTTGAAGCAGTACGCAGTGCGAGCGAGCGTGAGTTGGTCGATTTTCATCCCAACTTCACCGACGAGCGACTGCCGGGATTATTGTTGCACTATAAAGCGCGAAACTTCCCGAAAGCGTTGAGTGATGATGAGCTTACGGCGTGGCAAACGTGGCGTGCGGCACGCATCCAAGCACAGCTGCCAAAGTATATGGCGGTGCTGCAGCGACTTACGGCTGGAGCACTTGATGCTGATAAAGAATTTATCGTGCAAGAGTTGCAATTGTGGGCAGAATCGATTTTGCCAGAATCAGATTAGTATCCTGATGTGTGTGTCGGCGGTTTGAGCGGCGCCGTATTGCATACCGCATCAATAATACCGACGATCAGAACGATACAACCGCCAAGTATTATCCAATAGGGGATGCTAATTGTTGTCCCGGGAATCATGCCAGTGAGCATGAAGCTAAGCAATGTGTCGAGAAAACTACTACTATGCACGAAAAATATCCCTGCTATTGTGAGTATGAACGTGGTAAGAAATAAATACTTGCATTTCATAGTGGCGCGCCCTAGATCACTTTTATCTATAACAATAATATAGCAATTAGATCAAAAATATGCAACGATAAGCGTCATAATAGCAGCTACGATTTTTTCGTTTGAGCGCAGCGTGTACAAATTCCCTGAATCTCAAGGATGTGCGATGGACTATGAATATGATACTCGGCAGCAATTGATGCAATGAGACACTCAAGCGTGTGATTTTCAGGTAAATCAATTACGCGTCCACATTGCCGGCAAGTTGCGTGGTGGTGGTGTTTGCTAAATGTGTCGGATAATTCGATTTTATGTTTCCAACCGACAGGAACAACATGCACGATGCCAAGGCGCTCAAATAACTCAACTGTACGGTACACGCTAACGCGGTTGATTGATGGTGTTGTCGCGCGTATCAGCTCGCTAACGTAGCACGGCGGCTGATCGTATAATGCAGTAAATACCGTACGACGCGGTTTGGTGATGTGTAGCTGGTGTTTTCGTAAGATAGTTTCTAACGTTCGTAGAGCATCGTTCATGATACTGATCAGTATATCTATATTGCAATAAATTTGCAATATTCTATGCAAAAGATCGTAATCATAGTTCGTGTCACTTCGTTTTCTAAATCTCGGTACATTAACCTAACCCAAAACACCCATTAAAATTAGAGTTGTAATAGCAACTAATCAAAGAAAGGATGTCCCGTATGTCTAACATACATACCAATACTTTGCCAGCAATAAGAAAATGCTGGTTAGTTTTAGTTAGGTTCTCATCATCACCTTTAAGATAATCAAAGTCATACTGGCTAGATTAGTTAGTCAGTTTAGTTTAACTTGCTTTACTTTAGTTACTCATTAACAAACTTAGTCTTTGGTGAGAAGGTATAGGTAGCCTACAACACCAAGCGTACATATATCATAGCCAGAGCTTGAGAGGAGGTAACTTAGATTATGGGTGTATGTCCACAGTGTAAGAACACTCTACACGAGAATTACTTACTTAGGTATTTGTGGTGTAAGCTATGTCGTAAGAAATATAGAGCTACTGCCTGGAAGGGTTCATGGCTCTATGGTATGAAACTATCACCAAATCAGTTATTTAAGCTGCTATAGTGCTGGCAAACAAAGAAGAGCCTAAGAGCTTAGAACAGTAATCATTGTAGAGTGATCTAGAAGCTAACCCGTATACACTGCTAAACCCTAAGCTATAAGCTACTAGGGCTTTGTCTGCTATAAAAGACGGTATTAGCTAAAGTAAGCTACCCTACAGTCTCTAGATGGTTCTCTCGGGTTTAGAGATAAGCTATACCATATACCATATACATGCGTATACTAGATACTCTATTTACACCTCTTCTAGAAGGCTTAGGATTAGGCTTAGAGTTAGGGTTTAGGGTTTAGGGTTTAGGGTTTAGGGTTTAGTCCATCCTCTCCCTCACTTCCAATACCATGCCTAGAGGGTTTAGGGCTAAGCTTAGGCTTAGACTTAAGCTTAAGCTTAAGTCTAGGTTTAGATTTAGAGTTTAGAGCTTAGAGCTAGGAGATCTAATCCAGGCAGATTGAACAGCTACTTTGCTAAGCTAAAGAGCAAACAGGCTACCTATATAGTAACAGGCGCTATAGGGCCATATACTGGACGTAAAGCTAAGTAAGCCTAACCTAACCTAACCTAACCTAACCTAACCTAACCTAACCTAACCTAACCCTTACGTATTACAAGAAGCTTCTATAACGGCAGAGATAGAGATGTACTTGAAGAATTCATTCTGGGATACTGTAAAGCCTGGCAGCTTAGTTATTACAGACAAGTGGTATGGTTATGGTGAAATATCACTATTTATCCTATACTCTCTACTCTCTACTTCTAGGCTACTGCCATGAGAGTCATAACCATAGCAAGGGAGATTATGGTAATACTAATACTAAACACTAAACACTAAACACTAAACACTAAACACTAAACACTAAACAAAGCTGAATTAATGTGGAGTGCAGCTAAACGTCATATGCGTAAGCTCTACGGACAACGTATACTAACACATCAGTTACAGGATCTATGTAAAGAATGGATGGCAAGAGCCAACCATTCTGAACTATTTAAAGATCCGTTAACATACCTATGGTTTAGGGTTGTTTTATTTTAGGTGGCTGTACCTAAATCTCTCGCAGCTAGTGTGATGTGCGCAAAAATGCTATAATATATAGTTATGTCAAAGAGCATAAAAATTATCGGTGCGCGTCAAAATAACCTGAAAAATATTGATATCGAGATTCCTCGCGATCAATTTATCGTCGTGACTGGCTTAAGTGGTAGTGGCAAATCAAGTCTGGTATTTGATACGATTTATGCCGAAGGACAACGTCGCTACGTTGAGAGTTTAAGTAGCTATGCACGGCAGTTTTTAGGTATCATGGACAAGCCGGACGTCGATAGTATTGAAGGGTTAAGTCCAGCGATCAGTATTGATCAAAAATCAACATCACGTAATCCACGCTCAACAGTTGCAACGGTGACAGAAATTTATGATTATTTGCGATTACTATTTGCGCGCGTTGGCGTGCCGCACTGTCCGGTTTGCAATAAGCCGGTACAGCGGCGCACAACGCAGGCAATTATTGACGAAATCATGAAGTTGCCAGAGGGTAAGCGACTCATGATATTGGCGCCGATCGTTGCACAGAAAAAAGGCGAATTTCAGCATGTACCAGAGCAGTATATGCGTTCTGGTTTCGCACGGGCACGCGTGGACGGTGTGGTGTATGCGCTTGATGAATTTCCAGAGTTACAGAAAAGCTACAAACATGATATTGAAATTGTCATTGATCGAATCATTATGAAGCCGGATATGATTAGCCGCGTGTCGCAGGCGGTGGAGCAGTCGCTTGATTTGGCATCGGGTGTCGTGCAAATTATGAATGTTGATAGTAGCGAGCTGCTGGTATATAGTCAACGCTATGCGTGCGTTGATCATCCGAACGAAGAAATTCCTGAGCTTGAACCTCGTCTGTTCAGTTTTAATGCACCACAGGGCGCGTGTCCGACGTGCACAGGGCTTGGTACACGACTAGAAATTGATCCAGAACTAGTATTCAATAGTAATTTAACAATCGCTGAGGGTGCAATTCGTCCGTATAATCGTATTAATGTCGATAATTTTTATATGCGCAAAATTAAAGCGGTTGCCGATGCGTATGAATTTAGTTTGCAAGTGCCGGTCAAACAACTACCAGATGATGTCCGGCAGAAAATTTTATATGGGACGGGATCTCAGAAATATCGTATTGATTTGGTAGGTGGACGCTATTACGATGCGACGTACGAAGGTGTGATTCCGAATTTAGAACGTCGCCATCGTGAGACGGAAAGCGAGTTTATGCGCAAAGATATTGAGCGCTTTATGCGCGAGCGGAAATGTACGACATGTCAAGGTGCGCGTCTCAAACCGGTTGTGCTGGCGGTGACAGTAAACGGGCTGTCGATTATGGATATGTGTAATCTTGATGTAGCAAATGCGCTTGATTTATTTAGTAAGCTAAAATTCAGCGAGTCGGAAATGCATATTGTGCGGTTGATTCTGAAAGAGATTGCGGCGCGGCTTGGCTTTATGAATAACGTCGGTCTAAACTACTTAGAGCTGAGTCGAGCGGCAAATACGCTTAGCGGCGGCGAAGCGCAGCGGATTCGTTTGGCAACGCAGATCGGTTCTGGCCTGCAAGGAGTCCTCTATGTGCTTGATGAGCCTTCGATCGGGTTGCACCAGCGTGATAACGATCGGTTAATCGCGACATTGAAACATCTGCGTGATTTAGGCAATTCGGTGCTTGTTGTTGAGCATGATGAGGATACAATTGCGCAAGCAGACTATCTGGTAGATATTGGTCCGGGTGCGGGCGTGCACGGCGGCGAAGTTGTAGCAGCAGGTACGCCAGCTGAGGTCGCAAAAAATCCTGTAAGTATAACGGGGCGGTATTTAAGCGGCGTTGAGAAAATAGCTGTACCAAAAAAACGCCGCACTGTGCAAAAAGACCGTAAACTCGTTGTGCGCGGTGCGCGTGAAAATAATTTGAAACATATTGATGTTGAATTTCCGCTTGGCGTGATGACGCTCGTGACAGGCGTGAGTGGCAGCGGCAAATCAACGCTTGTGAATGATATTGTCGCAAACGAGCTAACAGCACGGTTGCATCGGGCGCAAGCAGTGCCAGGCGCGCACGAGCGAATTGATGGTATCAATCAATTAGACAAGGCGATTGTAATTGATCAATCGGCGATTGGGCGTACGCCGCGCTCAAACCCGGCGACATACACCGGCGTGTTTACACAGATCCGTGAGTTGTTTGCAAATACGCCTGAAGCAAATATTCGCGGTTACAAAGCGGGACGGTTTAGCTTTAATGTGAAAGGTGGGCGCTGCGAGCATTGCCAGGGTGACGGCATGATAAAAATTGAAATGCACTTTTTGCCGGATGTATACGTTCAGTGTCCGGAATGTCATGGTAAGCGGTATAACCGCGAAGCGCTTGAAATTAAGTATAAAGGTAAAACGATTAGCGATATTTTGAATATGACAGTTGAGCAGGCGTGTGATTTTTTCGCGAATGTGCCGGCGATTGCGCGCAAACTGCAAACAATCAACGAGGTAGGGCTTGGCTATGTTAAACTTGGGCAGCCGGCAACGACATTTTCGGGCGGCGAAGCGCAGCGAATCAAACTTGCGACTGAATTGAGCCGCCGTTCAACTGGTAAAACGCTTTACATTCTAGATGAGCCGACGACTGGGCTGCATACGGCAGACGTTAAAAAACTACTCGATATTCTACAAAAACTTGTCGACGGCGGTAATAGTATGATTATCATCGAGCATAATTTAGAGGTAATAAAATGCGCCGACTGGATTATTGATATGGGTCCGGAAGGCGGGCAAGGCGGCGGCATGGTGGTTGCATCAGGTACGCCGGAAGACGTTGCAAAATCGCCGGAATCGTTCACCGGCAAGTACTTGAAAAAGCTTTTATAATCTATAGGGGCTATTTGCAACAACAAGCAACTTAGCTATCTTTTTTTCGAAAACAACACTTTGAATTGGCGCTTGAGCTTAGTGCGCGTACTTTCTTGTTTGAGTGCGTGAATAATCATTGGCAAAACCGATAGGAATATAATAATGAGCGCTGCGACCTCAATATTTACACCCGCTTTGGTCAAAAACTCGCCGGCGTAATATCCGAGATAGACAAACAGCGACGACCATAAGAATCCGCCGATAACGTTGTATGTAATAAATGTGCGGTAATGCATATTGCTTGCGCCGGCAACAATTGGCGCAAACGTGCGAACAATCGGCACAAACCGTGCGAGCACGATCGTGATTGAGCCGTGCTTAGCATAGAATGTTTCGGTTTGGTCGAGATATTTTTTCTTAAAGAACCGCGAGTTTTCTTTTTGAAATAATTTACGGCCGACTTTATGCCCGAATTCAAATCCGACACTATCGCCGGCGACGGCTGCGGCAAAAATAAGTAATGCAAAAATATGAATATCAATTGGTTGTCCATTAAATCCAAGAATCTGCTGTTGCACCATGTACCCGGCGGTGAATAGTAAACTGTCGCCTGGAAAAATGAATCCAATGAGCAACCCTGACTCGGCAAAGACAACGAGCAGAATTGCGAGAATTCCAAAGCTAGTGATGGCGTGAATGAGTGTTTCCACTCAACTATTATAACAATTTTTTGTATTTTTTAGTAAGTCGTTTGGCTTAAAACTATCTCTCAAGTATAATGATTGTGGTAATATAATAAATAATAACTCCGGAAACATATCCGAAAAGGAGAAATATGGGAGACAAGATAACATTGAGAGTAGATCGCCGAGAAATTTTCGGCAAGAAAGTAAAGCAGTTGCGGAGACGAGGGTTGACACCGGGTGTTGTGTATGGTGCGAATATGGAGTCGATTGCAATTCAGGCTGACGCAGGGGAGGTGGCGCGTGTATATGCGGAAGCCGGCAAGCATACGCCGGTGCAGTTGTCGGGTACGAAACACCGTATTGCGATGATTAAAGCTGCGGAATTTCATCCTATTAAGCATGGTGTTATTCGCCACATTTCATTTCATGCGGTTCGTGCCAATGAGCCGGTGGTGGCGGAAGTGCCGATCCGCCTGGCTGGCGAGGGTGAGTCAGTGGCGGAGCGTAACGGATTGGTCGTTTTGC
The DNA here is from genome assembly GCA_018127705.1 of TM7 phylum sp. oral taxon 349. Classification (NCBI taxonomy): domain Bacteria; phylum Candidatus Saccharimonadota; species TM7 phylum sp. oral taxon 349. The sequence continues at coordinate 346,424 of CP072328.1, forward strand.
AAGCGATTGAGAAGATTGAGGTCAAAGCACTGCCGATGGAACTGCCAGAGTATCTAGAGGTGTCGATTATGGATCTCGCGAATGCTGGCGATCGCGTTACGATTGGCGATATACTGTTGCCATCAGGTGTAGAGATTGTCGATAATGACGATGGTCGCGAAGGTACGGCCGACGACAATGTTACCGTGAAAGATTTAGTCGTTGCCAGCGTGTATGAGCCGGCTGCACTTGAAGCTGCAAACGAAGCGGCGGCAGGAGAATCGACTTCGGCTGACGCTGAGGATGTACCAGTTGAAGGCGAAAATCCAGGTGCGGAAGCAGAATAAAAGGTAGCATAAATGTTTTAATCGTCCCCCAGAATTGGGGGGCGATTTTTATTCATCAATAAACCCGCCAGACTGTCGTTGCCATAATTGCGCGTATGTACCGTTCTTTTTCAGCAACTCGTTGTGCGTGCCGTCCTCAATAATGCGACCGCGTTTCATGACAATAATGCGGTCAAGTTTGGCGATAGTTGACAGGCGATGAGCGATAACTATAGATGTACGGTTTTTCATCAACGTTTCGAGCGATTTTTGAATTAATGCTTCGGATTCCGAGTCGAGCGCTGATGTCGCTTCGTCAAGGACTAAAATTGGCGCATCTTTCAAAATTGCGCGGGCGATAGCGATACGCTGGCGTTGTCCGCCCGATAATTTTACGCCGCGCTCGCCGACAAGCGTGTCAAATCCATCGTGTAATTTCGTGATGAAATCATATGCGCCAGCTTGCTTGGCGGCTTTCTTTGCAGCGGATTTTGTTGCGCCAGGTCGTCCGTACGCGATATTGTCCAGCACTGAGCGGTGAAAGAGCAGCGGTTCTTGGGGTACATACGCAATACTTGAGCGTAAGCTTGCCTGTGTGACGTCGGCGATATTTTGCGAGTCAATTAAAATCTCACCGCTATCAATGTCAGCAAAGCGTAGGAGTAGTTTTGTTAGCGTCGTCTTTCCTGAGCCAGATGTGCCAACTAGTCCAACTTTTTCGCCAGGTTTGATGGTCAGCGAGAAATTCTTAAACAGCGTGTCACCTTGTCCTTCATCATGCGTGAATGTCACATTATTCATGACGATTTCGCCGTGCGAAATGCGTAATTTTCTCGCACTTTTATCAATCAAGCTTGTCGGTGTTTGTAGAATTTCCGCCATGTCACGCGCGTCGCCAAGCACGCGGTTATAATTGCGCATAATACCGTTCATATTCCATAGCTCGCGCGTCATTGTACCGGTGTAGGTAATGATTAGGTAAATCGCTGCTACCGATACAGTGTTATGCTGTGCAGCGTAGACGGCGAACGCGATAGCGACAACTTTGATGGTCGTCGTAATTGATGAATAAATAGCGCTCATTTTCAGAAAACCGGACATCAAATTAAATGAAGCGCTGCGCCAGTTGTTTGCTGTTTTGGTAAATTCTTTACTTTCTCGCATCTCGACGCCTGATGATTTCACTGCCATAATATTAGAGATAGCATCAGCGATTTTGCCGCTCATAGTATTGTTGGCAGCCGCTTCTTCTTCGTTTAGCTTCATCATTGGTCGCGAACCAAAATAGACCACTATAATGAAAATAACCGCGAAAATCGCCAAAAAGATAGCGTATTGCCATAACAATGTTGAGAGAACAACGATTGATCCAATAATGGAAATCACGACTGGCAGAATCGACCAAATGATAGTATCCCAGAAGCGTTCAAACGCTCCGGTAAATTTATTTGTTTGGCTAACGAGCGAGCCGCCAAACTTGTTAGCGTGGAAAAATAACGTTTCGTTTGCTAATTTGTTGAATATTTTTACATACAAATCGCGCATCACAGAGACCTCGAATGTCCACACTAGATAAAGCACTAAGCGCCAACCGATAATCTCCGACCATAGTTGTGATAGTCCGTATAATATCACGAGCTGCCATAAGTTGCTGGTGTTGCTAAGTTGTCTATGCTGGATTATGTCGAGCAGCTGCGCAATAATCAGTGGGCCAACAAACATGCCAACAATAAACGTAGTTGCCGTGGCAATAACTGCTATATTTCGTCGCCATTTATATGACTGCGATGCACGCCAAAATAAGCGCAGAATAGATTGGCTGTTTTTTGATTTTTTACTCACGATAAATCTCCTTTTTGTAGTGTTTTGCAACTTAAATTCTTATGTATTGTCGAGCGAATAAGTGAAGAGAAAATAGAGGAACTCTCTTACGAGTTCATAATAAGTAGATTATATAGCAAGATAGAGTCATGAGTCAAACTGCAAGGCTGTTTATTGCTCGTCATGGTCAAAATGAAGATAACACAAACGGAGTTTTGAATGGTTATCGCGAGCTTTTGAGACCGTGCAGATTTATCATTAATGTAAATGATTTACCAGAACCAATCGTTGTACCAGAAATTATTAAGTGCGATTTTGGCGTAATGATAGAACGACTTGATGGTTGCATAGAAGAGATGTGCTCGCCAGACACTATTAAAACTGATACGATTATATATTTTCTTAATCCCGATGATGTAGAAACATTTGATGGTGCATATCGTAAGGTCGGAACAATTTAATCGTTGGGCTTGTTTAATAAAATTTATTCTGCAGTTGGTGATATTGTGATATGACTAGTTAAAATAAGATACTTGTATTTTTAGTGTAAACGATTTACAATAAGAGTATGACAACCATCATACGCCGCGAAAGTAAATATGCTAATTTAGTGCGGGATTGTATAAAGCAATTAGGTCACGCGACTCATGCTGATATTATGCAGTACTACACCGATCGCTATATACAGGTGAGCGCAACGACAATTCACCGAATCACGCAGCGATTAGTTGAGGACGGCGAAATAGTGCTTGCACCAAAGACAAAGGATGGTGATAAACGGTTCGACGCAAATATGAAACCACACGATCATTTTTGCTGCACTCGGTGCGATTGTTTGATTGACATTACGTGTCCTGCGCCATGTCGCAAGATTCTGCAAGCCCAATTGTGTAATTGCGTGCTAGACGGTTCTTTGACGGTTTATGGTGAGTGTCAAGAATGTAGCTGTTGTAGAAAGGAGGAACATGCCGATGAATAAAGCATGCAAGTGTATAAAAACCACATGCCAAGATTGCGCTAGCAATTGTAATTGTAATTGTAATTGTAATTGTAATTGTTCTGCTGAATAGACAGTTGGCAGAATGGTATAATAAAAGAGCGACAAGGAGGGAATATGGCATTATACAATATAACGAATCGTCAGGAGTTTGAGGAGAAAGTGCTGCAAAGTGCCAATCCGGTATTAGTGGATTTTTGGGCGACCTGGTGTCCGCCGTGCCGTGCGATGGCGCCAATTTTACAGCAAATTGCCGACGAAACTAATTTTGATGTTATCAAAATTGACACGGAGGCGAGCGGTGATAATAGTGAATTGGCAAGAGAACATCGCGTGCAAGGTATTCCGAATATGAAGGTCTTTGCGGGGGGCAAGGAGATTCAAGAACTGATTGGCATGAGACCGAAGCAGGTCTTGATTGATGCGCTCGAAAAAGCCGTGAAGAAGTAGGTGAACGGCTGAGTAACTTTATGTCGAGCCCGTTGCTTCTTCAGCAAATTGCCGACGATGATATGAACGCGGCGTTTCGCGCCAAAGGGTGGACGCCAGTATATACTGCGTCACCCTATTCACGTATTGTGCTAGTTGGGCAAGCGCCGGGGCGAATCGCACAGCAAACGCATAAGCCGTGGAATGATGCAAGCGGGCGATTGTTGCGCCAGTGGCTGGGTGTAAGTGATGAGCAGTTTTACAATCCTGATTTGTTTGCGCTCATGCCAATGGATTTTTATTATCCTGGCAAAGGTGTGCACGGCGATTTGCCGCCGCGAAACAATTTTGCCGCAATGTGGCATCCGCGGTTGCTGGAGCGTATGTCGTATGTGCGTTTAATAATTTTAGTTGGCGCATATGCACAGAAATATTATTTAACGGGACACGCTAAAAAGAATGTAACTGCAACGGTAGCGCAATTTGATGCGTATTTACCGAATTATTTTCCGCTTGTGCACCCGTCGCCGCTCAATATTGGTTGGCGTAAACGTAACCCATGGTTTGAAGCGGAGGTGATTCCGATTTTGCAGAATGTAGTAAAGGAGGCGCTGGCATGACGACGTACGATACTAAGCGAATATATGAAGATGCGAAGCCAGGCGATGGTTACCGTGTTTTGGTTGATCGATTGTGGCCGCGCGGCATAAGCAAAGATAAGGCGGCGCTTGGCGAATGGTGCAGAGAGATTGCGCCAAGCAATGAACTGCGGCAATGGTTTGCGCACGATCCTGCTAAGTATGATGAGTTTAAGGTAAAATATTTACAAGAGTTGGCGAATAATCCTGAAGCGGCAGCAGCTCTTGCGCGTTGGCGTTCTTATACGCGAGTTACACTGCTCTATAGCGCAAAAGATACAGCACATAATCAAGCAGTAGTGTTGTTAGAATACTTACACTTGCATGAATCAGACAATCTAAGGGTTATTCCATAGTAGTATGCTATTGTCGTGAACCAAAACGCGCTATTCGCGATATAATAAACATATGAATGCGGCGCTTAAGGAAAAATTGAAAACGCTCCCGCGCACTCCAGGCGTGTACTTTCATAAGTCTAAAGACGATGAGATTATTTATATTGGCAAGGCGGCTATTCTGAAAAATCGCGTGCGGCAATATTTTCAAAGTAAGGCTGATATGGACGTAAAAACGCGCGCATTGGTAGCGGAAATCAATGATACCGATTGGATCGAAACTGAAAGTGAAATGGATGCGCTATTTTTGGAAAGCGAAATGGTGAAGCGTTATATGCCGCGCTATAATATTTTGTTGCGCGATGATAAATCGCAAACATTCGTCCGTATTGATATGAAGAGCGAATGGCCGACGGTAACGTTTACGCGGAATCCGGCAGACGATGGTGCGACATATATTGGTCCGTTCTATAGTGGCTTTGCAGTGAAAAAAGCGCTGCGGTATTTACGTAAAATTTTTCCATATTATATTAAGCCGCCGAAACGTGAACGTATGAATCTAGAGGAACAAATTGGATTGGCGCCAAGTGCTGATATGACGAGTCAAGAATATAAAAAATCACTGCGCAAATTGATTAGATATATTGAAGGCGGGCGCATGAAAATCGCCAAAGAAATTGAGTGCGACATGAAGCGGGCGGCGCGCAGCCAAGAGTTTGAAACAGCTGCGCAGCTGCGCAATAAGTTGTCGTACATGCACGAACTGCAGCGGCGGATTATGTTCGGCGACCGCGAGTTTTTGGATATATCAAAAGACCAAGCATTGGCGCAATTAGCTCAATTGCTCGGATTGCAATCACCGCCAGCGCGCATTGAGGGCTATGATATTTCGCATATGAGCGGCACGAATGTAGTGGCGAGCATGGTAGTATTCACAAACGGTGTGAGCGACCGTGCGCAGTATCGTAAATTTAAAATGCACGTGCAGCGTAACGACGATACGGCAAATATGCGCGAAACGATTCGCCGCCGTTTTAGTGCAAAAAATGTAAAAGCATGGGGTATGCCAGATTTACTGCTCATTGATGGCGGTAAAGGACAGTTGAACGCGGTACTATGTGAATTAGAAGTTCTCGGCGTGAATGTGCCGGCGATTGGAGTGGCGAAGCGCGATGAAGAAATTGTGATTGCAAAAGGTCGTTCGCCGATTGACGAGTCGTATATCGAGAAAATGGTAGCGAAGCCGACCCCTGGTGCGGTGGTGATTGATTCAAGCGGATACTATTTTGTGAATTTACATGTCGGGCGGCAGAATGCCGGTTCGCATTCAAAGAATTTGCGCGGTGGTGATGCGCCTAGTCCATACGAAGACACGATAAAACTATTTCAGCGTATTCGCGACGAGGCGCATCGATTTGCTGTTAGCTATCACACGACGCTGAAGCGGGCGAATGCGACTAAGAGTGTTCTTAGTACGATTACCGGCGTTGGTTCGGCGACGCAGAAAAAACTTGTGCGTGCATTTGGCAGCGTGCGCGGTGTGCAGACGGCAAGCGAAGAGCAGCTGCGAACGGTTGTGAATCCCGTGTTGGCGGCACGTATTCGGGCAACGTTTATGGACAACGGCTCGAAACTCTAGCGAAATATATCGTAATGCGCTATACTAAGATGAAATGAAAAGGCAGTTCTTGACGTTTATATTGCGCTGGATCTTGAATTCGTTTGGTCTGTGGGTTGCTGTGCGTATTTTCGGGACGGGATATAGCGAAGTGCAAATTAGCGCTGGAGCGCCGGCATTTTTGATAGCTGGGCTTATTTTTTCGGTCGTGAACGCTGTACTGAAGCCGATTGTTATTATTTTGTCGCTGCCAGCGATATTGATCACGCTTGGATTCTTTACTATCATTGTCAATGGCCTGATGGTATGGGTTTCTCTGAAATTGGCACCTGGATTGCAAATGACATTTTGGAATTCGGTATTGACGGGCTTAGTATTGAGTTTGGTAAACTATATAGTAAGCAGTTTGCTTGAATTGGAGTATACTCAAGCGCGGGAGGAGGATTAGGCGATGAATATAACGATGATATTACAGATTGCAACAATTGTATCAGCCGTGCTGATGGTGATTGCAATTCTGCTGCAGCAACGCGGCGCAAGCCTTGGTGCTGGATTTGGCGGCTCTGGCGAGTTATATACCACGCGGCGCGGGCTTGATAAGAGTTTGTTTGAAGTGACGATTTTTTTGGCAGTGATATTTGTATTATCAATTATTGCGTCGCTCGTACTGCCAAGTTTATCATAATGGGGCTGGTGTGTGAGCGATTTGGGCGACCTACAACCAAAACCGCAGCGTTCCGCACTGAACCGTAAAGATATTACGCGTCGATTGAAGCGTGCTGGCGGCGTAACGCAGCGTCATGCGCGGCGTTTTATTCTGCGGCGCATCAATAGTGTTCGGTTGGTGACTGGTGAAATTATTACGTGGCTGGCAGTTGTTGGCATTTTGGTTGCAACGCTTGGATTGCAGCAAACATGGGGTAACGTGTCGGCGTATATGCAGGGCGGGTATCGTTCGGGTGGCGTATACGCCGAAGGTATTGTTGGTTCGCTTGATACACTTAACCCGTTATTAGCATCAAATGAGGCGGAGGCGTCGGCGGCGCGGCTGATGTTTTCAAGCTTATATCATTATGATGCAACTGGCGCACTCCATGCCGATGTTGCGTCGTCCATGACGATACGCGATTCAAAAATCTACACTGTCACACTGCGCGACGCAACGTGGCAAGACGGACATGCGCTTACAGCGGACGATGTTGTGTATACTATTGGGCTTATTAAAAATCCGCAAACGCGCTCGCCGCTACGCGTTAATTGGACAGACGCGGTTGTGAAAAAAATCAATCAGCATACTGTTGAATTTACGCTGCCGACTGTTTATGCAGCGTTTCCGCATGCGCTTACATTCCCGATTGTGCCGAAGCATCTTTTGCAAAATGTCGAACCGTCGGTGCTCCGTGAGTCGTCGTTTAGCCAAAATCCGATTGGAAGCGGTCCGTTCAAGTTTCGCCGCCTGCAGACAGCAGGGTTGTCGAATGCTTCAAAGGTGTTGCAGCTTGTGCCGCATACAGAATATTACAACACTACGCCTCGTGTTTCGCGTTTTGAATTACGCGCCTACACCGATGACGCAGCGTTTACGAAAGCTATCAAGAACAGTGAAGTGACCGGTGCGGTAAGCGCGCCGGCGGCGCTTGCGCATAGTAAGCGTCCGTCGCAGTACCGCGTCATATCGGAGCCGCTTAATAAGGGCGTGTATTTACTGTTTAATACAAGAAATCCGGTGCTGCAGGACAAAACAGTGCGCCAAGCTTTGCAGCTCGCGACAGATACGGCGGCAATTCGCCAAGCAGTCGGCGGCGGCGTGCAAACGCTAGATGGTCCGATTCTACATTCAATGTTCTCAAGCGGAGAGGTGCCGCGTGCGTCAAAGCCAAACACTGAAAAGTCCGCTCAGCTGCTTGATAGCGCTGGATGGAAGATAAAGAATGGCTCGCGACATAAGGGCGACCAAGAACTAAAGCTGACTATCACAACGACGAATAGTAGCCAGTATAGCAAGATCATTGATACGGTGAAGCGGCAATGGAATGCGGTTGGTGTGTCGGTTGATGCTAATCAAGTCGATACAAATTCGGCAGTTTCAAATTTTGTGCAAGGTGTGCTGCAACCGCGCGATTTTGACGTGCTGCTGTATGAACTTGCGCTTGGCGCCGATCCGGACGTGTATGCGTACTGGCACTCGTCGCAAGCTTCAGCGACAGGCTATAATTTTTCGAATTACTCAAATCAATTGAGCGACGCGGCGCTTGCAAGCGCGCGAACTCGGTTGGAGTCAAATTTGCGCATGGCGAAATATGCGCAGTTTGTACGGCAATGGCTGAGCGATGTGCCGGCAATTGCGCTATACCAAGCGTCGTCGGAATATCTTGTCAACACGAATGCGTACATCGTTAAGCCGAAAGGGTCGCTGCCTGAGTTATCGGATCGCTATGCTCGTGTGAGCGAGTGGTCGGTTTCGCCGGCAACTGTTTACAAAACACCGTGAGCTACAGTATAATGATGAGGTATTTTGCTATCGCATGGTACAATTTGCAATATGCAGACGTGGCGGAATTGGTAGACGCGCTAGCTTGAGGGGCTAGTGAGCATTGCGCTCGTGGAAGTTCAAGTCTTCTCGTCTGCACCAGACTATAAGGTAAAAAGAATAAATGGCGCGTTGGCGGAGCGGTTACGCAGAGGTCTGCAAAACCTTTTAGACGAGTTCGACTCTCGTACGTGCCTCCACGAGATGGCTCCAAAAGGGGGTCGTTTTTTATTTCAAATACGGTACAATAGAATATAAGCGCAGATGGTGGAACTGGTAGACACGTTAGACTTAAAATCTGATGCCCAAAAGGCGTGCGGGTTCGATTCCCGCTCTGCGCACCAAACTTGAGTAGGGGATATTGTGTTGAGGAAAAATAATAGCTGCAGATTTATCTTACGCATATGGCGTGCAGTGAGTGTACGTTTCGCGGTGGCGTGGCAGGCGGTTAGCGTCTTTTTCACTGCGATATGGTATAAGTGGAGTATCCGGCGGTATGATTTTTTGAGCCGCCGCCCGCACCGCAGTTTTTGCCGTACACGCCGCCGCGATTATACGCGCAGTTTGAAACTGCCGGGCTACATTGCGTTTACGCGCCAGGTGAACCATATGTTGCGTACGCATTGGCGTATATTTGCGCCGATGATTGTGATATATGCGACGATCATGGCATTTGCTGGTGCAATTACGAGTCAGGAAGTGTACAATTCAGTCGGAAAACTAATATCTGATTCAATGAATAACTTGTTTGATGGCGGTATAAACTCGCTTGCGCAGGCGGGACTAACAGTATTAGCATCGTTTTCAATAAACTCGTCGTTGCCGGCTGACCAGCGATTATTAATGGTATTGTGTTTGATGATGGTGTGGCTGACGACAGTTTGGCTGCTGCGCGAAATAAAGATGAACCGCCGCCCTCGGTTGCGCGACGGATTGTATAATGCGAGTGCACCGATGATGTCGACAGCACTCGTCCTGCTAGTGTTGCTCGTCCAATTATTGCCGGTTGGCATCGCGGCGCTATTGTATGCTGGGTTGTCATCGGCTGATTTGCTGAGTACTGGATTTGCACGCATGCTGTTTAGCGTTTTTGCAGCGGTGATCGCGGCACTCGTACTGTATTGGATTTCAAGCACAATTATTGCGCTTGTTGTCGTGACACTGCCGGGGATGTATCCGATGCGTGCAGTCAAAGCGGCAGGCGATTTGGTGGTTGGGCGGCGCTTGCGGATTATGTATCGATTGGCGTGGGGTGCGCTTTGCGTTCTATTGACCTGGCTGGTAATTATGGTTTCTATCGTCATGCTCGACAGCTGGCTATCGTCAATGTGGTCGTGGTTAAAAAACGTGCCAATTGTGCCGTATGTTGGCGTGGTCGTTGTCGCATGGTCGGTCGTGTGGTATGCCGCATATGTATACCTGTTGTATCGAAAGGTTGTTGACGATGACGCGAAGCCGGCTTAATGAAATCAAAAAGCTGCTGAGCAAATACAGTTACGAGTATTACGCACTTGATCAGCCGTCAGTAAGCGATGCGGTATATGACAGCTTAATGAGCGAGCTGAAACAAATTGAAGCGGCGCATCCGGCATGGATAACGCCTGATAGCCCGACGCAGCGTGTCGGGAATAAACTGTCTGATGGTTTTGCAAAAGTTCGTCATCCGCGGCGTATGGTTAGCTTGAATGACGTGTTTGATAAAGACGATGTTGTCGCGTGGGTGAACCGGATTGATAAATTATTGCCGGCGGAGAATCATGAATTCTTTGCTGACATAAAAATGGACGGACTAGCATGCGCGCTTATTTATATTGATGGCATATTTACACAAGCTGTGACGCGCGGTGATAGTTTCGTCGGCGAAGACGTAACGAACAATGTGCGAACAATTAAAAACGTGCCGCTACGCTTGCATGAGACGAAAGGCTATGAAATTTTTCTGCGTGGGCGTACAGAAATTCGTGGTGAAATTATCATGCTCAAAAAAGACTTTACAGCGTTGAATGAACGCCAGCGTGCTGCGGGTAAGCCTGAGTTCGCCAATCCGCGGAACCTTGCGGCGGGCACAATCCGCCAGCTTGATCCGAAGCTTGTGGCGGAGCGACCGCTCCGCTTTCGCGGCTATGACATCATTCGCGACGATGCCGACGATGTGCCGACAAATAGCTTCGCCTATCAGGCACTGACAGCGCTTGGTATTACGCGGAATAAGCAGGCAAGCGTGTTCACGGATATCGCGGGAGTGATGAATTTCGTGAATGAGTGGGACGAGAAACGCCAGAAGTTGCCATTTAATACTGACGGTTTGGTGATAAAAATTAATGACCGGATACGTTTTGATGAGCTCGGGCTGGTCGGTAAGAATCCGCGTGGTGCTGTGGCGTATAAATATGCTGCCGAACAGGCGACGACAATTGTGCGCGACATTGTCATATCAATCGGGCGTACAGGTGCGGCGACACCAGTGGCGGTGTTTGATCCGGTTGTCGTGGCGGGTACAACGGTGCAGCATGCGAGTTTGCACAATGCTGATGAGATCGCGCGGCTGGACGTGCGCCGTGGCGATACGGTGGTGGTCTTTAAGGCTGGCGACATTATTCCGCAAATTGAAGCTGTGCTTGTTGAGCTGCGCCCGAAAGATACGCGGCCGATTGATTATCCGGCGGAACTGGCGCGGCAGTATCCAGAATTGAAGTTTGTCCGTCCTGAGGGCGAAGCGGTGTATCGCGTGAAAGGCTTGAGTGGTCCGCTTATTCTGAAACGCGCACTGAAGCATTTCGCGTCGAAAGGTGCGCTTGACATTGACACGCTGGGCGAAAAAAATGTTGAAGCTCTGGTTGATGCAGAATTGGTGCGAGACTTGGCGGATATTTACACGCTCGCAAAAGAGCAATTGTTGACGTTGGAGCGTTTCGCGGATATTTCGGCGCAGAAATTAATCGACGCAATTGCTGCTAAAAAACAGCCGCCGCTGGAGCGCTTCGTGTACGGACTAGGGATTCGCCATGTCGGCGCGCAGACAGCAATTGATTTGGTGAATCATTTTGAGAGTCTTGATAAACTAGCGCAGGCAGGGATTGATGAGCTGCAATCGGTTGATGGCGTTGGCGTCGTCGTGGCGGAATCAATCATGGCGTGGTTTGCAGATGAGGATAATGCGGTGCTCCTTGAAAAGTTTACCCTGCTCGGCGTTACGCCAATCTACAAGGCAAAGCGGGGCGAGTTAGCTGGTAAAAGTTTCGTTATCACTGGCACGTTGCAGTCGATGTCTCGCGATCAGGCGGCTGAGAAGATCCGTGCACTTGGCGGAACATTCCAAACTAGCGTCGGCAAAGACACAACCTATCTGGTGGCGGGAGGAAAAGTTGGGGCAAGTAAATTGGCGCGGGCAGAGAAATATGGTACGAAAGTTATTGATGAGCCTACATTTCTCTCGATCGTAATAGCCAGATAATGGTTCAGCCAACTAACCCGAAACACTCAAAGTAAAGCGCAGATAAGTTAGCAGGTCTTTTGAATAGCTTGGAGTGGTTGGTAACCAAGGAGCGGCAATTTGTCGTAGCCGTACCATTTGTCGGTAATAATTAGGCTGTCTGGCTTTACATTGTCTTGGATAAATTCTTCAAGAACAGCTCTATCTCTACCATCGTAAAAGCCGCCTGTTATGCACAAAGCTAGGCGTCCGGTATCCTGCTCAATAACATCAGATATTACGTAGGTGGCTTGTTTGCTCTTTAGCTTCGAGAAGTAGCTCTCATCGGCTTGAACCAAGCCCTCTAGCGTCGCGGCGGCGTTTGACGGGTTTTTCGAAAGCGAGAAAATCACCTAGAGACAGTCGGGTAGCTAGCGCCTGCAAACAGTATGATTGCCTCAACGCTTTTACGATGCTGCCAGCCCAGATTAGCTGGAATAGCTGCCTAGAACTTAGCTTCATGTCATACAGCCGGGGAACCATGCCAGGCAGTGGCTCTAAACTTCTTGCGGCACATTTTGCACTACAAATACCTCAGAAGATAGTTCTCTTGCAGTTTACGCCCGCACAATGGGCACAGCACCTCCTTTCCGAATAGTTTGTTAATGAGCTGCCAGCACTTCTTATTGCTAGTAAAGTTTGATATGTTAGACATACGGAGCATCTCCTTCCAATTAGTTGTTTTTTACATATCTAATTTTACGGGATGTTCCGTTTTGGCACTCTTATCGCAGGCGCCTTCACTCTCATCATTGGCGTCCGCCTCCGCAAAGACTGGCAAGCATAAGAGCCCTAAGGAACAGAGAGAGTAGCTGCATAAGCACAGCGCTATCCCACAAACCGAAGCGGCGAACAAGGATGAGTTCGCCGCTTTTGGCGGCGTCGTGCCATTAGTGATGGGTAATCGCGCGAATAATTATTGTAATGAAAAGCTGGTATCATTTCTTGGGAAAGGTGATTATAATAGCAGCAGATGTCCCGCCCCAAACCAACCATTCGTCAACTAATCCGTGCGCTTTATAGCGTGGCAAAAACATCGCTGCGAATCGCGCCTGTCATGTCGATACTGCAAATTGCTGGCTCGGTGATTTCTGCCGGGTTGTCAATCGCTACAACGTATCTAGCTGCGCTTACGACCACGGCGCTCGCCGAAGCGTACGCAGGTGACCATACGGCAGGTGGTCGTGTGGTGTGGCTAGTGGTGGCAGTGGCACTATTAGACGTGTTGACAACTGCATGGTGGGGTGTTTTCGATCGCTACGTGAGCGAGCTTATGCGGTTTCGTATCAAAACTGCCATGTCAGATGTGATGTACGAGCGTTTTTGCGCGATTGAGTTTTGGCGCTATGACGATAAGGACACGATTGATATGTATGAGCGCGCCAAAGAATTTGCGCAATTTTTTCCATATATTTTTGCGCGTTTAGCAGATGTTGTAACGCATACGTTTACGTTTATATTTACGGTTTGGGTGCTTATTGCGATTAACGCGTGGCTGGGGCTGGCGGTTGTACTCGCTGCAGTTCCGAGCATGATCGTACAGTTTCGTTTATCGCGGCTTAATACAAACCATTGGCGCGAAAATGTCGAAACGCGCCGGCGCGCAAACTGGATTGAATGGGAAATGCTTAAACCGCAAAAGATGATTGATTTGCGGCTGTATGGATTGGTTCGTCACTTGCTTGATATGCGTACGGTGCTACTTGAAAAAGATCAAAAAACGCGTATTGATTTTGAGCGGAAATTTTTGGTGAAAAGACTCGGTGCGGAATCGTTTCAGGCGGCGGTGGAGATTAGCGCGCTCGTGTGGATCGTGTGCGAAATCGTCGCGCACCGACAGCCGATCGGCCAGTTTTTATTTGTGCAGCAAACAGCGGGTCGCGCGCTCGGTAGTGTCGGCAGCTTGGTCTCGGCGGTCAATAGTATGGACGAAGATCTGGCAAATTTATTTGATTACCAGCGGTTCATGGAGCTGCCGATCGCCAAGCAGGGAGGCAAAATAGTATCGGCGTTGCATCGCGATATACGATTCAAGGATGTAAGTTTTCATTATCCGGGCAGCGATACGCTTGTGCTTAATCATATCAATTTGACTATTAAGCGCGGTCAGCATGTTGCACTTGTTGGCGAAAACGGCGCGGGTAAAACAACACTGCTGAAATTGCTTGCGGGATTATATCAGTCAGTTAGCGGCGAAGTGGTAGTTGATGGCGTGCCGCTTAAGTCGGTCGATGTGCAAACGTGGCACCGGCAGCTAGGCGTGCTCAGCCAAAATTTTACGCAGTATGATTTCGCGACAGCCGCCGAGAACGTGTGGTTTGGTGATGTGTCAAAAACGCCGAGTCAGGAGCGAGTGAACGCTGCGCTACGCGAAGCCGAGGCGGCAAAATTTGTCGCCAAGCTACCGAAAGGCGTCAATAGCTACGTGAATCAGTGGATGGAGTCCGACGACGGCGTGAAAGGCGTAGATTTGTCGGGCGGACAATGGCAGCGGTTGGCACTTGCCCGTAATTTTTACCGCGACAGTCCAATTGTTATTTTAGACGAACCGACGAGTGCGATAGACGCGCTAGCGGAGGCTCGCATTTTCGACCGGTTGTTCCAGCAAAAACAAAAGACGATTATTACTGTATCGCATCGTCTGAGTACAGTTGAGAAAGCTGATATGATTTTCATGCTCGCGCATGGTAAAGTTGTCGAGTATGGTACGCATGCCGAGCTTGTTGCTCGGCACGGCGCGTACTACCATATGTTTGAATCGCAGCTTCGGCATAAATAATTATAAGCAGGCGGATGTCTTTGCTACGTTACTGTGCGCCCGCGCTATTCGGGTGGCATTAAGCACTTGCATTTTACTGGTGAATACGCAATACTATTAAATATGCTGGTACGCAATGGGGTGCCCGTTGCGATTAAAAAATAAACATCAAAACTTCCGTGCCCCGGGTGGGCGCGTAACAGCACGAAAGTCGCCTCTAGAATTTGGGGCGATTTTTTGATACGATAGTAGTGATGGGGCATTAGCTCAGTTGATAGAGCGCAGCATTCGCATTGCTGAGGTCGCGAGTTTGACTCTCGCATGCTCCACCATATTCGGGTGGATTTGGGAAAGTTTGCGGGAGATTAGCTCAGTTGGCTAGAGCGCAGCATTCACATTGCTGAGGTCACAGGTTCGAGCCCTGTATTTCCCACCACAAACTAGTATATTATGCGGGGTATTAGCTCATTTGGCTAGAGCGCTTCGCTGGCAGCGAAGAGGTGAGGAGTTCGAATCTCCTATACTCCACCAAATTATACAGGCAAGCATTGTTGCTTGTTTTTTTATTTTTCAGGCATTGTTGCACAACCCAACCCTCAAACCCTCAGCTCACCCTAGTTGCTGCGGGTTTTGCTTCGTCCTGCTTTGTCTTGTCCTGCTTTGTCCTGCTTTGTCTTGTCCTGCTTTGTCTCGTTAGCTGGTTCCGCTATACCTCGGCAGTCCTAGGCTATTGAATTGGTTAATGATTAGGGCTTTTAGTTTTTGTTCGGTTAGTTGGTTCGCTTCTGTGCGCGATTTCAGCCGTTCGCCGAATATGGTCTTTAGTCTAAAGAAAGTATTTTCAACTAGGCTGCGGCGATGGTAGTCGACATCAGCTTTCCAGCCATCTAGACCATACTCAATAACATGCCGAACAACTTGGTTGCGTTCCTCCCAGCCTGGTGTGTCATACCAACTAAAGTGCCGCCCGGTATTGAGGTGTAGTGTAGCATTTTTAGGCGGCGGGGCGATGAATTCTATGCCACGCTTTCTAGTGATGTCGAGATAATTACGCTGCGCGTCGTAAGCTCCGTCGCCGATGATGGTTTGCACAAGCGGTAGGGCTGTAGCGAGACTGAACCTGATCTAGCATCGGCAGAAGCTGGGTATTGTCATGAGTATGAGCGGAAGTATTAATAAGACCAACAATATCTCGGCTAGAGTGATCTATAGCGATGTGTAGTTCCCGCCAAGTCCGCTGGCGGCTATAGCCATGCTTTCTAGCTTTCCATTCACCTTCGCCGAATAACTTAAAGCCAGAGCTATCGATTAGCATAACAATATTCTCCCTGGAGCGACATTTCGGCAGGAAGTCAACGGTTAGTTTGGCAGCTCGCCTAGAGAGAGTAGAATAATCTGGAACCTTTCGGCTAATCTTCATTGCATTAAACAATAACTCGGCAAAGCCGCTGGTCTGGCGCAGTAGCAGATGAAACAGTTCGCGGATGATGAGGATTAATTTAATAAACTCATCGGAATAACAAAACGGGTGTCCATTTTTACCATTATTTTTCTGCTTCAGCGCATCTTGCTTAAAAACATCTTCGGCAAGGAAGATGCTTAGATTTCCTCGACTCTTGAGGGCGTTATTATACGCGCTCCAATTAGTAATCTTCCTGGCAGCCTTCCTAGCAACCTTCTTCGTGGTTATCCTAGCAGACTTTTTAGTGTTATTATTGGTATGAGCAGTGTTTTTATCTTTAGTCTTCACACCAAAAGAATAACACCGCTCATTTTTTGTTGTCTAGAGGGTTGTGCAACAATGCCTATTTTTCACATTGACTATTTCGTTCACGTTTGCTACCCTAATAACTAGGTCAATACGTTGTTTTTTTGTTGTCTAAGCCATGTTCATTGGTACTTGAGAGCGGAAAATGTAGTGCGTGAAACACCCCCCCCCAGTTGTACCGTTGCACGACAAAAAGCGCAACTTTTTTATTGCTAAAAAATAATAAAGCAAAGGAGAAAATATGCCCCGCAATAAGCGTGAAGGATTAGTTTTTGGTGTCGCTATGGCGTTTACGATGTCGTTATTTATGAATATATTTAACGCGTTTCGCCACGGCGGTATATCGGTTGAGGCACTTGGACATGCATTGCTGCTGCAGCCGGTAATTTTTACTATCGTGATGATTGTTGAAAATGCGGTCGTATCAAAAGTGGCTCATAAAGTCATGAGCGACATGGTACGAAAAAGCGATAGCGCTTCGGCAAAAGCGCTTGCTCAAACGGTGTGCGTGGTGACGGGTATGTCTCTTGTAATGAGTGCGATCGGGCTAGCGTTGTCTGGTGCGCCTCTCTCTGCTATGCCGGCACAGTTTGCGCTAGCGTGGCCAGTAAATTTCTGTGCCGCGTTTTTCTGGCAAGTATTTGCGGCAGCGCCTATTGCCCGTGGTGCACTTCGACTTTTTCGCCGCTATAACCGAAATACAGGCGCTGTAGCCACTACTGAGTAGTGTGAGTATAGCGCATAGTTTTTCGCGCGGATCTTAAACCCACCCCTCAACCGCAACACCCAAAGACGCGGCGTATTCCAGTGGCGTTAGCCACTGGAATCGTTTTCTTGGTCGGTTGTTAAGCATGGATTCTACTTTTAATATATCCCGGTTAGTTAGTTTTTTGAAGTCAGTGCCTTTGGGGAAGAAGTCGCGGATGAGCCCGTTGGCGTTTTCGTTTCTGCCTCGTTCCCAGGAATGGTAGGGATTGGCGAAGTAAATATCCGCTCCTAGGTCTTTCTCGGTTTGTCTCCAACCGGCAAATTCTACGCCGTTGTCGTAGGTTATGGTCTTTGGCAAGGCTCCGGTGTGCCTGCTGAGCCTTTCTAGATCAAGCATGGTCTGTTTTTGTATCTTATGTACATCATAGCCGCACACTAGGCTAATTGAGACTAACCCCGTCTTTCGCTCCACGTGAGTTAGCAATCTGTCTCGGCTATCTTTGCCGAAGATGGTATCGCCCTCTAGGTCGCCTAAGCGCCCGAGTTCATCCACTACGCCGGGTCTAGCTGCAATATTGCGTTTGCCGGCAGACATCCAGCCGGCAGGTACGGCAGGTATACGGCTGCATCTGTATTTCTTGCCGCGGCGCCGCAGGTGTTTATGGAGGTTGTATTTCTTGGCGTATTTGCAGATTGCTTTAGGCGAGACGTAAGACAAGCTAGCAGATTTGTCTCTTTTGTTAATCTCTATCTGCAGCCTGCCAGCAATCTGCTCGGGAGACCAACGCAGCCTGAGGCGCGATTCAACGAACTCTCTGGTTTGCTGGTATCCAGAAAGCTCCGAGCAGCAGGGATTGTTTCTTGCATCTAGCCAGCATCTTATGCTGGGCGGATTTAGCCAAGTAGTTTATTCTCTCGAATTGGCACAGGCGTCTTCTATGCCGAGCTTTCTTTTCGCGAATCACTGGCACTTTGGCGGTACCGCGAAAGTGTCTCGAGTCTAGTCCCAGCTCCTTAGGTTTATTAACTCTGGTCTTTTTGGCAAAATTTTGGTTTCGCCTGAGCTCCCGAGAGATGGTTGAGGGACTGCGGTTTAGCATGCGAGCTATCTCGCGCACCCTGGCTGAGCTTCTAAGCAGCGCTTCAATAACAATTCGCTCTTCGCTTGAAAGTTGTGTATACTCTCTTTGAGGCATTTTGGAATACCTTTCTGCTAAAATTAGGTTGTTTTCGTAGATCCAATTTTAACAAAGGACGAACCAAGATGCCTCTTTTTGTATGGGGAGTGTTGCGGTTGAGGGGTTGGTGTAGGGATTATTTTGGTTAGTGCAGACCATTATGGTATAATAACTATAAGCAAGGTCTGTGTTGCCGCAGACCGTTTTTTATGAAATAAGCAGAAGCCTACGCGGTATTAAGGAATATTATGACCGACCCAAATTATATTCGAAATGTTGCAATTATTGCGCACGTTGACCATGGTAAAACGACGCTTGTCGACGGGTTACTCAAGCAATCAAATACGTTTCGCGACAATCAGGCGGAAATGGCGCAAGCGTTGATTATGGATTCGGGCGATCAGGAGCGCGAGCGTGGTATTACCATCACCGCCAAGCAGACGACGGTGTACTATGGTGATTACAAAATCAATATTATTGATACGCCGGGGCATGCGGATTTTTCTGGCGAGGTTGAGCGGACGCTTAATATGGCGGACGGCGTATTGCTTATCGTCGATGCACAGGAAGGACCGATGCCACAAACGAAATTCGTTTTGAGTAAAGCGTTGGAGCTGGGTCTAAAGCCGGTAGTAGTGATCAATAAAATTGATAAGCCGGCGCGGCGCGTTGCTGAAGTTGAAGATGAACTGGCGGATTTATTTTTGGAGCTCGCGACCGATGAGTCGCAGCTAAAGTATCCGGTGTATTATGCGGCGGCGCGCGATGGCAAATCGTGGGTGCATATGCCGAGCGACCCAAGTGAGCCGGCTGATTTAGCGCCGATTTTCGAGGCGATTATTCAGCAAATTCCTGCGCCAAACGTGTCGGTAGACGGTTCGTTTCAGATGCTCGTAACAGCCCTGCAGTATGATAGCTTTTTGGGAAAGTATGCGATTGGGCGGATTAGCCGCGGTGTCGCTAAACGCGCAATGCCGATTGTGCTAATAAAAACTGACGGCACGGCGCAAAACGCTAAAATTGATAAATTATTTATTAGCCGCGGGCTCGCCAAAGAAGAAGTCGACGAGGCAGTAGCGGGCGATATTGTTTATGTCGTCGGTGCGGCTGCAGCGCATATCGGCGAGACGCTTGCCGACCGCGACAATCCTGAAGCGTTGCCGGTGATGGATGTCGAAGCGCCGACGATTAGCATGTACCTCGGGCCAAATACTAGCCCGATGAAAGGCCGCGAGGGCGAATTTACAACATCGCGGCAGATCGGCGATCGGTTGCAGCGCGAGCTAGAGACAAATGTGGCACTTCGTGTGCGCGAGGACGGCATTGGATTTATCATTTCGGGTCGCGGCGAATTGCATTTAAGCGTGCTAATTGAAGCGATGCGGCGCGAGGGTTATGAGTTTGAAGTTGGGCGGCCGAAAGTTGTAACGATAAACGAAGACGGCGTCGAGAAAGAGCCGGTTGAAGAACTGCTGATTGAAATTGGTGCAGAGTTTGTCGGCGTTGTCAGCCAGGAACTTGGTAAGCGCAAAGCGGAGTTGATTAAGCAAGAACAGACCGCGAGCGGTGCTGCGCGTATGACCTATCTCATCACGACGCGCGCATTGATTGGATTGCGCAACACGCTATTGACCGACACGAAAGGTACGGTGATTATGTATAGCTTGCCGCATGGTTATCAGCCGGCGAGTAGTACGTTGCCACGAACGCGCAATGGCGTGTTGATTGCTTTTGAGGCCGGCACAACGACGCCGTATGCGCTTGAAAACGCCGAAAGCCGCGGTGAACTATTTGTCGGACCAGGTGTGGAAGTGTATGCTGGTATGATCGTCGGGCTAAACAATCGTATGGACGACATGGAAATTAACGTTTGCAAAGCAAAGCACCTGACAAACATGCGTTCAAAATCAAGCGACGGCACAGTGCAGTTGACGCCGCATACAGAACTTAGTTTAGAGCAGTCAATTGACTTTATCGAAGACGATGAACTACTTGAGGTGACGCCGAAAAGTCTGCGTCTGCGTAAAAAATATCTCGACGCTAACGAGCGCAAACGCCATAGCAAATCGTAAATAAAAATCTCCCGCATGGTAAGACAGGCGGGAGATTGATATTAGCTTAGCTAATGTACTGTACGGTAATTCGCTTTCGCTTCATAGTTCTCCTTTTTGTTTTTAGTGATGTTTGTGTGATTAACCACTGTATCTATATTAGCATAAGCATGATGAAAAGTCAATAGTATTTTTTAATATTCTTGTTGTAACAGGGGCGGCTATTGTATATAATATACGCTTATGAAAAACGTAGACAATCGCTCTGTATTGCGTAAACGCTGGGCAAATGTAAATGCCCTGTATCAGATTTACCCGCGATCATTTATGGACTCAAATGGCGATGGTGTTGGTGATTTGCGCGGTGTAATTGATAAATTAGCCTATATAAAAAGCGGTGAAAAATCACTTGGCATCGACGCGATTTGGTTTTCTCCGTTCTATCCATCACCGCAAGCTGACATGGGCTATGACGTGTCGGAGTATTGCGACATTGACCCGATGTTTGGTTCGCTTGATGATTTTCGCGAACTGGTCGAAAAAGCGCACGCAAGCGGTATTAAAGTCATGGTTGATTTTGTGCCGAATCATACAAGCGATCAGCATCCGTGGTTTTTGGAATCGCAATCGTCGCGCGATAACGATAGAAGTGATTTTTACACGTGGCGCGATGCGCGCGCGGATGGTTCGCCGCCGAATAATTGGTTGAGTATTTTTGGCGGTTCGGCGTGGCAGTGGAATGAATCGCGGCAGCAATATTATTTACATACGTTCTTGAAAGAGCAGCCCGATTTGAATTGGGACAATCCGGCGGTGCGCCAAGAAATGAAGCGCGTTCTGAGATTTTGGCTTGATTTAGGCGTTGATGGATTTCGCGCTGACGCAGTGCGGTGGATTAGTAAAGATCCGCAGTTGCGTGACGATCCGCTCGCGGCGCATTGTTCTGACGAGCAATCAGTGCAGTCGTTTGATGATTTGCAGCATAAATATAGCCGTTTTTGGGAAAATCTGTTTCCATATTTGCGCGAGCTGACGGATGTTGTGGCATCGTATGACGATAGAATCATGATTTTCGAAGACTATCCCGATGGAAATTACGGCACGCAGGAACAATATCTCGGATTTTACGGCGTCAACCCTGACGTGTCGATGCCATTTAATTTTGAAGGCTTGAGTGCGAAGTTTTCAGCGGAATCGTTTAGTACGATGGTGAATGAATTTCAGGGCATGATTAATCCTGATATTCATACGCCGGTGTATTGTTTTAGCAATCACGACCAAGCGCGAATTGCGACGCGTTATGGCGGTACAGAACAGGCGCGGCTCGTTGCGCTGATGCAGTTGACGCTGCCGGGTCTGCCGGTGGTGTACTACGGCGACGAGATCGGTATGATGAACGCGCCGATCCGATTTGATGAAATTCAAGATAAGTCAGTATTTAGCCACGGTAATGACGAGTCGGTCGGGCGCGATCCCGAGCGTACGCCTATGCAATGGACGGGTGAAAAAAACGCCGGTTTTAGCCAAGCAAAACCGTGGTTGCCCGTTGATCCTATAAGTAAAAAAGTGAATGTTAATGTTGAGCAGCACGACCCCGATTCGTTTTTTGCCTTATATCAGCGGCTACTGAAACTACGTAGTCGGTATGAGATTCTGCGATTGGGCGAATACGAGCCGATCGGTGATGCGGGCGACGACATATTTGCGTATGCCCGGTGGATCGGCAAGGAGCAGCACGTGTTTGTGGCACTCAATTTTAGCGAAGAAATGCGCCGTGTTACGTTGCCGCACGCCGGATTTGTTTTATGCTCAACGCATCCGGTTGATTATCCGGCAATTGGCGCAAACGGCGTTGTAACGCTCCGACCGTATGAGGGTGTCTTGGTTGAATGTAGCGAGCACCGATTGCAGTGCGACAACTAAGCGAAGAGCTGCATAATTAAAAACGTATGTGCAGCTAATTGATCAGCAGCTTGACTTGATTTCGTCGGGTAAAAACCCTTTCTCATGCTGAAAGCCTGCTTGCCATTTGTAATCTTTGCCGTAACCGAGATCTTTCATCAACTTCGTCGGCGCGTTACGGATATGGAGCGGTACAGGCGCGTCGGGAAATTGTTTTGCTAGGTCTTTGGCGGCATGCATTAGGTCGGTGATTTCGCGCGATTTCGGGCTGCGCGCCAAAGCGACGGCGCAGTGGTATAAATTATAGTTCGCTTCCGGTAGCCCGACGCGTTCAACCGCTTGGAATGTTGCTACCGCGAGCGCGAGCGCGCCATTACCCGCTAGCCCAATGTCTTCAGAAGCGAAAATTATCATGCGTCGCGCGATAAACTTTGGATCTTCTCCGGCATCAATCATTCGGCTGAGATAATAGAGTGATGCTTGTACGTCGCTTCCGCGTAGTGATTTGATGAACGCTGAAATTACGTCGTAGTGCATGTCGCCTTTTTTGTCATAGCCAGGAATTTTCTTTTGTGCTGCTGCCTTTACGATATCGGGTGTAATTTTTTCGCTGAACCCGAGTGCTAATTCAAGATTTCCGAGTGCTACGCGTGCGTCGCCGCCGGATAATTCTGCGAGATAATCTAGCGCTTTCGGCGCGATCTGCTTTGATTTGCCAAGTGTTTTTAGCGCGCGCTTCAGAATTGCAATAATTTCATCTTTTGCAAGCGGCTGCAGTACAAGTACGCGCGTACGGCTCAGCAGAGCGGGAATGACCTCAAAGCTGGGGTTCTCGGTCGTGGCGCCAATCAAGGTAATTAGCCCTGATTCAACGTGCGGTAAGAACGCATCTTGCTGCGCCTTGTTGAAGCGGTGGATTTCGTCGACAAACAAAATCGTGCGTAAACCTAAATTCCAATTTTGCCGCGCGTGCTCAATTACTTTTTCGACATCTTTTTTACCACTCGTGACAGCACTGAGTTCAATAAATTCCGCGTTCACTTCGTGTGCAATAATACGTGCCAGCGTCGTTTTTCCTGTGCCCGGCGGACCCCAAAAAATCAAACTGACCGGTTCGCCCTGCACCACGATTTGGCGCAATAGCTCGCCGTTGCCGAGCAACTGCCCTTGTCCAATTACCTCGTCTAAGCTCTTTGGCCGCATTCGTTCTGCGAGCGGTACTCTCTCCATACTTGTATTATACCGCGATACGTGGTGTAAAAAAATAGAGCGTTACTCACCTGTATTTGTGCTTTTGGTTGAACCGTGCGATAATTATAAGCAATAAAAGGAGGGGTTATATGGAAATTCTTATCATCATATGCGTACTTGTATTCATTGCGATGTTGAGTGGTGTACGGGTAGTAAATCAATACCAGCGCGGCGTAGTGCTGACACTTGGTAGGTTCTCTGGTGTGCGTGAGCCAGGGCTTCGTATCGTTTTACCGGTCATCCAAACGATGACATTAGTTGATATACGATCGACGCCGATTGACGTGCCGAAGCAAGAGGTGATTACTAGAGATAACGTAACGGTTGGCGTTGATGCAGTTGTTTATTTTCGCGTCGTTAATGCACCGAAAGCTGTGCTTGAGACAACGAATTACATCTATGCTACTAGCCAGTTTGCACAGGCTGCTTTGCGTGATGTGACCGGTAATGTTGACATGGACGATCTACTTGCTAAGCGCGAAGAAATCTCGCAGCAAATCAAAGAGATTGTCGACGCCGAGACAGACAAATGGGGTATTGACGTCGAAAATGTAAAAATTCAAAATATTGAGCTGCCAGGTGACATGAAGCGGGCGATGGCGAAGCAGGCAGAAGCTGAGCGCGAACGTCGCAGTAACATTATAAATGCTGATGGTGAAAAACAAGCTGCTAAAACTTTGGCGGAGGCGGCTGAAATCTTAGCAACAACGCCGGGTGCAATTAACTTACGTACATTGAACACCTTGGAGCGCATATCAACAGAGCCATCACAAAAGACAATGATGCTGTTTCCGGTTGAATTGATTGACGCGCTGCGCGGAAGTCGGGAAAAATAAAACTCATTGTAATAGCTTAAGTACTTTGCCATAATATAGGGAGTATGTATTACAGTAATCGTGTTGACTTAGGGCGCATGCTTGGCGGTCGTCTCACAGACCTTAAGGGTGTAGAGCCTGTGGTTATTGCGCTTAAGGAGAGCGCCCTAACTGCGTGTATTGGGTTGGCAAGTACAATTAACGGTTGGATTTTTCCTCTACTCAGCAAAACAATTGAGATTCCTGGTGATCCTCGCATAATGGGTGCTATTGGGCCAAACGGAAATTTTACCTGGAGTCCTGATCTTGAAAAAATAGAGATTGACAGTATAGAGATGGAATCTCATATGGTTATTGAGGATGCTAAGCGCCAGGCTTTTTCGGAGTTGAATCAGTTGCTTGGCAAGTATGGTAATTTTTCTAAAGATGCACTTAATGGTAGGATTCTTCTGTTGACGGGTGATGTCATAAGAGATCGGATGGAGATTGCAGTTGCACTTGAATATTTAAAATCCGTCAGATACGCAAATTTGTATGGGCTTGGGGGAAATGTTGAGTCTGATGTCGCGACTTTTTACCACATTAATACTGACGTGTCAGTTGTACTCGATGTCATGTCGCACATGTTTCCTGCCGAACATTATTTCGAAAGGCAAGAAGACTATTCTGTCGAGGAGTGTAGATTATTAGTAACAAACATTTCGCAGTATTGGACGTAAAGGAGTGTAGTAAAAATGGACAACAATAATGCTACTATTCAGCAAAATCAAGAGATTCAAAATGAAGATCTGGCTAGAGCTAGCAATGCTATAGGTTTGATATCGCAAGCCTTTTCTGAGAAAGTGGTTGGACAGGAAAGGCTGCGGGCGATATTAATCATTAGCCTTATCACCGGGGGAAATATTTTGCTTGAGAGCGTGCCCGGTCTAGCAAAGACGACTGCAGTAAAAGCACTCGCATCCAGCGTTGGCGGAACGTTTAAACGCATCCAATGTACGCCGGACCTCCTGCCGAGTGATATTGTCGGTACTCAGATATACGATGGGTCTAGAGGTGAGTTTCGAACTGAGCTTGGTCCAATTCACGCAAATTTTGTACTGCTTGATGAGATTAATCGTTCTAGCGCAAAAACGCAAAGTGCCCTTTTGGAGGCAATGCAAGAGAAGCAGGTTAGCATTGGTGGAGTAAAATATAACCTGCCAAATCCTTTTATGGTGCTTGCGACGCAAAATCCTATTGAGCAGGAGGGTACGTATGAATTACCCGAAGCACAGCTTGATCGCTTTCTATTTAAGGAAATATTGTCGTATCCATCGTCTAAGGAAGAGGTGGCAATACTTAAGAGAATTGAGTCTGGGATATTAGATGAGGGTCAGGATCAAGAAACTGAACCGCGAGTTTCTGCAGATGAAATTGTATATTTACAAGGGCTAGCAAAGAAAGTCTACATAGACGATGCGGTAAAAGACTATATTGTTCAAATTGTGTCCGCCACGAGGGATCCCAAATCTGTAATTGCGCCGGATCTTGCTAAATATGTGCAATATGGTGCAAGTCCACGTGCAAGCATCGCTCTTCAGCAGGCATCAAAAGTCCTCGCACTAATGAACGGTCGAGGTTATGTCATACCGGAAGACATTAAGCAGCTTGGCTTTAGCGTATTGCGACATAGAATCATCCTTAATTTTGAAGCTGTTGCCGATCAAGTTCATTCCGAAGTTATTATTAATGCGATACTCAATACAGTAACAACGCCATAGCTTTATGAGTAGTCTTTTATCTCAAGTCAAATCTAAAATGATGATTTACTCGCATGAAAAAACGCGAGAGCTGCTTAGTGGAGAGTATGGGTCGGTATTCAAGGGGCGTAGTATGGATTTTGATGACTTGCGAGAATATGTCATTGGCGATGACACTAAAGATATTGACTGGAAAGCAACGGCGCGTAGCGGCAATACTCTCATCCGTCGGTATATTGCTATTCGAAAGCACAATATTCTATTGATTGTTGACACTGGTAAAAATATGGCAGCAGTGAGCGAATCAGGAGATATTAAGCGCGATGTGTCTATAATGGTTGCTGGAGCTATTAGCTCCATTGCTGTAAACCATGGTGACTTAGTTGGTATGTTGTCTGGGGACACGGAATCGAATAGCTTATTTCATTTTAAAGGCGAAAGTTCGCATATTGAGCAAATTCTGCAACATATTCAAAAAGCAACACGCTTAGATTCTCCGCGAGGAAAAATTGCTAATCAGCTAGATTATGCTGCGCGAAATTTGCGCAGGAAAATGATTACTGTTGTTATTAGTGACGATAGCCATATTGATGAGGAGTGTCAAAGGGGAATTCGTAACCTACGAGCACAGCATGAGATATTATGGGTTACGATTGGCGATGCTTCTGGACTCAAATCACATATAGATTTTTTTGATATAGACAATGATCTTCCGTTGTTGAGAGTGCCTAGGTTGGCGAAAGCTATTAGGGCGTCTTTTGAAGAAGCAAACAAAGTCACTATTGATAACCGTATGAAATTTTTTAATAGGATGGGTATCGTTGAGCAGCGGATAACTGGCGAAAGCGAAGTCATGCACGATCTTTATCGGCTACTGGAGAGGAGTCGCTATGCCAGAATACGCTGAACTAAGAGAGTGGATGGAGTTTGATATAACTGCCATGCTAGTTGGTGTATTGTTGGTTGTTGGGCTATGTACATGGTATGGATTTGTTTTTTTTGTAACCAGAAAAAAACCGCAGCGGACGCTGGCGACTCTTAAACCGAAGCCTTATGCCCCACCCGATATCACCCGCCTACAGGAAAAGTATTTGTCTATGCTTTCTGAATTGGAAGAAAAGTATTCTGATAAGAAGTTGTCAAATAAAGCAGTTCATCAGAAGTTGAGCTATCTAGTGAGGTTCTTTGCGTATGAAGTCAACGGACATAGAGTTGACACCTTAACTCTTGCTGATCTTGAGAAAAGTCGGTATGAGAACTTGACAAAAGCTGTGAGGTTATATTATCCTGCGGAATTTGCTAAATTTCAAGAAAGCGATGTCGCGACGTCAATGGCACTTGCGAGAGAGGTTATTCAAAAGTGGAACTGATTGCATGGTGGATGATGCCGCTTATGGCAATTCTTGTGGCGGTAACGTTGTTTTTGGCGCGTGCTTCCCAGGCGCGTCGCGATCATACACGAGAAAGGCTGCCGCTTGCAAATAGTTTTAGGCTGCTAGCTCTGCCTGAGTATAAGCTATTTTTGAAGAGGTACGCTTTTCTCACGAGAGCAGTTCTTGTTGCCTGTATTCTTTCGCTGTTTCTCTTGGTTATAATATCCGGTAGGCCTGCGGCGGTTTCCGTTGTGCAGCCTGATGTCACTGGTCGAGATATTGTATTATGTTTGGATGTTCATTCGCTTTTAGCTATTAATATGGATGCAAGAATAACAAAAACGTACGTAGAGTTAGCAAAACAGTTTAAGGATGAGAGGCTTGGTTTGGTGGCGTTTGACGCATCTCCGGTAACTATCTTTCCATTGACGGATAATCGTGAATTTATCGTTGAACAACTTTCTCAATTTTCTAAAAAAGCTGAGAAATATTATGAATCACTAATAAAGAGGGAATGGTCAACAGGCAAGACCGCGTTTGAGTTTAGAGATTTGGTAAGAGGAACGGAGCAAGGGGATACAGCTCATGTTGCTACTGGTGATGGTTTAGCGAGTTGCGTTAATCGGTTTGACAGGGCGGATTCCAAGCGCCTTCGGTCGGTTGTTTTTAGCGCAGAAAGCCGCGCTCGTTATATTGATCAGAACCAGATTGTTACTCTCCCTGAGGCGGCGGCTATAGCAAAAGACAAGAATATTCGTATATATGGTATGAATTTATATGATCATAATGATACAGATTCTGACGTGTTTAAATCAGCGATGCTTGCGACGAACGGTGATTACTATGCAGTAAACGAGGGCAGCGATATCTTGGCTATAAGAGGTATCGCAAATAAAATAGCCGCGCAGGAAGCAACACGGTTTAAGGGGTCGCCGCGGCTGCTGCGCATAGATCAGCCGCAAATTTATATATATATGTTTATGGCGCTTTTGGTGGTGCTTATTATATTTGCATGGAGGATGGGGCTATGACGCTGCAGCCAGTTATGCCTCTTTGGACTATTGCGGCAGTCCTTACGCCAATAGCTGGATTGCTTATATATTTGATAATAGCTTATCGCCATGATCGTAGAAAATGGGCATGGCTGAGGAGGCTTTTCTTAGTTGCATTGACGGCTATAAGTGCGCTTGGTGTATCTGTGCCTGGTAAAACATATGCTACAGGAAATTCTTTACTAGATGTATATTTTTTATTTGATCAATCGTACAGTGCAAAAGCTCTTGACTATGACGGTGGCAAAGAGCGTCTTGAAGGCATGCGCCATGACGTGAAGGCTATTGCCAGCTCGTTAGTTGGTGCAGACTTTAATTTGATACTATTTGACAGTATCGTTTCAGCTCCGTTGCCGAAGACATCTGATATATCCGCGCTAGAAACGGTATTAAATACGACAGCGATTCGTCAAACCGAAAGTGCCATTAGTGCTCCAGTGCAGTTGACGGAGCAAATGCTGCGGCGAGACTATGAGAAAAAGCCGCATAGAGGAAGGATTGTTTTCTATTTTGGCGATGGCGAGCAGACGGCAGATAAGCCGGTTGAATCATTTGAACGGCTTAAACCATTTATCAGCGGAGGCGCCATATTGGGATACGGCACAGAGAGCGGTGGTAAAATGCATGATAAGTATTGGGGTACAAAACTCCAAATAAGAGAATTTATACCCGACAATACGGCAAAAGACTCCTTCCCGCTGCCTGATGCAATTTCAAAAATTAATGAGACTAACCTGAGAAATATTGGAAAGCAGGCAGGATTGCAGTATTTTCATCGCACAAAGCCGGATGAAATAAGTGATATAATAAAAAAAATTGAAATAACGAAGGTAATTGAACGGAGTACGGATTCTGATTATTACGACAACCTGACATGGCTTATTGCGCCGTTCATGATTATCTTGAGTGCTATTGATGGTTGGGTATTTTATACATCAGACGTGAATGCTAAGAAGCTTCGAAAGGTAAGTGATGAAGAATCGGCCATTTGATCTGGCAAAGTTAGATTTTGAGAAGATTCGAAAAAGAAGGCGGAGAAAACTGTTGCGTTGGTCGGCGCCAGCTTGTACCATTATTATGGTAATTGCTCTTTACCTTACCTATATATCCGCCCTTAAGTCAATCGCCTACCGCTCGTATGCTACTTCGTCTTATGAGGCGGCTGTCTCCTTTCTTGATCATTCCGTATTCGTCGATGTTTTAGAGAAATATAAGGTGTATTTCAATCAGGGAAATGCATACTTTAAGAGGAAAGAATACAATCAGGCTGAAAATTATTTTCGGAAATCACTAGAAATCGTGCCAAAGGTGCAGGAATGCAGCGTGAGGATTAATCTTGCATTGAGCATTGAGACTCAGAGTGACAGGGAAGTGGATCTTAAGCACTATGACATTGCGACGGAAAAATACGATGACATAAAAGCGGTTTTATACGACGGGCAAGAGAGCTGCAATGTGCAGTTAAATAGGCTTTTGTATTCGGATAAGCAAGCAAAACATGAAGACTATTCTAAAAATCAACGCGATTTTTATGCAATTTATCAGCGGATTCAGGAGAAATCAAATGATGTAAAAAGAAAGAAAAATGGAGACGAAACAGATAGCCATAAGAGCAACAGCTCTGAGGCAACGAAAAAAGAGCTAGAGAATATGCAAAGAAAAATAGATGAATTGGAAGAGAAAACTAAAAAAGCGCAAAAATACAAGAGCGATAGAGAGGAGATGGATAGGTTCTGGCACGATAAAACGGACACTCAGCGACCATCAAAACGATGGTGAGGTGGCGAGATCTTGACGGTGTTTGTGGTGTTGTGTAATGGCAATATTATCTTACTGTATAAGATAGTATTTTGTTCATGATTTTGAATGAGAAATGTTTAATAACATAGCACACTCTTATACATATCTATTTAACAAAAAACTAGCTCCTATAAAAAGCTAGTCGTCTGCGTTATGTGGTGCGGGTTAGGAGACTCTAACTCCTGGCCTCTTCCATGGCAAGGAAGCGCTCTAACAACTGAGCTAAACCCGCATAGGATTTATGTGTATCATTATAGCGGACTTGCCGATTGATTTCAATACCTCTGCGTTATGTAGTATAATAATGAAAGGTATTTGCGGGTATCGTATAACGGCTATTATGTATGCTTCCCAAGCATGAGACGAGGGTTCGACTCCCTCTACCCGCACCAGACCATTGATAATAGCTGTAACCTAAGTGAAAAACATAGTTCGCTACTGTTTTGTGACAGTAGTTTTTTTATTTTCGTATATTTCATTGATGAAAGTATATATTCTATATTTATACACTCGGTGTATATTTTTTGTATAAAATAGCTTGCATAAACTAATAACTGGGTGTATAGTTAAGTTATGAATGCACAGTATGTATTGCTCGGATTTTTGACGGAAGAGTCAAATTACGGGTATGAGCTAAAGAAGAAGTACGATGGGTATTTCGGTAAGGACAAGCCAATTTTGGCGGGTCAAGTTTATTCGACGCTCGCGCGGTTGAAGCGCGATAATAAGGTAGAAGAAATCGCCGACACGAGCGAATCGGGCGGTCCGGACAGGGTTCGCTACGCTATCACCGAGCAAGGTGAAAAGGACTTACAATCCTGGCTAGAATCACCTGAAGCGCCATCTCCGCAGTTGCAAGCGACGATGTATGTCAAAACAGTATTAGCAATCTTGAAAGACGGCGATGCTGCGCCATACCTCGACAACCAGCGGAAAGCGCATGTTCAGCGAATGCGCGAGCTGACAAACCGGCGCCGCGACAGTAGTTTATCAGACATGCTATTGATTGATTATGCGCTATATCATTTAGAAGCAGACCTGCGCTGGATCGAGTTGACGATTTCGCGCTTAATGAAATTAAAGGAGGAAATATTACATGAATCAACCAATAATTAGCGCTAAACACATCAAAAAGTCGTATGGGCAAACCCATGCATTGCGCGGCGTATCGCTTGACGTGCTTCCAGGCGAAGTGCTGGCAATTATGGGTCCAAGCGGCTCTGGCAAGTCGACGTTACTTCATAGCTTGGCGGCAATCATCAGTGTGGATAGCGGTGAAATTATGCTTGATAGAAAACGCATTGATAAACTAAGTGACGATAAGCGCTCTAAATTGCGCCGTACGTGCTTTGGGTTTGTATTTCAATTCGGACAGCTTGTGCCGGAACTGACAGTTCATGATAACGTGGCGTTGCCGCTGTTGCTGAACGGCGTTGACCGTAAAGAGGCGTATCGGCGTGCTAATACGTGGATTGATAAGGTTGGATTGAATGGTAAAGAGGAGAGTTTGCCGGGCGAATTGTCGGGCGGGCAAGCGCAACGGGCGGCGATTGCGCGGGCGATGGTGATTGAGCCGAAAGTATTGTTTGCTGATGAGCCAACTGGTTCGCTTGATTCGCTCAATTCCGAGAAGGTGATGGAGTTGTTTATCAAAACCGCGAAAGATAATGGCACGACGGTCATTATGGTGACGCATGAGCCGACGATTGCCGCCTATGCCGATCGCGAGATTATTGTTCGCGACGGGCAAATTGCTGGAGGGCGAAAATGAGTATCAGTTGGCTGTTGTTCAAAAAATCTGGCCGCCAATCAATTGGGCGCCTCAGTCTGACGGCGGCGGCAGTCGCGCTTGGTCTTTTTGTTCTATTGGCACTGACGGCAGGTACGAACGGCTTGATGGGTCGTGCGCAGCATGTCGACTGGCGTTTTGCGGTATTTAATGCTAAGCAGAATAATCAAAAACCAATTCCTGGTGTGTCGCCGTTAAAGGCGTCATTGTATATGCCTGGTAATCTCAACAAATGGCACGACAAAGAGTTTGATGTAATGTCAGTCTATGCGGCAGGAGATCATGCGCTGAAGTTGCCAGGCGGAATAAAGACGCCGGCGCCGGGCGAGTATTATTTGTCGGAAGCGTTGGCAAAAATCGCCAAAGAGCGTCCGGAGGATCGTATCGGTGAACGCTATGGTACAAAGTATTTGGGAACGATTCCGGCATCGCTTGAATCGTCGCCCGACTCGTTGTCTGTCATTCGCGGGGCGAATGCCGATGAAGCAGCCGCAAAAGATGATTATGGACAGAGCATGTTTGTTGACATGTATAAATTTGACACGAGCGGTATGAGAGCGGGGTTTGGCGCGGTAGGATTAGCGCTTATTGCAGTTGGCGGTACGGTTTTACTCTTTCCGATCGTGATGTTTATAGCGGTTGCGACGCAGCTCGGAAGTGCGCAGCGCGAGCAGCGTTACGCAGCAATTCGACTAATCGGCGGTACGCGGCGCCAAGTGACGAAGATTCTCTTGTTTGAATCATTTATCGCAACGCTCGCCGGAGTCGTTGTCGGCTCGTTGGCGTATCTAGCAACATTGCCTCTCTTGCAGCAATATAAATTTGACGATATGCGTTTTATGTCGCAGGACATGGTCGTTGGCTGGGGGCAATACGCGTTGATTGTCGGTCTGACACTCGTGCTTAGCCTGGCGGCAAACTGGTGGGGTATGCGCCACGTGCAAACGTCGCCGCTTGGTGTGGCGCGCAAGCAGAAAGTCGCGAAAAAACCGCGGTTATGGCGCGTAATTCCATTGCTCGCTGGACTCGGTATCTTTGTCTGGATGACGCTGCCGGAGGGTGTAAAATGGGTAAAAAGTGCAGATGATGCTATGATGCCAATGCTGGCGTTGATGGGCGGTATTGTACTTGTGATGTTTGGTTTGGTTCTGGCAGGATCGTGGCTAACATATATATTGTCTCGCGTTGCCGCCCGCTTCACGGCACGTCCGTCGACACTTATCGCAGGCAAGCGAATTTCCGGTCAATCAAAACAGGTGTTCCGTAGTGTGAGCGGCGTGGTTTTAGCACTCTTTGCGGGTAGTTTTTACCTCACGACGGTTGGCGGCATTGATAAGCTGAACGCTGATGCTGTTAATAACAACGGCTACTCGCAGCTCAAGCGAGATGCTGCGCTTGTGGTGATCGAGCCAGCGGCAGGCGATTTAACTGAACTATTACGCTCGCAGAACTATGTGAAGTCGGTCGAAAAGATTTACCGCAAAGATGACAGTTCATATATTCCATGCCATGTGTTGCCTGTGTATACGCGCCACATTTGTCCAGATAATAAAGAGTATGCGGTGGTGAATTTTAACAACAAGGTGGTTAAAACGGTTGCAACGGTCGATGCTGTTGATAAAGGCGCGACACTGTCAACGTATATGGTGGCATTGAATAGCAACGACAATATCGACGCGCTGCGTACGCTTATTGCAGAGAATAGTTCGCAAACCGCGAGTCGTTATGTTATCAGCGGCACGTACGCGCAGCAGCCGCATATTAGTCCGGTGGTTAAAAGTTTTGCTGAAATGGCATATGCTGGTATCGGTTTGACTATGTCAGTAGCGGTTTGCAGTATGATTGTATCGACAATTGGCGGATTGCTGGAGCGCCGGCGTTCGCTCCTGACACTGCGCCTCGGCGGTATGACGATCGGACAATTAAAGCAGATTGTGATGATTGAGTCGCTTATCCCGCTCGTAAGCGTATCGCTCGTGGCAGCTGGTTTGGGGGTATGGGTCTCAACCATATTCTTGTCGTCGCTTTCAAACACAGTTAGACCAACGCTTACGTCGACATATTACTGTATCGTTGGCGGATTGCTTGCGGCAGCAGCCGTTGGCGTTTATCTTGTGTTGCCGATGATTAAGAAGATAACATCGCTTGAGGAAAACCGGACAGAATAATGGCACGCTCTCCTCTATTGTGCAAACAAAGAGAGTTTAGTAGAATAGAGGAGGTGTGGCTCTTTAGCTCAGTTGGTAGAGCAGAGGCCTGAAGAGCCTTGTGTCACTAGTTCGAGTCTAGTAGGAGCCACCAGAAAAGCACGCTCTAGGATGGTCTAGAGGGTGTTTTTCTTTTGCTTTTATTTTCGTATTTTTACCACATACGGTATCATAAGTATATGTTCAAAAAATATGTCCTGAAGAAAATGAAGCGATACGTCATTGACTATTTTGCGTATCACCCCGAAATTAAACTCATTGTTGTTGCCGGCAGTGTTGGCAAGACAAGCACGAAGCGTGCGCTTGGCGATCTGCTCGTACAGCGTTACCGCGTACGCATGCACGAAGGCAATCATAACTCTGAAGTGTCGGTACCGCTCGCGATTCTCGGTATTGCTTTGCCAACGAAGTTGAAAAATCCATTTTCGTGGTTCGGCGTATTCCGTGCGGCGCGGCGGCGGATTCGGCAGCCAACTGATGTTGATGTTATCGTCCAAGAACTTGGCGTTGATCATCCTGGCGATATGGCAGCGTTTGGCGAATATTTGCGTCCGGATATTGCGCTTGTGACTGCGGTGACGCCAGAGCATATGGAGTTCTTTGGCACGATTGAGGCAGTGGCGCAAGAAGAATTGTCGGTGTTGTCGTTTTCAAAAGTCGGACTCATCAACCGCGATGATATCGACGGGCGGTTTGCGGATCTTATCAATAATCCAAATTTCAGTACGTACGGTACGTCTGGCAGCGCTGAGTTTCGGTTTGAGCCGCAGCGATTTGATGCTGATGTCGGTTATGAGGGTACGATTATTGCGTCGGAGTACGGTTCATTTCCGGCGACAATCAAAGTTGCGGGCGAGCACAGCCTGCGTCCGATTATGGGCGCGGTTGCTGCTGCAATTATGTTTGGGTTTGCGCCCGAAGAAGTCGTGCGCGGCTTGAGCATGATCAAGCCTGTGCCGGGGCGCATGAATATTCTGCACGGGATCGGCGGTGTTACGGTGATTGATGATACATATAATTCAAGTCCAGCCGCTGCCGCCGCAGCGCTCCAAACACTCTATTCGTTTGACGATGCTGCTGAACGTATTGTTGTGTTCGGCGATATGCGCGAACTTGGCGCAAGTAGCCAAATGGAGCACGAAAAGCTTGGTTCAATGTGCGATCCGAATTTACTTGCCTGGGTAGTTACTGTTGGTCCGGAGTCTGAACGTTATATTGCTCCCGCGGCGCGGCGGCGCGGTTGCCAAGTTCACATTGCGCGGAATGCGATTGAAGCAGGCGAGTTCGTGCGTTCGGTGACGCAGGGAAATGCGATTGTGCTCGTGAAGGGGTCTCAGGACACGATTTATCTGGAAGAATGCGTAAAAGTATTGTGTAATATGACAGAAGATGTTAAACTTGTCCGCCAAGATGCGCAGTGGATGGCAAAAAAAGAAGCGTTTTTCCAGCAATTTAAGTAAGAGGAGCAGGCATTGTGGTGAAAGAGAAAGAATCATCAAAACCGAAGCAGAAACGCGCGAAGAAGAAAGATGTAGAACGATCAACTGCCGGCACGAACGCAGAGCAGGCAATAGCTAACGCGGAATTGCCAGAAACCGCGGCGCCCGCTCAGCCAGTGCCGCAGCCATTGCAGCCGGCATTACCGCAGCAGCCTATGCCATACATGCCGCGCACATCGTCGTCGCAGTTAATACTTATTGTTATTGGCTGTATCGCGGGCGGCGTGTTGTTTTTGCTTGCGATTTGCGGCGGCGTGCTGGCGTACTCAATATATCAACGTCCCGAAAATGTCGTGCTTGACGCGATTACGAAACTGCAATCAGCGAAAAAGTTTTCGACGCATACAGAGATAACCATGGACTATAAATATGATGCAGGCACGAAAAATGTTTCACTCAAAAAGTTAACGCTTGATACCGGCATGAATTCGTCGCCAAGCGTTGATGCTAACGCTACGCTACAAATGAGTATTGATGGTCGTGATATTTCAGTGAAAGCGTCTGCACTCATGACTGACGACGGCACGATATATTTCAAAGTTAAAAATCTCGCAGAAGCGCTGAGTGTATTTACGGGCGGTAAAGAATTGCCGGCGTCCGCTAAAAATCAGCTTGAAAAAGCGAGCAATAAGTGGGTGAAATACGAGATTAATGATTTATACAAGAATAATCAGCGCGCAGCAGAACGGGCGCGCTGTGTACAAAATGTCTATAAGCGTAGCCTTAAAGACAGTAAAAAACGTAGGGAAATCGTGAGTACTTACCGCAAATATCCATTTGTGATGATTGAAAGTATAGCGCAGCCAAAGGACGACAATGTCGGGTATACGGTATGGATTGAACCAGTGACATGGCGGCAATTCAACAAGGCATTCGCACATACGGCGATTGCGCAGGATATAAAAGCTTGCGACCCATCGACGCATGATAATCTCTCTGCAGTGCTGGACGATGCAGACGATAACTACACTCATCCTACACCTTCACACTCAGTGATCGGCCGCAGTAAAACGAAATTTACAATGTGGATATCGCCATGGTCGCATGAACTGCGTGCGCTTGATATTGAAGGCGGACCTGACGCACGGTTCTCGCTGAAGAGCCACACTAAATTTGATTTCTCGAAAGGCGTGGCGACTACGAAGCCGAATGACTCGGAAGTGATACATGCCGACGAATGGAATAAACGTCTTAATGAGGCAATGAATATAAGCAGTTCTTCGGCGTCGTCAAGCTATGGCAGTTAGCTCTATCCTCTGCCGATTAGCATAAAATCTGATATACTATAGCTAATGAAACGCTATAATCCATCTGAAATTGAGCCGAAGTGGCAGCAAATCTGGGCGGATGATGCCCGCTGCCATGCTGTTGACTTTGGCGATAAACCAAAATACTACATCACGGGTATGTTCCCGTATCCAAGCGGCGCAGGCATGCATGCAGGGCATTTTTTGGAGCACTCCATCGTTGATGCGGTTGCGCGGTTTCGCCGGGCGCTTGGGTATAACGTATTATATCCGATGGGCTGGGACAGCTTCGGATTGCCGGCGGAAAATTATGCGATTAAAACAGGCAGGTCGCCGAAACAAACTGTACCCGAAAATATTGCGAACTTCAAGAATCAGCTGCAGCGCGTTGGTGCAAGTATTGATTGGACGCGCGAAATCAATACCAGCGACCCAGCGTATTATAAGTGGACGCAGTGGATTTTTACGAAGTTATTTGAGCGCGGGCTTGCGTATCAAAAGGATTCGCTCCAGTGGTGGTGCCCAAAAGACAAAACAGTGCTTGCGAATGAACAGGTGATTGACGGCAAATGTTGGCGCTGTGATTCTGTGGTTATCAAGAAGCCGATGAAGCAATGGTTCTTCAAAATTACAGCATACGCTGATGAATTACTCGCCGAGTTGCCCGAAATGGATTGGCCGGACAAAATTAAAATAGCGCAGCGAAACTGGATCGGCAAAAGCGAGGGTGCGGAGGTGAATTTCCTGATTGACTGCAAGCCGTCTGATTCGCTGAAATTTACGCCTGAGCTAGCAGAGAAAATCAAGGCTGGTGCTAAGACGAATACGATTCGCTTGGGGGCAAAAAATCTTGCAGCGGGCGATGTTGCCGAACTTATGTCGCGCGATGGTAATGTCGTAGAATCGTTTGGTTATGCGAAAATTACGAATGTTCAGAAAATGCCGCTTAAAAAGGTGCCGAACAATATGCCTGGACATGAGAGCTATCACGACAATGGTGAGAAGCTTGCTGATTTTCAGAAATTTTACGGTAATGATGTGACGCTAGATAGCGTAGTTGCGGTATACGATTTTGAATATATTCCGCCAATTACCGTTTTCACGACGCGTCCCGACACGATTTTTGGCGCAACGTATCTAGTGCTTGCGCCTGAGCATCCCCTGGCGCGAATGCTAGTGGACGGAGATACCCAGGCGGCAGTAAATGCATACATTGACGAAGCGGTGAAAAAAACTGAAATTGATCGCACGAATGACACCAAGGGGAAGACAGGCGTTTTCACTGGCAGCTACGCGGTCAATCCGGCGAATGGCGAAAAAATGCCGATCTGGGTAGCTGATTATGTGCTCGGCGGTTACGGTACGGGTGCAGTGATGGGCGTACCGGCGCATGATGAACGTGATTTTGCATTTGCAGAGAAATTTGAGCTACCGGTCGTTGAAGTCATTGAGCGTCCTGAGGACGACGCGAGTACTGAACAGTGTTATCATGGTGAGGGGATTCTCGTAAACTCTGGCGCATTTGACGGCGCACGGAGTGAAGACGCGCGCGAGCAGATTGTTGCGTGGTTGGAACAAGAAGGTGTTGGCTGCGCTAAGACAACATATAAGATGCGTGATTGGCTAATTAGCCGCCAACGTTATTGGGGTGCGCCAATTCCGATCGTTCATTGTCCGATTGACGGTGTAGTAGCTGTACCGGAGCATGATTTGCCGGTGCTACTTCCAGATGTTGACGATTTTGTACCGCGCGGCGACGGTAAATCTGTATTGGCGGCGCAGGAAGATTGGGTACATACGACTTGCCCAAAGTGCGGCGGTCCAGCAATGCGCGAAACAGATACGATGGATGGTTATGCGTGTAGCTCGTGGTACCTATTACGCTACACAGATCCACACGATGATCAATGCGCATGGGGTACGAAACAAGTTAACTACTGGGCGCCGGTCGACATGTATGTCGGTGGCGACCATGCAACGGCGCACTTGCTCTATGTTCGTTTTTGGACGCACGTCTTTCGCGATCTCGGACTGACAGAATTTGCCGAGCCGGTTAAGCGACTTGTGTATCATGGGCTAATTCAAGCTGAGGATGGGCGCAAAATGAGCAAAAGCCTCGGCAATGTTGTCGACCCGCTTGATGTTATTGATCAAGGCTATGGCGCCGATGCGCTTCGTACATTTGAGTTGTTCCTCGGGCCAATTACTGAGAACTCCAGTTGGTCGAGCCGCGGCATCGCTGGCGTGTATCGATTCTTGAATCGTTTGTGGACGCTTGTACAAGAATACGACGAAAGCGATAAATCAGCGCAAGTAAACGTAAAAAAGCTTGATAGTTTGACGCACGCAACAATTAAAAAGGTTACCGACGATATTTATCGCTTAAGCTTCAATACGGCGATTGCCGCTCTGATGGAGTATGTAAATGATCTGTACAAACTAAAAACTGAGGGCTTTTCACCTGCGTGGCGGTCGGCGCTTGAGACGCTCGTGCAGCTCGTGCAGCCTTTTGCGCCGCATATGGCTGCTGAGCTGTGGAAGCAGCTTGGGCATGATTCGCAGCTTGATTTTGTTGATTGGCCAGATTTTGACGATGCGAAAATTATGCAGGACACGATGACGATTGTCGTGCAAGTCAATGGTAAAGTACGCGCCAAATTACAGGTAGCAACCAGCGCGGGCGAAGATAAAATCAAACAGCTCGCCCTGAGCGACGAAAGTGTCAAACGCTATGTTGTGGGCGAGCCGAAGAAAGTGATTTATGTGAAAGGTAAGCTAATTAGTATAGTAATTTAGCCTAATCCTCAGCCTTTCGCTCTAATCGTAAATTCGCGACATCTATGAGTTCGTCACCATTTATGCGTCCGACGGCTACATAAGCTGTATCTCCAGGGTGCATAGCGCCTTTGCCGTCGCCTTCTATGCTGCTTGATAGATTTGTTGACGTAGCGGCTGAAGTACTTCGTGCATTGTTAGCATCAGCGCTAGAAAAATTGCCCGATTTTCGTTGCTCAGCTATAATCCTTTCACCAGCGCTTTGGGAGCCATCGCCATCCTTTATAGTTACTTCTACGATCTCAACACCCTCGGGCAACGGGTTATTTTCGGGGTCTTTAATGTAATTATCAACAATTTGAGCAACCTGTGTCTCTGGTGATAGCGGCTCTTTTGCTTCAACTTCTGTCTCGCTACTACACGCTCCTAACCCCGTTGCCAGCGTGGCGAGAACAGCAATCTCAGCGCTTGTCTTTAGGACGCGGTTTGCGGTTGATTTTGATTTTTCTGTGTTGGATAGTTCATGTGATGTATTCATAGATATTACAATAACATAAGCATAATAAAAAGTCAATGTTTTATCATAAAAAATGGTAAATTAGTCAAGTAACTTGAGAAAAACATCACTTTCGCGTATAATACAGTTCAAGTTTATACAAGAAATCCGAGAGAAGGAGAATATTTCATGGCACAGCCAAAGAAGCAATCAAGTCCTCGCAAGACTGGTCTGCGTCGCAGCCACTTGGTCGAGAAACTCGCGAAGCGCGTTAACCGCACCTCGCCGGTGCGCGTGTATGTCGGCAAGAATAAACGGACAACCGCACAGGTGGCGCAACCAGCAAACAGCCAAACGAGCAAGCTAGCAAAAGCAGCGGAGTCGAAATCTGCGAAGTAAGTTAACAGAGTCTTATTTTAAGAGGAAAAATACTAAATAAGGAACTGACGCGTATGGCATCAAACCGGCATCTGGGTAGAATTGTCGCATTGCAGGCACTGTATGAATATGAAGTCCGCACGCAAGCGGGCGACACATCGGATACGCTTGAGGCTATTGTTGCGCGCGATATTGTTCGGTACGAATCAGCGATTGACGACGTTACGTTTGTAAAAGAGCTTGCAGACGGTGTCGTTGATAAGCAGGCGGAGCTTGATGCGGCGCTACAGCCGATTGCGCCAGACTGGCCAATTTCGCAGATAGCGCGCGTTGACCGCACGGTGCTGCGAATCGGCCTGTACGAATTGCTATACCGCAG
Organism: TM7 phylum sp. oral taxon 349; assembly: GCA_018127705.1. NCBI lineage: Bacteria > Candidatus Saccharimonadota > TM7 phylum sp. oral taxon 349. The sequence continues at coordinate 387,734 of CP072328.1, forward strand.
CGACGTCGTGCCACCAAAGGTAGCAATCAACGAAGCGGTTGAGCTTGCGAAAGCGTTTGGTTCCGATAATTCAAGCCGGTTTGTGAATGGCGTGCTCGGCACGGCGTATCGCACGCTGGTAAAAGGGGCATCGGATAATGACGAAACCGCCAAAGAAGCAGCAAAGCAAAAATAGATTCGATCACATCCGCAGGTATTTGACGCGTTCGCGTTCGGCGTCGATTCAAGAAATTGTGCGTGAGCCGACAAGCGGTGGCGTGATTTTTCGCCACGGCGTCAATGGACTGGAAATCTTATTGATTCAAGATGCTAAAGACCGCTGGACGATTCCGAAAGGGCATATTGAAGAGGGTGAGACTGCAGTGCAAACAGCACGCCGCGAAATTGGCGAAGAGGCAGGATTGCATGATGTTGATATGCTCGGATGGCTCGGTAAAATTTATTTTCGATATCGCCGAATTGATAAACTCGTATTGATGACGACGCAAATTTATCTAGTACGTGTTCGTACAAGCGGAGATGAAATCCAAAAAGAGGATTGGATGAAAGGTATCAAGTGGTTTCCGTTCAATGAAGCTCTCGACTTAATTGAATATGAAGATATTGCAAAACTAATGTTAAAGGCAAAAACACGTATACGAGAGGAGAAGTTATAAATGTCAGGCATGCCGACAGGACCATATCAGGACTGGGCGAAGCAGAAATTGGGATTTGAATATAATGATATTCAACTTCTAATTACCGCTTTGACACATCGCAGCTATGTGAATGAGCACCGTAAATCGGTAAGCGAGCATAATGAGCGGCTTGAGTTTCTGGGCGATGCAGTACTTGAACTGGTCGTGACCGATTATTTGTTTCAGCACTACAGCGAGCCGGAGGGGATTCTGACTAGTTGGCGTGCGGCATTGGTGAATACGATTAGCAATGCGGAATCTGGTAAAGAATTGGGATACGAAGCGCTAATTCGCATGAGTAAGGGTGAGAAACATGGTTCAGATCGGGCGCGGCGTCAGATTTTGGCAAATGCGTATGAAGCGGTAATTGGTTCGATTTATTTAGAACGAGGCTACGACGACGCAGCGGCATTTATACAAAAGCATACGATTGTGAAACTTGATAAAATCCTTGCCGATGGTTCGTGGCGCGATCCGAAAAGTCATCTACAAGAAATTAGCCAGCAGGTTGATAGCGCGACACCGGTTTATAAGGTTATATCTGAAGAGGGGCCAGATCATGATAAAGTATTTACACTTGGCGCATATGTAAACGATAGGTTGATGGGCAAGGGGATTGGATCAAGTAAACAATCGGCACAACAAGAAGCAGCAAGGGCGGCGCTTAAAGCCTATGCGAAGCAAAATAGCGCTAAGTTAGATTGACTTTTATCACAAAATCCGGTAGAATGTCTAGGAAGTAAAAGAGTAAACCTGTAAAGTGAAGTAAAGGAATATTACATTTATGCTCGCAATTCGTTTGCAACGTCTCGGTCGCAAGGCTTATCCGGTATACCGGTTAGCAGTACAAGAAGCTCAGCGTCATCCGTCAAGCGGTCGCGTGGTTGCGTATGTTGGCAGCTACAATCCGCACACTAAAGAGTCAAATATTAACGTTGAATTAGCGCAAAAATATTTGGATAATGGTGCGCAGCCATCGCCGCGTGTCGTCAAGTTGTTCAAAAGTGCTGGCGTGAAGCTGCCGGGTTGGGTAAAAGAGTTTGAAGGTAACAAAACGAGAGCGGTGAAAAACGCCGAGAAGTTGCGTAAGAATCAGCCAAAAGAAGATCTTGCGGAAGAGTCTGAGGTTGCCGAAGTTTAGCCTAGGAAGTGAAGCGTGAAAAGCTCGCCCAGAGTCTATAACGGCGGGCTTTTTATTTTGCTTGTGTTCCGTGGTATACTGAAAAAGTACGATAACCTGTAAGACCGAAAAAAAGGAGGCATGAGGGCATATGTCGACAATAGACCAGCAATTTGTAGAATATATCGTAAAATCTTTGGTAGAGCACCCAGACGATGTATCGGTTGACCGTATCGTTGACGAGAAAGGTGTGCTGTTGACGCTGACGGTTAATCCTGGAGATCTAGGTCGTGTAATTGGTCGCCGCGGCGGTACGGCGCAAAGCTTGCGGACACTGCTGCGTGCACTTGGAACGAAGAATAGCGCGCGCTACAACCTGAAAATTGTCAACAACGACAACCTGGACGAAACAGTAGCGAATGTGTCAAGCGAAGAACCTGTGGATGGCGCAACTACTGATACTGTGGAAAACAGTACTGATGAGCCAAGCGAATTTGCAAAAAAGTCGCGCGAAGAGCTTGCGGAACTAGACGATCTTGATATATAATCATAAGTAAGTTCATGCGAGAACCTTGAACTGCGAGAAAACGTACAAATTGCTCTTATTGCGAGCAGACCAACAAATGGTTTGAGAGACTTATTTGTGCAAGAAAGTCACTTTTGCTATTCAGCGGAGTGGCTTTTTTGTTGGTTGTGAAAGTGGCAAGGGTTTTATTTTGTAGCACAGCTTGCAAGAGGTGCAGGAATCATTTGATGAAAGTAATAGTGCATAATTTATAATATTATGTATATTTTTACAAACATAGTTATAAAATAAATTATACAAGTAACGTTACTCATATATAACAATGAAGCAAGCATATGCGCAATCACACTAAGAATATAAATAGACGCTTTAGTCAAATATTGCTATACTATAAATTATGAGAAAATTCCAAATTGTCACCTTATTTCCTGAGATGTTTACTGGTGTCTTTGGCAGCTCTATGATGTGGAAAGCGCAAAAAGACGGTTATGTTGAGCTGTCAACAATCAATCTGCGCGAGTTTGGAATTGGTGCGCGTCAAACAGTTGATGATACGCCATATGGCGGCGGTGACGGCATGCTTCTGATGGTTGAACCGTTATGGCGAGCGGTTGAGCAAGCGAAAGAAAACGACTCAACTGCAAAAGTTGTCATCATGACGCCGCGTGGTATGCGTTGGAAGCAGGCGCTTGCGCAAGAATATAGTGAGCAAGATCACGGATGTATCTTTATCTGCGGCCGGTACGAAGGATATGATGAACGGATTATGGCACTTGTCGATCAAGAGCTAAGCGTTGGCGATTATGTGTTGACAGGTGGTGAGCTGCCGGCGATGACGATTATTGATAGCATTGTGCGGCTTATCCCGGGCGTACTTGGTGGCGAAAATAGCGCGGCAATTGAAAGCTTTAGCGATGGTGAAACGCTCGAGTTTCCTCAGTACACGCGCCCTGAAGAATGGCGCGGCATGAAAGTTCCCGAGGTGCTGCTGAGTGGCCATCATGGCAATATTGCTAAATGGCGTGCAGAGCATAGCCGTAAGGCAGAATAGGAGCCATTCGGTTCAGTGCGCATTGGGAGCCGAGTCTTGTAAGTTGCGTGTGCTCTCAGAAACCCCAAATACCCTGCAAAAAGCAGGGTATTTGGGTTGTTGTGGTGGATATATCGGAGAGCGATCGATACAAGTTTTGGTGTTTGTTTTTTGTAACTTCGCTATCTGTAGAATACATGGAATTGCAGCGCATGGCAAGTATTTTTTGGACAAATTTGAAAAAATCATGTGGAAAAACGGTATACTAAAGATGTGAAACAGTTTATAGCTAGCATTTTTCCAAAAGAATTTTTTACAACACGGGCGAATTATGTTGCGTTTTATTTGGCGTGGTGGACGGTTGCGGTACTTGTGCTACAGCTGTTTGCGTTTGAAAAGTTTCCTGGCACGTTTAGTGGCTTGTCGAGTGATGTGCAGGTGCGCGCTGCAGTCACGATTGTCATTGTCGAGCTGTTGTCGTTACCGTTTTTGTTATCTATGCGATTGTCGGACGTTGTTCGACGCATTTCCGGTATGTTGTCGGTGCTTGCGCCGTTTATTTGGATTATTCTCAGCTTCGTTGGCAATGGACGCGTTAGCCTATTCGGTGCGAAGTTACCGGCGACACCAGCGGTGTGCGGTGCTGCTGTTGCGACCGTGTGGCTTGCGGTGGTGATGTACTGCTGCACAGTAGAGTGTCGTAAAAAGAGTTGAGTTTTTGGCGTAAAGGTACTATAATCTAAAGAGCTTGTCGTATTTCATTTGGCATTTTGAGCCAGTATCGGTGTATTGGGGATTCGCCAAGTGGTAAGGCACTGGGTTCTGGTCCCAGCATTCGGGGGTTCGAATCCCTCATCCCCAGCCAAATGAAATATGATGAAGGACCATCAGTGGTAAAACGCCACTGATTTTTTGTACAGAAAAGCTTGGAGTTATCTGCGGAGAGAACGGCGCAACGATGTAGGCGCGACAGTATAACACTCTCTAGCGGAAACTTTCTCCTTAACGACGTGTAGACAATAGCGAAAAGTCTAGCCAGCGATGATTTTAATGTGCCCTGTTCGTATAGCTTTTGGGAGTCGGTACAAAAATGCAAATACATCCTGTAATTGGATGATAAAATAATATCTGTAAGATAGTACACAGGGCTTAAGGCTATGCAAATATGATGAAAAACAGAATCTTGTGCTACGTTTGTTTATTCGCGTCGTTTGTGGTGTCATCGATTTCTATACAGACATCAATGGAGGCTGGATCAAGCGGCAAAGTCTCGAATGTGTGGCTGCATACGTTTGAGTTTTTTATAGCAGTATTTTTGGTTGCGTTGGCGATCTATTTTAAGTATAAGTCTTTGCGGGATAAAGATAGGCAATTGTAGCGCTATCTTTTGACAAATTGTCCTAATCCCGACATAATAGAACTATGAGTACGATTACAGCACCACGCTTGCCGAGTGGCTTCAATGAATATTTACCGGCGGAACAAATTGAGTTTAATCGTTTACTGGCTATTATCCGAACAACATATGAGCATTATGGATTTACGCCGCTTGATACGCCTAATGTTGAACTGAGCGAGGTACTGCTCGCAAAAGGTGGCGGCGAAACCGAGAAACAAATTTATCGGTTTGAGCGTGGTAAAAATGACTTGAGTCTACGATTTGATTTAACTGTGCCGCTTGCGCGCTACGTTGCACAGCATCAGGGTGAATTGGCATTTCCGTTCCGGCGCTATCAAATTGGCAAAGTGTATCGCGCAGAGCGGGCGCAGGCGGGGCGATTTCGTGAATTTTATCAGTGCGACATTGACATGATCGGCAGTGATAGTTCAATAGCGGATGCAGAATTTCCGGCGATCATCAATGAGATTTTCGAGCAGTTTGATTTTGGCGAATTTACGATCCGTATCAATAACCGTAAAGTGCTAAATGGATTTTTTGACGAACTTGGTTTGGGTGCGGCGGCGACTGACGTATTACGGATTATCGACAAAATTGAAAAAATCAGCCGTGGTGATTTGATGGCTGAGTTGCATAATGCCGGTTGCAGCGACGAACAAGTCGCACGCTTATTGGAATTTATCACGATTCAAGGTGAGAATGACGAAATTCTACGCAAACTTGAGACGATTGACATCAATAACGAACAATTCCAGACGGGTGCGCGTGAACTTCATGACGTGCTGACAGCGCTGCGTGCAATGCATGTTCCGGAGCGGCGCGTGAAGCTTGACCTGACAATTACACGCGGTTTGGATTATTACACTGGTACGGTGTACGAAACTAATTTGAACGACCACCCGGAGGTCGGCAGCGTGTGTTCGGGTGGGCGGTACGATAATCTGACGGCGAATTATTCCAAGCGATCGTTGCCGGGTGTGGGGATCTCGATCGGCCTGTCGCGGTTGTTCTATAAATTGCGCGAAGCGGGGATTGTTAAGCCGGCGCAGCAAACGCTTGCACGCGTGATGGTGGCGCCGCTTAGTTCCGCACAGTTGACGCGTGCGCTTGATGTGGCACATGAACTGCGCACGGTGTGCCCGGTGACGACGTACGTTGATGATGTTACAGCCGGCAAGAAACTGAAATATGCCGACAAACTTGGCGTTCGCTATGCAGTGCTAATCGGCGAAGATGAAGCAGCGGCGGGCGATGTAACGCTAAAAGATATGCAGACGGGCGAGAATCGGCGCATGTCGGTGCGCAATGTTTGCGATCTGTTGCAAGCGTAAGACACTTATGCTTGAGTTTTGCTAAAAATCTGTTGCAAAAACCACTTTCTTTTCACGCGTTTTCACGTAGTATACTTGAGGTATGAGCAAAGCTCATGCTAAAAACGAAAGGAGGACGACAACATGAAAATGTCCACCAAGACAATTGCATCACTGATGGTGGTGACGGCGGTTGCTTCTGCGATACCTGGGGTAAGCCAGCTTGGCGTACCACGGCAGCGTCGCAAATCACAATTTGATAAATTACTAGCGGTTCATGATCGCAAAGGTGAACTACGCGCAGAGATTTTGGGGATTAGCGCGCTCACGTTTCGTCAGATGAGTCGTACGCGTTCATTTGCACAGATCGTACGCGAGTGCGGTATTGGTTCGACGCGGGCGTTTCGCTTGGCGTTATTCGGGCGATTGCGCGACGAATTATTGCGCCGCGGCTGGTCGCGAGCGAAGATTGACGCGTATATGACGGCGCGCGCAGTCCGCGTGGCAGCGTAGTCTTTTAGCAAAAAAACTGCTCGGAAATTAATGATTTTCGGGCAACTTTTGTATACAACAACATAAATAGCGTATATAAACATGAATGAGACGCTATCGCTAGTGTTATGCTACTAAAATTATTAATTTCAAGAATTGACATAAGCATATATAGTATACTATCATGAAATACATACGCTATATATAGCGTTTCGCTGTATCTCTGGAGGGCGATCGGCGGTATCATATAAACAAACAATAAATAATAAGTAGAAGTGCGCTGACGTCGTTGGTGTTTCGTTTTGTGCGCTTAAAATTATACAAGGAGGGGTATGTATAACTACATCAAAAAACGCGACGGCCGAAAGGTCAAATTCAACGACCGCAAGATTATGTCGGCGATTGAGCGCGCTGGACTTGAGACGGGCGAGTTTGCAGAAGCCGAAGCAGACAAGCTGACGAAAAAAGTATTGGCGCGCGCCGAAAAAGAGTTAACGGAAAAAGTGCCGGGTGTCGAGCAGGTTCAAGATATTGTCGAAGAAGTTTTGCTTAGCAGCCGCTATAAAAAAACCGCCAAAGCATATATTATTTATCGCGATCAGCATAAGAAACTGCGCGAAATTACCGATGCGGCGCACCTTGACTTGATGGATCAGTACTTATCGCGGCTTGACTGGCGTGTGAACGAAAATTCAAATATGGGGTATAGCTTGCAAGGCTTAAACAACTACATCGCGAGCGAAGTTAGCAAAACATATTGGCTTAATAAGGTTTACACACCGGAAATCGGTCGGTTGCACCGCTCGGGCGATATGCATATTCATGATTTGAATTTGCTGAGCGTGTACTGTGTGGGCTGGGATTTGCAGGATTTGCTGCGCAGCGGATTCACAGGTGTGCAAAACAAGATTTCCAGCAAACCGGCGAAGCACTTTCGTGCGATTCTCGGGCAAGTTGTCAACTTTTTCTATACGCTGCAAGGCGAGGCGGCAGGCGCGCAAGCATTTAGTAACTTTGATACGCTGCTTGCGCCATTTATCAAATACGACAAGTTGTCGTACGACGAGGTGAAGCAGTCGCTGCAGGAATTCGTGTTTAATGTGAATGTGCCGACGCGCGTTGGTTTTCAGACGCCGTTTACAAACATTACGCTTGACCTGGAGTGCCCGAGCTATATGAAGGGGCAGCCTGTGGTGATCGGCGGCGAATTACAAGATACGAATTACGGCGATCACCAAGAAGAGATGAACATGTTTAACCGCGCGCTGCTTGAAGTCTTAACCGAAGGCGACGCAAGCGGGCGTGTGTTCACGTTCCCGATTCCAACCTATAATATCACGAAGGACTTTAACTGGGATAATCCAGTGATTGAGAATTTGTGGGAAGCGAGTGCAAAGTACGGTATTCCATACTTTAGCAATTTCGTCAATAGCGACATGAGTCCGGAAGACGCGCGTAGCATGTGCTGCCGCCTGCGCATTGATAATCGCCAGTTAGAATATCGCGGCGGCGGGTTGTTTGGCAGTAACCCGATGACTGGTTCGGTTGGCGTAGTGACGATTAATTTGCCGCGCTTGGCGCTGAAATCAAAAGATGAAACAGAATTTCGCAAGGGTCTTGACTATCTGATGGAGAAGGCGAAGGAGTCGCTTGAAGTGAAACGCAAAACGCTGGAAGTTCTGACTGACAAGAATCTTTATCCGTATACGAAATTCTATCTGCGTGATATCAAGAAGCGGTTCGGTGTATATTGGAAAAACCACTTCTCGACAATTGGGCTGATCGGCATGAATGAGGCGGCGCTGAATTTACTCGGCGCGGACATTGGCAGCGATACGGGCAGAGAATTTGCGGAGCGCACGCTTGATTATATGCGCAATCGTTTGGTTGAATTTCAGAAAGAGACGGGTAATAACTATAATTTGGAAGCGACGCCAGCTGAAGGCACGACGTACCGTTTGGCGCGAATTGATAAAGCGGACTTTCCAGAAACGGCGCATTTCGCGAACGGTATCGGTGCGGCGGTTGAGCATCCGTTTTTATACTAACTCGACGCATTTACCAGTTAATTATACTGACGACCTGTTTGAATTACTTGATTTGCAGGATGAGTTGCAAACGAAGTATACAGGCGGCACGGTGATTCACTTCTTCTTGGGTGAGCGCATGGCAAATGCAAAAACGCTTAAAGGACTCGTGAAGAAGATTTGTGATAATTACCGTTTGCCGTATTTTACCTTTAGTCCAAGTTTCAGCATTTGCCGCAATCACGGATATTTGCTTGGCGAGCAGGCGCATTGTCCGAAGTGTAACGAGCCATGCGAAGTATATTCGCGCGTAGTTGGTTTCTTGCGCCCGGTCGAGCAATGGAACAAGGGTAAGCAGGCTGAGTTTGCGATGCGCGAACACTATGATAAGGTGGTTGAAGTAGTAAAAAAGTAGGAGAGGCGGTGTCTCGGAATACGGTTTAGTTACCGCATTCCGAGACGCTATACAGGTAGCGGAAATGGTAATCGGTGGCGTACAGAAATTTAGTACAGTAGACGACCCGGGCTATGTAGTAGCGGGATTGTTTACCGTTGGCTGCAATATGCGCTGCGGATACTGCCATAATCCCGAACTAGTGTTGCCAGAGCAATATGCAGGCGGCATTCCCGAAGATGAGATTTTTGAGTTTTTGGAGTCGCGGCGCGGCAAACTAGACGGCGTATTTATTAGCGGCGGCGAGCCGACGATGCACGATGATCTGCCGGATTTAATACGTCACTGCAAGAATATGGGATTTCGGGTGAAGTTAGATACAAATGGCACGCATCCGGATATGCTGCGCGATATTCTGGCGGAAGGTTTGGTTGATTTTATCGCGATGGATGTGAAGGGTCCGCTGAGCAAGTATTCGCAAATCGCTGCTCGACCAGTGAATCTGGATGCGATCAAAGAATCAATCCGGCTGATAAAAACGATTGATCATGAGTTTCGGACGACTATCGTGAAAGGACAGTTGGAGGTTGATGATTTTGGGGCGGTCGGCGAACTAGTAGATGGCGCGCAGCGGTTTGCGTTGCAATATTTTTTGACTGGTCCGACGCTTGTCAGTCCGCAGTTTCGCGATCGCGTGAGTTTTTCGCCGGATGAAATGGAACAAGCGAAACAAATTATGCTGCGACACGTGGCAGAATGCGTGGTGCGCTGATGGAGTGGCTAACGGCAAAGGTTTTACGCGTTCAGCGTGAAACGGACGACATAGCGACGATTTTTTTCACGGTGCCGGGGCGGGATTTTCATTATATAGCGGGACAGTACATCACGGTATTTTTCGAACAAAGCAGTACGCCGGAAGGCAAAGCGTATAGCTTGTCGAGCGCGCCGTATGAAAAATTACTGAGCATTACGGTAAAAAAGGTTGGCGAGTATTCTGGGCGATTGCATGCGCTCCGTGAGGGCGATTCGTTCATGATTTCCGAAGCATACGGGACATTTAATCCGCAGACGATGAAACCGCTGGCGTGTATCAGCGCAGGCTGCGGGCTTGCCCCAATATGGAGCGTGCTTAAAGACGAATTACGCTGCAATACGAACAGGCGGGTACAGCTCTTTTTTAGCAATAAAACGGTCGATTCTATTCCGTTTTTTGACGATCTGAACGCGTGCCAGTCAGCGCACCGCAGCGTAAAGATCTACCATTACATTACTAGGCAGCACGACGTGCCGGCGAATATGAAAAAGGGTCGGATCGACCTAGACCAATGCGTGAGCGCGGTGCCAAATGAAGTCGCGTATTTGGTCTGCGGATCTGCGGACTTTGTGCGTGATATGTGGCGCGGGCTAGTTGAGCGCGGCGTGGATGGCGGCAGTATTAGCACGGAGACATTTTTTGAATGAAACAGAACTTTGAAAAAATGGAAACAAAGAAGCGTCCGCGGGTCAATCCGCGGGTGGCGGTAAATATGGGGAAATGCGCTGCTTGCCCGCTCGTTAATTTATGCCAGGCGGCACGCTTGAAGCGTCCAGATATTGTGAATGACGACAATTGCCAAGCGGTCGTTGAGCACATGGAGAGCGATTCAGGCGGCGGGGAATATTTGCCGAGTACGAAAGAACAGTTTAACGATAATTCGCGAAACATGGTTTTCGCGACTGATTTGCACCGCGTGCCATCGCAGAAGCAGAACATAGAGAAACAAAAGCAATTAGAACGAATCGCAGCAGAAAAAAAGCGCCGCGCCGAACAGCAGCGTGATTTGCAGCTAAAACGCCAGCGCGAGCAGCAGGCAACCGCGCGCGCGCGGCAGAAAATGCATCAAAATAAATTACAGCAGGAGAAGGTGCGATCGGTGAAAAGAAATCAGTCCCGCGGGAAGGAAAATTCTTTTCTCGGAGAAATGGTTCGTGTTCTTGTTGAGCCGTTTTGCCGCACGCTCGGCAAGCGCGCCACGCAAGCTGCGGGCGTAGTGGCAAAACGTTCGTAAGCGCGCTATACTATAGCCATGCAGTTTCTTGTCCGCTTTGTTGCTGATTGGCTGATGATTCCGGTCGTGCTTGTATCACTCTATGCGCTTGTTTGGCGCGTGCCGAACCGGCTGCGATATGTGCGGTATTGTTATATTTTGATGGCGGGCGCAACGGCGTATACGTTGGCAAAGGTAGCGGGGCTATTGTGGCAGCCTGAACAACTGCGCCCATTCGAACTGATTGGCGCGGAGCCGGGCGCGGCATATTTGAATAATCCAGGATTTCCGTCGGATCACGCGCTTTTCACGATGTTTTTAGCGCTCGCTGTTTGGTATGGAACGCGTAATCGCCGGCTTGGAATAACGTTGGTCGTTTTAGCGGCGATAATTAGTGTGGGGCGCGTGGCGGCGCTTGTACATACGCCGCTTGATGTAGCGGGCGGTGTAATTATTGCGTGCGTCGGGTCGTTGTGGTACGGCGTTGATAAAATTATGAATAGATCTAGTAAAATACGCAAAAATGTAGTAAAATAGCATAAAGTTAACCGAGCGGAGCAATATAGTAATGAATGAAACGGCGAGCGAAACGAGATCAAACCTTGTGCCGATGACGTGGCGCGAGTTGGCGCGGATCGGTGCGATTGGTGCAGTGATAGGCGCGTTGAGCGTTGGTTTGTACGTGTTGTTCCATACGTATATATTCCAAGCGGTGCTGTGCCGCGATCAGGCGAACACAGCGTGCGGGCAGGCGGCAACGTATGCGGCGATCACAACAGCATTTATTGCGTCGTTTGTTGCCGTGGTAGTGCTGGCTCATATTCGCGTGTATCGTCCGCTATTGATTATTCTCGCGGCGATTTTGGCGCTGTGGGGCATCCAGTCGATTGTGGCAGTACTGCCGTGGTATTGGGCGCTTGCCGGCATGATAGCGGTCGGCGCTTTGGCGTACAGTTTGTTCGCGTGGATTGCGCGCATTCGTTCGTTTATTCTGTCGGCAGTGGCGGCGATTGTGATCGCGGTGATTATCCGCTGCATCATCGTATTATAGCCTTGAGTGCTATAATAAGGTCATGGAACTTATTCTTATTGTTTTGCCTATCATTGTCATTGTCGGCTTGGCGTGCGGCTTAATAATTCTGGCGCAAAAGATTAACAAACTCACGCAGCAAAGTGCGGTTGAATTAGTAAAGAGCGATGTCGTGGAGCTGTCGCGGTCAATTGCGGCGCTGCAGCAGACCATGGGCGACAAGCTAGAGCGTTCGCAGCTCGCAACGCAGCAATCGGTGCAAAAGCAGCTGAGTGAAAGCGCGAAATTAGTCGCAGACGTCACGCAGCGCCTGACGAAATTAGACGAAACAAACAAGCGCGTCGTCGATGTGGCGACTGATTTGAAGACGCTGCAGAATGTTTTGCAAAATCCAAAGCAGCGCGGCGTATTTGGCGAATATTATTTATCAAGCGTGCTCGAAAATGTGCTTGCGCCCGGGCAGTATCAGACGCAGTATAAGTTTAAGGACGGCGAAATTGTTGACGCAGTGATTTTGCTTGACAAAGGGCGGATTTTGCCGATTGACAGCAAGTTTAGTTTGGAAAATTACAACCGTATGATTAACGCCAGCAGCAAAGAGCGCGAACAATTACTTACGAAAGTAAAGGCCGATTTGAAAGGGCGCATTGACGAAACGAGCAAATATATCCGCCCGGGCGAGCGTACGATGGATTTTGCGTTTATGTTCATCCCGAGCGAATCGCTGTATTATGATTTGTTGATTAATAACGTCGGTAGTGGCGGCAGCTCGCGTGATTTGATTGAATACGCGTTTCGCGATAAGCATGTTATCATTGTTAGCCCGACGAGTTTCATGGCATATTTGCAAACAGTATTGCAGGGTTTGCGCAGTTTGCAAATTGAAGAGCAGGCAAAGGATATTCAAGTGCGTGTCGGTAAATTAGGACAGCATATTGCGAAGTACGACGAGTATATGAATAAGCTCGGCAACTCGCTTGGTACGACGGTGAATCATTACAACAATGCATATAAAGAATTCGGCAAAGTCGATAAGGATGTCGTGAAGATTACCGGACGCGACACGGCGGTTGAGCCGCTGTTGATTGATCGCCCGAGTGTGCGTGATTGATAAAAATAAAAATCCCTCCGGCTAAGCGAAGGGATTTGTAATAAAGTAATGTGGCGGCTAGTCGTTCTTTTTGCTGTTTGCAATGAGCAAGTATAAATTACTGCCGACCATCGCGCCAATCAATGCGCCAAGCAGCGATTCAAGCGTGAAGCGCGATTTGCTGACTTCGCCTGCCGACGCGGAGCTGTTTGTTAATTCGGCTTTCGTGTGATCGGTCATCGCGAGCGCAATAGCTGGGTTCAGGCTTGCGCTTTTGACGTATGCTGAATGCGGAATTTCAACATCTTTGCTGCTGTTCGCCGATTGCGAAGCCTTTTGGTAGTCGGCGACCGCTTGCGTTTTCGTTTTATTTAACAAATAGTTTGAGCTGAGTAATCCGACAGTAAGCGCCAAACCAATTGTTAGCGCCCGCAGCCCTACGCTCAGTTGCTCGCGGGTGACTGCGGCGGTCAGTGCGAACAAGAATACTGCCGTACCGACTAGCTCAATGCCGAAAATTGACCAGTCCATGCTGGTAAAGTTGTCAAAACTAAAGTTGATAGAATTGTGCGCGATTGTGTTTGTCAGAATGACAGCCAGCATCGCACCGAGGAATTGCGACCCCCAGTAGAACGGTAGTAGGATTGGCTTTAATTTACGAACCGACCACAAACCGAGTGTTACTGCCGGGTTGACATGCGCGCCTGATACGGCGCCGACCGTCATAACGATAATACTGAGCGCAAAACCAATCGCGATTGCGCCGATGCTGCCATCGTTAAACGATGTTAACGCGACGAGCGTCAAAATAAACGTGCCGACCAGCTCGGCAAAAATAACGTTGATAATATTTTTCGGCAGCGTGGTTGTTTTTTCACGCTTAGCAACGGTGACGACTGGCTCTGTATTCACAGCAGGCGCTTTCTTTTTGGGAGCGCTTGTGCTTACAGTGCGCACAGTCGTTTTACTTGCCTTGGCTGCGGCCGGCTTTTTGGCGGTCGCTTTTTTGGTAGAAGCGGCTTTTCTAGTAGCCATGTATATCCCTCCTTTACTGAAATATATGATAAGTATACCACATGCGCTCATCTGTGCGCTATAGAGATAGAGTGGTATAATACGTGCATGGGACGATATCTAGAACAACACGAAGGGCGAAGCGAACTGCAGCAGCGAATCGCGGCGGAACTTCGCGCCAAAGCTGAGGCGAAATCAAAGCAGACGTCAGACAGCGACGACGATAATTATTATCGTGAGCGCGCCGGCGTGGACGATACAGCGTATTTGCAGGGTACGAAATTAACGACGACATTAGCGCCGGCGTGGATACTCGTCGGTTTGATGGCGGCCGGCGTGTTTGGATATTTCGTGTATTTGGTGAGCCGGTAGGTAGCGTATGGATATAGAAACGATTGCAAAGACTTTGACCGACCGAGCGCTCGCCTCAAGCGCACCGCGCGAAGTTTTGCGCGCGCCAGAGTTAAAAGCGCTGTACGAGCATATCAAAACGCTGCCATCTGACGAACGCGGCAGCTTTGGCAAGCGCGTCAACGAGCTGAAGCAGGCGCTTGAACTGGCAGTGTCGGCGCGCCAGGCGGAATTAGAGAAAGTTGATTTGCCGCCGATTGATGTTACTGCGCCGATGGATGTTAATACTGATATTCCGCCGCTCTTGCCAAGCGATCAGGGTACGATACACCCTTTAAGTGCCGAGATTGAACGCATTAGCGGTATATTTAACCGCATGGGCTACTGTGTCGAGGAGTCGCGCGAAATCGACGACCAGTTCCATATGTTCGAAAGTTTGAATTTCCCGAAGGGCCATCCGGCGCGCGACGATTACGATACATTTATGACCGAACAGACGGACGTAAACGGCGACCGTCTGATTGCGCCGGCACATACCAGCACCATGCAGAACCGCGTCTTGCAAAAGTATCGCGCGCAGCTGGAGCGAGGCGAAGCTATTGCTGCTATCGTCCCCGACCGCGTCTTCCGTAACGAAGACCTGGATGCGCGGCACGAACATACGTTTTATCAAGTCGAAGGCGTCTATGTTGGCAAGGGTGTCGCTGTCGGTAACCTGATTGCCACGCTACAGGCATTTTTGCAGGAATATTACGGTAAAAAACTTGACGTGCGTGTCAATCCATTTTATTTCCCATTTACTGAGCCAAGTTTTGAATTTGCCTTGAGCTGCCCATTTTGCGAGGGTAAAGATCCGTCTTGTAAAGTTTGCTCCGGCGAGGGTTGGATTGAATTATTGGGCTGCGGCATGATTCACCCGAACGTATTGCGCGCCGCCAACATCAACCCGGATGAGTACACCGGCTTTGCGTTCGGCTGCGGTATTGACCGCCTGGTCATGATGCGCTACGGCATTGAAGACGTGCGGCATTTTGAAAGCGGTAGGTTAGACTTTTTGGAGCAGTTTTAGTGTGGTCAACAGCTATAAAATGATAAATTAAAGTGAATAAACGTGAACATTCTACATGCAACTCGTAACATTTCTACCACTAGAGTGTGGAAGTGGCTGACTTCTAAATTCAATAAAGTACGACATGCAAGTTATTTTTGGACGTTTGTACTCTGCGGGTTGCTTGTGGCGTTTTTCTTGATTTGCAAACTCGTACCATGTGTACCTGAATGCTTAATCCCATGGTTGAGAGAAGATTCCGAATCTAGGGGACTTAAGGTAGATTTGTTGGCATATATCGCAGCACTTGCTACAGTTATGATACCTATATATTTGTTTATTGCCGAACAAAAGGTCGGTGTTGGCAAAATTGGCTCACTTGCGTTACTGAGGTATGCTAATTTTCGAACAGTCGTATTCTTGTTGATCACTCAGGTAACACTAATGCTCTTTGCTGATGTTGGTAAAAAGACAGATTACTTTACTGTGCTACTGATAATTGCCAGTCTAGTTACGGTAGTTTACGCCTTGCGTAAGGTGCTTCAAGTGCTGCTTCAAGAAAAGTCTAATGGTGAAATATTAAAACCTATCGTAAGGAATGTAGTTGCTGCATGTTTGGATGCGGCTATTCAGGATCGATATAAGCGTGATGACATATACAGAAGCATAAAGAATAGTAGTTATACAGATATTTTTGTAACAATAGATGAAAGTGAGTACTCAAAATTTTCTGTTAAGTCCACCAGGGAAGGGCGAATTGCAAGCATTAATGTTGTGTCTATTGACGAAGCGGTGGATAAGTTGTTTGGTGTGAAGGCGAACGAGATAGTAGGAGATGTGTCTAGTGATTTAAGTCAAGATAAGCCGAAAGTTATAATAGAGCTTAACTTTCTTATGGGGCGCGGGTTGGTGGATGTAGGTGATGATATATGTTCGATTTACATTCTGAAAGATCGTGGCAAGCGTGATGGCAAGATTGAGCAATTAAAGAGCTGTATCATTAAAAATGTAAAAATTAGCAATGAGAGCGATAAGCCGATTGCACTGGTGACGGATTGGCTTGATGAGATTGAGCGAAAAATTGATGAAACGCGGTCTATTGACGGCGTCGCTGCACTCAATCAAGCTCTTGACTGGTACGAAATGATTGTAGACGAGCTAGACAGTTATATTAGCGAAAAACTTAAGTTCAGTATCGAAGATGCAGAAGCTATTTTGGGCCCTTGGCAAGTTGATGGCGTTAGCCAAGTTTTTAGAAGAACTCACCAGATCATCGATGAGGCTCTACGCAATGAGTCTAAGAGGGGCAACGTAGATAGGTTTAATGCTGTTTATGATTTTGCGTATAGAAAAGCTTTGAATAATCGATATCTAATGGCAACCGTTCGCTTCCGTAGGTGGCTTAGACTTGCAGTGTATTTAAGCGTTGAAACTAGTGAGATTGAGGAAGAGGTTTTTGATAGAGTGGTTGATTCGTATGCAACATACATAGGCGGTAGTTTATATGAGATTAAGGAGCAAGGCTACGGGCACGATCACGATTCGTTGGATACTGTTTCTATATATCTTGATGATACAAGAAATATGCTACTTTACGCTATAAAAAATCGCAATACTACAGATAATAAAATCAAGAGTGAACGAAGCAAAAAACTTTTTGAAAAAATCAGTAAAGTACTAATAAGATATTCACATCAAGGATTGGGTTATCGTCGATATTCTCTACCAGATAAGATTGATCAGAAGTTAGGCAATGTTCTTCTATTGGTTGCAGTATATGCAAAGTATAAAAATCAAGATGAACAGTGTACAGCTCTGTTCAATAGGATCAACACATGGAGTCCTGAATATTTAACGGAAAGGACGCTCACTTGCTACGACAATAATTTGATAGACAAGTGGAACATAAATACATTTGATCTAGAGGCTGATGGGCAGGTCCACGATGTACCAGATTTGAATGGAGGATTGAGGGAAATATGGCTTGATGGTGTCAAAAATAAAATAGATGATTTATATGTACGAAAAAATTTTCAGACAGTGGGGCTGGAGAATACCCTATTCTTTACTGGTGGTATGACAGAATTTAAGAATACGCCCTTTCACGAGTATGAAAATAATATAAATGAGGATTTGCTAAAGGCTATTAAAGAATGTTGCAAAATCCGATGGGACTGGGAAAATAACCAACTCGCGAAAGCTCCGCTTGACCAAAATAAAATTGATGAGTTTCACAAGAAAGCCGAAAATAGCTTTAGGCAGCAATCAATAATGACAAAGATTTTACCTAAAAGTAAATTGGTTCTACACAGGTCAATCGAAGAAGGGGCAAAAGGCTATCGTCAATATGGAATTAATACAGTTTTTGGCAAGGAAGCGTTTATTAAGGATTGGCATGTGAGCGTAATGGTTGATAACGTTGCCTCTGACATTGGTCGACAGGCGGCCGTGGCGGAAGATTCTGAGATAATAAAAAAGCTTACAAAAAAATCAAACCAAATAAAGATAGAGGAAATTGGCGACAAAATAGGTGCTGTCAAGGACGAGTGGATTGTAATATTGCAGAATATTGATATATGGGAGATACCGTGGAACCTAGAAGAGCTTTGCGATAAGAGGAACGATCGTACAAATGTATACATAAAGGGTATCAAGCAGAGACTACCTGCATTTGAACTGTATGACAATAACATGAACGACAAAAGAATAATTTTTATTCGCAAGTCGACTCTCGGATCACTTGAATATAAGGCCAGCGACAGCGGTAATCTTGATTTTAGTATAAAATCTTTTTACGATGATGTAGAGCTAGTGAATAATCTGATAGAACAGAAGCCTGACTGGCTGCAAGAAAAAAGCACAACCAATGACGAAATGCGTCGTTACTTAAATACAAGAGTATGGCTTTATTTGAATCGCATATTTCGTTATAGTTCGTCAGGCGATGAAGAGGTTTTTGTGTGTGATATGGCGAATGTATAGTCTAATTCTAAAGCTCTCAGCTGTGGTAGAGATGAGGATTAGTATATGTCTAATCCTACAAATCCACGCTGCTTGATTTGACTATGTTTGACAGCAGAGTATTTTGTCGATTGAGGTGTTGAAAACAGCGGTGGCATTATTATGCACTGGTGTTGACTATAAATTACGTACATCAACGAAACACTTGATTACGCTAGCGAGCAGTGGTTGAAAGCCACCGACTCGGACTGGTGCGAAGTGGAGAGTATTATGCCACTAAAGTCATCGTACTTGACGCAATGAGTAGTTGGCGCACCGACCGCACAAAACTACCGTCATGTTTCGGCGTTGCGCCGTGTGCGACAGATTACTCCAGAAGTGATGTTGATTCAAAATATTTACCGTTCAGGAACAACTTATAATGCCGGCGAACAACTAGATTATTGAGCGGGTAACTAACTATTTCACTCAATTACGGTTCCAAATGGCTTGCCGGCTTTTAAAATGCTCCAGATATGGCGTATAATTGAGATAGTATGAAAGTCAGTCTGAATATCGTTAAAAGTTTAGTTAATTTTGAGTTGCCACCGGTGGATGAATTGGTGGCGCGGGTGAATGTGCAGTTAGGTAGCGTCGAGAAGGTCATTGACCTGGGCGCTCAGTACAAAGACGCGCGGATCGTGCATGTTGTACAGTGCGAGCCGCACCCGAATGCCGATCGGCTGCACGTGTGTTTAATAGATGATGGCGGCACTGTTGCTAATGTGCCGCGCGATGATAAAGGCTATGTGCAGGTGGTCTGCGGTGCGCCGAATGTCCATGCTGACATGTGGGCAGTGTGGTTGCCGCCGAATAGTACGGTGCCAGCGAGTTTTGACGACGCGGAGCCGTTTGTACTGAACGCACGCAAGTTGCGCGGCGTATTGAGCCAAGGGATGCTGGCGGCAGCAGATGAGTTGGCGATTGGCACAGATCATGACGGTATTGTTGAAATCCGCGAACGAGATATGCCAAAAGGCGCGGTATTGCGAGCGGGCGATAGTTTCGCGCAGGTGTTTGGCTTGGATGATGTTGTGCTTGATATTGAGAATAAGATGTTTACGCACCGGCCGGATTGTTTCGGACAATTAGGTGTGGCGCGCGAAATTTCTGGAATTTTCGGGCAGGCGTTTACCAGTCCGGATTGGTATACGGTGGCGCAGAAATTTGCTGATGGCAGCGGGCTGAAGCTTGACGTCTACAACGATATACCGGATTTAGTGCCGCGGTTTATGGCAGTGGCGGTGAAAAATGTGACGGTGCAGCCGAGTCCATTGTGGCTACAGTGTCAGTTAGTAGCAATGGGCGGCAAGCCGATCAATAGCATCGTTGACGCGACGAATTACATCATGCTCATGACGGCGCAACCGACGCACGCTTACGATTATGATAAATTGCGCGGCGGTAAGTTAGGTGCACGTATGGCGCGCGAAGGCGAAACGATTGCACTATTGAACGGTAAAACGTACACGCTCGGCACGGACGATATCGTCATCGCAGACAGCGAACGAGCGGTAGCGCTGGGCGGTATTATGGGTGGTGCTGACACGGAAGTTTCAAGTGATACGAAAAATATCGTGCTAGAATGCGCGAATTTTGATATGTATACAGTGCGAAAAACTGCTATGCGCCACGGCGTGTTTACCGACGCGCTAAGCCGGTTTAACAAAGGCCAGTCGCCATTGCAAAATGCGCCCGTATTGAAGCGGTTGATGAGTATGGTCGGCGGTGAGCAGGCAAGTGAAGTGCACGACAAGAAACAATTTAGCGATGAATTTGATGAATATTTTGCGGGTAAGTATACGCCGGCGAACATTGACATTAATAGTTCGTTCATCAATCAGCGGCTTGGGCTGCAACTGACAGATAGCGACATATATACGTTGCTCAATAACGTTGAGGTTCATAGCCACGGTCCAGAAGATAAGCTCGGCTATACGTGTATACAAGTGCCGTTTTGGCGTACTGATATTGAATTGAAAGAAGATGTCGTCGAGGAGGTGGGGCGATTGTACGACTTCGGCAAATTACCGCGCGAGCTGCCGCAGCGTTCGACAAAGCCGGCGCCAAAAAATCCGCGGCGCGAATTGAAGCGGCAAATTCGCGAGCAGCTGTCGCGCGCCGGCGCAAACGAAGCGCTTACCTATAGTTTTGTGCACGAGCATATACTGAAGCGCGCCGAGCAACATGCAGATCAAGCGTATAAGCTGAGCAATGCACTGAGTCCTGATTTACAATACTACCGTTTGAGCGTGCTGCCAAGTTTGCTTGACAAAGTCCATGCGAATATCAAGGCGGGGCATGATGAGTTTTGTTTATTTGAGATCGGCAAAGGACACGATGTACGGTTGCCGCATAGCGAAGATGGTTTGCCGAGCGAGCAGACATTTGTCGATGCGGTGTATGCGGCGAAGAAAGCACGCGCTAGCGCGCCATATTATCAGGTGCAGCGCATGGCGGTGCGATTGCTCAGCTCATTGGGCGCACAGTTTGAATTAACCCCAATGGCGACTGAGAACGATGACGGTGAAGGACTAAGCGGCGTTGAGTTTGAAGTCGCTGCGCCATTTGATCGGCAGCGAAGCGCGTGGATACTGTGCGGTAAGGAGCGGCTTGGTATTGTTGGTGAATTTAAGCAAGCGGTACGCCGGAATTTCAAACTGCCGGAATATGCTGCTGGATTTTCGATTGATTTCGATCAGTTGTTAGCACAGCCGCGCGATGGGCAAACCTATCGGCCGCTGAGCCGCTTTCCATCGACGAGTCGCGATGTGTCGCTGCGGGCGCCACGCGACGTATCGTATGCTGAGCTTTACCATGTGGTGCAAGCGGCAGTTGGCGAATCGGCAGGCGATATCACCGTGACAATTGAGCCGCGCGCGATTTTTCAGCCGGCGAATGATCACTCAATAAAGACGACGACATTCCGATTGCGCATGACGCATTATGAGCGCACGCTGACGGATGCGGACGCGAAACCGATTGTCGACCGCGTGGCGACGATGGCGCTCGCAAAACTTGGCGCGGAGTGCGTGTAATAAATATAAGAGAAAGTATTACTCTCGATCTTCGCTGCGTAATGGCCATTGCGGCAAGCTGTTGCGAATTAGAACAAAGCTGCGGCGCGTCGGGCGCCCGACAAGCACGCCAAACGACGCGCCTGCGGCAATAGCGACGGAAATAAGAATAGCGCGCAGCAGCAAATCGTCTCCGCCGGGCGCATTTTCCGGTGCGATTAACCCCATTAGCCCATTGTACAGAATTAGCCCCGGCACGAGCGGTACGATGCTAGCATTGACGATCGCAAGGCTTGGCATGTGCCAAACGCGCGACACAAGCGTAGCGATAAATCCAATCGTAATGCCGGCAAGCGCGTTAGCAGGGATTGATGAAAGCCCCGCGCCGCTGCTTGCTAAAAAGGTGTAATAGCCGAGCAGTCCGGTTGCGCCGGTCAAAATAATGCCGCCGAGCCGCGTATGGTTGCCAAGCGCAAATGATGCCGAAATAATGACAGCGCCTAGATATTGATAACTCGCGCTTGCAAACGTTAGGCGGTCGGGCGTTGGAATGAACGAAATGCCGAGTTTCCGGCTAGCGTATAAGCCGATGCCAACGCCGGCGACGATGCCGGTCGTCATCATAGCTACGCGCAATAGTCGTGCGCCGGCAGTAACATAATATTCGTCGATCGCGTCTTGAAAGGCGCCGACAATCGCCATGCCGGCAACGAGCAAGACGATTCCGCCGACCGTAATGAGCGTCGGGTTGACGCTTCCCATGAAGTCGACATAGCCATGGCTAACGAACCACATAAGCGCGGAAGCGAATAGCGTAATGAATAATGATGCGACGACTTGCGTGAAAAACGGCGGTAAAGCCAGCCGTCCGAGCCTTCCGAGCAGCCATGCTGTAACGGCGCCGACGAAAAATGCAATTAAGACAAGCGGCCAGGTCGCTGAGTAGAGAATCGCTGAGCCGGCGCTGATTCCGCCGCTTGCGATATAAATGACCCAGCGCGGATAACGGCGCACGTGCGATAATATTTTGTCGAGAGATTTTTCGGCATCGTCAAGCGTGAGCGTGTGGTTGGCGATTTTTGCGCTCAGGTCTTGCAATTGCTGCATGAGCTGGTAATTCGTTTCGCGCGGCGTGATTGTGCGGATTAGTGTGAGCGGTTCGTGGTCGACACCGCGGTCTTGCGAAACAAAAATTTGCGTGTAGCTGATATCAATATGGACTTTCTGCCGGCAATAAACATCGGTAATATTGAGCGCTAAATTCGTGACGCTATGCGCCGGCATACCCATTGACGATAGTTGGTCTGCCATCGTCATGACGAGGCGCAACGCACGCATATTTGGCGTGAGCGTGTTGTCGATTTTTTCGAAATCTGCGATTTTTACCGAACCTTGCGCGGCAATAATTTTGCCGAACGAACGGCGAACCAGTTGCGTAAATGAATTCATACCGTTCATTATAGCAAGCTGCACGCGAAAAGTTACTTATGATTTTTTGTTTTTGCCGCCGGAATCGCCTAGCGCGCGCAGAGAGAATTTGCTATACTATAGGCTGATTATAACGAGAGGGGAATATGGCAACATCGAAAGTGCAGCGTTGGGGAATTATGACGATTTTGATCGTGACGGTAGTCGGCACGCTTGGGTCGTTTGCGGTGATGGTTTTGTCAATGCAAAATCAGCAGCGAATACAAGCCGACTATGAAAAAGTCAATAATGAATACCAGACGCAATTAAAAGCGTACAAGGCAAAAGTGCAGGCGCAGGCAGATGAGTTGTCGGCAAAATATTACGATACGTTTAAGCAGTACAGTACGCAGGCGGGCACGTACGATGTGAATAGCGTCAAGGAGCTGAAAACGGAAGATTTAGCTGAAGGCGACGGTGCGGTGATTGACGGCTCGACGAAATTTGCGGCGTATTATATCGGCTGGGACGCGAACGGTAATGTATTTGACCAAAGTATTGATAGCGGCAAATTGAAAGAGCCGACTGCTGTGGCAAACGGACTTGACAAAGCTGGGTTAATCGCTGGCTGGAAAGAGGGATTGAAAGGTATGAAAATCGGCGGCGTGCGTTTGCTGAGTATCCCGTCTGACAAAGCATACGGCGAAGCGGGGCAAAAAGATAAAAACGGCAAGCAGACAATTCCTGCAAATATGCCGCTGAAATTTGTCGTCATGGCGATTCCGCAGCCGCCGACTATTCCTCAGCCGGACTCATCAAAACTGATGGAAGCGTATATGAAAGTGTATGGAAATCAATAGGAGGTGCAAGTGAAAAATGATATTATTCCAGTCGTGATGATTGGTGCTGGACCGAGCGCGCTCGCAGCAGCAATTTACACAACGCGCGAAGCGATTGATACGGTGCTGTACGAAAAAGGTGTCGTCGGCGGGTTGGCAGCTATTACCGATCAAGTTGATAATTACCCGGGTTTTCCTGATGGCATTGCCGGTATGCAGCTCGCGGAGCAATTGCAGAAGCAGGCAGAGCGTTTCGGTGCGAGAATTGAATACGGCGATGTGTCGGCATTGCGGCACGAAAGCGGCGTGAATATTGTGACGGTTGACGGGAAGGACGTGGCGGCGCGCGCTGTGCTGATCGCAACGGGCAGTGATTATAATAAACTTGGCATTCCGGGCGAAAAGGAATTATACGGGCGCGGCGTACACTATTGCGCGACGTGCGACGGCGCATTTTATAAAGGCAAGCGCTTGGCAGTTGTCGGCGGCGGTAATTCCGGCGTACAAGAAGCGATTTTTTTGACGCGGTTTGCGAGCCATATTGATTTGCTGGTGCGTAGTACGGTAAAAGCGAGCAAGGTGCTGCAAGACGAATTGCAGCCGTATATTGACGATGGCAAAGTGACGGTGCATGTAAAAACAGTGCCGCAAGAAATCGTTGCAAAGAATGGCGTAGTGCGAGCAGTTCGGGCGCAGTGCGACGGCAAGCCGGTTGAATTTGCGGTTGACGGCGTATTTGTATTCATCGGGCTAAAGCCGAATACGCATTTTTTGGCGGGCAGCGGTGTTGAGCTTGACACGCGCGGACTCATCAAAACCGACGAGCACTTGGCGACGAATGTGCCGGGCGTGTTTGCAAGCGGCGATGTGCGCAGCGGTGCGACGATGCAAGTCGCGAGCGCGGTTGGCGAGGGCGCGACAGCGGCGCTAAATATTCGCGAATATTTAGATCATAAATAGCATAGTTGTATTGTTCGTGCTAATATCCTCGCGGCTGGATATAGGTTAGGGGTAGCTAATCGCGTGTTTCGGCGTGCGCATTTATGTACGCGATACACTTGTCGGGGTAATTAGTAACAATTGCCTGCACACCCTGATGCTCTAGGCGGTGGATTGCGCTCGGACGATCAACGGTATATGCGTAAATAAAAATACCAGCGCGCCGCGCAATTTCAAGCGCAAGCCGATGTAAATACAAGCGGTGAAAACCAACTGCCGTCAGCTTAAGATAGCGGTGGTATGCGATAAACGCGAATGGATTTTGATGATGCAAAAGCGCAAGATTAGCGCGTTTCGACCGTCGGCGAACGCGCATGAGCTCGCGTGCTTTGAATGATGAAATTAGTACCAGATCCCAATCATCGGCGCAAGTGATGAAATGTCGCCGAAGCAGCCGTACGAGCGCGTCGCCTGTGTGGCGACTTTTGATTTCAATATTAAGCAAGATTTTTCCAAAGAACTCGCGTAGCACATCTTCAAGCAGCGGCACGGGATTATCGCGCGTTAATTCCTGCAGCTTTTTGTACGTCAGCGACGCGACGCTATCTGCGGCATAATGCGTACGTAGCAGCAAGGCGTCATGGATAACAACAAGCCGATGATCAGCGGTCAAACGCACGTCAAGTTCAAGCATATCGGCGCCAGCTTCGTAGCCAGCGCGAAACGCCGGCAGCGTATTCTCAGGCGCTAAGCCGCCCGCGCCGCGATGTCCAATGACAAGCATAACGTTCCTATTATATCATTGCGGGGTTATTCGACGTACCGGCGGCGGAATGTTTCAAGCTGCCGTATCAAGTGCGGGTCGTAGGTTTCAAGGGCAACTT
This sequence comes from TM7 phylum sp. oral taxon 349, assembly GCA_018127705.1. Lineage (NCBI taxonomy): Bacteria > Candidatus Saccharimonadota > TM7 phylum sp. oral taxon 349. The sequence continues at coordinate 413,355 of CP072328.1, forward strand.
CGCGCGTGCCAACTAGCCCCGACCCGTACATAAAATTATGCGATCCGGTAATCGCAGCTTTGCTGCCGTCCGGCATTGTTGCGATTAAAAATTTTGCATGCAGATAACAATCATGATTATATAGTGTTTTTTGCCTCGCCGTCATCATACCGAGGCGAATGAGCAGTTTATTGAGCGATGAAGCAGTGCGCCAGTGATTAAAATAAAGGACCGCTTGTTTTCGTTTTAGCGTGCGGTTGAGTGCGCCTGTTGGACAATATTGCGATACGAGTGCAACGTGTTCTGCTTGTTTTGCAAGGGCGCGCGCCCGTTTGTATATGAGTGAATTTGTCGGCAATCCGTTGTCAAACAAAATTGTCGTGGTCTTCGACACAGGAGCTGAGTGGTTGCGCGCCGCACCGCCGCCGCGATCAGCACGGTAGATGTGCTGTTGTTCCTGTATGAGCCTATCGGCAAGCGCTTGGTCGGAAAAGCGAAACATATAATCGACGTTTGAAAAGCTTTCGTCGTCCATATTAACGCCGCCGCCGACGTAAGCAGTATCGTCGATGACTGTCCATTTGCTGTGCGTTCGACCGGCAAACAGCGTATTTGCTTTGCGCCCGAGCCAGTGGAATGATCCGCCGGCTTTCTTGATGCGCCGTTCTAATTTTAGCGCCTGCATGGCGCGTGCCGGCTGGCGCTTCGGCGCGCGCAAAATAAATTCTTTCGGTTCGATGTAGGTAAAGGTGTCGGCGCAAATGCAGACGTCAACGCCGCGTTCGGCAGCGCGTACGAGTTCGTCGACGATTGCTTGCGACCGCTCGTCGTTGGCTCGGAATGTCGTTGCAATCATCGCGACGCGGTAGCGGGCTTTGGCAATTTTTTTCGCTGCATCGCGCGCATAATCGGCTGCAGGTAATAATTTCGGTGAATGTAACGCGTTCATTCGTCTAGTATACTACTCTCTGCTAAAAGCTGGTACACTAGATACATAGCTAACTATGAAGGAGGTATAATGGCAGATTTTAATCAAATACTCGCGCCAGGCGATGTTGACGGCGGCGTTGTTAATGTGGTGGTAGAGATTCCGCAGGGATCAAACCACAAAATCGAATGGAATCGTGACCTCGCAGTGATGCAGCTTGACCGCGTTGAGCCGGCGATTTTTGCGAAACCGACGAATTACGGATTTATTCCGCAAACGCTTGATGAGGACGGTGATGAACTAGATGCGCTCATTGTCACCGACCAGCCGCTTGCAACCGGCGTATTTTTGGAGGCAAAAGTGATCGGCGTATTGGAGTTTGTGGATGACGATGAAGTCGACGATAAGGTTATTGTTGTGCCGGCAGACGACCGCAACGCCGGCAACGCGATTAATTCGCTAGAAGACGTGCCGCCGCAATTACTCAAGCAAATTGAGCACCATTTTAACCACTATAAAGACTTGAAAAAGCCAGGCTCAACCGTTGTGAAAGGCTTCGGCGATGCTGCGCGCGCCAAAGAAATTATCCGCGCCGCTATTGAACGCTGGAATAATCGTTAGCACACTGAAATAGTAACTGTAAGGGAGGAAAAATGGATTACTATAGTAATTATGACACATATAGCTACACAACGACAAGTACAGTGACGAGCGCCGTTGCAGGTGTGGTACTGATCTTCTCGTTGGTGGCAATGATCGCGTCGGTATTGATGATCATTGGTTTGTGGAAGGTGTTCACCAAAGCCGGTAAGCCAGGATGGGCGGCGATTGTGCCGATTTATAATATGATTACGCTATTTGAGATCGTTGGCCGTCCGGCATGGTGGGTGCTTTTGACATTTGTGCCGTTCGCAAACCTTTATGTAGTCATCATGGTAGCGATTGATTTGGCGAAAGCGTTTGGTAAATCGGGCGGATTCGCGGCGCTCTTGATATTACTGCCGCCTGTCGGCTATATGATGCTCGGTTTCGATAAGTCGGCGTATACAGGTCCGGTCGCGGCGATGCAGCCGGCATATCCGGGCGCGCCAGCTTATCAGCCTGGTCAACCCCAGCCGCCAGCGCAACCAGCGCAAGCTCCGGCTCAAGGCGATAGCGGACAGCCACAGCCGCCGCAAGCGAAATAATCCATAATATAGAGCATAAAAATAGCCGGTACGGTAGTTGTCCGGCTATTTTTTATTTTTCCGCCGCCGCGCCGTCCGGTGAATAATTTCACCGACGTGGCCGAGTTGCCCAAGTAAGCTATTTTTACGCAGCTGCGCTTTGAATTTCATGCGCGCGTGTCCGGTGATCATATGATTGCTCCAACCTGGTTTTGGCTTGGCTTTTTTGTTGGTAAGAATTTCAATCGTATCGCCATGCTGTAATTTATAACTAAACGGCTCCATCTTGCCGTTTACCAAAAAGCCGCTTGCTTTCGCCGCCAGATCAGAGTGTACGCGGTAGGCGTAGTCAAGCGGAAACGAGCCGTCTGGTAAATCGTAGATGTCGCCCTTCGGCGAGTACACAAAAATTCGGTCGCCAAACAAATCAACTTTTAGATTTTCAGTATCAAATTCTTTGCCTTCGCGAATCAGCGCTGCCGCCGATTGTAGATGTCGGATCCAATGTAAATCTGTCGGCAGCGACGCCATCGTGCCGGATTTATAGGCGTCAGTCAGTTTTTGCTCGTTGTAGTGAAAGCTTGCCGCCAAGCCGCGCTCGGCGTAGTCGTGCATTTCGTGCGTGCGAATTTGAAATTCCACCGCTTGGCCGTTTTTTGTCGTGACCGTTGTGTGCAGGCTCTGGTAGCCGTTTGGTTTTGGCTTGGAAATATAATCCTTGATGCGCCCGACCATCGGCTCGTACATGCTATGCAGTTCGCTTAGTACGAGATAGCATGTGTCAATATCGTTGACAATAATGCGCAAAGCTATCAAATCGTAAATATCGTCGATGTTCGGCACGCGCTGCATTTTTTTGTACAGGCTGTAGGTGCTTTTCACGCGCCCGTCGATGTCGTGTGCAATATTTTCTTTGGTGAGGTGCGCGTCGACGGCGCGGCGCACTGTATCAAGTTTGCGCTGGCTTTTCTTGATGCGGCTGTCTTTGAGCGCGACGGTTTGGTTGTACTTTTCGGGCATAAGATATTTGAAGCTGAGTTCTTCAAGCTGCACGCGCAGCCGCCCCATATTCAGGCGGTCGGCAAGCGGCGCAAAGACGTTAAGCGTTTCGCGGGCAATTTTTTTCTGTTTTCCTTCGCTCTTGAACTGCAGCGTTTGCATATTATGCAGGCGGTCGGATAACTTGATAATGATAACGCGAACGTCTTGCCCGACGGCGATAAGCAGCTTTGTTAGATTATCGCGTGTTGCCGGCAGGTAACTTGCTAGATCGCGCATGCCAGCGCGCGCTTGGCTAACTTTTGTGACGCCGTCGACGAGAAACGCAATATCTTTGCCAAACAGTTCAATAATTTCTTCAAGCGTTGCGTCGGTGTCTTCAACCGTGTCGTGTAAGACTCCTGCAACGGCTGAATCAATATCCATACCCCAGTCAATGAGTGTCGCTGCTACCTGCAGCGGATGCGAGATGTACGGCTCCCCGCTTTGGCGCATTTGCCCGGCGTGCTGCTCGGTAGCATAATCAATAGCATGCGTGAGCAGTTCGACTTGCGCGTCGGTATAGTGCTCTCCGGCAAGTTTGATTAGCTCGTGCTTATCCATACTCTTAGTATAGCGAAAAGTTGCGAAAAATTCAGATTCGCGCTACACTAGAAGCTAAAGAGCTAGCGCTAAATCAAGGAGTGGGGATGGCAGCGATAAAAATAGCAATCAATGGTTTTGATAGAATCGGGCGCAGCGCGTTCAAGATCGCGCAGGGGCGCAATGATGTTCATGTTGTCGCAATTCGGAGCGAGTACGACGTTGATACGACGGCGTATTTGTTGAAGCACGATTCCGTGTACGGCAATTATGCACGCGCCGTGAAGCCTGAGGATAATTATATTGCTGTCGGCGAATCGCGGGTTGATATTGTGTCAAATTTGCAGTCAGTTAAAAAGTCGTGGCAAGACCGCATGGTTGACGTCGTGATTGATACGACAAATACCAATTCGGTGCGGTTGAAAGAGCATATTATAGCCGGCGCAAAGCAGGTCGTTGCGATGTCGACGGCGGACACGATTGAGACGATTATTATGGGCGTGAACGACGACTCGATCGGCTCGATCTCGCCGGTCGTCAGCGCTGGCGAGCCGGGTGCAGTAGCAATTGCGCCTGTACTTGCTGTACTTGAGCAAGCGTTTGCGCCGAAGAAATCAGCGCTTACGGTGATTGACGGCGGCTCGCCGGTTGACGATACGCTCCGTACGAAGCGTACGCAGCAACAGAATATTATTCCGGCGCCGTTCGCGGGGTTAACGCCGTCGCGCCAGGCGCTTGGACAGCAGGCAATTGACGGCTTGTCGATCCATACGCCAGTTGCAAATGTCGGGCTGGCGGTTATTACGGCAGTGCTTGCTGCACCGACAACAACAGCGATTGTAAATCAAGTATTTGAGCGTGCTGCTAAAGAGCCGTTTTATCAGGGAATTATCAATACGACTAATAAGCCGCTCGTATCATTCGATTTGCGTGGCAGCAGCTATAGTGCGACGGTTGATACGCAGCTGACGCGCGTAATTGGCGGCGACTTAGTGCAGTTGGCGGTATGGTTTGACAGCGAGTGGGGTTATGCGAACCGTCTCGTTGAGTTGTCTGTCGACGCTGGGCGCGTGGCGCGGAATCGTGCATAATCAATAACTTTACAGGGAGAGCAATAGCGCTTATACTTACTATTATGAAATTATTTCTCGGCGCCGATCATGGCGGATACTATCTAAAAGAAAAATTGCAGGCTTATTTGACAAAGCGTGGTTTTGAATGGGAAGATGTCGGTGATAAAGAGCTTGATCCGAACGATGACTTCCCGCAGTTTGCGCAAATGGCAGCAACCAAAGTGCTGGGCGAGGATGACGCGAACGACCCGCGCGCGATTCTGATTTGCACGGGCGGTCAGGGCATGGCGATGGCGGCAAATCGCTTCAGCGGTATTCGCGCCGCAGTGATTTGGGATAAATTTGAAGCGCATGAATGCCGCCATGATAACGACGCGAATGTATTGTGTCTGCCGGCGCGCGTCGTCGATCCGCCGGGCGAAGCGCATGATAATTGGAAAGAAATCGTTGACGAATGGCTTGATACGCCGTTTGCCGGCGCAGCGCGGTATATACGGCGAAACGCAGAACTGGACAAGTTTTAATGGCGCACATCGTTCCTTGTATCACCGTAGAGTCGGAAGACGATTACAAAGCGGCAGTTGAGCGTTTGTCGCCGTTTGCAACGCGCGTACATATTGACATTATGGACGGCGAATTTGCGCCGACTAAAAGTATTCCGGTTAATAAAATCTGGTGGCCGCAGGAATGGACGGTTGACATTCACGCTATGGTGGCGCACCCGAGCCAATACGTTCAAGCGCTGATGCAAATGCGTCCGGCAACGGTGATTTTCCATGCTGAGGTGAAAGAGGATCTTACGCCGGTTATTCAGCAGTTGAAAGCGGTTGGCGTTCACGCAGGCGTTGGACTGCTCAAACCGACAGTGCCAAATACCGTCACGGAATATATTGAGATAGCAGATCATGTCTTGGTATTCTGCGGTAATTTGGGATACTATGGCGGCAAAGCTAGCCTGATGCAGCTCGAAAAAGTGCGGTTAATCCGCAACATTCATCCCGACGTTGAAATCGGCTGGGACGGCGGCGCGAATCTTGAAAATGCGTTTAGTTTGGCTCAGGGTGGCGTTGACGTCATTAATTGCGGCGGTGCGATTTCGCAGGCGGCCGACGCAGCACAAGCCTACCAGCAGCTCGTGACTGAAATTAACAGAGAGAGTGTTATCTGATAGTGTACAGCGAAGCAGAAATTAAGCAGAAAGCAACACGTATGCGCCGAAATATTATTCGGATGCTTGAACATGCTGGCAGCGGGCATTCGGCAGGCGCGCTTGGCATGGCGGATTTAGTGGCAGCGCTGTATTTCGGTATTATGAATATTGATCCAAAAAATCCCGAAAATCCGGAGCGCGATTTGTTCATGCTTAGCAACGGGCATACTGTGCCAGTGCAGTATGCCGCGATGGCGGAAGCGGGATTTTTCCCCGAAAGCGAGTTAATGACCTTGCGCCAGTGGGGTTCGCGCTTGCAAGGGCATCCCGAGCGCATGATGTTGCCAGGACTTGAGACGACCAGCGGTCCGCTTGGCTGCGGTGTTGCGCAAGGCGCGGGCATGGCGTATGCGCTGCAGTACCTTGATAAGCAGCGTCATCGCTGGGTGTATGTTGTTACGGGTGACGGCGAGCTTGACGAGGGCAATATTTGGGAGTCGGCAATGTTTGCCGGCAAGTATAAATTAGCGCAGCTGATTGTCTTTGTTGATCGTAATAATATCCAAATTGATGGTCCGACGGAAGATGTTATGCCGCTTGAAAATCTTCGTGAAAAATGGGAAAGCTTTGGTTGGCATGTGCAAGAAATTGACGGCAACAACGTGCGTGCCGTGATTGACGCGGTGAATTTTGCAAAAGCGGTCGAAAATAAACCGTGCTGCATCATCACGCACACAATTCCCGGCAAGGATGTCGATTTCATGGAATACGATTACACGTGGCACGGTATCGCGCCGAATAGCGAGCAGGCAGAACAGGCGCTTGCCGAGTTACCGGCTAATCAGGAGGACGTATAAATGTACCCGCTTAACGATAATATCTACACCAATAACCCTGATGTTGAGCCAACGCGTACTGGGTTTGGACGCGGACTAAAGGCTGCTGGACAAGCGGACGAACGTATCGTTGGGCTGTGCGCTGATTTGGTAGAAAGCGTCAAAATGGATGCGTTTGCGCGCGAATTTCCCGAGCGCTATATTGAAGTTGGTATTGCTGAGCAAAATCTCGTGACGGTGGCAGCGGGATTAGCGCGCGCCGGTAAAATACCGTTTGCAGCCAGCTACGCGGCGTTTAGCCCCGGGCGCAACTGGGAACAAATCAAAACGACAGCGTGCCTGAATGATATGCCGGTGAAAATCATCGGCGGCCATAGTGGTAGTACGGTCGGCCCAGACGGCGCAACGCATCAGATGTTTGAGGATATTGCGCTTATGCGCGTATTGCCGAACATGGTGGTGATTTGCCCGGGCGATAGTATTGAAGCCGGCAAAGCAACCCGCGCGATGGCGCGCGATTCCCGTCCGAATTATTTGCGCGTAGCTCGCGAAAAAACGCCGATTTTCAGTACAAACGCTAGTCCGTTTGATATTGGAAAAGCGTATGTACTGCGCGAAGGCAGTGATGTGACGATTCTGAGTACGGGTATTGAAACGCCGTACGCACTGCGGGCAGCAGATGTGTTGGCGCGTGATGGTGTGCAGGCTGAGGTTGTACACGTACCGACAGTGAAGCCGCTTGACCGTGCAACGATTACCGCAAGTATTAAGAAAACTGGTCGCGCAGTAACGTGCGAAGATGCGCAGGCTGCTGGCGGTTTTGGCGGCGCGGTCGCTGAACTGCTGTGCGATGAAATGCCGGCACCTTTATTGCGTATTGGCGTGCAAGATCGCTACGGCGAGTCGGGTAAACCGCTTGAAGTCCATCAAAAGCTTGGATTGGCAGACGATACGATTGTTGTCAAAACAAAAGAATTTATTGCGCATTGTCCGCAATATCGCGCTGGATTTTAAGTGGTAAAATATTTGATTAGCTGCGTAAATATAGCCTTTCTATTGTGGAATGATTAGTCAATATAGTTACGTCGATAAACCATAAGTGATATACTAGACGCTAGATAACCATAACAGCGTTTAGGAGAAACCTATGAGTCTGATTGCCGAACAGATCTATGAAAATACCGCGCGCGCGCGCGAACTAATGCACCGTAGCCGCCAGGAGGGCTTTGCGGTCGGGGCGTTTAATATTGATAACCAAGAAACATTGCAAGCGATTTCGCAAGCAGCGCAAAAGCTGCAAGCGCCGGTAATGGTTGAAGTGAGCGCTGGCGAAGTTAAGACGATGGGCGGCTGCCAAAATATTCGCGATATGGTGAGTAATTACCGCAGTACGTATAATATAGAGATGTATATCAATCTTGACCATGCGCCGACCGTCGAACTGTGCCAGCAGGCGATTGACGCTGGGTTTGAATTTATTCATATTGATATTTCGCAGGCGAATCATGATGCGGCGCTTGAAGAAATTATCGCGAAGACGAAAGATGTCGTAGCGTACGCGCGTTCAACCGGCGCGCTTGTCGAGGCGGAAGAGCGCTATTTCTTCGGCGATTCAAATGTGCACAAGGAAGCGATTGACTATGAAGAGGTGAAAAAATGGAACACCAAGCCAAATGAAGCGCGCGATTTCGTGGCGGCGACGGGAATTGATACGATGGCGGTGCAAATCGGCAATCTGCACGGATTGTATCCCGTGCCGAAAATTTTAGATTTAGACTTGCTGCGGGAGATTCGTGCGGCGATTGACTGTCAGATTAGTTTACATGGCGGCAGCGGCACTCCGCTCCATTATTTTGAAGATGCGGCAAAAATCGGTGTCAGCAAGATCAATATCAATAGTGATTTGCGCTATGCGTTTCGTACGACGCTTGAGAAAGTGCTGCGCGAAAATCCTGACGAGTACGCGGTGTACAAATTGATGCCGCAGGTGCGCGCGGCGGTGCAGGCGGTTGTTGAAGAAAAAATTCAGGCGTTTGGCAGCGTGGGTAAGGCGGCGTAAGTGGTAAAAGTTTTAGCGATCGGCAAGGGGACACAAGACGTATTTTTGCGCAGCGACGAGTTTGACCCGCACACGCGCGGCAAAAAAGTCTATACTGAAATCCCACTCGGACTCAAAATGGAAGTCGACGACGTTACGTTTAGTACGGGCGGTAATGCGACGAACGTGGCAACAACGCTAGCGCGCCAGGGGATTGAGACAGCGTATATGTGGGGGCTGGGTGAAGATCCGGCGAGCCAGTCGATTTTGCACGAACTTGACCGCGAGGGTGTTGATACGCGCCATGTTGTACAAGATCCGCATTATCAGTCAGGTTACTCGGTGATTATGATTGCGACGAACGGGGAGCGTACGATTCTCAACCACCGCGGCAATGCGTTTGGGCGCAGCGGGCGGCATAATTTTAATTTAACAGCAATTGAGGGTTACGATTGGATTTATCCGACGAGTTTAGGCCATGGCGGTTTGAAATTGCTACGCGAAATTATTGATGCGGCAGAAAAATATGGCGCGAGTGTGATGCTTAATCCGGCTGGTCCGGAGTTGGCGGAAAAAGACAAATTAATTCCGCTACTTGAAACGGTTGACGTACTCATTACGAATAAGGAAGAGATGCAGCAACTGGTGAGCGGTAAGACTTGCGAGGAGCTGGCGCTGCACGCGCTGAATTATGTGCCAGTTGCGATTGTAAGCGATGGTCCGAACGGCGTAGTCGCGACCGACGGTAAAACGATTGTGCGCGCCGGTATGTATGAGGATGTGCCAGTAGTTGATCGGACGGGTGCGGGCGATGCGTTCGCGAGCGGCTTTCTGAGCCAATGGGCGCGTGGTAAAAGTTTGAAAGATTCAATTATTTTCGCAAGTGCAAACAGCACAAGTGTCGTGACAAAAATTGGTGCTAAGGCTGGTATTTTGCGCCGCGGCGTGCATTTGCACGATATGCCAATTAGCGAAAAACCAATTGCAAGATAGGAGGAGGCGATGAAGTATCAAATTTGCGTATCGGGTGCGGCATCTGGCGAAACTGTGATGGCGTCGAACGATTTAGCGTTTATGCTCGGTGCGGAGATTGCGCGCGCCGGTAAGACATTGCTAACGGGCGCGACAACCGGATTGCCGCATGCTGCTGCGCGCGGGTTCAAGAGCGTTAGTAATACTAAAGGCGTGTCGGTGGGGTTTTCGCCGGCGAGCAGTTTTCGCGAGCATGTATCAACCTACCGGTTGCCGACCGTAGAGTTTGACTATATCAATTTCACCAGCATGGAATATGTCGGGCGCGACGTGTATTTGGTACGCAGCGCTGATGCAGTGATCACGATCGGCGGGCGCATGGGCAGCTTGCACGAGTTTTCAACGGCGCTTGAAAGCCGCAAAGTGTGCGGTATCTTGGTGGGCAGCGGCGGGCTGGCGGATTATGCGGCGCAGCTGCTTAAAAACGTTGAAGCGCCAGGCGCAAAAGATGTAATTTATGACTCCGACCCAAAACGCCTAGTGGCGCGCGTCGTCGAAGCGCTCGACAAAAAATACGCCGATTTTGAGCATGACGGCACTGACTCGCAGGTAAAGGTACTTCCTAAACGAAATGGCTAGCGATTGTGCTATGACGCGTTTGATTATAAAATAACAAGACGACAACCTAGAGGCAGGGGATATGAATAACCAACAAACAAACAAACAAACAAACAAACAAACAAAGCTGGCAATAATAGTCCTTCGCAGAATCCGCCGGCTGCATATGCGTCATCACCATACCAACCGCCGGCGATGCCGCCTCGTCCGCGCGGCATAAAAACTTGGCAGATCGTCAGTATTGCGGTTGCTGGTGCTATTGTCGCTATCGTTGTCATCATCGTTGGAGCTATTGCGCTGAGCGGGAGCATGAACCGCGCAGTCAAAGATGCAAAGGGACGGTTAGCGATCGCCGCGTTTTTGGCGATAAAGATATGAATTATTTCGTCGTCTACACGCAAATTAAAGACGATGGGCACCCGGCTGGCATGTCTAAATCGCAGATGAAAAGCGAGATGAATTCGTTGTTCGAGCGGGCTCAGTCCGGTGGCAGCGGTCTTACTGATGTACTGCGCCACGAGCAGCTTATCTGCAAAAAATACGAGCCGAGTGATTTTTCTGATCTTACCGTTAACACAGGTGAAATTACCGACGGTACGCCTGTGGTGAGTCTTCGTTACGTGTGTGACTCGCGGGTAGAAAACGGAAACAGCAAGATAGAGACCGACCAATTGACGTGGTATGATCGTGAAGGCAGGCTGAATACGATTACGATGAGTTCAAACAACTTTTCGGAAGCTAAGTATGGCGGCAGAATGACAATGCTCATGCCTGGACTGACGGCGCGCCTGCGATAGCGGTAGGCTGGTAGGTTGTGGCGGCGTAGTTGCGTAAGCTTGTTATAATAGCTGCATGAATCGATTCATTCTTCATTCCGATTATCAGCCGACCGGCGATCAGCCGCAGGCTATTCAACAGCTTGTTAATGGGTTGCGGTCTGGTGAGCGTGAGCAAACGTTACTTGGTGTAACGGGAAGCGGTAAGACATTTACAATGGCAAATATCATTGCTGAACGCAATGTGCCGACGCTGATTCTAGCGCATAATAAGACGCTTGCAGCGCAATTATTTAGTGAGTTTAAGCAATTCTTTCCCGAAAACGAAGTTCACTATTTTGTCAGTTATTTTGATTATTATCAGCCAGAGGCGTATATTGCGTCGAGCGATACATATATCGAAAAGGATTCGGCAATTAATGAAGAGATTGACCGCCTGCGCCATGCTGCGACTGACGCGTTGTTGACGCGCCGCGATGTAATTATTGTTGCGAGTGTCAGTTGTATTTATGGTTTGGGTAGTCCGAGCGATTATTACGATTTATCAATTACAGTGAAAACGGGCGAGCGGCGCCTGCAGGATAAATTTCTGCGCCAGCTAATGGACATTCAATATCACCGCAACGACATTGATTTTGCGCGTGGCACATTTCGCGTGCGCGGTGATGTAGTTGACGTGTTTCCGGCGAGCGGCGAGACGGCATATCGCGTGGAGTTTTTTGGTGACGACGTTGATCGGATTACTCATATTGACCCGCTGACGGGCGAGATTATTGATGAGCCAAGCCAATTCACACTATTTCCGAGCAGTCATTATGCTACGCCGAAGCAGAAGATTCAGGCGGCGATTGAGGGAATCCGCCGCGAATATGATGAGCGTGTGGCGTGGTTTGAGGCGAATGATAAGTTGCTGGAGGCGCAACGTTTGACACAGCGTACAAAATATGATTTAGAAATGCTTGAACAAACTGGATTTGTGAAAGGTATTGAAAACTATAGTCGCTATCTAACGAATCGTGAACCAGGCGAGCAGCCAGCGACGCTGCTTGACTATTTTCCGGACGATTTTTTGATGATGATTGACGAAAGCCATGTGACTGTACCGCAGGTGCGCGGCATGTATAATGGCGACCGTGCGCGCAAAGAGGTGCTGGTGCAATACGGATTTCGGCTGCCGAGTGCGCTTGACAACCGCCCGCTTCGTTTTGATGAATTTAATCGCCATATCAACCAAGTGATTTACGTTTCGGCGACACCGGGTGACTATGAGTTGGAGCGATCGCCTGCACCGGCGCAGCAGGTGATTCGCCCGACAGGTTTGCTTGACCCTGAAATTAGCGTGCGCCCGACGGACGGGCAGGTTGATGATTTGGTTGCCGAAATCAAAGACCGCATTGATAAAAAGCAGCGCGTACTCGTGACGACGTTGACAAAGCGTATGGCAGAAGATCTGTCGAGCTATCTGACGGATATGGGCGTAAAAACAGCATATATTCACAGTGAAATTGACACGTTGGAGCGCGGCGATATTTTACGCGACTTGCGTATGGGCGTGTACGATGTTTTAGTTGGTATCAATTTACTGCGCGAGGGAATTGACTTGCCAGAAGTAAGTTTGGTTGCAATTATGGACGCCGATAAGGAAGGCTTTTTGCGTAGCGAGCGTTCTCTTATCCAGACGATCGGGCGTGCTGCTCGCCATGTCGATGGCGCGGTTATTATGTACGGTGATACGATTACCGATAGCATGCGTTTGGCAATTGACGAAACTAAACGTCGCCGTAGTATTCAGCAGGCATATAATCAGGAGCATGGCATTACGCCGCGGGGAATTACGAAAGCGATCGACGAGGGATTACGCGCGATTATTCCACAAAAAGAGGATGAAAAGCCGAAGCTTGACCTCAAAAAGATTCCAAAAGATGAATACGCAAGTTTAGTTAAAGACCTAACAGGGCAAATGAAGCTAGCGAGCGCAAACCTGGAATTTGAACGTGCCGCTGAACTGCGCGATTTGATCGCGGAGGTTAAACAGAAGATGTGATGCGCTAAAGCTTAGTCGGTACAGTGATCATTTGTTGACTATGATAGCATGTATGATAGTGTTAACTACTGTTGTGTCCGTTCGAGAGAAGGGGTAGGAGTCGTGGTGGATATTACTAATCCAGCAAAAACCGGACGACGTTATGAGATCGTTCAAAAGAGAGTTGATATATGCGGAAGCTACATCGCTAGCATTGAATCGCATATGAGCGATCTACAGAATCAGCTCGACATGTTTAACCATTGGATTGCTCGCGTCGGTAGCGGTTATGCTAAGGCACGACTGCAGGTTTTGCGCGACGAGGTACTCTATGCATTTGACTATCCCACAGTCGACCGTGGTTTACACTAAGCGGTAAGAGCCGCTTTCCGGCGTCCCAAGTGTAGAATAACCTCTATGCTTGGGGCGCCCTTTTCATATATTTTGCAGTTATTCCTGCGATAAAATGTACAGCGTATACGCCGGCAGCGAAAAATGTGCGGTGGAATCCTTGTCTGTGTGAATGATACTTTGATGTCCGCCGCGAAAATCCTTGCTGTACCCGCGCCAGCTGCTGTTAAATCGAATATGCCATTTGCCGCCGAGCGGAAATTGCATAGCGTAATGGTCGTAATCGGTGCTGCTGAAATTAGCGATAACAATCACATCGTCGCCTGTGCCGCCATTAACCCAGCGGTGGTATCCAATGACAAGCCCGTCGGTGTTAACGTGAAAGAGTGCGGTTGATTGCCCTTGTAGCCCGCCAGTATGTCCGTAGCGGTTGTGTCGCAAATCAAGCAAATGGCGGTGTGCTGTCACAATACCGGCGTATTTTTCGGTTTTTTGCCATTCAAGCGCCGCCCAATCGTTGAATGAGCCGTCTTGCAAGAACTCGCTGCCTTGCAGGAGCATTGGAATACCGGGAGACGTCAGCGTAACAGCGTTTGCGAGTAATGTTTTTTCGCGCGCGAAGAGCGTGGCGCCGCCTGCGGGCGCGACAGCTTCGTTTAGCCGAACTGAGCCGTTAGCGGCAGTATCGTGCGAATCGCTGAAAATTGTACGCGCAAAGGCGTCGCTGCCGTAAGCATGGTTGAACTCATATTGGATGCCGTCTAAATTTGGCTGGTCGGTTGATAGCCCGAGCGCGGCGCGTAAAGCATGCGGAAAGCCTAGCTCCCACTGGCTATCAAACCCGCAGCCGCCATCAAGCCGCGGCGCGACGATCTGCGGGTTACTTGCAGAATCTTCAGCGATGATGAGCGAGTCGGGCTTAATTTTGTGTGCTAACGATACGATATCTTGTAATAAGCTCCAGGCATCGCCGATGTCGTAGTCGGGGTCGTTGTCGCGCCCGGCGGTATTGCGCATGTAAATCGTACTATCAACGCGCAAACCGTCTATATGATATTCAGCGAACCACATCGCGACGTTGTCAAGGATGAATTGGCGTACTTCCGGCCGCCCGTAGTCGGGTCGTCCGCCCCACGGCGTATCGCCGCGCTCGTCATTATAAAAATAGATGCCGCCGCGATCATTCTCACTCCAGCCGTCAAAGCGCCACAAATCAGTATCGCCGTAAAAATGGTTGTATACAACGTCGAGAATGACGCCGATACCGTGCTGATGGCAGGCGCGCACGAATTTCATCAGTCCATGCCGTCCGCCGAGCATACTTTCGACGCTAAAAATATGATTTGGCGCATAACCCCAACCGTTGCTAAACGCCATGCTCGTGACCGGCATAAGTTCAATAATATTGATGCCGAGATCGCGCAAGTAATCAAGTTTTTCAATCGCAGAATCAAATGTACCTGAGGTCGCGGCATCGGGACGGTTGAATGTGCCAACATGCAGTTCGTAAATAACGTGGTCGCACTTTGGCGGCATTATAAAATTGTCGCCATGCCAGTCGAATTCATTGTCGACAATTACTGAAAATCCTTTATCGCTTGACGTAATAGCCCGAGCACGCGGGTCATTCTTTTCGAGCAAGCGTCCGTCTGGCGTCTCAATGATATATTTGTATTGGTGTCCTGGTTCTGCGCCGTGAATCAGCGCAAACCAATAGCCGTCGTCCTCGCTGGTAAGCGGCTGCTTGCCGTTCGGCGTAAATGTGCCGTCAATGTAAACTTGTTTGGCGAACGGCGCCCACACGCGAAACTCCGCGCCGCCTCTGTGCGTGATGACGCCCAGGTTCTTTTTGATTTGATGTACCATTTTCTCAAATTATACCATAAGCGGTTATCTCAGGCAAAAACGATTACCATCTGGCGCAATTTTGCGTTATACTAAGGGTTGATGAGTACAATTACTACCGATGATGTGCACCATCTGGCACAGTTAAGCAGTCTGCAGTTATCTGATAGCGAGGTTGAAAATCTACGCACAGATCTCGAAAATATTATCAACTATATCAAGCAGCTGAACGAAGTCGATACGAGCGGCGTCGAACCGACATACCAAGTGACGGGGCTTGAAAACGTGTGGCGTGGCGACGAAATTGACGCTGGCAGCGTAACGCCGGAGCAGCTGCTTGATCTGGCGGCAGAACAGAGCGGTCATTGCGTAAAAGTACCAAAGGTGTTGTAGTATGAAAATTGCGGAATTAGTACAGCAAATCGCGGCGCGTAAAACAACGGCGCGCGAGCAAGTCGAAGCGTCTATTGCTAAAGCACATAGCGTTGAAGAATATCATGCGTTGTTGAGTTTGACCGAAGAGCGGGCGTTGGCGCGTGCTGACGAGATTGATGCAAAAATTGCGAATGGCGAAGACGCGGGCGTGCTGGCGGGTGCGCCATTTGTGGTAAAGGACAACTACTTGGCGTTCGGCGCGCCGACGACAGCGGCGAGCAAAATGCTTGAACACTTTAACGCACCGCTGCAGGCGACGGTCGTTGAAAAGCTTGAAGCGGCAGGAGCAATTTGTATTGGTAAATCAAATATGGATGCGTTTGCACACGGCGGCAGTACCGAGAATTCGGCGTTCGGTGTGACGCACAATGCAGTCGATACAACAAAGGTTGCGGGCGGCTCAAGCGGTGGATCGGCGGTTGTGACGGCACTTGATGTCGTGCCGTTTGCGCTTGGCACCGACACGGGTGGTTCAATTCGCCAGCCAGCTAGCTTCAACGGCGTACTTGGATTTAAGCCAACCTATGGATTGAGTAGCCGCTACGGTGTCGTGGCGATGGCGTCAAGCACCGACACAATGGGCTGTTTTGCTAAATCTGCCGACGACATTGCACTAGTTACGAGTGTGATGGCGGGGCACGATCCGCGTGATATGACGACGCTGCCAGATTATTTTGAAGTGCAGCATGATGCACCAAAAAATCTGAAAATCGGTATCATTCGTGAAACAATGACTGACGACGTCGATACGGATGTGCGTGCGGCAGTGAATAACTACGCTGATGCGTTGCGCGCAGCGGGGCACACGGTTGAAATGGTTGCTATGCCGAGCATTAAGCATGCGCTTGCAATTTATTATATCGTTGTGCCGGCGGAGATTTCGTCGAATTTAGCGCGCTACGACGGAGTGCGCTACGGTCGCCGTGCCGAAGGCGTGAAAACGCTAGCAGAACTGTATGGGCGTTCGCGCGGCGAAGGTTTTGTTACCGAAAACAAGCGCCGTATTATGATCGGCAGCTACGTGCTGAGCAGCGGATTCTTCGACGCCTATTATTTGCAGGCGCAAAAAGCGCGCACGGTGCTTATCAATGAATTTAATGCATTGTTTGAGCAGTATGATTTCTTGTTGATGCCGACCGCGCCGACGCCAGCGTTTGGTATTGGCGAGAACGCGGACGATCCGGTGAAGATGTACTTGGCGGACGTCATGACTGTGCCGCCGAGTCTGGCGGGTTTGCCGGCGTTGAGTGTGCCGGCGGGTGTGAATGCACGAGGGTTGCCGATTGGCGCACAGTTGGTCGGCCGCGCTAAGTCGGATGCGGCGCTGATCGCGCTTGCGGGCAGTATGGAGGCTCGGGCATGAATAGCTTCGCGATTTGGTTTATTCTGATTGCTATTTTGATTTTGGCGGTCGTTGGGATTTTGTATTTGGCGTTTGCGCGCGCCACGCCAAAACTTAACGTAACGAGGTTTCGCACGCAGTGGTTAGCGATCGAGAATAGTTTTTCAAAAAGTAATCCGGCGAGCTGGCACGTTGCAATTTTCAATGCCGATAAACTCGTTGACAAAGCTCTGCGCGAAAGCAGATACAAAGGCGAGACGATGGGCGAGCGTATGAAATCGGCGCAAGACGCTTGGTCGCATCCGAATCATATTTGGGGCGCACACAAAATTCGTAATCGCCTGGCGCACGACACCGAGGTAAAACTTTCGCACGATCTCGCCCTGCGCGCATTATCAGCCTATAAACAAGCATTGAAAGATTTAGGAGCGATTTAATGGCAGCATCCGCAGAAATATTGCAGAAATATGAAATGACAATCGGCATTGAGTGTCACGTCCAACTTGCGACTGATACGAAATTATTTAGCCCAGCAGACAACGATGCGCGCGATGCAACACCGAATACTAAAGTTCATCCGATTGATTTTGGGCTGCCGGGCATGCTACCGGTGTTGAACCGGCGTGCTGTTGATTTAGCGATTCGCGCCGGAAAAGCTCTTAACGCGCCGATTGCGAACGTGTCGCGCTTTGATCGTAAGCACTATTTTTATCCTGACCTGCCGAAAGGTTATCAGACAAGCCAAATGTACCAGCCGATTATTCTTGCCGGCTACGTTGATGCGCCGCTTGAGGATGGCGCGGTAAAACGCGTGCGTATTGAGCACGCGCACATGGAAGAAGATGCGGGTAAGTTAACACACCACGATAACTATTCGCTCGTTGATTTGAACCGCGCTGGCACGCCGCTTATCGAAATTGTGTCTGAGCCGGATATGCATTCGGCGGCAGAGGCGCGCGCCTATGCGACAGAGTTGTACCGTTTAATGACATACGCAGGCGTGACATATGGTGATTTATACCATGGTAATATGCGGTTTGACGTAAACATTAGTATTGCGCCAAAAGGCTCAACGACGCTTGGCAAGCGCGCCGAGGTGAAGAATCTGAATAGTTTTCGGAGTGTTGAGCACGCTGCGCAATATGAATTTGAGCGCCAGGTTGCATTAGTTGAAGCGGGCGAGCCGGTTGTGCAGGAAACTCGCGGTTGGAACGACGACAGAGGAGTAACGACGAGCCAGCGTAGCAAGGAAGATGCGCAAGATTATCGTTATATGCCCGACCCCGATATTCCGCCGATCGTTTTGACTGATGAAGAAATTGCTGATATTCAAGCCGGCATGCCGATGCTGCCGGGCGAATACCGCGAGTCGTGGGCTGACCTATCTCTTGATAAATCGGTAGTCGATACGATTTTAGGCCACCAGGAAGTTGCCGATTTGCTGCAGCAAACGTATCGCCTGGCAGATTCGGATCAAGGCGGTGTGCTGAGCGAGTTGGGCGTGGATAAACAAGTCTATGCGGCGCTGATGCGCCGGATCTTCAATTGGTTTGCGTCAATGCCTGATGAAATGATTGATCTTGCGCGTATTCGGTCTGGCTTGGTTGAGTCGCGCCGTCTCGTCCAGTTGGCGCTGTTGGCAGAAAAAAACGAAATTAGTTCAAGTAATACCAAAGAGGTGTTCCTCTTCTTGTTTGACAAATCGTCTGTCGGCAAGATGCCGCGCGACATCGCTAAAGAAAAGAATTTATTGCAAGTTTCGGACGAAAGCGCTATTGCTGTTATTGTTGACGAGGTAATGAGTGATCCTGCAAGCGCGGCTTCTATTGCCGATATTAAAGCTGGTAAAGATAAAGCCATCGGCTATCTTGTCGGTCAAGTTATGAAGCGATCAAGAGGACAGGCGAACCCAAGCTTGGCGCAGAAATTAATTCGAGAGAGGCTATAAATGATGAAACGACCAACTAAAGCTATTATTGCTGCTGCCGGATTCGGTACGCGCTTTTTGCCACAAACTAAGGCAATGCCAAAAGAGATGATGCCGCTCATTGATAAGCCGATTATCCAGTATGTAGTTGAGGAGCTGGTTGATGCGGGTATTAAAGATATCATTATTGTGGGGAGCGCGAGCAAGCGTGCAATTGAAGATCATTTTGACTTACCGAACGAAGATCTGCTTGCAAATCTGCGTGCTGGCGGTGATAAGAAAAAACCATTGCTTGATCAGGTTGAGGCGATCGCAAACCTAGCAAACTTCGTTTATTTGCGACAGAAAGGCGCATACGGCAACGCGACGCCGATTCAGTGTGCGGCGCATTTGATGGGCAGCGAACCGTTTATCTACACTTGGGCGGACGATTTTTTTGTCAGCCGGCCAGGCGTTACGAAACAGCTGATTGAGACGTACGAGCGCTACGGCGGCAGTGTACTTGCGTGCAAACGTGCCGAGAAGGACGATGAGTATGACAAGTACGGTTTTGTTAGCGGCACGGCAGAACAGACAGGTGAGGTTAAAGTCGATCGCATTATAGAAAAACCTGGTAAAGCGAATGCGCCGAGCGAACTCGGCAGCGTAAGCGAATTTCTGTTTACACCGGAAATTTTTGATTATCTAGAAAAAGCACATACCAGCTTTGACGGGCACGGAGAGTTTATGATTCAGCCAGTGGTGCAGGCAATGATTAACGATGGATGGGGTGTGTATGCGCGTGAGATCATCGACGGCAGATTTTACGATACCGGCGATAAGCTTGAATATCTGAAAACGATGATTGACTTCGGACTTGATCATCCCAAACTCGGCATAGCACTTCGCGAACATTTGCTGCGGCGCGTGGCAGAATTATCTGAAACACCTGAGTAGACTTTTGCATATTTTTGCAAAATGCGCTATAGTTATAGGCGTAACCGTTTTGGTTTGTCATTAATAAAATAAAAAGGAGCGTGCGCATGGTATGGGCGCAAGTACTAGTCATTATTTTGTCGGTATTTTTGTCGGTATTTTTGTTGCTGGCGATTGTGCTGGCAATAAAGCTTATTAAGTTAACCCGGCAAATTAAGCGCGTCACCGATGTAGCGGAGCGTACGGCGGTGAAATTCGAGACTATCGCTGGAAATGTTGCGGCAGTTACGTCGCCGATGGCACTATTAAAAATCATTTCAAGGTTTGTTAAACGAGTAAAAAAATAAAGGAGGAATTATGTCAAAAGGTAAGTTTGCACTTGGAGCATTGTTTGGAGCGGTCGCTGGCGTGATCGCTGGTGTGCTGACTGCGCCAAAATCAGGCAAAGAGACGCGTGCTAATCTAAAAGCAAAAGCGGACGAATTGAAAAAAGATACCGATAAGGCAGTCGACGAAGCCAAGAAAAAAGGTGAAAAAGTCTATAAAGACACGAAAAAACATGTCGAGACGGCTGTCGAAGAGGGGCGCAAAACTGTCGATGATTACCGCGAGCGTGCTGGGCGTGCAGCTGCGAGTGCAAAAGAAGAATTTAGCAAAAGCGCGCGTGAAGCGCAAAAAAAGTAGCAGCAGAACTCTTGCCGTTTTGACTGTAGGCGCCGGCGTTAATTCCGGCGCATTTTATTGTGAAAACGATCCATTTCGCGTACACTAGGGCTATGACAAAACAACAAAATATCGTGAAACGGATCGTCCAGAAAATCGCGCATGATAACGAAGTCGGTGCGCGCAAGGGCGTGCTTGAGGATTTGTTTAACGACTTTAATACGAACCGGGCGCAGGTTTATAAATTTAATTTTATACGCGGCATATTTTTCGGGCTTGGATCGGTGCTGGGCGGCACAGTGCTGATTGCGGGCGCTATTTGGCTGCTGAATCTAACAGGACAATTCATTCCGGGCATCGCAGGGTTTGTTGATGAAATCGTACGAATCGTGCAGGCGCGCCACTAAAGTATCGTTGATTTTACTACAAAGAAGCTCGTGAAACCGCCAGGCAAAAGCGGTATAATGAAAAGTAATCTATGGGGAGTACACAGACGAAACAGGCGGTGGAATCATTGCAGCCGAGCGATTTTGTTCACCTGCACAACCATACGTATCATTCGGTGCTGGATGGACTGACGCGCATCGGCGATTTGGTTGATAAGGTGAAAGAGTTCGGCATGGAAGCAGCGGCGGTGACTGATCATGGCACGATGAGCGGAATCTTAGAATATTATAAAGCCGCTAAAGCTGCCGGCATCAAGCCGATTCTCGGGATTGAGACGTACGTGGCGGCGCGCTCGCGTTTTGACCGCGATCCTGCAAAAGATAAGCAGCGCTTTCACTTGACTGTGCTTGCGATGAATAACACTGGTTTTCATAATTTGATGAAGCTATCAACGCGTGCTAACCTTGAGGGCATGTACTACAAGCCTCGCATAGATCACGATTTACTTGAAGAGCTAAACGAAGGCTTGATCGTACTGAGCGGCTGTGCTAGCGGTGAAATCGGTGTGGCGCTGAAGGAAGATGATTACGCGCGCGCTAAAGAAATTGCTGCGTGGTATAAATCAGTACTTGGCGACCGCTATTACCTAGAGTTGCAGGATCACGGTCATCCGAAATCAAACACGCATTGGGATGTGCAGGCAAAAATTAACGAAGGATTGATTAAGCTGTCAAAAGAACTTGCTATTCCAATGGTCGTGACCTGCGATGGACACTATCTAACGCATGCCTACCAGGATGCGCATGAGATTCTGCTGTGCGTCGGCACGGGCGCATATTTGAGCGACGAAAAACGTATGAGCTTGAAAGATTTTGAGTT
This sequence comes from TM7 phylum sp. oral taxon 349, assembly GCA_018127705.1. NCBI lineage: Bacteria > Candidatus Saccharimonadota > TM7 phylum sp. oral taxon 349. The sequence continues at coordinate 435,239 of CP072328.1, forward strand.
GCATTTGACTGACCCGCGCGACATCATTGATCATTGGGGCGATGAGTTTCCTGAGGTAATTACAAACACTAAGGCAATTGCTGATCGATGTAATGTTGAAATTGAATTAGGGCGGATTTTAATTCCGAAATATCCGCTGCCCGATGGCGAAAGCGAGCATTCATATTTACACAAGCTCGTCTATCAAGGTTTGGCGCGCCGCTATAATGACAAAACTGCCGACGAAGTTGAGTCGATGACAGTTGACGACATTGCAGCAATCCTCGCGCCTGAGGTGCGCGAGCGTGTTGAGATGGAGCTTGGCGTTATGGCGAACATGGGATATGAGGGCTATTTTTTAATCGTGCAAGACTTTATCAACTGGGGCAAGTCTCAGGGGATTGTATTTGGTCCAGGGCGAGGAAGCGCAGCGGGCTCAATTGTGGCATATGCACTTAATATTACTGATCTTGATCCGCTGAAATACGGACTGCTATTTGAGCGTTTCCTCAACCCTGACCGTATCTCGATGCCTGATATTGATGTTGACATTCAGGATACGCGTCGCGATGAAGTAATTCAATATTGTGCAAATAAATACGGAGAAGATCACGTTAGTAATATCGCGACGTTCGGTAAGATGTTTGGGCGTATGGCGGTGCGCGATGTAGCACGTGTACTAGAAGTACCATATGCCGAAAGCGATCGACTTGCAAAATTGGTGCCACCGCCGGCGCAGGGTCGCCACATACCTTTGAGTAAGAGTATCGTTGATGATGCTGATTTGAAAAATGAATACGAAAACAATCCGACTGCTAAGAAAGTTCTTGATTATGCGATTCAGCTAGAGGGGACAATTCGTAGTCATGGCGTGCACGCTTGCGGCGTGGTGATTGCGCCGGATACGCTGGTTAATTATATTCCGCTAGAAATGGCGCAAAAAGGCGTGGTTGCAACGCAGTTTCCGATGGGCGAGGTTGAGGAACTGGGGCTATTAAAAATGGATTTTCTTGGGTTATCAAACTTAACTATTATTAACAATGCGATGCGTATTATTCGCAAAGTGTACAAAGAAAATATTGACCTAGCATCACTGCCGCTTGATGATAAAGAGACGTATGAGTTGTTCCAACGCGGTGACACGACAGGCGTGTTCCAGCTTGAGTCCGCTGGTATGAAGCGCTATCTGCGTGGACTTAAGCCGACACATTTTGAGGATATTATCGCTATGGTGGCTTTGTATCGTCCAGGGCCGATGCAATTTATTGATAGTTTTATTCGTCGTAAGCACGGACAAGAGGAAATCACCTACTTGCATGAAGGTATGCGCAATTCGCTCGAAAATACGTATGGCATTTTGGTGTACCAGGAGCAATTTATGCAGATTTCTAAAGAGTGGTGTGGATTTACGGGTGGACAGGCGGACACGCTGCGTAAAGCGGTTGGTAAAAAGAAAATTGACTTGATGATGAAAGTGAAGCCGGAGTTTGTGGAGGGTGCAGTAAAAGTCGGTGGAGCGACGCGAGAAATGGCGGAGACATTTTGGAGCCAGCTAGAGGAGTTTGCGAACTATTGTTTCAATAAGTCGCATGCGGCGTGTTATGGTTTGATTGCATATTGGACAGCATACTTGAAGGCGCATTATCCCGACGCATTTATGGCGGCATTGATGACGAGTGACCACGATGATATTGATCGCTTGGCAATAGAAATTACCGAGTGCAAGCACATGGGTATGGAAGTGCTCAGTCCGGATATTAACCAATCATACGTTGAGTTCGCGGTCGTACCGGCAGCAAAACAGGTGCGCTTTGGTATGGCTGCGGTGAAGGGCGTCGGCATTGGTGCGGTTGAAGAAATTATTCGTGCGCGCGATGCTGGCGGTTTATTCAAAAGTGTAGAGGATTTTGCAAAACGCGTAAACACGAGTAAGGTGAATCGTAAAGCGTGGGAGTCGCTAATTAAGGCGGGCGCGTTTGATGATCTGGGAGACCGAAGTGACTTGCTGTTCAATCTTGACGCGATTTTAGCGTTTGCGAGTAAATTACAAAAAGAAGCTTTGAGCGGTCAGGTTGATATGTTTGCAGCGCTTGGTGGTGACAAGCTGATGCCGTCAATTGAACTAAAAACCGCGCCGGTGAAGCATACACCAAAGGAACAGCTGATGTGGGAGCGCGAACTACTCGGGCTGTACATTTCGGCGCATCCACTCGATAATTATGATTCGTTTTTTGAGGAACAAACGATTCCGCTGCGTAACTGCACGCCAAACATTGACGGACAGCAAGTGACAATTGGTGGATTGGTGTCGACAGTGCGCACGATTGTCACGAAATCGGGTACGAAAATGGCGTTTGTCGGGCTGGAAGATAAAACTGGTGAGAGCGAAGTGATTGTGTTTCCGCGTCTGTACGAGCAATTTGGTGATGAACTGCAGCAAGATGCCGTGCTGAAAGTGTCTGGAAAGATTAGCGCGCGCGATCGCGATGGTAATATGACTGACGAAGCGAAAATGATTGCTGATGAAATTAGTGTCGTAACCGACAAGGAACTGAATGAATACCAAAGCCATGGTCGTAAAATGGTTACACCGACAGGTCGCGCGACAGTAAAACAAAAGCGTTATCCTAAAAAGGCGAATGTGGGCGTAACAAGTGGTTCTGTCGCGGCAAAAACACCAAAAGCAGTCACATCTGTGACGCCATCTGCTCTTAAAACGGTTTATGTCAAAATAGCGAATCCGAACGATCACAATTCACTGTTGGCGCTCAAGCAGCTATGTGGCAAATACCCTGGACAAAACGATATTATTATGGTGCTAGGTGGCGATAAGTCGCGCGCGATTCGATTGCCGTTTCGCGTTGATGCGCAGCACGAGTTGCATGATGGTCTGGTACGAATCCTTGGTGACGAGTGTGTGGCGATAAAGTAATAGAGCTTGGTCAGTGCGTTGTATTTTTTGTGCTGATATCAGCTATAAGTAAGAACTAGGACTGTTATTTTGTTAATTCGTATAGCGCAATTCCTGCTGCTACCGACACATTGAACGACTCTTTTTGTCCATACATTGGTATTTCAATAATATCGTCAACTTGGCATAGCAGTTCTGTTGGTACACCGTAGACCTCTTCACCGAGTAATAGCGCAAGTTTTTCGGGTGCTTGGTAGTCTGCGAGATTGATCGAATTTTCTGCTTGCTCAAGTGCTGCGATCCGATAGCCGTTTGCCCGCAGCTCGCTAAAATCCGGTGCATCGCAGTGCTCAAACGGCACGATTGTTTCGGCGCCAAGCGCTGTTTTATGAATTTGTTTTGTAACTTTTTCGCGGATGTGCGGTAAGCGCAGATCAGTCTGGTGAATCTCGCCGTCGCTATATGCGCAGGCTGGTGCGGCGGTGGTGAGTGATACGTCGGGATATGGCGTGTAGCCGCTTATGATAATTTGGCGGATACCTAGTCCCTCGCAGGTGCGAAAAATTGCTCCTACGTTGTATGTTGAACGAATATTGTGCGCGATTACGATAACCTCTCTCATGCTTTTATTGTAGCACTCGCCAAAACCATAAGTTTTTTGCTATACTAGCACTAGTGAACGAAGAAGAAATCCAGCGTAGACGTCGTGAACAAGACGAGCGCGCCACGCAGCGCCGTGCGGCGATTTTAGGGCTGCCATACTTAGATACGCGCGAGTTAGAGCATGCAATTCCGCTCGTCAAAGATATACTTCCAGTGCAGCAAATGCATCAGGACCGAATTGTACCGCTGGTGCGAGGCGGCAACGAAGTGATGTATCAATTTGGCGTGACGTCGCAGACACCGCAGTCAGTGCTGCAAGTCATGCGTCGCCAGTACGAAGAACGCGGTGATCAGATTCAATTTTCGCTGATCAGTTTGAGTGGCTACCGCGCGCTTATGTTGCGCTATGACCCGCCGCGCCCTACTGAGTATCAGGATATTAAAATCGCCAAAGAGGGCGATAGCGATACGATTGCGCAAGTTAGCCAAACGCTTAATACAGTGACGAGTAGTGACCTGTTTGATTTTATTATTCAACAGGCAGATCGATTAGGTGCGAGTGATATTCATATTGAAAATGAGCGCGATAACATTCGTGTACGTCTGCGTGTGGATGGTGCGTTGCATCCGGTAGCACATTTGGAGCGCGATCGTTACCGTGTGATTATGGGCGAACTTGCGAGTCGTGCCGGTATTAGTACGGCGGCATATCAATCGCAGTCGGGGCACATGCAGCGTGAAATTACGACCGAACAGGGCACGCACTTGCTTAACATCCGCGTTGAGACTGTGCCGACGGTGTATGGACAAGACGCGGTGTTGCGTTTGTTCAACTTTGATGAGAGTTTGCTGAACTTAGACTTGCTAGGCATACCGCCGCGCCAGCGCCGTGAAATCGACGAAGTGGTGAGTCATCCGCGCGGACTTATGCTGATGGTTGGACCGACAGGCAGCGGTAAATCGACAACGCTCTATAGTGTGTTGAATGCGTTGAATACTTCTGACCGCAAGCTGATTACGCTTGAAGATCCGGTTGAGTACAGTTTGAGTGGCATTTCGCAGATTCCGATCGACACGACGCATGGGCAGAGTTTCGCGGACGGGCTGCGCAGCGTGCTTCGTCTTGACCCGGACGTCGTGATGGTTGGCGAGATTCGCGACACCGACACAGCGCGCACCGCGATTCAGGCGTCGATTACGGGGCATTTGGTGCTGTCAAGCTTTCACGCAAATTCAACGAGTGCGGCGTTTAGTCGTATGATTGATATGATTGGCGTGAATCCGATTTTCTCAAGTGCGATTCGCTTGGTGATCGCGCAGCGCTTAGTGCGTCGGTTGGTCGATACGACGAAAGAAGAATACGAGCCGGACGAGGCGACGCGTAATTATGTGAAGCGCGTGTTGGCAGGTATACCAGCTAATGTTGAGTGTCCGGATTTAGATACGTTTAAGTTGTGGCGGCCGAAGCCCAGTAATGACGCGCCGTTTGGTTATAGGGGGCGTATTGTGATTATGGAGCAGCTAATCGTGACCGAGGAAATCCAGAAATATATTCGCGGCGATGTTGAAGATATCCATCCAGAATCAATTGAACAAACTGCCAAAGCTGAAGGTATGTTGACATTGGAACAAGTCGGCGTGCTGGCTGCGCTCCGCGGCGACACGACATTAGAAGAGATTGGACGAGTTATATAATCAAACCCTAGGTACATTAACCTAACATTTCTTATTGCTAGCAAAGTTTGGTATGGTAGACATACGGGACATCTCCTTCTTTGATTAGTTGTTACTACTATCTAATTTTACTAGGGTGTTTCGTTTTAGTTTAATGTACCCAGGGTGTGTAATGCTTGCTCTCCTCGACATTTCGTGCTAAAATTAATAACTGATTGTACTAATAATGATATAAGCGAGAGAGACATGAGTTTTGCACTGATTCAAAAGGTGAACGACGAGCAGAAAAAAGCCCAAGTCGTTGATGTGCGTAGCGGTGATACGGTGCGCGTGCATCAAAAAATTAAAGAGGGTAGCAAAGAGCGCATTCAAATGTTTGAAGGTGTAGTGATTCGTACTGATAACAAGGGGCAACACACGAGTCGCATTACCGTACGCAAGGTCGCGAGCGGTATTGGTGTGGAGAAATCGTTTTTGTTACATAGTCCACTAGTTGAAAAAGTTGAGGTTGTGCGTCGCGCAAAGGTTCGCCGTAACTTCCTTAGCTACTTGCGCCAGCGTAGCGGTAAATCGGCTCGCTTGACTGCTGTACAGTTTGATCGCGAGGCTGTTAATGCAATTCGCGATGAGCATGCCGAAGCCGAGGCGGAGCGTCTGAAAGAAGAGAAGGCTAAAGCGGCTGCCGAGAAGAAAGCCGCGGAAGATGCGAAGCAAGCCGAACTTGATGCTAAGGCGGCGGAGGTCGCAGCGCGGCATAAAGAAGTATAGTTTCTTCGTACGATTTTCTTAGCGAAAAATCCCCTGAGCGTTAGCTATGGGGATTTTTCGCAATTATAAACAGTGGTGTGTCACGATGACCTGTTACAATAATATTATGATTCTTGGCATCGACGAAGTCGGACGCGGGTCGTGGGCGGGACCACTGGTGGTTGGTGCGGTGGCGCTTGGTGGCGCGCAAATTGATGGTTTAACGGATAGTAAAAAGCTGACGAAAAAACAGCGTGAGGCATTATATATTGAGATTCGCAAACGAGCGGCTGGCTATGGTTTGGGCTGGGTGAGTGCGGTGGAAATTGACGATGTTGGTTTGAGTATGGCACTATGTCTGGCAACACGTCGGGCAGTTGAAGCGGTTGATAAAACTGGTGCGAGTTATCACGAAATTATCATTGACGGGACGGTGAACTTTCTGCGAGATACGAGCAAAGGGCGGTTCGTGACGACGATAAAGAAGGCAGATTTGCTGGTCCCGAGTGTCTCGGCGGCATCAATTATCGCGAAAGTTGCAAGGGATAACTACATGGCTGAGCAAGGTGCGCGTTATCCTGCGTATGGTTTTGGCAGTAATGCGGGTTACGGCGTAGCAAAACATCGGGTTGCGATTGAGCAATTTGGTGTAACGCCATTGCATCGGTTGAGCTTCGCGCCGCTAGCGAAATATCAAGCGCGAACGCCGTTCTAAATGAACCTCGTGTGTCGCAATTATTGGCAATACAGGTGAAGCGACCGTCGCAGAAAAGCTCGCTGCTGATAGGCATGAGATGTGATGTGATGTGTAATTGGCGCATGAAGTGGCGTGAGGTTGACGTCGTATCGCGCCGTGATGGCGGTAAATTATATTTTACTGAGGTAAAGTACTGCAAAAACACTGTTCATGGTGATGGTCTGGCGGCAACTACTTTACGCAAGCAATGGTAGATTCGGTTTGCGGCGGAGCTGTTCTCGGCGCAGAATCCACATTTTGGCAAGTGCGAAGTTCATTTGCTCGCGGCGGATATATCTGGCGAGCCGCCATGTGTGCAGCAAATCGTTGAGATGGATCAGTTTTTGGGTTTGTTGGCATAGGCGCGCACCTGTGAAGTGAATATGATAAGTTGTGGCGAGGTAGAAAGAAATTCCGTGTTAGTTTTTCGCAAAATCACCGTGACAACGCAGCAATCACCCCTGGCGCGTCGCGGTCGATGAGATCAAGTTTTCCTTCAAGATCTAATAGCCCCATGTCAATGGCGCGTACGAGCGATTGGTCGTTGCGCAGCGGCGTGAAAAACTCGCGGTACTCGGCGAGCTGTTGGCGCGTCATTAACAAGCTAGCGGCGTAGCGCGGGAAGTAATCGTGGCTTTTGTCGCTGGCGAAAGTCTTCTCGATCCATTTCCAGTTGTCACGCAGCCATTTCCAAGCGAGTTCGCGCCCTTCGCGGTTGCGCAATAAATCGACAAACCAATGTATAGTATCTTGGCTGCGAATAACGCGCGTGTTGGTGAGCAGACGGGTCAGATGTTTTAACTCGCTATAGTCGCGTGTGGCGGTGACACCCGATGCGATGTCGCTGCGTAGCTCGGCGGATGTGGAGTCTTCGTATGCTTGAAGCAGTGTGCGGACGATATTGTGCGGTTGTTGGTCATTGCGGACAACAGCGCCGATGATAAGCGGTCGCAACTCAGCATCAAGCTGCTCTAGCGTGTTAGCGTGGTACAACTCGCGCGCCTGGCGGATTGCGTCGACATCTTCACCGTACAGCATGCAACCGATGGCGATAGCGCGAAGCTTAGTGTCCTGTTCAGGCTCGCCTTGCGCCATACTCCAGCCTAGGCGCGTATATTGCATTCGTGCTAAGTCTGCGGCAAAAGTGCGCAGCATATGCTCGGCAGCCGTATCACGATCAACGAATTTTTTAAGTTCGCTCAATGCGAGCGATATGATTTCCCAAACTTTTTGGTCGGACTCATTTTTGTAGACGGATAATAAATCGACGAGCGTACTGCTTGGCAACAGCCCGCCGCGCATCAGAAGTAGTTGCTCGTTTAGATATTGTGCACGCACCGATGACTCAAGTGTGCCCGCCAAAATTTCGCGCATAATTCGTCCACGCAATTCATCGTCGTACAGCGTGATGAAGTGTCCGGTGTTCGCGGCGTTTAGTAGTAGCATGTCGCTGCCGGCGTATGATACGGCGACGGACGCGTCGGCGAGTATATCTGGTATGCGCGAGTCGTTTGCGCCGAGTGGAATCGGCCACAGGCGGTTGTTCGGCTGGTGCGGTCCGACGAAAAATTGCTCTTGCGAGAGTGTGAGTTTGCCGTCGGCAAGCGTTGCCCGCACGACGGGGTAGCCCGGCTGCGAAATCCACGTATTCATAAGCGCGCCAACATCTTTGCCGCTGGCAGCACTGAAGCATTGCCACAAGTCATCGCCAGTTGTATTGTCGTATTGGAATTTGGTGAAATAATCAGTTAAGCCGCGGCGGAACGCGTCGTCTCCGATCCAAGTTTGTACCATGCGTAGCAAGCGCCCTCCTTTGGCGTAAACGATTGCGCCGTCAAACAGCGCGCTGATTTCTGCTGGACTTGACACATCAACTTGTACGGGTTGCACGCCGTCAATGCAATCGCGGCGTAGCGCAGCAACGCCTTCGTTACTAGCAAATTCATCCCACTGCCGCCATTCGGGGTGGAGTGCGTCGGTTGCTAAGTATTCCATCAGCGTGGCAAAGCTCTCGTTGAGCCATAAATTATTCCACCACTTCATCGTGACGAGGTTGCCGAACCACTGATGGCTGAGCTCGTGCGCGATGACTGTAGCAATGTACTGTTTGCTTGATACGCTAGCAGTGGCGGGGTCGGCAAGCAGTGCGATCTCGCGATATGTGATAAGCCCCCAGTTCTCCATCGCACCGCTCGAAAAATCAGGCAGAGCGATATGGTCGGATTTTGGCAATGGGTATGGTACGCCGAAGTATTCATTAAAAAAGTCAATCGTCCGCGCTGCGTGATCAAGCGCCCATGAGAGACTAGCGGTGGGCTGTGCCATCGTGGCGTATACATTTACTTCGACGCCGCTTGCGGTACGCGTGGTAGCGCGCTGTAAATCGCCTGCAACGAATGCGACAAGATATGTGCTCATACGAGGCGTAGTTGCAAAAGTTGTGACGTCTGATTGCTGCGAAACGATTGGCATGTTGCTGAGCAATATTGGTTGATCTGATACGAGTGAAATATCAAATGTTGCTTTGGCTTCCGGCTCGTCGATGCATGGAAAGGCCTCACGGGCGTGATGACTTTCGAACTGTGTAGCATAAAGCTCGCGCTGTTTGCCGTCAACTTTGAAATAACAAGGATAAATACCATGCATGGCATCTGTCAGGCGCAGCGAAAATTCAATTGCAATCGTCACCTGATTTGCGCCTGGATGGGGAATAATCAACTCGTCGTTTTTGGCAAAAAACTCCGATACTTCCTGCTGATTCACAAGCACGCGCGATATGTTCAAATCTTTCGCATGCAGGCGAATCGTACCGTCGACAACTTGTTGCCCAACGATAATCGTTGTACCAGTGATGCGTCGTTTGTCGCGTGCGTGCGACAGATTCCATTGAATTGTATAATGTTCGGGAATAAATTGAGAAAATAATCGGTTCATATGCTTAGTATAACAGAGATGCGTTATACTAAGCATATGCGGCAACGACGGCGACGAGTAATAACAGTGATAGCACTCTTGGCGGCACTAGCGGCATGGATTGTGCAAACGATACCGCAGTCGCAGCTAATCGCGACGCCACAGCAACGAAGCGGCGGTGGCGAGTTAGCGAGTGTGGTACTGGAGACATTGCCGGTGAAGGGTCGCGCGCCAAAGACCGGCTATAAGCGGGCGCAATTCGGCGATGGATGGGCGAAGCTTGGTGATTGCGATACGCGAAATTTGATTTTGCAGCGTGATTTGAAAGACGTTATATTAGAAGATGATAAGTGCAAGGTTCGTACGGGCGCATTGAACGATCCATATACTGGCAAAGATATCGCGTTTGCGCGCGGCGCATCGACGAGCGCGGCGGTGCAGATTGACCATGTGGTAGCACTAAGCAATGCGTGGCAAACGGGCGCGCAGCAGCTTTCTGCTGAGCGCCGCGTGCAGTTAGCAAACGATCCGCTGGAGCTGCTGGCGGTAGACGGTCCAGCGAATCAGCAAAAAGGCGATGGCGATGCTGCAACGTGGTTGCCAAGCAACAAGCCGTTTCGCTGCCAATATATTGCGCGCCAAATTGCCGTCAAGCGAAAGTACGCGCTCTGGGTCACCGAGCCGGAAAAAGCCGCCATGGCGCGCGTATTATCGTCGTGTCCAGAGCAGATTGTGCCGGCGTAAGGCTGTGAGGTTAGGTATGCAGTTAAGTAAATTGACTAATAGATAAATTATAAAGCGGAATTATTGAACGAATCATATAACTGCAGCGCTGCAAGCAGTGTGATATTCTCAATTTCACCTGCCGCAACCATGCGTGTGATTTCTGCGCGGTCTGTCCATACGCTTTCGATAAATTCCTCATCGTCTGATGGAAGTGTTTCCTCTCGCAGATCTCTGCACACTATAACAAACTGTTTGCGGTCGGAGCGGCGATTGTTCAAATAGTAGCTACCGATTACCGTACAGCTATTTGCAGTAAACCCTGATTCTTCCGCTAATTCACGGCGGGCAGCGTCAATAATACTTTCGCCTGATTCTATCGCGCCGCCGGGAAGTTGCCAGAGTACTGTATTCGGCGGATAACTATACTCTTTTTGCAATAAAATGTGTCCGTCGGCGTTTATTGCGATGATGGCGACACTATGCGTTTTTGCTGGTGCTTCGCGTAAATAGGATATTTCTTTACCGTTTGGCAGGGCGACTGTATCTTCGGCGAGCTGTAGGCGCGGATGTTGAAAAATATGTTTTCGCGCGATGAATTTCCATGGTTTGATCATGTAAATAGTGTATCACGCTGAATGGGTACACTTTGCTTGAAGCATGCTCTATGCAGTATAATTTCTACCATGTTTAATTTTCTTACACGCAAACGCAAAAAATCATTCTCCGCTTATGATGTACTCGCGGCGCTTTTTCTCACAACGCTTATCGTGAGCAATATTGCTAGTACGAAGATTATTGCCGTTGGTCCGTTAGTGTTTGACGCTGGTACAGTGCTGTTTCCGCTGGCGTATATCGCGGGTGATATCATCACCGAAGTGTACGGGTTTCGGCGGATGCGCCGGCTAATTGTCATTAGCGTGGCGATGATGCTGCTGACATCGGCGACCTTTTGGTTAGTGCAGGTGTTGCCGGCGAGCGCTGATTGGACGAACCAAGCGGCGTATGATTTAACGCTTGGTGTGGTATGGCGTATCGTTGCGGCGTCGCTTGTTGCGCTATTTTTCGGTGAAATCTTGAACGCATACGTGATGGCGCGCGCCAAAGTACAGACCAAGGGGAGTGGCTTGTGGCTGCGGCTGATCGGTAGCTCGGCGGTGGGCGATTCAGTCGACACAGTTTTGTTTAGTGTCATTGCATTTATTGGTACGATGCCATTCGTATCGCTTGTACAGTTGATTGCGACGGTGTTCGCGATCAAAATGGCAGTGGAGATTATCATTTCGCCCGTGACGATGCGTTTTATCTACGCCATTAAACAGCACGAAAAAACCGATGTGTACGAATTGCCCGCAAAGCACTTGCTGGACTAACTATAACGGTACGCCTGCCGGTAGTTTATCACCGTAGTAGCGTGCCAGGAATTGTTGTTTGAACGCAAAAAATGTGCCGTCAATGATTGATTCGCGAATTTGGTCGACTGTTCGCACGACGAAACGCTCATTGTGAATGCTTGCGAGCGTCGCGCCTAGAATTTCATCGGCGCGGAATAAGTGATTGACATAAGCGCGAGTGTAATGCTGGCAGGTATAGCAATCGCATGCGGCGTCAATTGGTGAAAAATCTGCTTTGAAGCGCGCGTTGCTAATATTGATGCGACCATTGAGCGTGTAGAGCGCGCCGTTGCGCGCTTGGCGGGTTGGCGCTACGCAATCAAATGTATCGATACCATATTCCACACCCAGGAATAAATCCGCTGGCTGCGACCCCATACCGAGCAAATGGCGCGGTTTCTCTGCTGGCAGCGTCTCACACACCCAGCGAACGACGCTTGAGATTTCGCCTGGCTCAAATACGCCGCCGATGCCATAACCGTCGAACTTGCGTGCGCCTAAAAATGCGGCTGACTTGCGTCGCAAGGCTTCGTCGCGCGCACCTTGTACGACGCCGTAAAGTGCCTGTAAATTTTCGCCGCGCTCTGTATGCTCAGCATTAAGATCTGAGTGGCGTTTCAAACAGCGCTCCGCCCAGGCGTGCGTCCGATTCATTGCTGTCACAATCGTTTCGTGTGAGGCGAGCGGTGCAGTCAACTCATCGAACGCCATGTGAATGTCCGCGCCGATTGCATGTTGCAGCTCCATCGAAGACTCTGGTGTCATTAGCAGTTTCGCGCCGTCGATATGCGAGCGAAATTCTGCGCCCTCGTCTGTTACTCTTACCAGCTGGTTGTGTGATGCTACTGCCAACTTGGCGCTACCTTTCTGCGTGTGTGCTACCGCGTCGATACCTTTTTTGTATGCGATCCCCAAGCTAAATACTTGAAACCCGCCACTATCAGTAAATGTTGGTTCGCTCCAGTTCATGAATGCACCCAGCCCGCCGCCAGCTCGTACAATGTCTGCGCCCGGTCGCAGCATTAAATGATATGTATTTGCTAGTACCGCCTGTCCGCCGTAGTTGCGAACTTGCTCAGGCGTAATCGCTTTCACTGTTGCTTTGGTACCGCCTACAATAAACGCTGGTGTGCGAATTTCGCCATGTGGCGTATGAATGACACCCGCCCGCGCCAGCGTGCTGGGCAGACGGTGAGTAATATTAAAAGTAAGCGCAATATCCATGAGCATATAGTATAGCGTATTTGCGCCGGTAGATGGGATACGATATAGTAAGGCGTGTTGCTGCTAATTGGCAGCAAGGAACTTTGAGAGAAGGGGCTTTATGTCTACTACGCTGTATTCTGCGCGTATCATTGAGGGGCCGAGCCTTTCACGATTTACTCTCGCTCTTGCTGCGAATAGCAGCGAAGAGATTTCTCTTCGCCTCACCCTCAGCGAGGACAGAGAGATTATTTATGAGCAATGGACAACGTGGATAAATTTTAATAGCGTGAAATGCTCTACTCGCCTGGACGGCATGTATACCGTCCAGGACGGGTATTGGAATATTCAATATGACCCGCTCAGGCGAGCAGGTCATATTGTTGCCGCCGGCGTTCGTGCCGGCTATGATGACATCATAGCCGCGCGACGCGCGTTCTTTGGCGCGCGCTTGCGTCGTTTTGTCACAGTCAGGTACGCCACCTGGCTGTAAAACGTTTCTGAAGCGTGAAAGGAGAGGAGGTGCATATGCTTCCTATCTATACTGCTGCTGTCTCCGGCGTGGTGGCGATGCTGGTGCTCATTGCGCTAATGCTGCCACGCCGGCATGACCGGCGCAAGGATGACGAGAGTTAGCGCTCGTCATCCTTGCGCCGGTTGATTCTACTCTCAAGTCATGGAACCGCTCGTTGCTTGGGCTCGCTCGGAGAGTTTAGTACAAGCGCTAAGCGGTCAACGCTAAGGCCCAGGGGGGCGTACAATCCCTGGGCACTCTTCATATATAGCATGATATGATATAATAGAAATGAGGGAGTTGAACAATTATATAAAGTGGTTTATGATAAACTCTCTTACGCTCGGTTCGGCTATAGTGTCGCTCCGTTTGCTCCGAAAGCGCGCTGCAGAGCGTTGGACGGGCGAGCGGGCGTACTATAGTTGGACTCGCGGCGTTTGCCGAATTGGATTACAGGCAGATGGAATGCGACGATCCGCCAGTTGGCGGTTTTTTTAATTGCGTTTTATTGCTGCACATGATACAATAGCCAAGTTATTTAAAATCTAACGAAAGGTGAGACATGAGTCTGAGTCGAATCGGAAAACTGCCGGTGGTTATTCCGGCCGGTGTGACAATCACGGTTGACTCTGGTGATGTAACAGTCGAAGGCCCAAAGGGTAAGCTCGTCCAGTTCATTACTCCAGCTGTCAATGTGAAAGTCGAAGACGGACAAGTCACGGTTCATCCCAGAGATGAGTCGAGACAGGCGCGCGCTCAACATGGGTTGATGCGGGCATTGATCAATAACATGGTCGTGGGTGTAACCCAGGGTTACGAGCGGCGTTTAGAAGTAAAGGGCGTCGGTTTTCGCGTATCGTCTAGCAACAACGAGCTGACAATGAGCCTTGGTTTCAGCCACGAAGTCAAATATAAAGCGCCTGAAGGCGTGAACGTATCCAATGAAAAGATGATAATTGTCGTCAGTGGTATTGATAAGCAAAAAGTTGGACAAACAGCAGCAGAGATTCGTGCACTTAAGAAACCGGAGCCATACAAGGGCAAAGGTATTATGTATCTCGGTGAGCAAATTTTGCGCAAAGCAGGAAAGGCTGGTAAGAAATAATGAGTGATCTTGCAAAGAGACTGTTGAACCGAAGCCTGCGCAAGGCGCGCGTGCGTGCGAAAGTAAATGGCACAGCGGAACGCCCGCGCTTGAGCGTGACTATTAGTAACATGCATGTATCAGCACAACTGATTGACGACGTGACTGGTACGACGCTTGCTTCCGCTACTACAGTCGGTACAAAAATATCAGGCACGATGACTGAAAAATGTACGACTATTGGAACGGATATTGCTAAAAAAGCCAAGAAAGCTAAAATTAACGCAGCTGTCTTTGACCGCAACGGACGCCAGTATGCTGGTCGTCTACAGGCGCTTGCTGAGGCTGCACGCAAGGAAGGATTGGAGTTCTAAATGGCAGAACAAGCTACAGAACGAACCACACCTCGCGCCGATCGCGGACGCGCTTCGCGCAGCGGCCGGCAAGGACGAGGTGGTCGCCGCGATGACCGGCGCAACAAGCGCGATGACGCGCCAAAAGAATTTGAAGAAGTGGTAATCAATATTGACCGCGTAGCGCGCGTCGTGAAAGGCGGTCGCCGTTTCCGATTCAAGGCGCTCGTCGTCGTAGGTAATCACAAAAATAAAGTCGGCGTCGGTGTTGCTAAGGGTGCAGATGTGCAAGCGGCAATTGCAAAAGCAACGGATGTTGCCAAGAAGCACTTGATTACGATTCCAGTCGCTAACGAGACGATTCCGCACGATATGGAAGTCAAATTGAGCGGCGCTCGCGTACTAATTAAACCAGCAGCGCCTGGTACGGGTATCATTGCCGGTGGTGTGGTGCGCGCTATCATAGGCGTTACGGGTATTCGCAACTTGCTTTCGAAGTCGCTTGGCAGTACAAATAAAGTGAATATTGCTTACGCGACGATTGAAGCGCTCAATGGCCTGGTGCCGCACGAGCAGTGGCTCGGTGTCAAAGCGAGCGCGAAAGCAAAAGCCGGAGAGGAGGAATAGTATGACGAAATACAACGAACTCCAAGTTAGCAGCCATAAGAGCCGTAAGCGCGTAGGGCGCGGTATCTCAGCGGGCGGTGGTAAAACTGCTGGTCGCGGTACGAAAGGTCAAAATGCTCGCACCGGCAAGAAGCTTCGTGCGATGTTCCAGGGCGGACAGAATGGTATCGTAAGCGCCGTGCCAAAAGCGCGCGGATTCAAGAGCTTGCGTGTACCGGCGCAGGTTGTGTACTCAGATCGCCTGAATGAGCTGAAAGGCGAGGTAGATAACTTTGCATTGTATGAAGCGGACTTAATCATGACGCCGTTCTACACCGTGAAAGTAATTTCGCGCGGTGAATTAACCACAAAAATTACACTGAAAACGCAGGGCGCATCAAAGAGCGTAATCGCAGCACTTGAAAAAGTCGGTGGCTCGTTTGAAAAAGTAGCCACGCCGCTGCAAAAATCAGCCAAAGAAGCTGAGGCGGAAGACGAAGCGAAATAGCGATAGTCCGTTTGTCGATACGCGGAAGCGCTCCTGGTATTCTCGGGGGCGCTTTTCTTGTTAATTACAATTATATTTCCAGCGCTGCGCTCGCCCAAGCAATTCAGTAACATATTTACTTTTACGTAATTTATATTGGTTTCGGTCGCCGTTCGTATCGCATACGATTGCAGATTTTGCTGCGGCGTATGCTTTAGTTTCTTCAGGATGGGTGCGCAAATAATCACGCAGTAGCAAAAAATCGTCATGGCGCGTTGTGCCCGCAACTGCAATGTGAATATGAATGTCGCCTGCGACTGTTTCTTCGCGCCGTGACGCCATAAATACGTAGCCATCCGCAGGGTTGCTATGTGACCCAGGGAAAAAACCGGCTTTTTGTAGGCGACGTTTTATCGCTGCAATATCGTGAATGTTGCGCGCTGAAACTAGTACGTCAACAATGTTTTTACCGGCGAGTCCTGGAACGGCCGTGCTGCCGACATGATGAATTTGTCGTTTGGGCAATATTGCACGCAAGTGAAATGCAATTTTATCAAATAATTTAACATATACTTCGTCGGGCGAACTAATTATGACAACCATAATTATCTTTATTAAATCATCGAAGTACCATATCGTCAATGATGCTCACGCTATCTAGCAATCCCGCACGCTATCGTGTATACTATGGGAAGTTATTTATTAGAGATAGAGGGTTGTAGTATGAATTGGAGAATTGTTGTCCGCTCGCTCAAGAATCGAGATATGCAAAAACGTCTGGGCATTGTGTTTGGCTTGATTGTTGCGTTTCGGTTTTTAGCGCATGTTCCAGTGCCGCTTGCGAATCCAACGGAATTAAAAAGTATCATTGAAGGCGTAGTGAGTAGCAGTGACTTTGGCGGCTTTTTGAACCTAATGAGCGGTGGTGCGCTGAGCCAGATTTCAATTGTACTTGTCGGCATGAGCCCGTTTATTACTGCAAGTATTATTACGCAGTTGCTAACGAAAGCGATTCCGAAACTTGAAGAGCTACATAAAGACGGTGAGTCTGGACGGCGCAAAATCCAGCAATGGACGCGTATCGTGACAGTGCCGCTGGCTATTGTGCAATCAATTGCGTTCGTATACATTCTGCAGCAATCAGTACTCGCTGGATCAACTACCGGCAGTGCGCAGTCTACACCGTGGCAATGGGTGATAGCTGTCACGTCAATGACCGCCGGCTCAGTGCTTTTGATGTGGATCGGGGAATTAATGACAGAGCAAGGTATTGGTAACGGCATATCACTTGTGATCTTTGCTGGTATTATTAGTCAGTTGCCGACAACGTTTGGCACACTTATCAGCTCGTTATTCTCGACAGCAAAAGGACAGCTTAGCGTGTTCGGCTGGTTTAATGTGCCAGTAGACCCGACGACATTTTGGCTCGTTTTAGCGATCGGCATTATCGGGTTGCTCCTGTTGTATATGCTCGTGAAGATCAACGAAGCGCAACGCGTTATCACTATCAATTATGCTAAGCGCGTGGCAGGCAACACGAGCTATGGTGGAGTCAAGAGTATTTTGCCTGTCAAACTTATTGCTGCGGGCGTAATTCCGGTTATTTTCGCCGTTGCATTTCTCAGTCTGCCAGCGTTCGTCGGGCAGGTCATGAAAGTGATGCCGGGTGCTAATGCAACCGTCGCGAACAACTTGGTTAAATGGTTTCAGTCGCCAACCGCTAAAAACTTTGCTAATGGCGACTGGACGGTGATGATTTATCCAGTATTATACTTTTTGCTCGTCATTGCGTTTACTTATTTCTATACCGGTATAGTGTTTAATGCAAATGAAATCGCTGAAAACTTGCAGAAGCAGGGCGGTTTTATCGCGGGCGTGCGCCCTGGTGCGACGACTGAGAAGTATTTGAGTACGACTGTCAATCGCTTAGTATTGTTCGGCTCAATTGCGCTTGGCGTTATCGCGATTATGCCGTTTATTATGGATTATATTTTTGCGCAGCTTGGGCTGAGTATCTCGAATTTATCAATTGGCGGTACAGGACTACTTATCGTTGTGACGGTTGGGCTTGAGACGTTGCGCCAGGTCAACTCGCGGGCGTTGATGGTGACGTATGACGACTTTGATGTTGACGAACTTGGCGGCAGTAATACAAAAAAGCGCCGCTTACTGAAGCTGAAATTCAGTAAACTTCGCCGTGCCAAAGGGTAGATTTCTTGCTATACATAGGCATATGTACGCGAATTGCGTGGTGCAGACGTTTTCTCTCGTAGCCTATTTACTTTTGCTACAACCTAGGCTATAATACCAAGCTGTATATCTATGGCGAGTTCTAAGGAAGTTATCAAATTGCGCGGCAAGGTAGTGGAAGCACTGCCTAATACGCAATTCAAGGTAGAATTGGAGAACGGCCTAAGTATTATCGCTCACATTAGCGGCAAAATGCGCAAGCACTACATCCGCTTAGTCCCAGGCGATACTGTGGAAGTCGAGTTAACCCCATATGATCTCACTAAGGGTAGAATCGTATTCCGCGCACGTGATTAATAACCGAAATCCGACCTGATATCATCGGATTTCATTAACGCAGGGTTTTTCCTGAAGGAGTTTGTACGCTCATGAAAGTTCGTGCGAGTGTCAAAAAAATCAGCCCTGATGATCAGCTGGTTCGGCGCAAAGGCCGTCTCCGTGTCATCAACAAGAAAAAACCTAAAAATAAGCAAAGGCAGGGTTAAGCATGGCTCGAATTGCTGGGGTTGTCATCCCCGACGATAAGCAAGTGCAGGTGTCGCTCACGTATATCTACGGGATCGGATCGAAGTTTGCACGAGACATCCTTGCGGCGGCAAAGATTGAGCCGACCACTCGGGTGAAAGATCTCACCGAGGCTGAAGAGCAGAAGCTTCGCGACATTATCGACAACGATTATGTAACCGAAGGCGATTTGCAACGCCTGGTGACAAATAATATTAAGCGTCTGAAAGACATCAATGCCTACCGTGGCTTGCGCCACAAGGCTGGTCTTCCAACTCGCGGTCAGCGTACTCGTACGAATGCACGGACTCGTAAGGGTAAGGCAATCGCCGTGGGTGGCGCGCAACCAAAAGCAGCAAGCAAGACTTGATGAGGAAGGATTAGATTATGGCAGAAGCAAAATCTTCAAAGAAAAAGCAGCGCCGATCTGTCCCGAACGGTCAGCTGCATGTACAAGCAACATTTAACAATACAATTGTGACATTTGCGGACAGTAAGGGCAATGCTCTTACTGCGTCGAGTGCTGGCGCATGTGGTTTTCGCGGCAGTAAAAAAGGTACCGCTTATGCTGCACAAATTGCTGCCGAGAAGGCGGCTGAAGCAGCCAAAAGTAGCTACGGCTTGCGCACGGTTGACGTTTTCGTCAAAGGCGTTGGTTTGGGTCGCGATGCGGCGATTCGTGCGCTCGGTACGTTTGATATCACAGTTAACAGTATCAAAGACGTGACTGGTGTTCCGCATGGCGGTGTCCGTCCACGAAAGGCAAGGAGGGCATAATGGCACGAGATAGAAGCCCAATAGTGAAGCAGAGTCGCCGCGAGGGCGTTGCGCTTCATCCGAAAGCGCATAAGATTCTTGCGCGCAAAAGTGGTATTCCGGGCGAACACGCGCATGGTCGCCAAGGTAAGCAGAGTATGTACGCTACGCAGCTGCGTGAAAAGCAGAAAGTGCGTCGCATGTATGGTTTGCTTGAAAAGCAATTTGCAAAGTTGATGAACGAAGCGGTTCGCAAGCCGGGACTTGCTGGTGAAAACCTGCTGAAATTCCTGGAGCTGCGCTTAGATAACGCCGTATATCGCGCTGGTTTCGCAACGAGCCGCCGCCAAGCACGTCAGCTCGTGAGCCACGGGCATTTTGAGCTCAATGGCCGCCGTGTTGATATTCCGTCAATTCGCGTTAAAGCTGGCGATATTATTACCGTTCGTCCAAAGAGCGTCAAATCAGGCTATTTCACGAATATAAACGATATCTACAGCAATACGTCGCAAGTACCGCTTAGCTGGTTGACGGGTGATGTTAAAAAGCTGAAGATTGAGATCACTGGTACGCCGAAGCGCGAGGAAGCTGAAGCGGATATTAATGAGCAGCTAATTGTTGAGTACTACTCACGCTAAAAAGGGTAAGGAGATATAAAATGTCTAAAGTAATTCACAATCCAGCACTCGCTCAGATTATTGATAATAGCGAATTTTCGAGTACGTTTATCGTTGAGCCTCTGCATGTCAACTACGGTAACACACTCGGTAATAGCTTGCGCCGCGTGCTGCTTTCAAGTATCCGCGGTGGTGCCGTTGTGGCGTTTCGCATTGAGGGTGCCACGCACGAGTTTACGACTGTTCCGGGCATCAAAGAAGATGTCGTCGACATCATGCTAAACCTCAAAGGTGTGAATTTTCGTATTGCGACCGACGAGCCTATTGAGCTGCGTCTTGAGAAACACGGTGCGGGTGAAATCACTGCCGCTGATATTCAAGCGAATGCTGACGTTGAGGTAATGAACCCAGATCACGTCATCTGTACTGTTGACGATGACAGCCGAACGACCGTTTTTGACCTCGTGGTTGAATCCGGGCGTGGTTACCAAACGATTGAAGAGTCAAGCGAAAAGCGTTTGCACAGCGACATGATCGCTGTCGACGCGATGTTTAGTCCGGTAACGCGTGTGCGGTTTAAAGTTGATCCGACCCGCGTTGGTCAAGAGACAAACCTTGACAAGTTGGAGCTTACGATCGAAACCGACGGTTCACTCACGCCACGCGAAGCGTTTGAAGAGGCCGCTGCGATTTTAGTAAATCAATATAGTGCATTGGCAGGCAGTACGAAAGTTGAAGCCGCTCCGGCGCTTGGCACTAAAGCTAAAGACGACGTAGACGAGCTTGATCGGTCAATTGAAGATCTAGGCTTGAGTGCTCGTACGGTAAACGCGCTTATTAACAATGGTATTCGCACGGTTCGCGACCTGGTTACGCTTAGCGAGCAAGACCTGCGTGACCTTAGAGGTTTTGGCAGCAAAGCACTTGACGAAGTTAAAGATAAATTAGCAGAATTGGAGCTCTAAATGCATCGACACGGATATAAAGGGCGCAAGTTTGGTCGCGAACGCGATCAGCGCAGAGCGCTTCTGAAAGGTCTAGCGACGAGCTTGGTGATGGAGGAGCGGATCGAAACGACGCTGCCAAAAGCCAAAGAGCTCGTGCGCTACATTGAAAAGTTGATTACAAAGGCCAAAAAAGGTGATCTTGCAAATCGTCGCGCGGTTATTGCTGGGCTTAGCACACAAGCTGCTGCTGTTAAGCTAGTTGATCAAATTGCGCCTCAGCTAACTAGTCGCACCAGCGGACATGTTCGTGTTGAGCGTACACGGTTACGTGTGGGTGATGGCGCTCAGATGGCGGTTATTGAGTTTGTTGACGAGCTGGAAGATATGCCGAAGTCGGAAAAGGAGGCAAGGTAATGGTAGATCGCACCTATAGTCAAAAACCAGCTGATGTCAGCCGGCGTTGGATCTTAATTGACGCTAAAGACGCGACGCTTGGACGCTTGTCAACCGAAATCGCTAAATATCTGATTGGTAAGTATAAGCCAACTTATACGCCGCACGTTGACGGTGGTGACTATGTTATTGTTATTAACGCCGCCGAAGTGCCGGTCACGGGTGACAAAGAAACCGATAAGATGTACTATCGTCACAGCGGATTTCCGGGTGGGCTTAAAGAAGCGCAGCTTAAAGAGCTACGCAAAAAGAGTCCAGAGAGTATTATTGAACTTGCGGTTAAAGGCATGTTGCCGAAAAATAAGCTCGCTGCAGATCGTTTAGCTCGACTGAAGATCTTTGCTGGAAGTGAGCATGCGCACGCCGCGCAAAAACCAGAGAAAGTAGAGGTTAACTAATGGCTACAAACACTGTACCATATGACTATGGGTTAGGTCGGCGCAAAAGCGCAACGGCACGCGCCCGTCTGATAGCCGGTAAGGGCAAGGTGACGATTAATGGTAAACTCGCCAGTGATTACTTATCAGGCAACAAAACGTTGCTTGCTGAGATCACCGATCCGCTTGCGCTCGTTGGCAAGCAAAAGGAATTTGATGTCAGCGTGCTCGTAAAAGGCGGTGGCCTAAGTGGGCAGGTTGACGCAATCAAGCAGGCAATTGCTAAAGCGATTACCGTCAGCGCGCCAGACTTGCGTTCTCCGCTGAAAAAAGCCGGTTTCATGAAGCGCGACCCGCGCGAAAAGGAGCGCAAAAAATACGGTTTACGCAGCGCCCGCAAGCGAGAGCAGTACTCAAAGCGCTAAAGGCTTTCCGTACTACTCCGTCCAGCGAACTTACAAAAAACCGCTTCTGCAGGCAGGAGTGGTTTTTTCGTAACTATGATATAATAGGTGCATGGTATTATCACAAATCACATTCGCTTGGCGCACCGGCACGTTATGTGGCGGTTTGCTCTGTGCTTTGTAGATGATTTCTAAAAATTACTGATCAGCCCGCCACACAATCGGCGGGCTTGGCTTTTTTGGTTTTATTGTTCAGCGGTTAATCAGGTTGCCGCGCAGCACTACTGGAGCCGATTATTTTTCTAATAAAAATACCTGTTATAATAGGAGTTACTTATGACTAAACCCGTTATTCTCACTGGCGTTCGCGCCAACAATGATTTGCACATCGGCAATTATTTTGGCGCGATACTGCCGATTATTGACATGGCGCGGCGCCGCTCGGCTGAGTATACTGTTAATTTGTTTATTCCCGATTTGCATAGTTTTACGACGCCGATTGATCACAGCCAACTGTTTGATAGCATTATGAACAATGCTCGCGTCTACACGGCGGCCGGCTTACCGCTTGATGACGATGCAATTCAGCTGTACCGCCAAAGCTACGTGCCAGCGCATAGCGAATTGACGATTATTCTTAATAATTTTGTCGGTTTCGGCGAGATGGAGCGTATGACACAGTTCAAAGATAAGTCAGCAAAGCTGTCAAATGATCGCGTGTCGGTCGGCTTGTTTGACTATCCTGTGTTAATGGCGAGCGATATTTTGCTTTATAATGCCATGTATGTTCCGGTCGGCGATGACCAAACGCAGCATTTGGAGATTACGCGTGATATTGCTGAGCGTATGAATCATAAGTTTGGCGAATTGTTTACCGTGCCAGAACCGGTTGCAAAACAACATCAATTTTTTGGTAAAGACCAGGGCTTGCGCATCAAAGACTTGCAAAATCCTACGAAAAAAATGAGTAAATCGGACGAAACAGGCAAGGGTGTG
This sequence comes from TM7 phylum sp. oral taxon 349, assembly GCA_018127705.1. Taxonomy (NCBI): domain Bacteria; phylum Candidatus Saccharimonadota; species TM7 phylum sp. oral taxon 349. Next base: position 458,470 of record CP072328.1, read on the forward strand.
ATTTTCTTAAGCGATACGCCGGATGCTGCGCGTAAAAAAATCATGTCGGCAGCAACCGATTCGCTTGGGCGGGTGCATTACGATAAAGATGCGCAGCCTGGTATCAGCAATTTGTTAGAAATTTTGACGCTTGTACGCCAGGCAAACGGCCGTGTGGTCTCATTAAGGCAGACTGTTGACGAATTCACCGGATTAGAACGTTACGGCGAATTCAAAAAAATTGTTGCAGATGAGATGGCGGAATTTCTCGCGGACTTCCAAGCACGCTTGGCGCAGGTCGACAACGATGTTATTTTGCGCAAACTCAAATCATCTGAAATCACCGCTAGCCAAACCGCCAGCCAAACACTTTTGCGCGTGCAAAAAGCTGTCGGATTGAGGCGCTAATGAAAGTCACCGCAAGCGACCTATTAGCGATTTTGCGCCGGTTTAACGTGGCAACTGACGATAATGTGCCGCGCCATATTGATCAGATTAACGTCACGAATCCTAGCCCAATTAATTGGCTTGTTTCGTTTCGGTTTGATCGCAAGTGCTTTTTTGTCCTATTTGATGAGACCGCTGAGGACCGTGAGTCGTATATCATGCGGCAGATATTCACTGCAAAGAGCGACGCCGAAGGGGTGCTTTATGAAAATCCGACAAGTGATCTGACAACTTACGGCTTACCGTTCAAAGGTAAAGATTTATATCTGTTTCAGTTAACGAGTAGTAAACGCCGTCTTGATGTCGTGCTCGCTGAGCGCCATCCTGAATATAGCCGTAGTACATGGCAAAAATATATTAAATCTGGTAATATTTTTGTTAATAATTCGCCCGCTAAAAGCCCGAAGCAAGAAGTTACCGAAGCAGATCGGATTGAAATTAATCTACCGAGTGCGGCAGATTACAGCAACCAGGCACTTCCGATTTTGTACATAGATGACAATGTTATCGTCATTAATAAGCCGGCAGGGATTTTGACGCACAGTAAGGGTGCACTGAACGACGAATTTACGGTCGCTGACTTTTTTCGGCGTTATACTACTGTTGGACTGAATACGAACCGCCCCGGCATCGTCCACCGGCTTGACCGCGACACGAGCGGCGTACTAATCGGTGCGCGAACGCCGGAATCGGCAGCGCGGCTTAAAAAACAATTTGCCGAACGTAAAACGAAAAAATATTACCTAGCGATCGTGGACGGCATACTGAAGCAGCCGCATGCAAAAATCGACGTTCCGCTCGGCCGCAATCCTGCTGCTCCGAGCATCTGGCGTCCAGGCGTAAATGGCAAGCCTGCGCAAACGGTATATAAGGCGCTTGCACACCGCGACGGCAAAAGCCTCGTTTTGCTTCGCCCGCTTACTGGACGCACCCACCAACTGCGCGTGCATTTGCGGCATGTCGGCGCGCCGATCACTGGCGACCGCGTGTACGGCGTGCCAGCCGCGCGGCTATTTTTGCATGCGTATTCCCTTGAAATCACTATCGCGCCAGGCGACCGCCGCACATTCACCGCGCCGATTCCGCGCGAGTTCATTGAGCTATTTCCAGAGGCGAATGATGTCGACCTTGCTATTTGAAAGCACAACGAAACAGCAGCTTGACGCGCTCGCCGCTGACTTGCCGCAATCAACATTGCTAACTGGCGCTGACGGCGCTGGATTGCTCACTGCTGCAAAGTATGTCGCTGGTGCAAATATTGCCGCAATAATTCAACCGACCGATAAAGATGGCACCGTTGCTCCTGCGGGCTTGATTAAGCTTGATGCGATTCACCAGCTACGCCAGCAGGCGAGGGGACGAGCTGCTGTGCGAACGATTTTTATCATTGATGATGCCGACCGTATGAATCACCGGGCGCAGAATGCATTTTTGAAATTGCTTGAAGAACCAACGTCGCACGTTCACTTTATTCTAACGTCGCACAAACCGCATTTGCTGCTCGCTACGATTTTGTCGCGCGTAGAACGTTTTAGTATTAGACCAATTTCGTTACATCAAACACGCCAACTGCTTAAGCTGCTTGGCGTCAATGACCCGCGTACAGAGCAACAGCTTTTGTTTTTAGCATCTAGAAAGCCCGCTGCGCTTACACGGCTCGCACGCGACCCAGTGAATCTAGAGAAAATTGGTGATATCATGCGCGATGCGCAGCAGTTCATTCGCGAATCAAACTATCAACGTGCTGCGATTGCTATGCGTTACACTGATCGACGGGCGGCACAGCAACTATTATCGTACTGTCTCGCAATCATTACGCATACGTTGCACCGTAATCCGTCGCGCAGTCTTATTTATAAAAGCGAGTATATCGCCGACGCATACGAACGAATCGCTGTCAACGGGAATGTACGCTTGCAGCTTGTTGCTCTGGTTCTGTCAATGGTATAATAGCGACAGTATGTTTGGATTATTGTTTGTCGTTGCGGTTGGGATTTTTACTCTGTGGTATACGCAGTCGCCAAGTGAAGCGACACGGGATTTACCGCAAAAACTGTCGGCGAAACTTGATAAATTATGGGAAATTGCTCAGGAATCGTTAAAGTCTCAGCGATACTTGCGTGCTGAAAAAGCCCTGTTGACCATTCTACGTATTGATGAACGCAATGCAACCGCCTATAATCGGCTCGGTATTTTATACGCCAAGCAGCAAGCGTACAGCGATGCGATCGAATGTTTTGAGATTGCACAGAGCTTAGAGCCGAGCGCGTCAAGCCTGCACAACGTTGGTCTGATTTATTATGAAACTGAAAATTACGAAAAAGCAGCACTGGCGTTTGAACAGGCGCTCACAATGGAAGAAACGGTTGCTTCGCGCCATATTGCGTACGCAAAAGTGCAGGAAAAGCTTGACCATCCAAAGCGAATGTTTGAGCACCTAGAGCGTGCGATTGAGCTAGAGCCGAGTGTGCAAAGCTACAATATTTTAGCAGACGCCTACGAGCGTAATGGCGAACAGGAAAAAGCCGATGCATTACGCAAGAGAATCAATCACGTGATCAATAGCAAGAATCCGCCTGCCGCGCGCATCAAGCAGCCTCGTCGCGTCACTATGTAAGGGCTTGCTCTCGTTGCGCAAATACGCTACACTATACCTTGAGCGCAAGCTAGTACCTTTCTAATTTTCTGGATATTATCGTGCCGCTTTAGCTCAGCTGGTTAGAGTGGCTGTTTTGTAAACAGCAGGTCCTCGGTTCGATTCCGAGAAGCGGCTCCATGTTATGCAAGATTTTCATATTTATGAGCTTGCGTTATCCATCGTCATGCCGGAGTCGTCTAGTGGCAATGACAGGAGACTGTAAATCTCCCGCTTTTTAGCTTCGTAGGTTCGAGTCCTACCTCCGGTACCATTTTTTGTTTCTTATCTCCGTGCCTGAGGGGATTTTTTTGTTTTTGTATAGATATGCCTTAAACCCACCCCTCAACCGCAACACCCAAAGACGCGGCGTATTCCAGTGGCGTTAGCCACTGGAATCGTTTTCTTGGTCGGTTGTTAAGCATGGATTCTACTTTTAATATATCCCGGTTAGTTAGTTTTTTGAAGTCAGTGCCTTTGGGGAAGAAGTCGCGGATGAGCCCGTTGGCGTTTTCGTTTCTGCCTCGTTCCCAGGAATGGTAGGGATTGGCGAAGTAAATATCCGCTCCTAGGTCTTTCTCGGTTTGTCTCCAACCGGCAAATTCTACGCCGTTGTCGTAGGTTATGGTCTTTGGCAAGGCTCCGGTGTGCCTGCTGAGCCTTTCTAGATCAAGCATGGTCTGTTTTTGTATCTTATGTACATCATAGCCGCACACTAGGCTAATTGAGACTAACCCCGTCTTTCGCTCCACGTGAGTTAGCAATCTGTCTCGGCTATCTTTGCCGAAGATGGTATCGCCCTCTAGGTCGCCTAAGCGCCCGAGTTCATCCACTACGCCGGGTCTAGCTGCAATATTGCGTTTGCCGGCAGACATCCAGCCGGCAGGTACGGCAGGTATACGGCTGCATCTGTATTTCTTGCCGCGGCGCCGCAGGTGTTTATGGAGGTTGTATTTCTTGGCGTATTTGCAGATTGCTTTAGGCGAGATGTAAGACAAGCTAGCAGATTTGTCTCTTTTGTTAATCTCTATCTGCAGCCTGCCAGCAATCTGCTCGGGAGACCAACGCAGCCTGAGGCGCGATTCAACGAACTCTCTGGTTTGCTGGTATCCAGAAAGCTCCGAGCAGCAGGGATTGTTTCTTGCATCTAGCCAGCATCTTATGCTGGGCGGATTTAGCCAAGTAGTTTATTCTCTCGAATTGGCACAGGCGTCTTCTATGCCGAGCTTTCTTTTCGCGAATCACTGGCACTTTGGCGGTACCGCGAAAGTGTCTCGAGTCTAGTCCCAGCTCCTTAGGTTTATTAACTCTGGTCTTTTTGGCAAAATTTTGGTTTCGCCTGAGCTCCCGAGAGATGGTTGAGGGACTGCGGTTTAGCATGCGAGCTATCTCGCGCACCCTGGCTGAGCTTCTAAGCAGCGCTTCAATAACAATTCGCTCTTCGCTTGAAAGTTGTGTATACTCTCTTTGAGGCATTTTGGAATACCTTTCTGCTAAAATTAGGTTGTTTTCGTAGATCCAATTTTAACAAAGGACGAACCAAGATGCCTCTTTTTGTATGGGGAGTGTTGCGGTTGAGGGGTTGGTGTAGGGCTTGATTGCTTTTTACGTAAAGTTATGCTATAATTAAAATATGAGAGAGTTTTTGCGGCAATTTGCTGCCGAGTGGAACGGCGACCGGAACCAGCGTACAAAATTGCAGCGGGCGTACATAACAATAGCCGTACTGCTGTCTACTGTTGCGGGTATGCTTGTGCTAGTTAGTACGGATGTCAGTCGAGCACTGATGCTTTCTGCCGTAGGTATAGCGGGCGTGTACATTGCAAATGCCGTCATGTGGCTGCTTCTTGACTCTATCGTTTCGCCGAAATTACCAAAACCCGAAACTAAATCTGCTAGAGCTCCCCGCCGAAAATAATTGACGTACTAGGCAGGGGGTGTGGAGTTTGGTATAATCTTGAAGTGCTATGCTCCGCAAGTATGTTGCGAAGCGTGGTGATATGTGCCGCGATAGCTCAGTTGGTAGAGCGCATCCATGGTAAGGATGAGGTCTCGGGTTCAAGCCCCGATCGTGGCTCCACGTTGGATTTATCCGCAATTCGGTCGCCCTCACGGGCGGCCTTTATTAAACTTGAGATATTTCTTTTTAGTTATGTGCGCCCTGAATTCTTGCGCGACCGTACATATAAGATGGCGGCAATAAGCGCAAGTACAATGAAAATGCGCAATACAGTATGATAAATGTCGGGAATGTACAGCGTTTTGGATTCTGTCCAGTGAAGCGAGCGGGAGAAGAAGCGTCTAAGATTTTGCGCGCCAGTGCCGCCAACGATTGTGAAGAGCCAGTGGTTTAGGAATTGTGTGATAAGCCAGATAGTAAGCCACGTAACAATTACGTATCTTCCTACTTTCTCTTTGAATAAAAACAGAAGAAAGCAGACGATGGCAATAAGAAAAAATACTCCATCATCCTGCCATGACTGCGAAACAAGATATGTGCCACTGAAGTTAATACCAACCATGTCAAGAGCAAACCAAACGAGTAGCATTAGATTGGTAACAACAGCGCAAGTTCGCCATTTCATAATTACTACTATAGATGATAATAAAAAAACATCGCATAAATCATATTACTACTGTTTTTTACCAATAAATTCAACACAACCGAACGTGCTTTTGTACCAGCCTGGCTTCCGCCTTGAAATCTCGCCCCCAATCTGTTATATTGTATAGTCGAAGCTTAGTACAAAGGTAAAAAGGGAAGTTATGGCAAAGAAGAATAACACCAAGCGGAAGATTGTGGCGCTCGTCAGTGAGCTGACGGGGCATCGTACGTATGTTACGCGTAAAAATACGATGAATACGCCGGATAAATTAAAGTTGCGCAAATACGATCCAAAAGCGCGCAAGCACGCAACGTATACTGAAACGAAGAAATCGCTCGGCCGCAACGAGGTGAAGCCGCGCAAGGGCTAGCAATCTGTTTTACGTAATAAAAACCGCTCTAAAATCACGGGCGGTTTTGCTATCTGCAGTAAGTGGATCGTAAATGACTGCGCCCTCACAATTCGGCGCCATACGCCGTATCAATTGCTTCGGCGATCCATAGCGCATTTGACAAAATTCGCTCAAGCTGTACTTCGTTCGGCTGCTCGTTTTCGGAATAAACGTACACTGTGCCGCGGTCGATTTCGATGCTCATTTTGCTAAAATGCGAGGTGATGACGCTGGCGATTTGCGGCGAAATTAACTGTTCAATTTCGAGCGCATGCGTTGGTGTGCCGTATACCGTATATTTGCTCAAAAACTGGGGCGCGTACGCCGCGAGATTCCCGATTGCGAGCGGTCGCACGTGCGAATACGACGAACGGTATACGGCATCGTGCTGTTTGAGCCCAATGTAAGCGTGCGGAACTGTCCGCGGAGTATGCAAGTCAATCGCCACGATGAGCCAATGGCAACGCTGGCGCTTGGTTTTTGCGGCCGTGTTCGGCGCGTGAAGCTGCACGACATCATTGCGAATAAGCACTGTCGCATTGTAGCCGCGCACTGTACCGATACAAACGTGATTATCAATGTGCGTGTGCGATACAGTGTGTCCGCGCACTGGGCGGCGATCGCCATCGCGCTGGTCAACATAGCCAAAATAAACCAGCCCGACTTGATCGGCAAAATTCTGAATCGTTTTCTTCGTCAGGCGCGTCCGTACAACGTGCGCCGGCGTCATGTGGTGCAGCGCCCGCGCAAGCCTAATCTTTAGGCGGTCGCGTCCAGACACTATTTGCTTGTTCCTTTCGTGATTGTGTCAAGTACGGTCGAAACGAATTCTGCTTGGCTCCACGATAACGGCGAAACTGATTCTTCTTCCTCTGTTTCAGGGTCGATTTGTTCACACAATGTGCCAGTTTTCCGAGCGTGAGCACGCACCCACGCAAGTGTCTTGCGCGCCGATGCGACATCGCCTTTTTCCAAATCATACTGTGCGAGCCACAGCGATGTGACGAACCACCAATTGCCGAGACTCGATGGGTTACGGCGGCGGTAGTTGTCGTTTTCATAGCGAGGAACGCCCGGGCGATCGGGCGACACGTTGAATACGCGTCGCGCCGTTTGCACTGCGCGCTCGACAATGTCGCTATCAGCAGAAAAAAGTCCGAACATAAACGCGCCGTAGATACTTGATAAATCAATCGTTTGGTCCGGCTCGTATGAGCCGTCAGTATGCCGGCGTAAGCCTTTGTAGAGTGCATCGCGGTCGTGGTTGACTAAATATTTCTGCGCCGCTTCGGCGATGTCCGACGCTGCTGAGCGCCAGGCGACCGCATGCCCATCATCATGATTATCGTCTGCTAAATCTGCTGCTGCCGATAGTGCAGCGTAGACGACAGCTGTTGTATAAGTAGTCGTCATGTATTGCTCTTCCCACAAATCGTACGATGGCTTCGGTAAGCCGGTAGACGAATCAATGTAGCTCGCCAAGAAATCCGCCATCGGTACGACCATCGGCTCATAAAAACGTTTCATAAGCCGCTGATCATTCGTATTACGATACAATTGACCGAATAAGAATAGTACCAGCGCCGTTTCGTCTTCTTGAATCGGCGGTGTTACGGAACCGTCATCATGAACGTACGGATGCCAGCTGCTGCCGACCGCGCCGTCTGCCCGATATTTATGCATCAGAAACCCGCCAGAGTTCAGTCCGCGCCTACAAAAATCGAAAAATTGGTACGCTTCTTCGTAATAGCCCATGCGAATCAGCGGCCACAACACATATGCGCCGTCGCGCGGCCAACAGTAGGCGTATGCGTCGCGCCAATAATTCAACATGCCGCTATCAGTGCTAGCGATAATTGCGCCGCGCTTGTCGATGTGAGCTTTGAGCAGCATGACGCTCCGCAGGAATAGTTCGCGGTACGCTGGATCAATTTTGCGTGAAACCTTTTCGGCGGGGCGCAGCCAGCGATACCACCATTTTGTTGTTAGAATGTAGCGGTCGTTCAGACCATTATCGCGCAGTTGTTTATGCACAAACAATGCTTCGCGCAGCGTCGTGCCGCACGCGATCCAGTAGTGTACGCGCGCAGAGCTATGCGCTTTAAGAGCTAACTTAAATCGAATCGTCGAATCGACGCGCCCATGTTCGACAGGGCAGCTCCATAATTCGCCGTCTTCGGCATCGCGGAATGTACCCTCACGCCCTTCGGTGCCAAATAGCCCGATCGTGTACTGATCAAACGCGCGTTTCTGATCGTCGGTGCCGGAAATAACGAAGGTGCGCCGCCCGCGGTAATGAACAATTGCTTGGTCGTTTGGCAAAAATTGCGCCGTGTCGGTCATGCTAGCGGAGTCGCCAATGACGAATGCCTGGCGGAAAAATAGTCGTACATCTCTATCGTGTGCGTCAAGATTAACGACATGTATATTCCGCATAAACGCGTTGAGTTCGCCGTCGACTGTATCATCAAATTCAAGCATAACGCCAAGCGTCTGATTTTTTGCGACGATATGTCCGACTAGTGCGTCGTGCGGATAGCTAAATACGAACGTCCACGAGCCGTCATGCAGCCACGAGCACCTGCCGTCGACCCACACACCTATATGGTGGCTCGTTTCTTTGCCGATAGTGTGATTTTCAAGTCCGACATACGGGAAGTAAAAATCATGTACTTCGCCGAACGTATTTAGTCCGACGTGGAGTTCACCGTTGCTCAGTACGATTGGCCGCGCCATTAAAATTCTCCGTGCCGGTGGTGTTCATATACGCGGTAGCGAATGTCGCGCAGTGCGTTCATGAAATATAAGAATGCATCATACGGCGAATTGTACGGGCTAAAATACGCGTGCACATCGCCATCAGAGAACCATTTTGTACACATATAATATGGATGGTCGCTCGTAGTCAAGCGTCGCCAGTCTGAGATCAAATCGGCGTCGTCGGTACGCATGACGTCGTCTTCTAATTCATATAAATGGCGCATTGCCTCATGCTGCATGCTATTGCCGAGCCACGCTGTGAGGTCGCGTTCTGTGTCTGCCCACGTGGTCGTGTATGGGCAATCGACTTCATCTGCTGCGTCGAATGCATCGCACGCACCGCTTGCTGTATAAAACGTGTTGGCAGGATTCTTCAGCCACCGGTCAACGAAATCTGAAAAGAATGAGAAGATGCCTGTATCTTCCCAGATATTCTCGCCGAACGTTTCAAAATCCATAAACAAATTCACAATCTGTCCGTCGTTGCCGAGCGCGTTATTCAGCCAGGTGTCGTACTTGCTGGCGCGCAGGGGGAACTCCTCCCAATCGCGGTTGCCGAAGCGGAATGCAATATCGTCGCTCAGGCGGTAATTTTTCATTAGTAATTTAATATGTTTCGTATTGATTGGACGGTACACGTAGTTCGGGCTGCGCCACCCGAGAATTGGATCCCAGCCTTCTGCTAAAATGCCTTTGAAACCGTTGTCATCCGCCCATTTAGCGAGATTATTGTCGTAGCTGAGTTCGGTATTGCGGAAAACTTGCGTTTCGACACCGAACAAATCGCGAATCTTCGCACGGTATAATGCGACTTGTCGCTCAAACTCTGCTCGGCTAAAGAAAAACGCAAGGCTGTGGTAATATGTGTCGGCGACGATTTCGGTTCGCCCAGTATCAATGAGTGCGCGGAATGCATCAATCACATCGGGTGCCCAGGCTTCGGCTTGCTCAAGCATTGTGCCGGAAATCGACAGCGATACTTTGAAGTCCGGATGTGTATCAAGCAGCTGCTTAAGTAGCTGCGTCATTGGGCGGTATGACTTATCGGCGACTTTTTCGAAAATTGCACGGTTATTGCGATGCGGCTCTTTGCATTCGCCGAAATAGTCGTGGTTTACTGCTGTATCAAACACCGTGTATTCGCGCACGCGCCACGGCTGGTGAACGTGCAGATATAATACGATTCCGCGCTTGCTACTCATTGACTTCTCCTGTTTTCATGTTGTTATAGACGTGAATGCATTTTTCAGCGACATCATTCCAGCTGATACGCGCGTACTCATTTTTGACATTGCGTTTCAAGCTATCACGCAGCGCTGGTGACGTTGCAAGTGCCACCAGCTGGTCGGCGAGCTTTTCGGTATCCCAAAAATCATAACGCAGTACGCTTTGCAATATTTCGCCGACACCGGATTGTTTAGTGATGATCAGCGCCGTATCATGGTGTGCCGCTTCAAGCGCCGTTAGTCCGAACGGCTCCGATACTGAGCTCATCACGAACACGTCTGATACACTATACGCATCGCGCCATTGTTTGCCGCGCACGAATCCGCTGAAAAACACTTTATCGGAAATACCAAGATCCGCAGAAAGCTGAATAAGCTCGTCGCGCTGGTCGCCATCGCCGGCGAACAAAAACGCGAACCGGTCGTAGCGCTCACACGCCCGCGCCGCGCCTTGCATCAATTGCACTAAACCTTTTTGCGCCGTAAAGCGCGTGATCGTCGATACTATCGTGTAGCCCTCATTTTTTAGCACTTCAAGATAACGATATGTGCGGCGGTCGTATTCGTAGTCGCCAAACGAATTAACATCAATCGCGTTGTGAACCACTTCAATTTTGTCCGCTGGAATGCCATATTTTTGTACGATAATTTGCTTGGTAATATTGCTTACGGCGATAATCCGGTCTGCCATCATCAAACCGTTGTATTCAATTTCATGAATAACCGGATTGCCACCGTTATGCGAACCGGCGCGGTCAAATTCAGTAGCATGTACATGAACAATCAGTGGCGCGTCAGTCAGTTCTTTAGCACGCAAGCCCGCTTCAATTGTAAGCCAATCGTGCGCATGGATTATATCAGGGCTGCCCGTCTTGCGTACAAAACGTTCAACGTATTTGATGTAGCGTTTTTGCAAACCGCGCATTGTTTGCAGATCACGCATATCAACTTGGTCAAGATCAAGCGTATCAACACCTTTGCCGCCATACGCGCCTATTGTGCCAAATCTATGCAGTGGTGTTAACTCTGTCGCTGCATGAACGTCCATGTAGTCTATATTTGAATGCCGAGCCGAGTAGGGCAGAATGAAATCAATTGACGCGCCGTGTTTTGCGAGCGCCTTGGATAGATGGTAGCATGCTACACCTAACCCGCCGCTGTTGTGCGGTGGAAGTTCCCACCCAAGCATTAAAATCTTCATGTGTACACCTTGCGGTTTATTGATTCCCCTTATGTTATCTCACTTACAGTTATACACCCCTTAGTAGCGAAATGCAACCGGTGGCGGTGTGCGCCGGCATTGTTGCACAACCCAACCCTCAAACCCTCAGCTCACCCTAGTTGCTGCGGGTTTTGCTTCGTCCTGCTTTGTCTTGTCCTGCTTTGTCTCGTTAGCTGGTTCCGCTATACCTCGGCAGTCCTAGGCTATTGAATTGGTTAATGATTAGGGCTTTTAGTTTTTGTTCGGTTAGTTGGTTCGCTTCTGTGCGCGATTTCAGCCGTTCGCCGAATATGGTCTTTAGTCTAAAGAAAGTATTTTCAACTAGGCTGCGGCGATGGTAGTCGACATCAGCTTTCCAGCCATCTAGACCATACTCAATAACATGCCGAACAACTTGGTTGCGTTCCTCCCAGCCTGGTGTGTCATACCAACTAAAGTGCCGCCCGGTATTGAGGTGTAGTGTAGCATTTTTAGGCGGCGGGGCGATGAATTCTATGCCACGCTTTCTAGTGATGTCGAGATAATTACGCTGCGCGTCGTAAGCTCCGTCGCCGATGATGGTTTGCACAAGCGGTAGGGCTGTAGCGAGACTGAACCTGATCTAGCATCGGCAGAAGCTGGGTATTGTCATGAGTATGAGCGGAAGTATTAATAAGACCAACAATATCTCGGCTAGAGTGATCTATAGCGATGTGTAGTTCCCGCCAAGTCCGCTGGCGGCTATAGCCATGCTTTCTAGCTTTCCATTCACCTTCGCCGAATAACTTAAAGCCAGAGCTATCGATTAGCATAACAATATTCTCCCTGGAGCGACATTTCGGCAGGAAGTCAACGGTTAGTTTGGCAGCTCGCCTAGAGAGAGTAGAATAATCTGGAACCTTTCGGCTAATCTTCATTGCATTAAACAATAACTCGGCAAAGCCGCTGGTCTGGCGCAGTAGCAGATGAAACAGTTCGCGGATGATGAGGATTAATTTAATAAACTCATCGGAATAACAAAACGGGTGTCCATTTTTACCATTATTTTTCTGCTTCAGCGCATCTTGCTTAAAAACATCTTCGGCAAGGAAGATGCTTAGATTTCCTCGACTCTTGAGGGCGTTATTATACGCGCTCCAATTAGTAATCTTCCTGGCAGCCTTCCTAGCAACCTTCTTCGTGGTTATCCTAGCAGACTTTTTAGTGTTATTATTGGTATGAGCAGTGTTTTTATCTTTAGTCTTCACACCAAAAGAATAACACCGCTCATTTTTTGTTGTCTAGAGGGTTGTGCAACAATGCCGTGTGCGCCCAAGCATAAAGCGCATGGGTAATACATACGGAAACGCCTGGTTCACCCAACGAATCCAGAAAAGAACAGCCTCTTTAGTCTAAAATAAGTAGTGTAAACAAACCTAATTTTAGAGAGGAGACTGTTCTAATGAATAGTTTAGCAGATATTCCATCAGAATATCATTGCCACCGTAAGTTTTATCGCTGCGTCTGGGGAGAGGTTTCTTGCAAATATTGCGGTAGCCAAGCAATTAAAGTTGCGGAAGAACTATGAGTACTGTCCAGATTGCAAAAAGAAATACTCTGTTAAAGCAGATACCAAGGTATTCTCTTATTGCAATCTAACCCTTAGGCAAATCATTATCCTAATTTGGTGTTGGCAGCAGAAATGCAGCATAGGAGAAACGATCAAGATTGCTGGCGTTAGCTACCCAACTGTACGGAAGGTGGCTAGCGCGCTTTCGAGCTTCCCTGAAGCCTTCTGAAGCTATTTTAGAGGGTGCTTGCGAGGTAGACGGGCAGCTTCTTTGGCAAGAAGAAGTTCGGGCCAAGCAGCGATTAGTAATCGGCGCTATAGATCCTAAAAGGCAGCGCATTAGATTAAGAATTATTCACCGCAGAGATAGAGAGAATGCCCGAGCGCTTCCGTGCAACAAACCATCCGGGCAGGCAGCCTAGTCTTAACAGATGGATTTAGCGGCTATAATGAATTGCCCGCTCTAGGTTATGAATGGCTAGCCTGCAATCACTCTACTGGCTTCTTTGGATCCACTAACCATATAGAAAATCTCTTGGAGTGTAATTAAGCGAGCGCTGCGCTATATCTACCGAGACCTAACCTTTAATCTAAACGACCTAGGACTTATCCTAAGAGAATACGAAAACCGCTACAACAACCCCGATTTGTTCTATAATGTAGACAGCTACTTAAAGGCTAGGGCTTGTTATGGATTCGTTTGGTGAACCAAACGCTTGTGCAATTTGACAGTACACCTGCTAGTTGTATACAATAGAAAATTGTTAATAACCAACAGAGAAAAACATGAACGCAAATACGCCGACCGCTTCGTCAATTATCGACGAGATAAAACAGATCGTATTATCGCCGCACTCGTTTCGGTCGGTCTTTATTTTAATCTCATCCCTGTTGGTGGCATATTGGTTGAGCCAGTTTTTAGCGAAAGGCCTAATTTTCATCGCCCAGCGTATCGCATCACGTAGCGACAAAGAGTCGGACGAAGCGCGTGCTATGCGATTGCGCCAAACTGAAACGTACTTAAGCATGTTTATCGCTATTGTACGGGCGCTTGTGGTAATTGTAGTTGGATATATAGCGTGGATTTTGCTTAGCCCGACAGCGGGGAATAACTCATCCGGTGCGAGCGGACTAGCAGCTATCGGTGCCGGAGCGATGTTCGCGTTGATTGCTGGGCAGACGATCGGTATTATTTTGCGCGATTTGACAGCCGGTGCGATTATGATTTCAGAAAACTGGTATAAGATTGGTGACTATGTGAAGCTTGAACCGTATTCGGATTTGTCTGGTGTGGTTGAGCGCTTCACGCTACGGTCAACGCGTGTCCGTTCGCTTAATGGCGAGCTTATCACGGTGCACAATCAAAATATTACTGGTGTGCGCGTGGCGCCGCGTGGTGTACGTACTATCGCGGTTGACATCTTTGTGCGTGATAAAGACCGTGGTGTTAACGCAATTCAGCGTGTTATCGCCGCGATTCCGAAAGGCCCGACTATGCTGGCGCGTCCGTTGCATATCACCAATATCAATCAGTGGGGTAATAATCGCTGGCATATTACTGTTGTCGGACAGACTGCGCCAGGGCGAGAGTGGTTGATTGAGAAGTTTTTCGTGAACGCTGTAAGTGCGTTTGACGAGGATAAAGAGCCTAGTGAGCGATTACTGTCGTTGCCGCCAATATCGCACAACGCTGATGAAACAGCTAACAAGCGTTTAAAGCGCGCCGTTCGTGTAAAACGCGATCGTCCGCAGCAATCATCGTCAGACGGTAAAACGTCTGAATCCGCGCACCGCATGAAACGCACACCTGTGCATGCTTATATTAATCAGCGGTTACGTACGTTTAGTGAGGGTAGCATGCGCGCACAACAACCAGCGCGCGAGCCGCGTTCGCCAGCCCGTAAAAACTAGCCAAAACGCCGTTGCTCATGGTATAATATCAACCGTCCGCGTAGGGGAGTAGCTCAGTTGGTAGAGCACCGGTCTCCAAAACCGGGTGTCGCAGGTTCAAGTCCTGTCTCCCCTGCCAAATTGATGGAGATCTCGAAGCCTGAGATCTTTTTATTAATGCCAAATACAGTAAACTAACCCTAACAACCATAAGCGAGGGCAAGCGATGGTATCTAAACAATCTGCAAGCAGGGCAAAACAAAACAACGCCAAGAAATCACCCGCCAAGCAATCACAGCAGAAAAAGACAGCAAAGCATCCACTCATCACTGCTCTTACTAAAGCCATCATCATAATCCTACTAATAATCATTATACCTTGGGTAGGAATACCATTAACCCTGAGCGTCATCTTTAATATAACCGAACAAAGCCAATCAAAAGGCGTACAAGAACAAATGGTACAGTCTCTGCAGGAACGTTATCATGAAGAGTTCATTGTCGAGAAACCGAAACTAAAAGGAGCAAGCATAGATACGCGTGGCGTATGGGAAGCTACTGCTTACCCTACGAAAAACAAGGAATACGTCATCACCGTAGAGAAAGGTGACTCTGAAGACTCAAAGCCGTACGATAACTACATTACTATTGTCTGGTCTAAAGCTGCAACCAGGCAGATCCAACCAATGATTCAGAACCATTCCGTTGGAGCAGTACATGTCAGAGCCACTCCCGACGATAAAGCATATTCCGCTGCACAGCCAACCCCGGATAGCTACCTTGATTTCTACAACAATCGCCCGCAAGACCTAAAGTACTATATCTACATTTCCTACGATGGCGAACAGAAAGACATGAGAGCAGTAGCGGAAGAAGCCTTTCATCTTGTTACGTTAGCGCGTGAGAGGGGGATAGAGGATATGATGATCGACTATACTGAAACGCATGGTGATGGTGAGAAGTGGGGGAGGTATTGTTCAGAGGAAGACTTACTAAGCCTGAATAATATTCATGCCTGTTTGAGTCATAAAGTAAGGGATACGAGGTAGAATCCATGAAAGACATCCAATATCTAAATATCTCAGCTCTTGTCTACATTGATTTTATTGACGGAGACAAGAGTAACAGCCTAAGCAAAATATTAAGAGAACCTCATACGATGAACGGTGGTAGAAAAGGTTTAAATCTTGACACTCCTGAGCTGTCTAGTCTCAAAGAGGATGCGAATCCTTTGCGGTCGTTTGTATCAACTAAAATACACTCGAAATGTCGGGTGTATTTTATTGACTAATTGTCATAGTTGCACGCATGCGTTACCGCAAACTGCGGCGGCTCGCGATATAGGCGTATGCCATGCCGGCGATGCCGCTGACGCCGAATAATCCGCTCGCGACATTCAACGATCCGGTCTGCGGCATGACCGTTACAGTTGGTGCCGACGGTGCTGGCGTTGAGGGCTGCGCCGGAATTGATGGTGCCTGCGGCGCGGGGGTCGACGGTGGAGTCTGTGGCGTTGCCGGCGGATTTACTGGTTTAGTTTTGCATTCGTCTGAGTTTTTGTCGACATGCTTGCTGGCGTCGTATTCGCTACGTTTGATCGTGCGAATAATTTTTTCCGCTTTCAAGCAGACTTCAATAGTTTCATTGGTTTGCGTGGTTGCATTGTCGCAGGCGTCCGATTCACCGGAGATAGTCGGCGTGTCGACGCAAACATTATTTTTGTGCGTACCCGCAACATACTTGCTGTATTTTGCGGTGAGCACGAAGCTTTTTGCTTCGCTCGCTTTGAGCTCGGAGATCGTATACGTCCAGGTATTATCCTTGACTGTGCCCACGTCTGCCTTGATGAGAGATACTTCCACCGGCGCATTGTCGGTAACGACGGCGTCTTTCAGCGCGACTTTGCCAGTGTTTGTGACGGTAATCTCGTAGGTAAATTCTTGACCGACAGCGACTGCGGCGTGTTTTTGTTTATTGACAGTTTTTGTAATTGTAATACTTGGTTTGTCGGGCGTCGGAGTCGGCGTGACTGGCTTTTCCGGTACGGTGATTTGCGCTGTACACGATGTACTTGTGATATTGCCAAGGTCGCTTATTGCGTAGACTTGCGCTTTGTATGTACCAGCAGCGTCTGGTAGCTCAATCGTTGTCGAGCTTTCTGCGCCAGGCGCTGAAGCTTGAATAATCGTATTACTATTCGCATCAAACACATAGTAACGGAGCTCTTTCACGACGCCGCCGTTCTGACCGGATGCTTTGCCGCTGATACGAACTTTCGTACGCGATCCTTGAACCGGCGTGACCGTCAAGCTATCGCACGTTACCGCAGGCTGCGACTTCGGCTCCGGCTTTGGCGTTGGTTTCGGAGCGGGCGGCGTTGGCACGCTATATGTCACTAAATTACCGCATGCCGACACTATACGGAACGTGCCGCGCGTTGCCGATTTGCCCTCCCAGCCGTTATACCAGCTAAAATCCCATAAGCTATGCGGCCGCGAGTAAATCGTGCGCCCTGCTACCGAGTGTGCGCGCTGACCCTGTGCTTCGCTAAAGCGCGGCGTCCAGCCCCACGAATACGAGCTAGAGTCAACCGTGAAACGTTTCATCGCCGACATGCTCGCTAGCTCTGCTCGCGTGATGCCGTTATACGTCATGACATCGCGGAAGTTGTTTGTGTTCGCATCGTAGTGTGCTAGAATTTGTTCTTTGCTACCAACGCCGCCCGAAATCATGTCATCACTTGATGTCTGCGCCTGTGCGCTCACCACGAGCACGAACGATTGCAGCACGAGTGCAATTGCCACAAATGACATGCTTATCCGCCGAGCAACCGTCTGACGCGATACATCTAACATACGAAACATTTGTTTCGTACGGCTTAGTATTGCGATTTGCATGGATACCCTCCTTTACTGTGCCCCACCACTCGCACGTTTATATGTACTTATCCTTGTATTTTGTCACAAATCTTAAGCAAAATCAACGCCCGTAAAACCTCAAGCATTTCACCTATTAATCAGTATGCTATAATACCTGCATGAAGCCAGTTCACCTATCTCGTCCGCATGCTATCATGATGGTAGGATTGCCCGGCAGTGGTAAAACGTTTTTCGCGCAGCAATTCGCTGAAACCTTTAATGCGCCATTTATCAACGCGGCGTATGTAGAAGAGCGTGGGCGCGATGAGGAGGCGTCAAGCGAACTGAACGCGATGTTTCTGGGCGAAATAGCGCGCACCAATCAGACATTCATCTACGAAGGCGATAGTCTCAGCCGTACGCACCGCACCGACTTTGCACGCTGGGCGCGTATGCATAATTACCAGCCGCTTTTTGTGTGGGTGCAAGTTGATGAGTCTACGTGCCGCCGCCGTGTGCTGAAAGCACAGACTATGACTGCCGAACAATTTGATAGTGCTATCAAGCGCTTCAGCGAGCCGCATATCCACGAAAAACCAATTGTGATTAGTGGTAAGCATACGTATGCCACGCAGGCGCGTACTGTTTTGAGCCGTCTGGGAAGCGAAAACCGCTCTGCTGCGCCCCCATCAGTGCAATCTGCCGAGCGTGTTGCACAGCGTCCGATTCGCGTGCAATGATACGGGCTTCAATGTTTGTCAGGGAAACTTTTTCGGGCTACCGCAGCAATTTTTCTAGGCATTCTGTACATCTCGCATGTAACAAAAACCAGAGTAATATGCTACGGCGCGTTTGTGTAATAACACTGGGGGCTGAGTATGTTGCGTAGCCCACAAACGATTCACGACTCCGAGTTCGGCGATATTATTGTGAAGCGCCGGACGGGGGCGCGCAGTGTGCGAATTCATTTGGGAACGGGTGGGCAGTTTACGGTATCGTGCGGGCGGTTGACGCCGCTCAAATTCATTCGTGAGTTTATTGATCAATCACGCGGCGAACTACGCCGTATGGCGGCGCGAACATCAATTGCCTCGCCGTATCAGCATGGGCAGATAATCGGCAGACAACATCGTATTGCTGTTGTGCCGACGCAAATGGTAGAAAAGCCGAGTGCAGTGATTCGCGGACGGCATATTATCGTGAAGTTGCCGCCAGCGTACGCACTTGAAGACGGGGCTGTACAGCAGCAGATTCGCGATGCGGTCGGGCGTACGCTGCGTAAAGAAGCCAAGCAGCTATTGCCGCCGCTCCTCGCGAAACTTGCGGCGCAGTATAGTTTTCGCTACGCTCGCGTCCGTTTCAGTCATGCCGGTAGTCGGTGGGGAAGTTGTAGTAGCGCAGGCACAATTAGCCTCAACATTGCGCTGATGAAATTGCCGGACGAACTGATTCGTTACGTATTGATTCACGAGCTATGTCACACGCGCCATATGAATCATTCAACTGCGTTCTGGCGTGAGGTGGAACGTTATGATCCGCACTACCGCACGCACCGCCAGCAAATTAAGCACCACACACCCGTATTGTAGCGCATAATTGCGACTGGCGAAGGCAATAGCTAGAGAAGGATATGGTTATTAAAAATGGCGAGGTGTATCTGCTGGATTTGGAGGAGTATTATGTTTAATCTGCAAAGGAGTTCAAGCTCTACGACAAAACACTTTTGGCAGACAGCTCATGTGCGGCTTACAAAGAGCTCCAAAAAGCGTTATCATTGAAATCCGTTTCTAATACATTAAGCTTCTCATGCAAATTTGATAATGACCTAATACCAAGGCTATCTGCTAATAACCTGCAACTGCAAAACCTACACCCATACAACGCCTCAAGTATATCTATCTGCCCTTTCTTAAGTGCTACTAAACGTTTATTCATATGCTTATCTATCTGCTTATTCATCTGCTTGCTCATCCATTCGTCTATCTATCATCCATTCATCCATCACCCATTCATTCGTCTATCCGCTTACTTACCAACTAACTTACCTACTAACTTACCACCTTACAACCTATCATTTACTTGCTACTAACCAACCTATTCGCTTATTTACTCATCCATTCATTCATTCGTCCATCCATTTACTAACTAACTTAATTTACCTTAAAACTTAACTTAACTTAACTTAATTTAATTTAATTTACTTAATTTACTTAATTTACTTCGTCTGCCTACCTGTTTGCTTACTTCCATTATGATTTATACTAATCTTCCTAAACTCTCTTTACTTAATTCTCTCTACCTCTCTCTACCTCTCTCTACCTCTCTCTACCTCTCTCTACCTCTCTCTACCTCTCTCTACCTCTCTCTACCTCTCTCTACCTCTCTCTACCTCTCTCTACCTCTCTCTACCTCTCTCTACCTCTCTCTACCTCTCTCTACCTCTCTCTACCTCTCTCTACCTCTCTCTACCTCTCTCTACCTCTCTCTACCTCTCTCTACCTCTCTCTACCTCTCTCTACCTCTCTCTACCT
Source organism: TM7 phylum sp. oral taxon 349 (assembly GCA_018127705.1). Lineage (NCBI taxonomy): Bacteria > Candidatus Saccharimonadota > TM7 phylum sp. oral taxon 349. Next base: position 478,542 of record CP072328.1, read on the forward strand.
CTCTCTACCTCTCTCTACCTCTCTCTACCTCTCTCTACCTCTCTCTACCTCTCTCTACCTCTCTCTACCTCTCTCTACCTCTCTCTACCTCTCTCTACCTCTCTCTACCTCTCTCTACCTCTCTCTACCTCTCTCTACCTCTCTCTACCTCTCTCTACCTCTCTCTACCTCTCTCTACCTCTCTCTACCTCTCTCTACCTCTCTCTACCTCTCTCTACCTCTCTCTACCTCTCTCTACCTCTCTCTACCTCTCTCTACCTCTCTCTACCTCTCTCTACCTCTCTCTACCTCTCTCTACCTCTCTCTACCTCTCTCTACCTCTCTCTACCTCTCTCTGCTCCCTTAGTAGTTCTTTAACAACTCCTATACTCCTATGTTCCTAACTCCTAACTCTCCATAGCTCTTTAATGATATCCTCTATAGTTCTATAACTCTATAACTCTATAACTCTATAACTCTATAACTCTATAACTCTATAACTCTATAACTCTATAACTCCCATAGTTTCATAGTTCCATAATCCCATATAATTCTTCCTCATAATTCTTACCATAATTCTCCTCTATATATTTATATATAAAAGAAGAGAAAAAAGAATAAAAGATAACAGAGGTAAAATAGATAAAAAATACCGGATATCGATATCCGGTATTTTTAGGTTGAGAGAATAGCCAAAATTATTGGATGTTTATGGGTAAGAGTAAGGGCGATAGTGGTTCAAATTCAGTTAATATTATGATTATGGCGAGTTGCGATCAGGAGGGGCTATGGTGCGACCAAAAGGAAGTAAAATAAGCCAAAAGCACCGTTTGTAGCGTAATTTTCGTTCACGACCGAACAGATGATAGGGATGCTGTTCTTGAGGATATGTACGGCGCGATCAGTAAGTTGGCATTCTATTAGCTCTTTGCAATTGTCGCGCTTATGGCTATACTAAGAGTAATTATGGGTGAGTCGTCTCAGAATAATGATATTCTCTTGGAGGTAAATGTGCGTCGTGCTAGGATTTTGCGTTACGCTGGATTGTTTTTGCCGCTGTTATTGGTTGCATATAGCGTATACTTACAATTAGTGCCGGGTGTGCGGCATTATCCACTAACGCCGCTAATCGTTGCAATTAACGCAGCATGGGTTATTTTAGCGTTCTATCATTTCTTTGCACCAATGAAAACGCGGCACGGCGCAATTGCGCGGATTGTACTATTTCATGTTATCGCGCTACTGTATATATTGTTTGTATCGGGCTTTGATATGCCGTTTATCTACGTGTGGTCAGTGTTATTTTTGGCGAGTGCTGTTCATGCCGGCACAGGTGGCGTGAAGCTTAGTTTGGCAACGCTATTTGTTGCAGCGAGCGCGAGTGTTATCATTTCGGCAGACGATTTAACGCGTGTGTTTCAGATTGGGCTGCATTTTGCCGGCACGCTGATAGTGGCATGTATTATGAATGCTATCGTTACAGCACAGGCGATTGATCAGCGTGAGCTGCTGCGTTCTCAAACTGAGGAAAAACTGCAGCGTGACCGCGTACTGACGATTGTGAATAATTTGGCAGACGCGATTCTGAGCGTTGATAGTCGTGGTACAGTTCAGTTGTACAATGCGGCAGCGCTTGATCTGCTTGATACCAACTCTGAACTGACTGGAAAAAAAATTGATGCCGTGCTCACTCTGAAAAATAACGAGAGTGAGACGGTTAAATTTTCACAGCTCTTGCATCGTATTCACAGCGTTCGCATGCGCGATGACCTTAGTGCTAAAATATCCGGAGAAGTTGTTCGTCTAAGTGTTGTTTATTCGCCGATTCGGAGCGCTAACAGTACGCACGCGAGCGGCAGGGACGGTTATATTATTATTCTACGTGACATAACCAAGCAAAAGTCTCTTGAAGACGAGCGTGATGAATTCATCTCGGTTGTCAGTCACGAATTACGTACGCCGATCGCCATCGCCGAGGGCTCGCTCAGTAATGTCCAGCTTATGATGGAGCGCCCCGATATTCCGCAGTCTACATTGCACGAAGGAGTCAACGCAGCACACCAGCAAGTCGTATTTCTCGCGAAAATGGCAAATGACTTATCTACGCTGAGTCGCGCAGAACGTGGTATTGCTGACACGCCAGAATTAATTGACGTTGCTGAATTAATTAGCGAACTATACGCCGAATACTCTCCTGAGGCCACCGAAAAATCACTCTATTTCGATTTAGACCTTGACCCGCAGCTTGGTGCCGTTAACGAGAGTCGCCTCTATTTGAAAGAGTTATTGCAAAATATTGTTACGAACGCTATTAAATATACCCAAACGGGCGGCGTTACTGTGTCGGTAAAACGTTCAGCGCCGCGATTGCTTACATTCACTGTGAAAGACACTGGTATCGGCATCAGTCGCAGCGATCAGCAACATTTGTTCCAGAAGTTCTGGCGTAGCGAGGATTATCGCACGCGCGAGACGGGAGGTACGGGGTTAGGACTGTACGTCGCGCAAAAACTTGCAAAAAAATTAAACACGACGATTGAGCTAAAAAGCCGTTTGAATCACGGTTCAACCTTTAGTTTCAGTTTGCCGTCGGCGAAGCGTAGGAAGTAGCATCGCTTGCAATTTTGACATGTACAGCGTACAATAAACTTGACAGTCTGGTTCATACCAGACTTATTTAATTGGGAGAAATCACCGTGGCAGCATCAACAAAATCAACGAAAGGTAAAAAAAATAAGCCAACTATAACGCGTATTAAGGCGAACGATCGCAATGCGCCGAAACGCACAGTTGCAGCAAAAGTTAAGCAGAGTGCAGCAGCGGACGTGACAACAAAATCCACGCCGAGCGCGAAAGATAAGCCCGTCTCTAAAGCCAAAAAGCTCTTAGACAGTGCCCGAAGAAAGCCCAAGAGCGCAGAGAACGGTGAAAAGTCTACAAGTTCGCGCCGCAGCCCGTTGCGTGCTATCCGCGGTTATTTCGTTGGTGCATGGCAAGAGCTCAAGCAAGTTCGCTGGCCCGATCGTCGTAGTACCTGGGCGATGACAGGCGCACTTATTGCGTTTACTGTTGTGTTCGTTGTCGTCATTCTATTGATCGACTACGGGTTTTCGTGGCTATTTAAACTGATTATCGGTACAAAGTAGGAAGGAAAGGAATCAATTAGTATGGTAAAAAATCGTTATGACAGCGCACGACAGTGGTATGCAATTCACACGTACTCAGGCTATGAGGAGAAGGTTGCGGATAGCATTAAGCAGCGTGCGCAAACTATTGACATGGCAGACAAGATCTTTGACGCGATGGTGCCGAAAGAAAAACAGATTCAAATCAAAAACGGTAAGCGAAGGATTGTTGATGCAAAGATCTTCCAGGGCTATGTACTCGTTGAGATGAAGTTGACCGACGAAACGTGGTATATCGTACGTAATACACCAGGTGTGACGGGGTTCGTGGGTAGCGGCACGTCGCCGACACCTGTATCCGACGCGGAAATGAATAAGATTAAAAAGCGTATGGGTGTAGAAGATCCAAAACATCAAATTGATTTTTCAGAGGGTGAGGTCGTTAATATCATTGACGGACCATTCAAAGGCTTTGAGGGCGCAGTAAGTGAAATTGACACTGCCAAAGGTAAACTCAAGGTTATGGTTAGTATGTTTGGGCGTGACACGCCAGTAGAGCTGGATGCGCTACAGGTGAAGAAGGTGTAATATCTTAAGCGTACTGTATGTGTGTGAAGACAATAGAACAGGTGGTTCACCGCACCAACCCCGAACAGCCCGGCAGTAGCTCGTAGATAGCTATCTACAGTATAGAACATTTCAGGGTTGTTTTGGCGCTGTTCCCATTCTTTTAGGATGTCGGGGAGGTCGGCTAGGGTTAATCTGCCGTACAGTCTTCTAAGAGATCGTTTGAGCACTCCCCAGAAGTTCTCAATCATGTTGGTGGGTTCAAAGTGACCAAAATTATGGTTGCAGCGTTCATGGGTGTAGCCATAGAATTCTAGATCAGAATAACCAGCATGGGCATCGGTTGTAATGTGCGACCCTCTTCTGACCGTATTAGACAAGAACAGTTCTAGCGTGTCTTGAGCACGATCTGGGATAACCTGCAGGCGTACTCGCCTGGTGTCTCTTTCAATTGCACCGACAACAATAGCTTGCGATCCAAAGCGCTGTTTACCGAAGAAGCTTTCGTCAACTTCAACAATGCCAGATAGCTTGAGAGAGCTGCTCGGCATATGTTCTCTAAATCTCCTAAACCAGCGCCGTACTGTCGGGTAGCTTCTGCCAGTGGTGTCAACTGTCGTGCCAACACTCTTTTGCTGCTGCCAACACCAGATGAGCAGCCAGATGCTGCGAAAGCTTAAATTGCTCTGTTTTAGCCAGCAAGCAGCCTTGACTGACCACTTCTTACGACAGACTCTACACCAAGCATAGTTAGAGCGATACAGCAGCCTATGCGCACAAGCCGGACAGCCTGACACGCCGTAGATAGCCTTAAATATTTGTTTGTGACACTGCCGCTCTGTCGGCAGATTTGCTAAACTGTTCATTAGAACAACCCCTTTCGTAGAATTAGCTTTTACACTATCTATTTTAGCGGGTTGTTCTTTGTTGGTTTAGTGAACCGAACAGGTTACGTTTGCAGAATTATGATAAATAACATATAATTAGCCTGTTACGCACTTATAATCATTACTTATTACAAATTGCACAAGAAGAGGAAATAATATTATGGCAAAGCAAGTTATAGGCAATTTAAAACTCCGTATTCCGGCTGGTCGTGCAACTGCTGGTCCGCCGGTTGGCAGTACGCTCGGTCAATGGGGTCTGAATATGATGGATTTTATCAATCCATTCAATGAAGCAACCAAAAAGGATATGGGCAAAGATGTTATTGTGCATATTCAAGTATACGAAGATCGTACATTTACATGGAAATCGCTTGGGCAGCCAGTTGATGATATGATCCGCGAAAAAATCGGCATCAAAAAAGGTAGCGGTAAACCGCACGCCGAAAAAGTTGGCAAGATTACACGCGCACAGCTAGAAGAAATTGCTGAAGCGAAGAAGGATCAGCTCAACGCGATTGATTTAAACGGTGCGGTAAAAGTTATTGCTGGTACTGCCCGTAGCATGGGCGTAGAAGTTGTCGACTAGATCTAGACGGTGGTAGTGAGAGCGCTTTGGCCTTTGGCTGAAGTGCTTTTTATTATCTGCGAGGACACAGTAAGTTGCCGAATACGAATGTTTTATTGAAGGAAGCTCTCTCATACTTCACGTTATGCAGGAAAATATGAATGATATAATGAAACATATGCAGATAAAAAAGAGGTTGTCTCAGGCGATCGGACGACATTTTGTTTGCATGAGCATTATCGTGTTTGCGATCGCTAGTGCGAGTGGATTTGTTGGATCGGCGATGTACTCTGCGCATAGATTAACGAATGAGATCCGGGCACGTACTATCGTTGCTAACGAGGCGTATCAACGCGTGCAGCGCGTCAAGCAGGCGCGTCAAGCTAAGCTTGCGCACATTCGTAATGCCGAAGCCGAGGCAAAGAGACGTCCACGTGCTGACATCGTGCATTACAGTGACACATGCACGCCTGTTGTTGACCCTGCATCTATCACTGTTATTGTCAGCAAAACGCGTTGTTTTAACCCGAAAAAATGGCAGCCAAACGATCTCGTTAGCATTGGTGATAACGAATATTTGCGTGCCGAAGCCGCTGCACATTATACCAATATGAAGCAGGCTATTACAGCTGCTGGCATGTCATTTTCTCCGAGCAGTGCCTATCGCTCATATGACGACCAGGTTGCAGTCTATGATTACTGGGTTACTGTTAACAAAAATACCGATGCTGCCGATCTAGTGAGTGCTAGGCCAGGATATAGCGAGCACCAAACTGGCTTAGCGGTTGATGTAAAGCTTGGTTCATGTGCACTTGAGTGTTTTGCAACAACACCTACATATGCTTGGTTGCGTGAACATGGCGCAGAATACGGATTCATTCAGCGCTACCCTGAAAAACTTGCGAGTATCACTGGGTACGAAACTGAGGTGTGGCACTGGCGTTATGTCGGTGTTGAGATAGCACAGGCAATGAGACGACTCGGGATTGAAACGCTTGAGCTATATATGCAGTTTATGGATTCAGAGCGTAAGTACGGGAATTCTGAGAATCGCTGATATAATAAGAACTGTCGGGATGTGGCGCAGTTTGGTAGCGCACACGGCTGGGGGCCGTGGGGTCGCAAGTTCGAGTCTTGTCATCCCGACCAGTCTTTTGACAGAGAGTCATTTTGTTTTAATAGTTTGATAAGTTTAGCTGCAAAAAGACTCCAAAGACACCTATTCATTAGCCACCATGATGAGGCGATGTGAGTCTAAATAGGCATTCCAAATTACCGTGTGGGTAAAAAAGAGCATCGGTTTCAGTAATATCTGTTTTCGATGTTCTCACTTTTTATTCTATGTACCCACACGATAGTTTACAATGCCTCTAATATTAGCCACGATGCGCTCTGCTGGCGTTATGCTCGCTGCGCTGGCTGGATTAACATTGAATATCGTTAATCCTTCTTGAGCTATTAATTGCGCATGGTGTATGATATAATATATACATATGGAGCATGAGCCTAGAAGAGATAACGAACCAAGTGAAGGAAGATTTAAAGTGTCAGAATCTGATGTCATTGAGTACGCCAAGAAGAGGTATGGAATAAAGATGAATCGACACCCTGACGATTTTACTATGGAAGAAATCGCTGAACTACGCGGTGATGAGTTGGCAGAATACATACGGCTTAAGCAGGTCATAGGAATTTATCGAGCAATAATTTGGTAATCCATCAACTTAAAAAAGGTAAATCCCGGATAATCCAACATATCTTAAAGCAGATAAAGACGGCTGGCTCTCGTTATTGGTGAGTCAAAACTTATTCTGTTTTTTTGCTATCATCTGTAGAAAAGATAAGTAGCTATATATCAACAGCTGATGAATAATTGGCAAGTTAGAAACTTGGTAGGTTATTCTCTATAATGAAACGAAAATAGTCCATAAAATAGATAGTGAATATCTCCACATGGTTGGTACGGTCTTTGGGCTTAGCGAAGAAGGTTGCTATGCAAAGCTCTTTAATGTCGCTATCGACTACGTGTATGATAATTATTAAGTCTGACTAGGAAATGTGCTTTCTCGTGGACAAGAAGCACATTTCCCTTTCTCACTCGCGGTCGTTTAGTAGATAAACTGTCCGAATGTCCCAGACCGCACCGTACGCTTATTATAATTACCGGCTTTGTAATTCCAGCCCATCTCAGACACGGTATATGAACCGTCAGCATTAACGCTTTCGACATAGGCGACGTGTCCATTTGTGACGGCGACCGCGCCGGCTTGTGGTGTTGTGCCGGTAGATTTGCCGGCACGCTGTGCGGCGTTGATCCAGTTATAGCCAGCGTTGCCGTACACCGCAACATCAGGGCGGCGGCTATGTACGTAGTCGGTGCACCACATGCCGTTGCCAATGTAGTAACTGCTTGAGCTGACTGGTTTGCTCGTATATTGGTGTGTCGTATATGTATTACGCCGAGCGACAGGTACAGGCGCTGCTTGCGTGCGGGCGGATCGCTGGGCGGCAAGCGCGGCACTTGTACGGTCAGTGAGCTGCTCGTCGGCGGCTGGCACGCGGATTTTATCGCCCGGATTGATCGTATCTGGGTTGGTGATTGATTCATTCGCATCAAATAGACGCGTCCATGTCGTACCGTTTGCCTCGGCAATCAAGCTCAGCGAGTCGCCCTCCGCCACTGTTACGATGACATCTTTTTTATCGTTTTTTGGCTCTTTGTCTTTTTTGTCAGATTCTTGTTTACTATCGGTTGACGTTTTGCCGTCCGATGTAGTTAGTGCAGATTCGGCAAACGCCGGAGCACTCCAGAGCGCTGCGACAATGGCAACTGCCAACACCGCTAATGCTTTGTTGAAACGCATGGTTTCCTCCTTATACCCCCACGGCAAAAGGTAATAAATTTTGTAAATTATCAAACCGTGGTATGTAATGCTTACGCTTATATGTCAATAGTAAAGTGTAAACATGCAAGGCCGATACTAGCACGCCAAGAATACGCTGTCAACGATTTTTTGCGTAATATTGCAAAAGAACAGATACAAAATATCTAGACTTTTCGTGCGCTTTTTGGTACAATCAAAGGTGTAATAATTCAATAGATTGGGAGATTAGTCAAGATAATGACTCGTCGTTTGCACCACAGAAAGGAATCACTAAACTATGGCAAGGAAAGCCGAATTGCTTGAGCAAGCAGCTAAACTAAAACTTGATGTTTCGGCAAAAAACACGATCGCAGAAATTGAAGCAGCGATCAGTGCAGCCAACGCATCGCTTACTGCAAACGAATCAACTAAAGGCTCTGGTGTTGTCGCAGAGCGTGAAGCTGCTGTGGCAAAAAGTGGTAAGCGCAGCGCTAAGGCGCTTGAAGAGGCTGAAGCAAAAGCAGAAAAAGAAGCTCGCAAACAAGCTGGCGACACTACGCCGCAAGGCGATGTTGACGCAGCGATAAAAAAAGGTCCGGCACCAAAAGTTCGTCCGTTGATTGAGCGGCGCGGTAAAGCTTATCGTAAAGTTGCTGAGAAAGTTGAGGCAGATAAGATTTATAATCTACATGATGCGCTTATGCTTGCAGCTGAAACCAATCCAGCAAAGTTTGATGCTAGTGTTGAGGTTCATGTGCGCTTGGGTGTCGATCCTCGCCAAGCTGATCAAAACATTCGCGCTACTGTTGTGCTGCCGCACGGTACAGGCAAAACCGTCCGTGTTGCCGTCTTTGCGCCAGAAGCTGACGCTGTTAAAGCAAAGGAAGCTGGCGCCGACGTTGCAGGTGAAGAAGTTGTTGCGAAGTTGCTCGACAAAGGCACGCTTGATTTTGACGTCCTCATTGCCACTCCTGCTTACATGCCAAAACTCGGCAAGTACGCTCGTCAACTTGGTCCGAAAGGTTTAATGCCAAACCCAAAGAGTGGCACTGTTGCTGCTGACGTTGCCAAGGCGGTTTCCGAAGCCAAAGCTGGTAAGGTTGAGTATCGTGTTGACAAGCAAGCGATCATCCATCTGAGCATTGGTAAGGTTAGCTTCGGTGTTGATAAGCTTGAGGAGAATGCTAAAACATTCTTTGCTAGTCTGCAGAGTCAGAAGCCATCTAGCCTGAAGGGCAGTTACGTTAAGTCAACCGTTATTGCTACGACGATGGGGCCGGGGATTGCGACCGAAAACCAAGTAAATTAAACTCAGCATTTTCGGGACAACCTCTGAAGAACTAGCAATGACACAGCATGAAAGGTATCAAAACCCTGCATTGGCTGCAAGGAAGCTTAATGCCCTCCACGAATCCATAAACGAAGCACTTATCTACGGATGAAACCGAAGGCAATACGGTATCGCTTGGCAGTGTTGTCGATATCGGATACGACAAAACTGGGAACATTATAACGACTCTTGTGACTGGCGCAACCCATGATGTTAAGGATTTCTGCGGACGCAGTGATGTTAAAGGCGTGACAATATTTAGCCCTATTGGCAAAGCCATACTTGATCTATCAGTTGGCGACTCTACAGAAGTAACCATCAATAACAAAAAAATACCAATAAGTATCACCAGGATTCGTAGCCTTAGTGAACTTTCAGCATAACTTTTAGTAAACCAACTTAATACAAGGAATGTGACTACAATGAAAACCGAGTATGAAGCTAAATTTGTCAACATAAGTACCTCTGAGATTCGGCAGAAGCTGCGGTCTCTTGGCGGATCATCCGAAAAGCCTGAGCGGCTAATGCGGCGAGTGACAATTGACAGCCCCGAAATGAAGCAGAACAAAGGCTATTTGCGCGTCCGCGACGAGGGCGACTGCGTGACGATGACTTACAAGCAATTTGACAAGCTATCCGTTGACGGAGCCAAAGAGCACGAGGTGAACGTCGATAATTTTGAAGAAACCATCGCTATCCTAGAGGCTGCTGGTCTCCCATATACCTCTTTCCAAGAGTCCAAACGCGAAACGTGGCGGTTAGGTGATGCTGAAATTGTCATCGATGAATGGCCATGGCTAGCGCCGTATATCGAAATCGAAGCGAACGATGAACATGCAGTCAGGGAAACCGCCGAGGCTCTCGGTCTTTCATGGGGCGATGCAATTTTTGGCGATGTTATGGCGGCTTACCGAGCACAATATCCCCACTTGACTCCATTTGATACCATCGCCTCAATACGAAGCGTCACCTTTGATTCGCCCCTACCAGATATGCTTAAAAAGTAACTACTGTATTTGTTGCATGCTTAGTCTAGTTTCGTCTACAAATACAAACTCATAGCAGACGCCAATTTTCCTGTAAAATAGGTCCTTGAAACTCTACAACACCCTCACGCGCCACAAAGATGAACTCCAGCCGCTCGATGGGCAGACGGTTCGCATGTACACCTGCGGGCTGACGGTGTATTCGCAGCCGCACATCGGCAATTGGGTCGGCTATATCTATTGGGATGTATTGGTGCGACTATTACGCTGGCAAGATATTCCAGTTGTCCGAACACAAAATATCACCGACGTTGGGCATTTGACCAGCGATGATGATAATGGCGAGGGCAAGATGGAGAAGGGGGCGCGCCGCGAGGGCGTCATACCATCAGGACGTCGCTCACTCATTAGTAACAACATTATACACTATATTGTTAATACTGTCAATGCTTATGCCGTAGCTAACAGGGGAGTAGGACTATGGCTTTGATGGTACTTAACTTAACACCCTAACCACAACAATTTGCCTTAAAGACTTCAAGCGGGGTTAAGTAGCCTAGACGCTTTCTGGGTCTGTTGTTCAATAGATTTTCTAAGTCTAATATACATTAGAGCCGTAAGCTTTTTGAAGTCAGTGCCTTTAGGATAAAAATCTCTAATTAGCCCATTAAAGTTTTCATTCCTGCCGCGCTGGCTGGATTTATACGGGTTAGCAAAGTAAATATCTGCAGCCAGTGTTTTCTCAAGTGGCACGGCCAGCTGCTAAACTCAGCCCCCATTGCCGTAAGTAATGGTGGCAACATTACTTTTGCTAAAGACTCTTTCAATATCCACCTTGGTTTGTTTGGTAATACTGGCGGCATTGCAGCCAATAGCTAAACTAATAGAGCCTAATCCGGACTTGCGCTCGGTATGGGTTAATAGCTATACATCTTGCTATGTAGCCTCTGCCGTGCCTTTTAACGCCCTCTTTAGCCTTACGAATGGTACTAACCATAACTTGGGCCCGCGGTACTTGCGGGCTATCTAGGCTGGCAATGGCCGGTATAGTAACGCGGCTGTCTATTCTTATTCCGTTTTCGACCCGGGCAGCCTTTGTATTTGCTCCTCAATAAAGCTATTAACCTCACGGAGAGATAGTACTGGTTGAGCGTCCAAGCGGCTTGGCAATGGCAGCGTATGATTCGCCATTCTTTAACCTATTCTCGATAACTATACGTTCATCGTAGCAAAGTTGCATATGCTTGTTGTTAGACGCGTTTCTAACGCCCTTTCCGGTTATATTAGACTTTCCAAAAATCCATTAAACCACGGGGCTAAATTGGAAAGCAAGTCTCCTCGCAGGAGTATGTACTCGGTACATTCTCCTTTTTTTGGGAGTATTACGTTTACTCCCAATGACACCTTGCGCGAGTGCGAGCGGAGAGCGGAGTCCGATACTCCCGTCATCGCCCCATGACAGTTGAGCCGCCCCAGACATAAGCTGTCTGTTCACGCTCCTGTCTGGGGCGGCTTTTCTTTTGGAATAGGATTTGCACTCGTTTTATATTCGTCGTACACTGGAATTGACGGTAATTTCATGAGGGAACGAATGAGAACGCAAGAACATGCATATCTTGATTTGCTGCGCGATGTGCGTGATAATGGTGAGAGTAAGGATGATCGTACCGGTACAGGTACGCGCAGCGTGTTCGGGCGGCAGATACGGTTCGATCTATCGAGCGGCGAGTTTCCCGCACTCACGACGAAACGGCTCTATTTTGATACTTGCAAACGCGAGTTGTTATGGTTTTTAAGCGGCGACCGCAATCTAGAAGCGCTCGCACGGCAGAATGTACACATTTGGGACAGCTGGCCGTACCGGCATTACGTAGAGGCGACAGAGGGGCGCCAGGTGTCTCCAGAAGAAACGTCTACACCGGAGTGGCGTAACGGTATGAAAGCGTTTGTTGGACGCATTGCGACAGACCACGCTTTTGCTGAGCAATGGGGTGATTTAGGTCCAGTTTACGGCTATCAATGGCGGCATTGGCCAGATGGAAAGGGCGGCGAAATCGACCAAATCCAGCGCGCTGTCGACACGATCAAAACGAACCCGGCTAGCCGGCGCAACATTGTGAGCGCGTGGAATGCCGCCGATATTGACGAGATGGCAGTAGCGGGGCTGCCGCCATGCCATACAATGTTCCAGTTCAACGTGCGCGGCGATCGCCTAGATTGTCAATTATACCAGCGTAGCGCTGATATGTTTTTGGGTGTGCCGTTCAATATTGCTAGCTATGCGCTATTGCTCTGCATGATGGCGCATGTCACCGAGCTCAAACCGGGCGAGTTTGTCCATACATTCGGCGACGCGCATATCTATAATAATCACATTACGCAGGTTGATGAACAGCTTAGCCGCGAGCCGTTGCCGCTGCCAAGGCTATGGTTGAATCCAGAGGTTGATAACATCTTCGAGTTTGCGCCGGATGACATCAAGCTTATTAACTATCAGTATTGCCCGAGCATCAAAGCACCGGTAGCGGTGTAGTAGGGTTTTAAGTGTGCAGCAAGACTGCATGTATTACGCGCGCATATATGTTACAAAACTATAGGCGTATTGATTCGCTTCATCTGCCGGGAATGATTGACGTTCGCGCTCGTGCCAGCTGTCGTCGAGTGATGGAAAGTAACGGTCGATGCCAGTAAACGAATGATCAACTTCAGTTGCATAAATAACGTCACAATCCGCCAGTGCTTGCTCATAGATACTCGCGCCGCCGATTACACACGGCTGATGCTGCGCGATTCTGTATGCTCGCGCTAGGCTGTCGACTGCTGTAATGCCTGCTGCGTCAAGCGTTCGGTGTGTTACTACGATATTTTCACGCTGCGGCAGCGCTTGTCCAATCGACTCAAACGTTGCGCGCCCCATGATGACTGATTTGCCTATTGTCAGCGCGCGAAAATGTTTCAAATCAGCCGGTAGTGCACGCCCCCACGGCAAATCACCGCGTGCGCCGATACCACGGTTTCTATCGTACGCCACGACAATACATTTTTCCATACGTTCATGATACAATATTGGTAACGTTAGGGGAAATTGTGCAAGAATCAACGGCTATTTATAGCGACATTGAGATAAAAAAAGCGCTTGCGAGCGGGCATATTGTGTGCGATCCGGCACCCGCGCGAATCAATGGCTCAAGTATTGACGTGATGCTTGGCTATTATTTTTACTACGCCGGCGGAATCGAGAATGGCGATGCGTTATTTAATCCGTTTGACCAGGCGGACGTTAAGCGGTATTTTGGTACGTATAATATTGCAAGACCGTGGCGCGATGCGCAAAAACGCTTGGCGAGCCCGATTGCAAATATCGCAGAGATTACTAATATTTCCGCCGACCACCCTGTTATTGTCCTACGACCGAATGAGCGGATCCTCGCGCATACGCATGAGTTTATCGGTATTTTGCCGCCCGGTACGACTAGCATGCAAGCGCGCAGTACTACAGGGCGCATTGGCATATCGGCGTGTTATTGCGCGGGATGGGGCGATCCGGGCTATATCAACCGTTGGACAATGGAAATTCATAATCTCAATGAGCGCGAACATATCGTATTGCCCGTTGGCTATCGTATCGCGCAAATTGTATTCAGTGCCACTGGTCCGGTTGAAACAGAATATTCGCGCGCTTCGGGCAACTATCAATCTGTATCAAGTACTGATCTTGCTGCTATCAAGGCCGCTTGGCGCCCCGATATGTTGTTGCCGCGCGCCTACGCATCGCCCGTTAAGCTGCCGCGGGTAGTTGAGGGGCTTGCTGAAGGATTACTATAATGATTACGCGCGGGCGCTATATTGTCATTGAGGGGAATGATGGTACGGGCAAATCAACACAAGTCCGCCTACTGCAAACATATTTCCATGAGCAGGGGCGTAGCGTGGTAATTGTTGAAGAGCCAGGCGGTGGCGACCCAGCGTTTACGACACCCGTTGCTAGCTATCTGCGCGCAATTATCAAGAATAGACAGTTGCAACGTGATCCAGAAATTAATCTGGCATTGTTCAGCGCGGCGCGGCGAGAATTATGGCAGCACAGTATTGCGCCGGCACTTGAGCGGGGTGCGGTCGTACTAGCGGCACGCAATTATCTTTCGACGCTCGCATACCAAGGTTACGGCGAAGGGCTTGATCTTGATCATATTCGCGAAACGACAGCGCTTTTCACTGATGCGCGTTATATGGCACCGGATCATGTAGTTGTTCTGGTTATTAACGACGACATTGAGCGCAAGCGCCGTCTTGCCGAGCGTAGTAGTTTAATATATCTTGATGCGTTTGAATCGCGCGCTGATGATTTTCAGCGTAGAGTAGATAACGGTTACGCTGTGCTCGCTCGCGATATGTCACTGCCCGTTGTTGAATGCGCTGTGTCAGATCATTATAAGACACCAGCGGAGATTCGGGCGGAGATTTTGCAGATTATTTCATAAGTGGAAGTGTCCAGTTGGTTGGTGCTGCATTGCTGCTATGGTAAATCTCGCGCGCATTCTTGCGGTCTTAGCACTCTTCTGTTACAATATCTGGTAAGACATTGCCAAAGACCGTAGCGGGCGAGTCGCAAAAAGCGTAGTGCCGATAAGAATGCTACCGAGGAAATTACTTCGTTTTTTCGTCTTTGCGCATGCAGGGGCGTTTTTTTGTCAGTGTCGAACCTTAACAATGCGGTCTCATTTATCAAAGCAAACGAAAGGATTTTGTCTATGGCAATTAGCAAAGACAAGAAACAGGCTTTGGTCGCAGAAATGAGTGAGCTGTTTGCGAACGCGAAAAGCACGGCTGTCGCAAAATACCAAGGGATCAGCGTAGCTGAATTGCAGGAATTGCGTAAAAACGCACGCGAGGCTGGCGTTGTTATCAAGGTGGTGAAGAATCGCCTGGTACGCGTTGCGATGAGTGAGAGTAACACCTATAAGAGCACCGACACATCGGCACTCACAGGACAGTTGCTTTATGCTGTATCGCAGGACGACGAAGTTATGCCTGCTAAGGTGCTGAATGATTTTGCTAAAACTCATCCAGTGCTTGAGCTCGTCGCTGGCTTCAGTGGCGAAGGCATAGCGCAAAGTACTGCTGAAGTAACGGCGCTTGCTGGCTTACCGAGCAAGAATCAGCTTATTGCTGAAACGGTGGCGCAATTACTCTCGCCGGTTCACGACGTTACGAATGCACTTTCTGGCAATATTCATGCGCTGCTTGACGGTGTTGCCGATAAGGCTGTTGCGTAAAAACCAAAGTTTAGTATTAATGTTAGAAAATACCAAAGGAGAAATTCTATGGCAGATGTAAAGAAACTTGCCGAAGAACTGACTAAATTGACAGTTCTAGAGGTGAATGAATTAAAAACCATTTTGAAAGAAGAATACGGCATTGAGCCGGCTGCTGCTGCGGTTGCAGTCGCTGGTCCAGCCGCTGACGCAGGAGCTGCTGCTGCCGACGAAAAAACCGAATTCACTGTCACACTAAAGGACGCTGGTTCGCAAAAAGTTGCCGTTATCAAAGCGGTAAAAGAGCTAACTGGACTTGGTCTCGGTGAAGCTAAAGCGCTTGTTGATAATGCGCCAAGCCCGATCAAAGAAAAAGTGTCAAAAGACGAAGCTGAAGCTGCCAAGAAGTCTCTGGAAGACGCTGGCGCAACTGTTGAATTGGCGTAGGCTCGCTTCTACATAGTTACGAGATCGCATTGTTTTATAGAGTTACCCCGCCCTAAAGTAGGAGCGGGGTAATTTAGTTTTAGTTAATGACGCTCTCTCACGAGGTCTTTTTATTGCTGATGAGCATGCAGAGCGTGCCGTAGATAACTTTTGCTATACTAACCGTATGGTTGCTGCTAGACTCTACGCGTTCTATGATTTGCCTTTTTCGCACGACGTATGCCACTTGTTTGAGCATATAGTCATTCGCCGGTTTTTATTATCACTGCGAGCGGCTGACCGGTCGCGTGCGTTTGTCGGCAATGTTGATGGTAATACAGTTGAGTCGACGATATTCTTTCACGCCGAGCTATACACAGACGAGGATATTGCGTTATTTGAGCAGTCACTTTACACGGAACAATTTAGTATTAACCAGCGCATTGTTGCAGAATCGCTCGCACATATTGAAGCTGAATTGATGGCTATCGTTAATGTCCAGAACGATGCTTTATTGATGAGCCAGCTCGCAGCATGCCAGCGCATTGTCGGTGGCGCAAGCGGCGTACGCGTGTCAGCTGACGACTCGTTTATTATCACTGAACGTCCTGAGCTTTTTGACACCGCTATGCTCACAATAGAGGCAAGCGACGCAAGCGATGAGGCAACGAGATCCTTTTTCTGTTTTTACCCGGCACTACTAGATATTGCGCGTGATGGTGCGTTTGACACAGTCGCTGCATATCCGCAGCAGAACGGCGTCTTCACTGCATATCAGGATGGCAATGTAGTGCTGCAGCGATTTACGGTCAAAAAACCGTTTGACTGCCGCGCAGCGGAAGAACAAATCGCGCACCATTTTCACGAAGTGCGCATTACTAATGAGATGCTTGAACCGCTTGTTTGCGCTTTTAAAACACATCCAGCCTACGCCGCTGTTCCAATGTATTTTTATGAAAAGACGCTCACGCGAACAACCCGTAATGAACTCGCAGGATCAATAACGCAGCGTGCTTTTCGTGGTATCACAAAATCTGCTCATATCTCTGTACGGCTAGCGCCACCTACAAAATAGCAGCCATGGTGCTGCACAAAAAATACAACGACTTTTCAGGAACTACTGTTATTCGTGTGGATAAACGATGTAATCCTTGACAGCAACTAGTGAAAGCGTATAATAAAATTGATATCATCAAGAAAACATACAAAGGAATGCGAGAACCAGTATGTCAGAATTACCAGAAAAACAAGTCAAACGGCTTAAGTCGTTGATTCAAGAAGCGGAAACAAATTTAGCTGCCGCTAAAGAATTGCTCATGAGTATTTTGGGCGATGACGGGCAGATTGTGACACCGGTTAATAGTCGCGAGGATGTTACCGGAAAAATTATTGAGGGTGTGTTTGACGGGCAAACCATGGTCGGTCCAGACGGCAAGAATTATCCAGTGCCTGCCAACTATGCTAGCAAATCGAAACTGGTTGAAGGCGACATTCTCAAGCTAACCATTGCGAGCGACGGTGGCTTCATTTACAAACAAATTGGGCCAGTCGCACGCAAGCAGATCATTGGTACGCTCGTTCAGCATGACGGTGCATACTATGTTGAAGCGCAGGGCAAAGAGTATCGTATCTTACTTGCGAGCGTCACCTACTTCCGTATTAACGTTGGCGATCAAGTTACTATCATCGTGCCGGAAGACGACCCAGATGCCAGCTGGGCAGCGGTAGAAGCCGCATTGTAGTAGATAAAAGATGATTCGTGAATTAGTTGATTTGCCGCTTGGAAAGTTTCTATTCACGAGAGTTAGCTTTGACAGTACGTGTAACGCTCCGTATTTTCGGCTGATGGATGCTGACGGCGTCTTTGTATATGCTCGTCCTGCCGGTAACTTTACGCTGACATTTGATCTAAGCCGCAAACGCTGTACTGGTTGGTATGATATGCGAACTGGCGAGTGTTATGAGTGTCCAGGCAAGCGCGATGTCTCTGAAAAATATGAACAGTGTCCTGAATGCCAACAGAAGACTGGCTTTAATCCAGCGTTCTACAACACGACAGAATTGAGTGTGCAACAAGCTGAACTCAACAAAAAACCGCATTTATTGTACCTTGCGTATTTTTCATCAGAGACTGTTAAAGTTGGGATTTCAAATGCCGGGCGTGGATTGGCACGACTGCTTGAGCAAGGTGCGCGGAGTGTTGTAATTCTCGAAACGTTCCCGAGCGCCAACGTCGCGCGGCAGTATGAAGCACAGATTGCCCGGCTGCCTGGATTGTGTGAAAGCGTCCAGTTGCGCAAAAAGGCGCAAATTTTAGTCGAAAACTCGTACGACGAAGTAGCGGCGCGGCGAAAATTAGAGCAGATGATTACGGCGATCCAGCGTGCACTGAATATACAATTTCCTAACCCACAGTTTGCTGAATTGTCAAGCGTAATGATCGACGACGTGGTGCTTTCGTCGTGTACCGCTATAGAGCTATGGAATCAACCGCATCTCTCTGGTACATTCGTAGGATTGATCGGACAGCTACTCGTTATGGAACAGCAAAATCGGCTACTTGCAATGCCGATGAAACAGTATCTTGGTAATTATGTCACGATTGCAGGCGACATTGCGCCACTAAAACTCGCGCCAGTACAGGCGAGCTTGTTTTAGTACTAGTTTAGAATACTTACATAGCTTAGCGGTGGTGTACCGTTTTGACAGTCATTTACACACAGGCTGGCAGTTTGCTGCTTTTAAATTTATGCAGTCTGATTAGGTTTTATCTTCATACACATATCGCGATACGGCTTCGTTGCAAGAGGAAGCGTGTCTATATCAAGTAACCGTTCCAGCTTGTCAACAGTTTGAAGCGCTACTGCTTTATCCGCAAGCGTTACCTCTGTTTCAATGAATGTTCCGACATTCGCAATTTCATCAATCGCGATTACAGTGCTGGGATATGCCGCTGAGGTAAATATACGTCGGAATTTAGTAACCGTCACTAGTTCTATCATGCCAAGATTTACGAGCAATTGTTTGGCAGTTGCTGTATCGTTTGGCGCAATTGATAGATTTGTCTCCGGTTTCATGATTACGCCATCGTTTGTACTTGTTGCGTGCGATGTTGCCGGTTTATATGTCACCTCGGCAAACCCATCGCGCTCACGCACGCGCAAACACTCAACAGTCTGCATGAAATCAACGTCGGGGCGAGAATAATAGGTATCATTTTCGTGTAATTGGCTAGTCTGTGCGAAACCATGTGCTCGTAGCGTTGCAATAAACGTATCCACATTACCGGTAAATGTGCGTTTGCGTTCGACTTCAAGTACTGTATACTCCGTGGTAGTTGTCATATTTATTATTGTATCATTCCACGGCATGGTCTAGCATCAAACAGGAAATGTATAAATCAAATTGTTCACAAAGGAGAGAAGATGACACTTAACTTTAATTTAATGCACACGACCGCTTTAGATGAAATCGTGTATATAACAGATAAGGATTTTGGGATTAAGCCAATTAAACACGACAGAGATCCTGTTGTAAGACTGGGAGCAAGAGGCATTGTTGTGAATGAAAATAGAGAAATTGCACTTCTATATAAAGCGAAAAAGAAAGAATACAAACTGCCTGGCGGAGGTGTGGACGATGGTGAAGACTCAACTGCTGCGTTCCAGAGAGAATGTAGGGAAGAATTAGGCTGCACGATTGATATACAATAAAAACTTGGTGTTGCTGTTGAGTACAAATCTCAGGAAAACTTTAAGCAGTTGTCTTTCGTATATTCTGCGCAAAAAGTTGCCGATCTTGGCAAGAATAGCCTGACAGAAAAAGAGAAAGATGAAGGGGCGACTGTTGTTTGGCCTCCAAAATTGGAGGCTCTAGAAAAAATGAAGTTTTCGATTGACGCTATGCAAGCATCAGAGTATGATTCTATTTACAGAACGAAATTTATGACATTAAGAGATATCAAAATACTTGAATACTATATAAATCTTTAACTTTATTCTTAGCCGCCAATAAAGAGGATGATTTTTCATATCTTCAAAATTTTGTTTATGTAATAAGCATGCTATCACCGTAGCTAAAAAACTGGTATCGCTCGGCGACAGCGTGCTTGTATGCGGGGCGCAGCACATTCCAGTCAGCAAATGCAGCAGTGAGCATGAGGACGGTGCTTTCTGGCAAATGAAAGTTTGTAATTAGCGCATCAATTACCTGAAATTTATAGCCCGGATAGATAAATATATCTGCTTCGCCGGTGATGTCGTGCGGCGATTCGTGCAGGATTTGTTGGTGGGCATATTCAAGTGTGCGTGTCATTGTTGTACCGAGTGCAATAACGCGGTTGTCGCTAGCCTTTGCGGTTTGGATTGCAGCTATGGTGGCGGCAGGTATTGAGAAATATTCCTGGTGCATAGTATGCTTGGTGATGTCATCTACGCGAATCGGCAGAAATGTACCAAGCCCGACATGTAATGTAGCATGCACGATAACAACACCTTTGGCGCGTAGCCGCGCGAGGATCTCGTCTGTCATGTTGAGACTAGCAGTTGGCGCGGCGACTGAACCGATTTTGTGCGCAAAAACGGTTTGGTAGCGCTCAATGTCAGTAGGCGTAGCATCGCGGTTCATATAGGGCGGTAATGGTACTGAGCCGTATTCCTCTGCAATGTCAAGTAGGCTGCGCTGGCTGCGAACGACAGCAACCCCGCCGCCCAAAATTTCTTCAACAACTAATTCGTCATCACTAACAAAAAGCGTATCGCCGGCATGCAACTTACGGCGGTAAATTACTTTATGCCGAAACCAATCGTCGTGTGAACCATGCTGCTCGACGAGCACTAGTTCGCGCTCGCCGCCGCTTGGTTTGCGGGCACGCAGGCGAGCTTTTAGCACTTTCGTATCGTTAATGACGAGCGCATCGCCCGTATTTAGGTAATCAACGATATC
This sequence comes from TM7 phylum sp. oral taxon 349, assembly GCA_018127705.1. Classification (NCBI taxonomy): domain Bacteria; phylum Candidatus Saccharimonadota; species TM7 phylum sp. oral taxon 349. The sequence goes on from CP072328.1 coordinate 499,470, forward strand.
AGGGTAATGGCGGTCGTTGATTGCACCAGTGTGGCGGTTAAGTGTAAGTAATCGTGACGTTCCGCGTACAGCGGGCGGTTGGTTGGCGATGAGCTCATGTGGAATATCGTAATGAAAATCGGATAACTGCATAGGCATCAGTATAGCACGTCTTTCGGTGGTGGAGGCGTCAATATGAGCAACGGTAAGAGGCTTAGCGGGGTTCAGTCAACTAACCCGGAACATCCAAAGTAAAGCGCAGGTAAGTCATCGGGTCCTCGAATAGCTTGGGGCGGTTGGCTCTTGCCATCCATTCTTTGCAGAGTTCTTCTAGTTGGTGGGTTAGGATGCGTTGTCCGTAGAGTTTGCGCATGTGGCGCTTGGCTACGCTCCAAATTAGCTCAGCTTTGTTGGTATTAGCAAAGTCGCCTCTGCTGTGGTTGTGGCTTTCATGCTCGTAGCCTAGGAGCGGTAATTCGTCGTAACCGTACCATTTGTCGGTAATAATTAGGCTGCCTGGTTTTACGCTGTCTTGGATGAACTGTTCAAGCACATCTTGGCTTCGTCCGTCATGGAAGCCGCCGGTTATACGCAAGGCTAAGCGCCCGGTATCCTGCTCAATGGCGCCAGTAACTATGTAGGTAGCTTGTTTACTCTTGAGCTTTGAGAAGTAGCTTTCGTCGGCTTGGATTAAGCCTTCTAGCATTGTTGCAGCGTCTGGCAGGTTCTCTCGAAAGCGGGAGAACCATCTAGCTACAGTTGGATAACTAACGCCAGCAAACAGTATAGCTGCCTCAACACTTTTACGATTCTGCCAGCACCAGATTAGCTTGAATAGTTGTTTGGACGACAGCTTCATGCCATACAGCCAGGAACCATGCCAGGCAGTGGCTCTGAGCTTTTTGCGGCATATTTTGCACCAGAGATATCTTGAGAGGTAGTTTTCTTGCAGCTCGCACCCGCAGAGCGGGCACGACACCTCCTCCCCAAAGACAAGCTTGTTGATAAGCCTCCAGCACTTCTTATTGCTGGCAAAGTTTGGTATGTTAGACATACGGAGCGTCCTTTCTGTACTTAGTTGCTTTACATCTCTAAGTATATGGGATGTTCCGTTTTAGTTTAGAGTATCCTTAGCGGGTGGCTCTTGACAGCGGACACTGCAATTGGGTACAATAAAACCGCACTAATCCGGCCGGCAGGTCGGAATTTTTCGTAAGAAAGGAACATTATGCAAGATTTGAACGTAAAACAAATGACGTTAGCAATGCGTACGATTGCCGAAGAGAAAGCGCTTCCTGAGGATGTCGTGCTGGGTGTAATTGAGCAAGCAATCGCTGCGGCGTGGCGCCGCGATAACGGCGAGCGCGAGCAAAACGTACGCGCCGAACTCAATATTAATGATGGCACAGCGAAAGTGTCGGTCGTGAAAACAGTTGTTGAGGATGTTGAAAACGACATTAACCAAATTAGTTTGGAAGATGCACAAAAAATTGATAAAAACGCTGAGCTTGGTAGTGAAGTCGTGATGGAAACACACGACGTTACGAGTTTCGGGCGCGTGGCGGCGCAGACTGCCAAGCAGGTCGTAATTCAACGCTTACGTGAAGCAGAGCGCGAGGTTGTGCTGGCTGAATTTGAAGATAAAATTGGTACGGTTGTGACGGGCGTTGTACAGCGCGTAGAGCCGCGCGTTGTGCGTGTTGAGTTAGGCAAAGCGACGGGTATTTTACCGCAAAGCGAGCAAATTCAAGGAGAACATTATTCAGTTGGACAGCGTCTCAGGGTATTCATTAAGGACATTGAGCGCGACGGGCGTGGCGCACAGCTGGTGCTTAGTCGTGGCAATGAAGCTTTTATTGAATATCTATTCCGTCAGGAAGTACCAGAAATGGAAACAGGTGCGGTCGAAATCAAAGGCATTGCGCGCGAGGCGGGTCGCCGCACGAAGTTGGCAGTTGCGAGCTTAGTGCCGGGCGTTGATCCGGTTGGCACATTCGTTGGCGGGCACGGCACACGCGTTAACGCGGTAATGAATGAGATTGGCGATCAGGAAAAAATTGATATTGTAACCTACGACGAGAATATTGATACATATATCCGTAATGCACTTAGCCCAGCGGAAATCGTGAAAGTTGAAATTGATAAAGAACATAAATCAGCGAAAGTCTACGTTACAGAAGATCAACAATCAATCGCGATCGGTCGCGGCGGACAAAACGTACGTCTGGCGAGCCGCTTAACGGGCTACGAATTGGATATTGAAACAGCAGCTGCCAAGCCGGTTGAGAAAAAACCACGTACAAACATTGAAGATGGGCTGTTTGCGGCGATTGAAGATCAAGAATAGAATTATTACATTAAAATTAAAGCAGAAAGCCTCCAAATCCTTGAGAGGCTTTTTTGTTTGACCAGGCGTACCATCGACAGCTTTGCATGATGAAGCGTATGAAAATTGTAAGAATGTTAGCACTCTACCTTGACGAGTGCTAACATTATCGGTATACTAGGGCGTATGGGTAACTATGCCATAGAAATGGAGAGCAACGAATGATGCCAGAGGATTTTGCAGATTTTATTTCACATTTGACTGATAATGCACGCGCTAGCGTGCAACATGCTGATGCGATTGCACGTGGTAACGGAAGCAATTATATTGGAACCGAACATTTATTACTAGGTGTATTGGCGCAGGGATCGAGCTCAGCGGCAAAAGTGCTTGCAGATGCGGGTGTAACACTGCAGCAGGCAGAAATAGCGCTTGATATCAAACCGTCGCGCGTCGTGACAAGTACGGGCGTAGTAGGTTTAAGCGAAACGGCGATGTTGACGTTACGTATGGCGTGGGAAGCTGCTAAAGAATATAATCACGATTTTTTGGGCACTGAGCATATTCTGTATAGCGTGTTACGCCAAGGAAATGCGCGGGCTACGACGTTGTTACGCGACATGGGTGTAGACGTTGATAAATTAATGAGTGAGCTTGAGGACTCATTTGAGGAGAATCGCAATGAGCATGGAAATATCGCGACTGAGCCGCGGCGGCGAGCGGTACGTGGCGGTGCGCTTAGTGTGTTCGGAATTGACTTGACAGCGAAAGCGGCGGCAAGCGAGCTTGACACAATGATTGGGCGCGATAAAGAGTTGGAACGTATGATTACTATTCTTAGCCGGCGTACAAAAAATAATCCTGTACTGATTGGTGAGCCGGGTGTTGGTAAGACGGCTATCGTTGAGGGTTTGGCGCAGCGTATCGTGCACGAGGATGTGCCGGCACATTTACTTGACAAACGCGTGATTATGTTAGATATGGCGGCGATGATCGCAGGTACGAAATATCGCGGCGAGTTTGAAGACCGATTGAAAAAGGTCGTCGCAGAAATCAAAAAGCAAGCGAATATTATCGTATTCATTGATGAGCTGCATTTGCTAGTGGGAGCAGGTGCGGCTGAGGGAAGTATGGATGCGGCAAACATTTTGAAGCCGGCGCTTGCCCGCGGCGAGTTGCATATGATTGGCGCAACAACGCTTGATGAATATCGTAAGCATATCGAAAAAGATGCAGCTTTAGAACGACGTTTTCAGACGATTGTCGTAAAAGAACCAACGATTACGCAAACGATTGCAATTTTAAAAGGGCTGAAAAGCTATTATGAAAAACATCACGGAGTGACGATTACCGACAGTGTGATTGAGTCGGCGGTGTATATGAGCGACCGCTATGTATCTGATCGGTTTATGCCAGATAAAGCAATTGATGTACTTGATGAAGCTGCAGCGCGCGTGCGAGTTAAGCAAGGACATGTACCGAGCCGGCAGCGTGATTATCTGAAAGAACTCAAACATTTGAATGAGCGCATGGAAGAGGCGGTCACACATGAAGACTATGAGCGGGCGGCGCTCTACAAGCAGCGGATTAGCCAAATTAATGAAAAGCTAGAGGTTGAAAAAATCGCGCAAGAGGGTAAACGAGCGATTCAGCTAACCGATGACGATGTGGCACATGCTATCGCGGTGATGACGGATATTCCAGTCGAAAAAGTACAGACCAGTGAGGCAAAATTGTTGCAACAGCTTGAAAAGCATTTAAGTAAGTATATTATTGGACAACGTGAAGCGATCCAGAAAGTGGCGCGGGCGATTCGACGTAGCCGCTCTGGCGTAGCAAGCAGCCGTCGCCCGATTGGTAGCTTCGTGTTTATGGGACCGACAGGTGTAGGTAAAACGCAACTTGCTAAGGTGCTAGCACGTGAAGTGTTTGGCAGCGAAGATGCGCTTGTCAAAATTGATATGAGTGAGTTCGGTGAAAAGCATAATACATCGCGACTTGTTGGCGCGCCGGCAGGTTATGTTGGCTACGAAGATGGCGGTAAGCTGACTGACAAGATTCGGCGCCAGCCTTACAGCGTTGTATTATTTGACGAAATTGAAAAAGCACATCCGGATGTATTTAATTTACTATTACAGCTGCTTGAAGATGGCGTGTTGACCGACGCAAAAGGCAGGGAAGTAAGCTTTCGTAATACGATTATCATTCTGACGAGCAACCTTGGTGCCGATCAAATGATGAAAGAATCGGAACTTGGATTTCGTGCGCGCAGCATAAAAAACGGACAGCTTGATTCGTTGCATGAGCGCAATGCCCGCTTAACGCATGATGCGCTTGAAAAGTACATGCGACCAGAGCTTATTAATCGTTTTGATGGTGTTATCACGTTCCGCGCGCTCACGCGGTCGGAAGTTGGTAAAATTTTTGATTTGCTGATCGGTGAGTTGCGTCAGCGACTTGTGCGTCAAGGTTTGGCACTGAAGGTTGCGCCCGCAGCGAAACGATATCTAATTGATAAGGGGTACACTGTTAAATTCGGTGCACGTCCATTACGTCGCGTTATTGAAGACGAAGTCGAGCATGCGATTGCTGAGGGAGTTTTAGCAAATTCATACCAAAAAGGTGATATTCTAGAAGTAGTGTTGGCCGAGGGGGCAATTGCGATTGAACGGCGTAGTGAGACTGAAACGAACTAGCTTTATGCGATCGTTTACTGCGATTGTGGCGGTTGCTGGAGGGCTAGCGGCGGCGTATTGGTTTGGTCCGCAACTGCTTGACGAGTTCCGCGCGCAGCAGTATACGCCGTCATCGCATATCTCAGCGATTGAGCAGCGTGTAACGCTGACGTCAGCGGGCAGACGGATTTTTTACGCGACTAGTCCTGAGGTGCAGGATTCCGGACAGTTTAACGGCAGTTGTCATAGTGTGGAGCGGACAACAGCGATCTTGGGGTGCTACTACCGCGACCGGATTTATTTATATAATGTACAAAACAGCGAGCTTGATGGTGCGCTTGATGTGACGGCGGCACATGAGTTGTTGCATGCGGCTTATGCGCGGTTGAGTACATTTGAACAGCATAAAGTGGACGGATTAGTGCGTGCAGCGTATCAAAAAGTGAAAAACGAGCCGACATTAAAACGTCTAATGGAGTATTATAAGCAGGCGGAGCCAGGCGCTGAGATTAATGAATTGCACTCAATTTTAGGAACAACGATCGCAAATCTTGATAGTGAGCTAGAGCGATATTATGCGCGTTACTTTACGAACCGTGCGAGTATCGTGACGCTAAATCAGCGTTACACGCAAGTATTTTCGGAGTTAGACCAGCAGGCAACGTCGTTAAAAGCGAAGATATCTGCTGAAGAATCGTCACTTAAAACTGAAACGGATGCTTACCAGAATGAACTGAATCAACTAAACTCCGATATTCAAAGCTTCAATCAGCGAGCGGTAAGCGGTGATTTTTCGTCGCAAGAGTTCTATGCGACGCGAAGTGCACTTTCGGGGCGCGTTGCGTCGTTAAATAGTCAGCAAAATCAGTTGAACACACGCATATCAGCGTATAATACTATGATTGCTGAATACAACAAGCTTGCTGTGCGGGCGCAGCAATTGAACCAAAGCATGAACGGTGTGAGCGCGCCAAGTGAGGTGAAGTAGTGGCGAAAGTACGCAGTCAATTCGTGTGCCAGCAATGCGGTGCGAGCTATCCGAAGTGGGTCGGTAAGTGTGAGAACTGCGGTGAGTGGAACTCACTCGTGGAGCAAGTTGTGCACACGGTGGGCAATTCTGTAGTGGCACGGAGCGCTGCGCATGGCAATATATTGAAAGCGCAGTCAATGCGTTCAATCTCAGCAGAAGCATCAACCGCGCGCCTTGGCACGGGTATTGCCGATTTAGACACAGTATTGGGCGGCGGTATTCTACCGGGTGGTGTTATGCTGTTGGCCGGTCAGCCGGGTATTGGCAAGTCGACGCTATTGCTGCAAATAGCAGCGCATGTCTCTGAAAATGTGCTAGTGTTGTACGCGAGCGGCGAGGAATCAGCGTCGCAAGTTAAGCTGCGAGCTCGGCGCTTGGGCGCGGTAGCGGACGACCATTTGCAGTTTGTCGCAAGCACGAGTGCTGACGACATTGCGGCGACGATTCGCAGCGGCGCTTACAAACTTGTTATAATTGACAGCATTCAAACGCTTAGTCTTGAAGAGGTGACGAGCGCGCCGGGAACGGTCAGTCAAATTACCAACTCAAGCAACGCGATTATTCGTGCTGCTAAAACATCTGGTGCGGCAGTAATTTTAGTTGGGCATGTCACGAAAGAAGGTTCAATTGCCGGACCGAAGGTGTTGGAACATTTGGTTGATGTCGTGCTACAGTTTGAGGGCGACCGTTATGGTGGCTTCAAGGTAGTGCGTGCAGTGAAAAATCGTTACGGCTCAACCAGTGAAGCGGCGATCTTTGAGATGAGCGAGCGTGGCTTAAGTGTCGTCGAAAATCCGTCGGAGGCATTGCTTGCTGAGCGTCAAAACGCTGATGGATCAGTGGTGCTTGCTACGCTTGAAGGTAACCGCCCGATTTTGGTGGAGATTCAAGCCCTTGTCAATTCGACAAATTTCGGGTATCCTAAAAGGACGGCGAGTGGATTTGATTTGAATCGCCTCAACCTGCTGATTGCTGTGCTTGAGAAACGCACAAAACTGAAATTATCTGATAAAGACATTTATATCAATGTAGTAGGTGGGCTGAAACTAGCTGATCCAGCAGCTGATTTGGCTGTTGCAATGGCGATCGCTTCGGCAGCAGCAGGGCGCAAGCTAGATGATAGCTTAGTAGTGTTCGGTGAAGTTGGTCTGGGCGGTGAAATTCGCTCGGCACGATTAACTGACAGACGTGTTGCTGAGGCGAAAAAGCTTGGTTTTACTCAGGCGATTGCTCCAAAATCGGGCAAAAAGAATTCATTTGTGCGCGGCGTGTGTGATTTGCGTCAGGCGCTTATCGACTACATGAAGTAGTTGTTAACAAAGACAAGATCTCGTAAAAAGAAAGGAAAGTATGGAAGCAAAGGACATTGTATTACTAGCGGTGACGCTACTAATTTTGGGTGAAGTGTCGTATCTATTGGCACGGTTGCCAAAGACGAATATTAAAGCGAAAGATCGTGCTATTCTGGTCGATACATCGGTGTTGATGGATGGGAGGATTGTCGCAGTAGCGGGTACAGGGTTCATTGGCGGTACACTGGTGATTCCGCGTTCGGTGATCGGTGAACTACAATTTTTGGCAGACCACGCTGACAGCGATAAGCGTGCGCGTGCTCGTCATGGGCTTGACGTTGTGACTGAACTGCAGGCGATGGAGCGCGTCGCAGTGGAGTTATTACAAGATGGTAGTCGTGCCAGCGAAGGCGTTGATGATCGGCTATTATCGCTCGCAAAACAACACGGTGCGGTTATTATGACGCTTGACTATAATCTTAACAAAGTCGCAGCGGTGGAGGGTACGGAAGTGTTGAATCTGAATGAACTGGCACAAAGTTTGCGTATGGAGTATTTGCCGGGAGAAAAACTTCTTCTTGATCTAATTCAAAAAGGGCAAGACTCACACCAGGCGGTTGGTTATTTATCAGATGGCACGATGGTTGTCGTTGAGCAGGCGAGCAGTAAAATCGGGCAAACGCACACGGTTGAAATTGTGCGCAGTTTGCAAACAGCGGCGGGGCGTATGATGTTTGCGAAATTAGTAGACGAGATTCAGCCGGAAAAGCGCCGTACGCAGCGCCAATCGTCAAAACCGCAAGGTGCAATTTCTGCTACGGTGTCGAGTGGGCTAAATAAGGCGGTAAAATCGCAAATAGTAAATAATACACCAAACGAGTCGGTTGCCTTGTCTGCTTCAAGTCAACGCCGTCGAGGCAGTAGGAGTGCATCGAACGTACAGCGTAATAATACGACAAATAGCAAATCTTCTCGCCGAACGCGTACTTCGCAAAAAGACGGTGGCGCATCTGCACCGCGCCGTACGAATCATTCGCGCAAAAATCACGAGAATGACTTGATCGCTCTTGTGAATGAGCAGCAGTGAGCATATTTTTCGCTTGAACTGTCGCGCTATTTGGTTACTAAACTAAACCCCAAATCTTAGTTTGGGGTTTAGTATAAAATGATTGATTGGCTAATCTGTTTACTACGTTACTACGGCCCTGCTCTTATTGCTAACTACCGCTTGATGAGCTGCTACTCTTTTGATAGCTCGTACTATTCGTTGCGGTGTAGTAGCCAACGTCAGTTACTTTTGCGGTGATTGTACCATTTGCAGCAGACGCTAAATCGGTTGGTGACAGCGTCCATGTACCATTGCTGTCGATTTGTTTACTAGCAACAACCGTACTGCCGGACAATAACTCAATTGACTGAAGTGTGTAGCGTCCATGTGTATATGTGACGGAGACGGTGCCGCTTGATGTTGTGCTGACTGACACAGTTGGTTTGGCATCGTCGCATTGGTGTGCGTCGTCGTCGGCATTGGTGTCATAGCTGCCATCAGTCGAGGTAATAATTTCTTTTTTGGTAAAGTCGTCTCTTGCCTTGATAACGCCAATCTCAATCTTTGCATCTTCTGGTGTACATGAGGTTGCCTTCTTCTTTGATACCTTGTCAAACGTCATTTTTGCTGTTGACGTACCAGTCGATTTATTGTAATACGAGGGAAAGATCTCTCCTTTAATATTTTGAATACCGCTTGGTGTTGTGTACCAATCGCTCAGCGACAGCTTCTTCTGGTCGGCGTATAGCTTTGATACGGCTGCCATTGTTTTATCAAAGAACATTGCAGAGATGAGAGAGTTGCCGCTCTTGAGTACTGACGTGTCAGAGTTACCAAACCACACTGCCATTGATAGACTTGGTGTGTAGCCGGCTGCCCAAATATCTTTTGATGCAACTCTACCGTTCTTCTCGCCGTTGCTTGTTCCTGTTTTGACGGCGGCATGAACACCAATCCCGGTGAGCGCCGGTAAATAATCTTGGTTCCAGCCAAGCCCGGCACGCGCCTTTGCGTCTCCTAGGATATCGGTCACGATGTATGCCGCCTGCGGATTGACGACTTGTTTGCTTGATGCCTTATATTCCTTAAGCGTTTCGCCATTGCTGTTCGCGACCTTTATAATTGATGTCTGCGGCATATAGACGCCCTGGCGACCTAATGTTGAGTAGGCATTGACATGATCAATAAGCCGTGTGCCGCAGCTACCAAGCGCACTTGACAGACCAGCCTGCGCGTCGGCGCCATTAGTGCAATAGTACTTATTACCGGTGGCACGAATGAGAGACCAGGTGCTTCCAGAATTGTTCTGCTCGTTAATCGCCATTGCCTTAACGGCAGGTATGTTACGTGAACGGTCAAGCGCCTGGCGGATATTAATGTTATTTTGAAATTTATTGTCGGCGTTCTGCGGCGTATAATTGCCCGGGAATGTTGTTTTGGTGTCGGTGAGTGTTGACCCGCTGCCGTAATTTTGCTTGCCACTGCCTTGGTCACTGAACAGCTGTGCATAGACAAACGGCTTGATTGACGACCCCGGCTGGATAAATGCTTTTGCGGCATTGTCTTGACCAAATCCAGCATAATTAAAATCGCGACTACCTATTAATGCGAGTAATTGTCCGGTTTTTGTATCTTCAATCGCTGCTGCGCCGTTCGTAAACCCAGCATAGTTCGGACAATTTCGATAGTTACAGTCACGACTTGTCATGCTGCCATTGAACATCGCTGTCATATTTGATTCCAGCAAATTCTGCACGTCAATGTCGAGAGTCGTCTTTACTGTTAATCCGCCTTCGCCAACGATCGTTTTGCCGAGTTCTCCCTCTAGCTGCTCTTTGACCATTTGCACGAAATGGGGTGCTTTCACATTGGAATACTGATCGGCAAGTGGTTTCACAGTGTCCATAATAGCGACACTTTTTGCTTGATTTGCTTGCTCCTTAGAGATGTATTTCATCTCAACCATACTATCAATCACTTTGCGCTGACGTGCGAGTAGAGCATTGCGTCCAGCGACGTTGTATGGGTTGTATGCGCTCGGATTGTTGGGAATTGCTGCGAGCAATGTACACTCCGACAAATTCAAATCTTTCGATGACTTGCCAAAATATGTTTGCGCCGCTGACTCAACGCCATTGCGCCGACCGCCATATGGTGATTCGTTTAGATACAGCCCTAAGATTTGCTCTTTGCTATACATGTGCTCAACCTCAACTGCCAAAATAATCTCTTTAATTTTGCGCGGAATACCTGCTAGCCCGCGTTTTGTTGCTTCATCGCGGAAGAACACTTGTTTGATCAGCTGCTGCGTTAGGGTTGAGCCGCCCTGAACAGCATTTCCCTGGGCATTGCTCAGCAGAGCGCGTACGATGCCGGAAATGCTAATGCCGCCATGTTTATAAAAATCCTTGTCTTCAATCGCGACTGTTGCTTGATCCATGCACGGTGCAATATTTTTATGGTCAACAACCAGTGTATAGTCGCCGTCGCCTTTATCTTCCCATAACAGTTTATTATTGCGGTCGTAATATTTTGTTACTGTGGTGCGTACGCGCTGTGATAGTGTGTCAGGGTTAATTTGGTCAAGATCTTTGCGAAAATAAGCAAAAAGCGCTGTTCCTGCCAGCACGAGCAGCAATATACATACGCCGATAATTTTCATGAACATGAACAGTCCCTGCCTGCTAAACCAGTACTTCACTACGCGTTTCGGATGTAACCGGTACAGTAGGCGCTTCAGCGGATGTTTCGGTAGCGTTGCTAAATACTCTGCTTTCTTTCGTGCCTTAGCGTCTTTTTTAACTTGCCGTTTGCGGGCGAGGTTAGAATAAACGCTCACGCCTTTTTTCGTTGATCCCTGTTTTTTCCCCACAGTAAACTTTCTTCCCATAAGCAATATTGCCCTCTATTGTAGCACTATTTATGTCGCGCGCCTAGTCCTTTTATGATACACTGGCATTAGTTATTTATAAGCGTACGGAAAGGATATAAAATGACGCTGAGCGAAGAGTTAACCTGGCGCGGATTTGTCAATCAGATGACATTCTCTGATATCAAAGAACTTGACCGCGAGACGCGTACATTTTATTTCGGTGTTGACCCGAGCGCAGATAGTATGCAGATTGGCAATTTAGCAGCAATGATGATGTGTCGCCAGTTCATCGAGTATGGTTATAAGCCGATTTTGCTTGTCGGTGGCGCAACTGGAATGATCGGCGATCCAGACGGCAAAAAGCAGGAGCGCGATTTGCGTAATGCTGAGACAGTGGCGCGAAATGTTGAAGGCTTGCGGCGGCAATTTGTGAAGATTTTTAACGGCAAAGAGTTTGAAATTGTCGACAACGCTGACTGGTTCCGCGATATTAACTATATTGATTTTTTGCATCAAATCGGCAAGCATGTCAGCATGACGCAATTGCTTGATCGCGAGTTTGTGCAGCAGCGCATTGGCGAGGGCGGTAGCGGCATCAGCTATGGCGAGTTTAGCTATGCACTGATTCAGGGCTATGATTTTTTGCACTTGTATCGTGAAAAGGGCGCAACGCTGCAGTTGGCGGGCGCTGATCAGTGGGGCAATAGTGTTACGGGTGTAAGTTTGGTTCGCAAGCTTGAAGGTGGTGATGCGCATGTATTTACAACGCCGCTTATTATCAACAGGCAGACTGGCGTGAAGTTTGGCAAGTCTGAGGGCGGTGCAGTGTGGCTTGACCCGAACAAGACCAGTCCGTATCAATTCTATCAATTTTGGCTGAACTGCGATGATTTGACAAGTGAAGATCTCATTAAGATTTATACGCTGCTTGAGCGTGAGACAGTTGAAGCGCTGATTGACAATCATCATTTAAATCCAGGTGAGCGGGCGCTACAAAAAACTTTGGCACGCGAAGTTACTGACCTTGTACACGGTCGCGAGCGGCGTGAAAGTGTTGAGCGCGTCACGGGCGTGCTCTTCGGCGAACTAAGCGTTCAGAAGCTGAATGATATAGATCTTGATGCGTTGTCGGCAGAAATTCCGACCGTGTCGCCGCAAAACGTCGTCTCGGCGCTTGTTGAAGCGGGTGCATGTGTGAGTAACGGCGAAGCGCGACGCTTAATCGCTAATAACGCTATTAGCGTGAATGGAGAAAAGATTACTGCCGATCGCGAATTATCAGGCGTTAATTTAATTAAAAGAGGCAAGAACGGGTTCGTACTCGTTCGCTGAGGGGAAATACATGAAGAAGGTGCTGGCATTTGATTTGGACGATACGTTGGCGGTGACAAAATCGCCGATTAGCGACCGTATGGCGGCGTTGCTGGGTCGTTTGCTAGAGTATTATGATGTCTGTGTGATTACAGGTGGCACGTTCAAACAAATTCGCTTGCAAGTAATTGACCGCTTGAGTGTATCGCCGCAGCAACTGGCGCGCTTTCATGCGATGCCGACTTGCGGCACGCGCTACTACCGGTACGATACGCTTAGGAACGAATGGGAGTTGCAATACGCTGAGGACTTGAGCGAGAAGGAGCGTGCACATATTATTGACGTACTCGAAAAAACCGCTAAAGACATGGGAATTTGGTGCGACAAGCCAGCAGGAAAAATTATTGAAGACCGTATTAGCCAAATCACGATGTCGGCGCTTGGGCAGCAAGCGACGCCTGAGGACAAATACGCGTGGGCAGAGAAATTCAAAGATGTGCGTCCGGTATATCGCGACAAAGTTGCCGAACAGCTGCCAGGACTTGAGGTAAGAATCGGCGGTACGACGAGCACGGATATCACACGCCCGGGCATTGATAAGGCGTATGGTATCGGCAAACTGATCGACGCGCTTGACATTTCTAAAGATGAAGTGCTCTTTTTTGGAGACAAACTCAATGAGGGCGGTAACGACTATCCGGTTAAAGCGATGGGCATTGACAGTATTGCGGTTGATGGCTGGGAAACAACGGCATATGCGTTAGACGGCGTGCTCGGCGTGACGGAATAACCAGGAACGTGAATCTAGCAACCAAATTAGAGCAAATCAAAGGCGTTGGGCCAAAAACGGCGGCACAGTTGCGCAGTGCAGGGCTAGAGACGGTTGGTGATTTGCTAGTGTTTTTGCCCCGTAGACACGAAGACTTCACGAATGTTGCGTCGATTGCTGAACTTAAACCTGGCAACGTAACGATTCGTGCTCGCTGCGAGAAGATCAGCACGCGTCCTGTGCGCCGCGGTTTGCGTTTGACGACGGCAGTACTAGCAGATGACAGTGGAAAGCTAAATGCCGTATGGTTTAACCAACCGTACCGTATGCAGCAGTTAGGCGCAAGCGATGAATATTTTTTCTTTAGCGGTGTGTTTGAATACAATTACGGGCGCTACCAATTGACGAACCCGAGCGCTGAGCTTGCAAAGGAGCTGCCAGTGCAAGCTGAGCGACTACTACCGGTATATCGCCAACTGCGCGGACTTAAGTCACGGACGGTGCGCAAAGTTATTGAGCAATTGCGCCCATTGATGAGTGTATTGCCGGAGACGCTACCGCCGAGCGTTGTTGCGCATGAAGCGCTCATGCCGCGCGCTGATGCAATCAGTACAATGCATTTTCCACGCCAGGTGGACGATGTAGCGCGCGCTCGCGAGCGGCTAGCGTTTGAAGAACTATTCCAGTTAATCTTGGCAAGCCAATTGAATAAAATTGAAAACCAAAAACTACAAGGTCATCGTATTGTATTTGAGTCTGATGTGGTACGGCAATTTGTATCGCAATTGCCATTTGCGCTTACAAATTCGCAACGTCGGGCGGCGTGGGACATATTGCAGGATTTCGAGCACGCTACGCCGATGAATCGCTTGCTTCAGGGTGATGTTGGCAGCGGTAAAACAGTAGTAGCGGGTATTGCGGCATGTCAGGCGGCGAGTGCTGGTTACCAAACTACGTTGATGGCACCGACGGAGATATTAGCGGCACAGCATGCTGAAACGCTACGCGTACTTCTTTCGCCATTTGGCGTGACAGTTGGGCTGCTTGTTGGCAGCGTGAAGGGCGCGGCACGCGCGGCGTTATACGCGCAGATTGCTAATGGTGATGTTGATGTGGTAGTTGGTACGCACGCATTGTTTCAGGATAAAGTTGTATTTCATAATCTCGGGTTCGTAATAATCGATGAACAGCATCGATTCGGCGTAGAGCAGCGCCAGCGCTTGCTTGGTAAATCGGGCGTACTGCCGCATTTGCTGGCAATGACGGCAACACCAATTCCGCGTTCGCTTGCGCTCACGGTATACGGTGAGCTAGACGTATCGGTACTTAACGAGCTTCCTAATGGACGGAAGCCGATTAAGACAAGCCTCGTCTCGCCACCGTCGCGCGATAAAATTTATCAGCGGGTTGAGCGTGAGCTGCAAGCTGGTCGTCAGGCGTATATCATTTGCGGACTGATCCGCGATAATCCCGAAAACGATCGCAAAAGCGTTGAAACTGAATACAAAAAACTTAAAAACAGCGTATTTGGTCATCGTACGATCGGACTACTACACGGCAAAATGAAACCAGACGAAAAAGACCACGTTATGCAGGATTTCAAAGATAAAAAATATGATATTTTAGTGAGTACGACGGTAGTTGAAGTTGGCGTGGACGTGCCAAATGCAACTATCATGATGATTGAAGATGCGGAGCAATTTGGCCTCAGCCAGCTTCATCAGCTGCGCGGGCGTGTTGGGCGCGGCAAGCACCAAAGTTATTGTTATTTGATGATGAGCACGAATAATAAACCAAGTGAGCGTTTACGCGAGATTGAGCAGTCAAACGACGGGTTTTACCTAGCAGAAGTTGATATGCGTTTGCGTGGTCCTGGTGAAATTTATGGGCGCATGCAACATGGCGCGCTTAATTTGCAAATCGCGACGCTTGCTGACACGAAGTTGATTACTCGTGCTCAAAAAGCGGCGCAGGCGTTTATTACGAGCGGCGAAAACTTGGCAGATTACCCAGATCTTGCGCGCGAAGTCCGTCGCAATCAACGCCTGACGACGCTTAACTAACATGGTATAATAAATAATTATGTACAGTGGTACGACATTTCGTTCCCATTCAGGCAATATCATGGGGGTTCATCAAAAGATCGACCGCATCGCGCGACGCAACATGCGAAAGTTCACGGGCATAGAGCATTCCTTCCCGACAACGCGCGAGATTCTACACTTTGAAGGTAATAATGGTCCAGATGGTATTAAACGTAAAAGCCCGAGTGTTGATGAGCCGTGGCACTATATTGACCCGGCGAATCCGAACGATCGGGCGCTTGTCGGTATGATAAACGATCATTACGTGAATTTGGTGCAGGCGCTTCGCAATACGAACCGGGTGCGCGCCGCGTTCGAGGCCGCCTGGATGGCGCATGCGATCACTGACGGTTTGACGCCAGCACATCACTACCCACTCAGTGATAAGATTGAGGAGCTATGGGGCAAGCCAAAAGAAGAGCGCCTGTCGATTAAGGATAAGAATATTATTAAAGGTGAAAATCTGCGTGACACGATGGGGCGTAATTGGGAATATTGGGGTGCGAAAGGTGTGTTTGCGACACATTTACTGTTTGAAATCGGTGTGGCGGCAGCAATCAAAACAACAGCATTCGCCGACTCTGCACCGAGCGAAGAATGGGTAAAATGTGCGGATGATCTAGGGCTGGAGCGTGTATTCTTGGGTGCAGTGCAGGAAGTCTACGCGTTAAACATGTATGAAACATTTTGGAAACAAGGATGGACGGCGCGCCTTGCAAACCAAACGCGGCGCACGCTGATTCCGAAAATTTGTGCGGTCGTGATGTACGCATGGTATGCGGCGTATCGCGAGGCGGCTTCGTGACATCAATTCGCGTCATTGCTGGCAAATACGGCGGACGTAAGCTTGACGCACCGAAGTCAAGCAATACGCGCACTAAGCCGATGGGCGAACGTATCCGCAATGCGCTATTCAACCGAGTTGGCAGTGAAGTTCGCGGTGCGTATGTACTTGATGCATTTGCAGGAACAGGCGCGGTTGGGTTTGAGGCGCTTAGCCGCGGCGCGGCGCATGTTACATTCATTGAGCGTGATAAAGTCGCGCAAAATATATTACACAAAAATATGATATCGCTTGGTGTCGAAAACGACGTTTCATTGGTCTACTCATCTGTTAGCGTATGGCTGAAATCTGGTAAAGCAGAAAATTATGACATTATTTTTGTTGATCCGCCATATCACGATACGCAGTTTTCCACAGTATCGAAACTTTTAAGTCTTCTCAAACCTGGGGCGCTTATGGTATTATCACATCCAGGAAGAGGTGAGTTTCCGAATCTAACTAGGGAAATTGTTGTGGTGGACAATCGTAGTTATGGTAATGCTTTTCTCACCTCTTTCCGCCGAGAGAGGTAAGTTTTCAGTATAAAAGTAGGCAATCTAATATAACCCGTAACCCGACGTTAGCGTCGGGTTTTGCATCATATCGGAGATCCTTCCTCATAAGTGGTAGGCGAGGCGTAAACTCCATCATACATCGCACAATATTGTTTATTGTCCACTAAAAAAGCCCTGAGTCAGGGCTTAGTCTGTCAAACTATCTCAACTATGGTGCGGATGAAAGGACTTGAACCTTCACGCCGTGAGGCATATGCTCCTAAGGCTAGATAATTAAGCTTTCTTTTCACTTAGCGGAGGAACTGCACACACCGCCGACAAGAGGCTTACAACAGGCAAATAATGGGCAATAAAGGCAAAAATGATATAAGAGTTCTAACTCGCTGTTTTTGTTTGTTATTGTACAGGGCGCAAGGAGTCAATTCTGGAGTCTAGGGCGGAGTTTAATTAATCAAATTGGATAAGTAAGATTCTCTACTCTTAGGGGGTAGCCGTTCTCAAGAACAAAAGTGATATAATTATAGTTGAAGTTCAAATAAGGGGTGGCAAACTAATTAGGTAAAAGGGATAGCGTCTCATGAGCAAATGGGAAGATCGCGTACATAATAGCGCCACGTATACTGCAGCCAAGAAATTATTAGCCAGGTTTGATGAAGTAGATCTTGGTAATGCATCTCTTGAAGCAATCGATGATATTAATCGGGCAAAACTAGTCATTGAACTCTTAGTGGATAGACTTAGTAATACAGACGACCGCTTAATATCAATATCAAATCTTGACAATATCAACAACTATCTTTCAAGTGTAAGCTCGTGCTTTGACAACTGGCAAAACGCTCACGATGATGTGTATCTAGGTATTTCTTATATGAATGGATACATTGATGGTATATTGTCGTACATTCCTTCATTAACGCCCACTATGGACATAAAGGAAACTCGCAAGGCTATTGCGAGATTAAATAGGTCAGTTGGTCAATATAAGCGTGTAGCAGCAAAAGAGATTGATAGCATATCCGCTAAAGGAGCCGCCTCAGAAAAGACCATTGACGAAAAAGTTACTGAAGCTAAAAACGAGTTTGAAGCACTTGGTGTGAAAATAGATGAACTTAACAAAGACTTAAAAGATATAAAAGATTCATCAAATAAAATCTCTGCTGAACAACAATTATCATTTACAAAATCTGAAAATGTACGTAATGAGGCAGTTAATGAATTTATCAAAGAGCAGAAACGTACAATTGAAGAAGCATTTAGTAAAAAGAGTAATGAAGCCGATCGCATTGCAGATGGCATAGGCAAGAAGTTAAATGCCACCGAGATAGAGGCAAGAGATAGCCTTGCTAGAATAGATGAATTATTGAATATGGCTGGAGATAAAACACTAATCCACGATTATTCTAGTAGTGCTAAGGAAGATAAAATAGCTGCTTATGTATGGAGTGTAGTAACAACAATTTTACTGCTTGTAATGTTAGGACTTTCTTGCTGGGTAGTTTATGAAGTTATTCATATTAAGGACGCGTCATGGCAATTCTTAATAGCTCGAGCATTTGTTATGCTATTTGCTGGAGGTGTAGCAGGATATACAGCCACTCAATCAAGCGAGCACCGCAAAGCACAGCGAGCTAATCAACGAACAGCTCATCAACTTAAAGCATTAAAGCCTTATCTGCTAAGTATTGAAGGTGATGTGAAATTAAGAAATGAAATTATCAAAACAGTTGCATACCGAATATTCAATAATGAAGAGAATAATCAAGTTAAAAAATCAAAAGGATTATTTAAAAGCAAAGAGGAAGCTCCTATTATGAGTTCGCAGTTGATTGAGTTGTTATTAGATTTAGCAAAGAAAATTCCTGTTAAATAAAAATATTAAAAATGTGGTAATTTATTTTATCTACTGATATACTTACTTACAGAAATATTTCACAATATCAAATATGCGGATGTGGTGGAATTGGTAGACACGTATGCCTTAGGAGCATATGCCTCACGGCGTGAAGGTTCAAGTCCTTTCATCCGCACCAAGTGTATAAGAGTTATGAGTCCCTAAAGACTCTCTTTATTTTATGTTGAATTGCAATAATTATTGCGACACCTCTCCTAACAAATTTAATTCGTGCATAAAACGTTCAAATGGCGTATCAAACTCTAGGCATTTTCTCGGTCTGGAGTTTATTTTATATATAACATCTACTAGTTCTTTATTTTTGATTTTAGCTAAATCAGTTTTCTTAGGAAAGAATTCTCTAAGTAGGTCATTACTATTTTCGTTAGTTCCTCTTTGCCAAGCGCTATATGGATCTGCGAAATAAAAGTCTACGTTTAATTCATTTTTTACTTTTTCATAACAAGTAAATTCCTTACCTCTATCTTATTTCTATCGTTTAAGGTAAGATAACTATGACTCATATTAACCTCCGTGTGTTTTTGTTGTTACTAACATTTTACACGAAGTTAGTATGAATTTTTTACTTGCTAGAGGTGTCGCATTTAATTTTACAATCTATCATATACTTTGAGTACTTTGAGGCGCATTGCGCTTCGGCACTTACGACCTTATACCACTCAAGGCTGATAGACCTCCAGATGCTATGCGAGCAAATAGGTGGCGCCGGCTGTGCCAGTTAGCTCGGCGTAACTGATTTCTTACTGAGTTCCTGTGCTGGTGCGCCAAAGGACATTATGTGCAGGTTTTCTATGCTAGTAAATAGCCACGGACTGAAGTTCATAATCTCGATATCGTTTGGATGTTTTTTGAGTCAGACATTCTTCGGTTATTTTATCCACGGATGTTTTGCCACTACCTCAAGCGCCATATAGCCCGACCGTGAATGACTCAGAGTTTGGTACTTTGACGAGCGCTTCAGCTAGACCTTTAGCAAAATCAGTGCGACCAACCTATCTTCTTTGACTGTCGCTACTGGCTCATCGGGGTTTTATCAGACCTTGTCATCTTATTCTGTCTCATTGCGAGTAATCAAATCATAGGCCAAACTAGAAAGCGATATGTAGTGAATAGCCAGGTTACGCTCAAGAGCTGCTGCCAGTGTGTGCGCTTTTTCATTGCGTAAAAATTGTATGGTCAGGTTCAGGTAACCGACACCGCGGAAGAAGTCTTTTTCGGCATGGGTTGTGCCGTCTGATTTACCAAACAGTTGCGTGTAGTATTTTTTGCTCTCGGCATTCATATTGAACACTTCGGTGGCTTTTTCGTTGCCAGTTATCTCTTGCAGTTTGTTGCGTACCAATTTATATGCTTCGTCCACCGCGTGGAAGTAGTCCTCGTTGATTAAGTACCGTTTGATGTGGTCGTAAACATTTTTGTTGATCTGTAGCGATATAAAGTCGTTGTCTATAATTGCGAGCGGCGTTTCATCTATCTGTGTGGCGGGCGTGATATTTCTAGCACCCAGTATGTCGCGGCCTGATACTTTTGACTTGGCATATAACTCTACGCCATCAAGTGCCAAGTTTTTGTTGATGGTAGCCAAGGCTCTTTTGGTGTTCCAATTTATATCTCTAACTTCCGGATGGAAGAACTCGACCAGGAATTTCAGGAACTTGGCGTCTTCTGTTTCCAGCAGGTCAAACTTATCAATGTACCAGTTGTCATCCCAATCATTGTTATTCACGCGGTGCTGCCACAGGTCGCCTTTCATGTCAGGGTAACGGCTGTCGGTAGATGGTAGTTTTTCTAGGTTGAATATGCGCTCCCAGAACTCTACTTCGTTTAACCTGCCATAAAAGTCGGTGGCCATGTAAGTGTCCAAAACTTCTAGGATGGCATACCTGGTTATCTTCGTGATTTTATTGGTCATCTGTACATCCTCCGTGGCACATCATGACTTTGTCTCATATACATCAAACAACATGACGTGAATCTCAATTTGTCGGCCGTTATCGTCAGGTTTGGTCATAATAAAGCGCCACTCACCATCGCGTTGCTTGATTGTGCGCACGTAGTCGCTTCGTTCAGTAAATATAGCCTCGACTTTACTTTGTATATCAGAGAAGTTAGCGTTGTCTTTGTTGAATATAACGAGTGCGGTTTTGGCGTCACGCCAAGTCAAATAGCCTAAGAGCTGGTCTATGCCCTTGTCTATGTATTTCTGACCTTTCCATAGCTTACATTCAGCAACAAAAGTCGCTTTGCTGTCGAAGGGTATTGAGATGTCTGTTTTGCCGCTCTTATGGAATAGCTCGCCGCCAACCACGCCACTCTTTATGCTCGCAGACAAGCCGACCAGCAGCATGTCCCGGAGCGCTTCTTCGTCCTTTGATTCTGACGCTCGGTTGGTTTCCATAGATGCACCCATGCTTCGTATGGTTTCAAGTATCGTTTCGTAATCTTCGCTTGATATTGTTCCACCAGGTTCATCTTTTTTGGTTGAGAGTGGAGTCAGCTTTTGCACTGAAATCCTAACTTGATTTAATGGGCTAGGATTGTCTGATTTTTCAAGTGGTATACTCAGCGCAGTCTTTATCGAGTCGAGTTTGTTTATTTGCTCAAAACGTTTGGCGACTGCTTCGACTACCACGCCTTTAACACGCTCTTCAAACCCAGATAAGTCGTTGTTTATGTAATCTATGTTTTGTTGTATTGATGCTATCTTTCCGTCTACTGCATCCTTTATCCGCTCCGCAGTGGTGTTTGATTCAGTAAACTCCAACGCAAAAGTTAATTCGTTGCCAGTAATCACGGCATCATCATACGTCATTCGCATTCTAGTAGGAATGACTTTGAATAGGTCTGCGGAACCAGTGAACGGTATCGTAATAACGACCTTATAGCCGGGCACGCTGATTGGACTATTGTCAAATACTTGTACATACATATTGTTGCCGATGACATCTACCTTGGTCTCCACTATGTCCTGGGTTTTGTTGTCCGCCAACAGCACCAGCGGGGCTAAGTTATAGCCAGACACGATGTGATCAACTATTTGCTCCTGACTGTTTGCCTCAAAAACACTCTTTTCAATATTACTGGCTTTTTGACGAGCGTCGACAATAATACTCTCTGACCATTCGTGCCATCCGATTGCGTGAAATAGATAGTTCTTTGATCGACCATAATGCATATTACTTAAATTATACAATAAACCCAGCAAATCTGAGTAATCAGAGCAAAGCTCTGTTCGGCGGGTCGCCCCCGACCCGACCCGCCGAAACCCAATAAGGTATTTTGGCAATAATTACCATAAAGAGGTTCACCCAACTAATCCGTAAAGCCCTAGTAAACCGTAGGAATGCTATTGGGCTGGCGAGCAGTTCTGGCTGGTTAGCTCTTGCCATCCATTCTTGGCAAAGAGAGTCTAGCTGTCTCGTCAGGATTCTTCCGCCGAACAGCTTCCCGAGCATACCGCTTTGTCACGCTCCAGACATTCTCTCCTTGGTTGGTACTGGCAAAGCACCCTTTGCTATGATTCCAACTCTCATGAGCGTAGCCAAGTAGTTCTTAGCTCGTCATACGCCCCACCATTTGTCACTCGCCACTAGGCTGCCTGCTACGATGTAATCCTGAACAAATTGTTCAAGCGATTGTCTATCCCCGGCTGCCGGTAATGCGTAGGGCAATGCGCCCAGTCGTAGTATCTTTAGCGCCAACTACGATGTGCTGAGGCTGTTTGGATCGCCTCTTGCCAAAGTAGCTTTCATCTACTTGTACCACACTCTCCAGCATGGTGGTGAGCTTGCTGCTGCCAGGCAGTTGCTTGCGGAATCGGGTAAACTAGCGCCGGACAGTAGTATAGCTTACGCCAGCTAATAGGTATGACGTTTCCGTTGAGCGTTTTGTTTGCTAGCAGTAGAGCAGGATGAACAGAGCTGCCGGGGACTTAGCTTCATGCCGTATAACCAACTAGCCTGGTAGCTGTTAGCTGGTAGCTGTTAGCTGGTAGCTGGTAGGCCGGTATTTCTTGCGGCACAGTTTACACCACAGATATTTGTTGCAATAGTTTTCATGAAGACCCTTATGGCAGCGAGGACAAGACACCTCATCGCCAAAGACTAGTTTGTTAAGGATCTGCCAGTATTTCTTGTTACTGGCAAACTTTTGGTATGGTAGGCATTAGGAACATCTCCTTTCACTTAGTTGCTATTCACTCCTAAGTTTATGGGAGGTTCTGGTTTAGGTTGATGGATCAATTGCGTAATTTTGTAATTAATAATATCGGTTTTGTACTAATATTATTTTTTATCCAACTATGCTTGTGTTAAAATAAATTCAGACGTAAATGATCAGGGATAAGGGGTAGTAATGAGCAAGGTTGCAACCTATTTGCGCGGACATTTGGCAGGCGAAGTTGATTTTCGCACGGATTTGCGTGCGGCGCGTGCCAAAGACGCAGGAATCTTGGCGATTGCTCCGGAAATGATCGTGTCGCCGCGAAATACGAGTGACATTCGCAAAACAGCGCGATTTTCGTGGCAGCTGTCTGAGCGCGGGCATACACTGCCGCTAGTGGTGCGCGGTGCTGGTTATGGTATTAATGGTGGCGCAGTTGGTCGCGGCGCACAGGTTTCCCTTGCAACTCATATGAACACGATTTTTGAATACGATAGCAAGCAGCGGTTGGTGCGCTTGCAGCCTGGCGTGACAATTCAGGCACTTCAATCGGCGCTTGCATTGCAGGGTGCGGGGGTTTTGTCGCTTAATGGGCTTGACTCGCGTGGTACGATTGGCGGCGCGATTGCTGACAATGCTGCGGGGTATCTAGCGGGTAAGTATGGTTCGCTTGCGGCGAATGTGAGTCAATTAGAGGTTGTACTAGCAAACGGTGACATATTGCAAACCGGCAAAATCAGCAGACGCGAGCTGAATCGCAAGAAAGGGCAGCAGAATTTAGAGGGTGATATTTACCGTGGCGTAGAAGCAATCTTGGAAGATTATGCTGATGAAATCAGTACTATCCACGAGCGCGATCAGACTGGCTATAATAGTATTGCACGTATATGCAATCGCGATGGTAGCATTGACTTGACGCCGCTCTTTGTAGGTAGTCAGGGCACACTTGGCGTTATTAGCGAGATGATTTTGCGTGTCGATTTTCGTAGCCAGCATTTAGATCTGGCGGTGCTTGTATTCGCTTCGGCAGAAACAGCGCACGACATGCTTGATGAGCTACGCCGGTTTGCACCGGCATTCGTGAAGTACTTTGATGCAGCACTCGTACGGCGAGCAGTACAAGTTGGTTTTAAGGCGCCATGGTTTCAAGAGGTTGGTGGTAAAGTACCGCAGGCGGCTATTCTTGTCGGGTTTGATGATTTTAACGTGCGTGCTCGTATGAAAGGAAAGAAAAAGCTCGAAAAATTATGCAATAGCGTAGCTGATGTTTCGCTGACATTGGACGATGGTAGCACGCGCACTTCGCTATTATCGCTCCTTGACATTACGCGTTATTTTACGCTTCCAGATCGTGCAGGCGTTGGCATACCGCCATTGTTGTCCAATTGGTTTGTGCCGTCAGAACGGTTTGAGGATTTCACGAAAGCGTTGACGGTGCTTGGCAATAAGTTGCGCGTGGAGCTACCGCTTGCGGTAGACGGTTTGGCCGAACTTGTGTCGGTGTATCCGCTTGTGCCAATAGCGCAGGCAAGCGATCGGCAAAAACTTATGCGCTTGCTTGATGAAACGACGCGGCTTGTTCACCAGTATGGTGGCGCAGTCGTTGGTCAGCATGGTGAAGGGCGGTTGCTGAGTCGATTCGCATACGAATGCATTGGTGCGCGGCGCGTTGACATGTATCGTGCGATCCGCAAGCTATTTGATCCACTTGGTACGCTTAACCCTGGTGTTAAGCAACTGAATGACGTGCGTCAGCTTGCCGGCATGATTGATGGTACGCTTCGGTTTTAGCCCAACGGAAACATTATCGTTTGGCAACTCTGTCTGTAAGAAGTGCGTGGGCATTGTTGTGTCTGTTTTCAGATCCACCTGCAACAAAGTTAAGTCTTAATTTTGGTGAGCTTTTACACCTAAGCTAGAATTCATTTCTAGCAAAATGCGCAGCTCAGTCCCAACGCCTGCAGGCATATAGCACACGCTCCGCTCCACCAGGAATCCTTTGGTTTATTTTTTAATATTTCCCCCGCCGAATTCTTTTTGTAGCTGTAAAGGGTTGTTCCTGATGGTGACACTTGTTGCGTTTGCTCAGTAATATTACTGTTTGCGAAAACATCACGTTTCTCAAGGATTAAAGGTGGTATGTATGCATTAATTAAGTATGATACAATTCTAGTAGAATTAAGGGAGATTACATAGTTGTGTGAACGATCTGCGCTGCCTTCTCGTGCCGAATAAGACGGCTGTGTTGTAGTGCTATATCAAAACTAAAGTTACTATATGACAAGAAATAACCCTAATATCCTCCTTCTCGCAGGTGCAAATCCACGTAATCGCCAATGGCTATGCAAACTTTCCGAGTGTCTCAAAAACCATAGTATCGACTCAGAAATCTTTCCGTATCTTCATTGGGATAGTAAATCTGAAATAGACATCAAAAAGGAAGTGTATCGGCTTGGAGAATACATTAAATCGCATAAGTCAACGATAGTGATCGCAAAATCAGCAGGTGCAATTATAGGAATGAACGCAGTGCTTGATGGCGCCATTATTAACAGGATGGTTATGATTGGCTTGCCGATTGCTTATATGGAGGAGAGGCACATTGATACAGCCCAGCTCATTGAGAGCATTTCAGTTCCGACATTATGCATTCAGGCAAGTGAGGATCCTATGGGTGGCTACCGTGAAGTTAGCAAACTATGCTCAAGCCAACCGCTCCTTGAGATGATGGAGGTAATAGCTGCCGACCATGCTTATACCGACCTCGCCAGTATCGTACGCCATATTGAAGCCTTTATTCACGACGTATAATTTGTTTGACAATATAATCAACTGTAGTAAGATCCTGCTCGAGATGATTATGTGGTGCTATGATGTAATCGGCTCGTGCAAGAAAATCTGCCGATACGCTCCAATCTGTGTCATAGCTCAACCGTTTGACTACTTCCAAGTCGCGAGTTTGCAGCATACGCTCACGACGCGCTCGCTCGTCAATATCCATAAATATTACCCTTATACGATTCGTGTCGTAATAGAGGTAAAGAGACTCTACCTCTGTCAGTGACGGGCGACAGCACCCTATGACAAACCTCCCAAGCTCCATTTGTTGATTGTAGAAGTGCGTGTCTTGACCGTATCTTCTACCATACGTTTCCGATTCTTCCCAGTGCTCGGGTAAAATTGTCGATCTCTTCTGCTTGAATTCATCATCATTAACGAAAAAATATTCATTGTCGCTTTCACCGGGTCTTCTTGGACGAGTGGTATATAATCCTATACCCTTGCTTGGTTAGCTTCTTGAAGTCGGTGCCTTTTAGTAAGGAGTCTTTTGAATTAATTCATCAATATTCTCTGGTCACGTCCACGTTCTCTAGGATATGGTGAGGATTGGCAAAGTAGATAATTTAGATTTAGACTTAGGCTTTAGATATAAAACTAGGCACAATCATGATGTTTCTGCACATATGAACGGATTTAGTGTCACCCTCTTAGATCGGATAAGTCGGCTCAGGAATGAATCCAATCTCTTTAGAGTGGTTCCAGATCTTTCGTCCGCGGTTATATAACTGCCGTACGTTTTCGTGGAAGCATCATCCTTTGCATATGCAATAAAAAAGATGGCTGATTCAAGCTCAAACAAAGGTGTAAACTGCTATATATAGCACAAAATCAATATAGTACAGCTAAATCTGACACGGATTTTCGGCGTTTGAAAGAAAATCTCTTAATTTACTCAAAATTCATATGTACAGAAAGCTAAATGGTTGTGGTAAAATGATTTCTTTAATAATGATTCAATAACTATTCGCTTCTTCCTAGTAAACGTATTCGTATATACTCTGCTCTATTCTATCCAGCATCTCACGACATGAGCTGACGATGACCATGCATCCCCGTGAACGCGTTGTATATATGCTCTATCCTAGAGGGATCTTTTCTCCTTGTTTTAAGTTGTTGTTTCAAACCTAATTTTCACAAAGCCTAGAGAAACTGATGTCTCTTTTTATATGTGAGATGTTGCAATTAAGGGGTTAGAGTAGGAAACCCCTTGACCAACCCAAACAAACATAGTATATTACTTCAGGATCTCATCGCAATCCCGCATGAGATCAGGTCTTTAAGAGAGGCAAAACATGGACGACACGTTCGACGAGTTCGACGAGTTCTTTGTCTTCGAGGACACGATTCCTAATATCGTGTCCTATAGCGTCATCCTCGGGAAGGAGGTGCGGAATGAGCTCAGGCTCATTAGGTCTGAGCTTCCGGAGGTGATCTACAACTTCTTTATTAATGAGGCAGACGATACTCTGAACATCTTTATCCAGATGTTCGCGGGAGCATTGCTGTCAGGGAGCGCTAGCATACTAGAACGCATAAAGGAATTCCTTGAAGAGCTTGCGGTCGTTGAGACCGCAAAAGTTGATAAGAGGCTTCTTAACAATATCGTTTTTAACGATATTGTCGAAGGCTTCGACGCCGATCCCGATTCCGACGCCGACACCGCCCCCGACGCCGACACCGCCCCCGACGCCGACACCGCCCCCGACGCCGACACCGCCGGCTAGTCCCTCCTAGCCTCTCACCCCCAGACAGAAGCCGCTCTAGGGCATCATTGCCCGGGGTTCGTGCTTCTGTCTGGGGGCTTTTCATTTGGAATTAAATTAAGATGCAGATGGTTGGCAGTATGTTTCTACTAGCCTAATAACCGGTAACGCCATAGTTTCGCGCGGCAGCTCTATACTGCGATCAATAATAGCAGCAGGGCAAGGGTAGCGTAGCGGCAGTATGGTTGGCAGCTCGCCTACAGAGTAGGTGAGCGCGCCAGCAGGCGGTACGACAGGCTGTACTGAGCGCGTACGATCAGCATGGTTGCGCGCAGTAATCTGTGCAACCTGGTCGTCAACGCGGGCGCGTTCATCGGCATTTAACTCGGCGTACGGACGCGGCATCATACCAAGCGTACGCTGGGCGCTTACTACCGGATCGCACACGAAAAACAAATCAAGCACATGTTCGCACAATCCGGCGCGGGCAAGCTCTTCGCCGACTTCGCCGAGTGCGCGCCCGTCTAGCAGTACAATCTCTACGCCTTCTTCGCGCGCATCGCGCAGCCATTTACGCAATAGTGCATCTTTGAATGCTTGGCTGCGCGGGCGAGCGCCAATCTTCACGCTGTTTGCGCTGATTTTTGGCGTGTAGAGTAACGTATCGCGGTCTGCCCGCGGCAGATGGTATACAAATTTCACGCGGCGTACGCAGGCGTCTTCGTTATGCTTGTCGGCGAGGAATGTATCTATTGCTATTGGATCATCCAAGTCTATGCCGTATTCCTGCATCATCACTACGAGCACGCGAAAGACTTGCCCTGCATCGATCAGCATGACGGGCAATGATAGCTCATCGCGTATATAGTCTTTTACCAAGCTTACGATCGTACCTTTGCCGCTGCGCGCATCGCCATCGAACGTTACCAGCTTAGGAAGTGGGTTGGTCATTAGGGTATATGATAGCATGGATGGGGCGCATTGACCCAAAACAAAAACACTCTAGCAAAGTTTTGTATGTAATAGGCATGCGGAACATCCTTTCTTTGATTAGGTGTTGTTATATAGCTAGACTTAATTTTACTAGGGGAGGGGTTGGGTTAAAGTACCAGTTACAGCGATTTCTTGACGGTTACTTAGACCAAGATGTCGATCAGTTCGCATATCAAACGAAATAAGCTGAGTTGATGCCTGAAAAGAAGTTACCAGAAGAACAATTTAGCCTGTATTTATCCAAAAAAACAAGCACGGCTCTCGCCGCGCTCAACACTCCAATTTGCTTTTGAAAACATTTGGGTTTTGCATAGCAAAACCAAAGAAAAAAGAGCACTTTTGCGCCCAATTTACGAGTTTTGTCCCGATTTGGTGCGGATGAAAGGACTTGAACCTTCACGCCATCGCTGGCACTAGCACCTGAAGCTAGCGCGTCTACCAATTCCGCCACATCCGCATGCATAATGGGTATATAAAGTGCATCGTAGTTTCTTAGTCATTCCGGACTTTACAATTTGATTATACTGGTATTTCGGTGCAAAGTAAATAGTGGTACAGATTCATGTCAATCATATAATGTGATACAATGGATTGGTTGTCAATTATAATAATCAAGCGTTTGCTGTTCGTACGCCATAGCACAAGCGAGAAAGGGTTCGTGTGATTGATTCGATGACACATGTCCAGAGGATGTTGGAGAGTTTTAGCAACTTACAGAATCCATCGCTTGCGAAGGAGATGGCAAACACATCTGTCTGCTTGGAGAACGAAGATGGCATTAGAGCTAACGGTAGATTTAGTGAGTTGCCGCAAGACATACTGCCTCACGATGCGGCACAACTTATTCTTGAAACGCTGAGAGCGCTAGAGCACAGTGCCTTGTCGGATATAGACACTGAAATGGTTAATAGAGCATTTCATAGTGCTATTAGTAAATGGCCAGAGGAGCTGCAGTCGCCTCAAGCTGGCGAGGTTGCGATTGCTCATATTGCCATTATCGGTGCTTATATAGGTGCGATAGGCGATAATAGAGAATGACTTCAACGCTTAATGACCAACGCAACGTTATCAATCGTTACAAAGGCGTACCGATAGAACAAATTATCACCGATCTAGATACGCACGGTTCGACACTAGAGATTGCGATTGATAATATCGAGAGAGATTTCAATATGGGCACGATTGTACGTAGCGCGAATGCGTTCGGCGTGCGTCATGTGCATGTTATCGGGCGGCGGCAATGGAATAAGCGCGGTGCAATGATGACTGACAAATACTTGCATGTGTACTATTATGTGGCGACGGATGGTTTTATACATGCGATCGCGGGGAAAGAATTGATTGCGGTCGATAATATTGATGGCTCGCAGCCTTTGAGTCGCGCAAAATTACCAAGAAATACCGTACTGCTATTCGGTGCGGAACGTTCAGGAATTCGCCAAGAGTTATTACAGCGTGCCGCTCAGATTGTCGCGATTGAGCAATTTGGCAGTACGCGCAGTCTTAATGTTGGCGTAGCGGCTGGAATTGCAATGTATGTATGGGTGCAACAGCATATGCTACAATGATGCTCTATGCTAGAGGGTGTTTTCTAAAACAAAAATTAAGCGTATCCATAATATTCTAAGGTTCAAGACTAGTTTAGCCTATCTAATTGCTTCCTCCCGTAGCAATTTAAGTAACTCATGATACACATCTTCATATCTCATGCTATGCCTTATACCTTTATACTTTATATCTAAATTCACATTCTTTGAGATGGAGATTAAAGTGATCTTTTCTAAGTCCGCGTAGCTTTTAGCTAAGCGGACTTTAGCAATACTCCCCAAAAGTTCTCTATGCTGTTGATGTGGTTCTTTTAGGATTGCTTTTGCTTCTATTAACAAATTTATTATGGCTATAGTTTACACGGGTAGTGACGCTTATATCACCTAGTCAACTAGTCCGTTGTGTAACTACGCCAGCCGTAACTATACTAACCGTTACTCGTATATAGTTCACTATGCATAGTGCTATTCTAGCTATACTTTCATCCGTATGATTCATCTGTGTGATCTGTTTTAGAGCGTTTCCGGCTAGCATGAGGTTAGGTGCTAAGTATTAAGTACTAGGATTAGGATTAGGTACTAGGTGCTATTTGGGTATATACCTTACTATGGCGCTTTAGTAGTAAAAAGGCAGGCTCAAAGACGATAAATCTTAGTCTTTGTTACTGGCTCTACAGAGACTATGTATATCATGTGCGCTACGTACATCACGTACTCGGCATAGTCCAAAGTAACTTTCATCTATTTCTACTTCACCAGACAATGGTGAGGTAGATTCTGTAGTATTTAGTTATTACTATGCGAATGTGAGTAAATATACGATTGACTGTATTACGGTTTAGATTAGCTATGGAAGCTATTCCACGTAGCAGTCATGTCCTCACAAAATAGTCTAACAATTTGTCTAGTTTTAGCTTCAGAAATATGTGAACGTTTCAAGTACTTATTTCTCATCTGTTATTTAGTATGGGTGGTGGGGGTAAAGTAGGATTGGACCTATTCTAAAAATAAGACTTAAACCCACCCCTCAACCGCAACACCCAAAGACGCGGCGTATTCCAGTGGCGTTAGCCACTGGAATCGTTTTCTTGGTCGGTTGTTAAGCATGGATTCTACTTTTAATATATCCCGGTTAGTTAGTTTTTTGAAGTCAGTGCCTTTGGGGAAGAAGTCGCGGATGAGCCCGTTGGCGTTTTCGTTTCTGCCTCGTTCCCAGGAATGGTAGGGATTGGCGAAGTAAATATCCGCTCCTAGGTCTTTCTCGGTTTGTCTCCAACCGGCAAATTCTACGCCGTTGTCGTAGGTTATGGTCTTTGGCAAGGCTCCGGTGTGCCTGCTGAGCCTTTCTAGATCAAGCATGGTCTGTTTTTGTATCTTATGTACATCATAGCCGCACACTAGGCTAATTGAGACTAACCCCGTCTTTCGCTCCACGTGAGTTAGCAATCTGTCTCGGCTATCTTTGCCGAAGATGGTATCGCCCTCTAGGTCGCCTAAGCGCCCGAGTTCATCCACTACGCCGGGTCTAGCTGCAATATTGCGTTTGCCGGCAGACATCCAGCCGGCAGGTACGGCAGGTATACGGCTGCATCTGTATTTCTTGCCGCGGCGCCGCAGGTGTTTATGGAGGTTGTATTTCTTGGCGTATTTGCAGATTGCTTTAGGCGAGACGTAAGACAAGCTAGCAGATTTGTCTCTTTTGTTAATCTCTATCTGCAGCCTGCCAGCAATCTGCTCGGGAGACCAACGCAGCCTGAGGCGCGATTCAACGAACTCTCTGGTTTGCTGGTATCCAGAAAGCTCCGAGCAGCAGGGATTGTTTCTTGCATCTAGCCAGCATCTTATGCTGGGCGGATTTAGCCAAGTAGTTTATTCTCTCGAATTGGCACAGGCGTCTTCTATGCCGAGCTTTCTTTTCGCGAATCACTGGCACTTTGGCGGTACCGCGAAAGTGTCTCGAGTCTAGTCCCAGCTCCTTAGGTTTATTAACTCTGGTCTTTTTGGCAAAATTTTGGTTTCGCCTGAGCTCCCGAGAGATGGTTGAGGGACTGCGGTTTAGCATGCGAGCTATCTCGCGCACCCTGGCTGAGCTTCTAAGCAGCGCTTCAATAACAATTCGCTCTTCGCTTGAAAGTTGTGTATACTCTCTTTGAGGCATTTTGGAATACCTTTCTGCTAAAATTAGGTTGTTTTCGTAGATCCAATTTTAACAAAGGACGAACCAAGATGCCTCTTTTTGTATGGGGAGTGTTGCGGTTGAGGGGTTGGTGTAGGAAATGCTTGCAAAATATAGTCAAGTATGCTATAATAGCCCTCATGAAAGCTTCGTTAGCCAATTTGGTGGGCGGCCAGGAGCTGTACTACCCGCAATCTGTTCGTATGCGCCATCACATTGAGTCGGCGTGGCGTCGAACGGCAAAATTATACGGCTACGAAGAAGTTGGCGACGACATGTCAGCGTCGGCGCATTATGCGCGGCGTTTTAAGATCTCGAACGGCTCGCTTGGACAACCGGCGTATCCATGGTCGGGGCGGATCTTTCATTACGATAATGTTGGCTGCGAGTCTCCGCGTGCCGATGTTGAGGCAATCGCTATTGCAAAGCGCAGTCTAGATGCGATCGGGCTGTCACGTGCGAGCTATCGTATACGATTGAACGACGCACGAATCGTGCAGGCAATCTTAGAGGATTATTTAGAGCTAGATGCAATACAAACTGAACTTATGACGCGCTTGCTTGCAGAAAAGCGCATGCTTACACCTGTAGAGTTCCGTGACCGTGCGATTGATATCGTTGGGCGCATGCAGGCGGGCACGATTTTGCAGCAGCTTGCCAAAGTATTGGCAGCGAAAAATGCCGAGGAATTGCCAGAAGCGGTGCGCGAGCATGACGCGTACCAAGACCTAGCAGCGTTGTATGCGCGACTTGAGGCACTTGGCATCGCTGGTGTCGTACTTGATTTAACATTGTCTTACGCTGATTGCACAGCTGGAGTATTGTTTGATATTGTTACGAATGATGAAAAAATGTTGTATCGTGGTGGGCGAATGATTGCTCCGTCGCTGGAAACGCTTGTTGCGTCGTTGGGTGATATGGCGCATATTGTTGAGACTCTAGAAGAAAGTGGGCATGCGGTATTGCCGAGTGCAACTGAAGTGTATGTGGCGGCAGTTGGGCGCGTATTTGATACGGCGGAGCGAATTGCCGAAAAACTACGCAGTGAGCGAATCTGCACAGAAGTTGACTATACTGGTCGAACATTGGCGGAACAACTTGTTACGGCGGTAGAGAAAGACATTACGTACGTTATGCTTATCGACGAGGCGAGCGTGGAACGGCAAATATATACGCTGAAAAATTTGCGTGACGGCACAGACAAGACGGTTGGGTTTGAACGAATCGTAACAGCCGTGAGCGACCGCCGAGTGCGCGCCCGTGAAGATGATGATTTTGACTTGTCGGAGTTTTTGGATGACTTTGACACCTGACAGATATCCGTATCTCTGTTATAATACGCTGTTATGAAGACGACAGTAACACACGAATCAGATACGCGCGTAAAAGTAATGATTGCGGCGGATCATGCTGAACTGGCAGCAGCTGAACAGGTGGCGCTAAAGCGCTTGGCAAAAACAGCTAAAGTTAATGGATTTCGTACGGGGCATGTGCCGCTTGAAATTGTGAAAAAACATGCCGATGCGAATGCGCTGGCTCAGGAGACGTTGGATGCGGCGCTAAATCGCGCGGTTGCTGAGGCTTTTTTGAGTAACGATTTGCAGGTGCTAGCTCGCCCTGAGGTCGAAATTAAAAAATACGTACCGGGCGAGCTGTTAGAATTTACCGCTGAAGCAGATGTGTTGCCTGAAGTAAAACTTGGTAATTATAAAAAGCTAAAAGTGAAAAAAGCGGCGGTTAACGTTGATAAAAAAGAAATTGACGAAGTAATTGAACGAATTCAAAAAGGGTTGTCGGAAAAGAAAGAAGTCAAACGCGCTGCAAAAATAGGTGATGAGACAGTGATTGATTTCGTCGGTAAAAAAGATGGCGAGGCGTTTCATGGTGGTACGGGCAAGGATTATCCGCTAGTGCTTGGTTCAAATTCTTTTATCCCGGGATTTGAAGATGCGCTTGTTGGTTTGAAAGCAGGCGATACAAAAGACGTTAAATTAGCATTCCCGAAGGACTATCATGTAAAAGACCTAGCGGGACAAGACGTTGTGTTTGAAGTGACAGTGAAAAAAGTAAATAGCGTAAAGTTGCCTGCGCTTGATGATAAATTTGCTGCAAAAGCCGGTTCATTTACGTCAATGGAAGATTTGCGCAGCGACATAAAAGCGGAGATTGCAGCGCAAGCAGAGCGTAGGGCAAAAGACGATTTGAAAGATGAGCTAGTAAAACAGCTGGTTGCAAAGAGTGTAGTGAGCGTACCATCGGTATTGCGCGATGATCAAATTCGTTCGCTGGAACAGGATTTACGTCAGAATTTGATGTATCGGGGTCGTACTTTAGAACAATATTTTAAAGAAAAGGGCTATGCCGATCGTGACGCCTGGGTAAAAGCTGAAGCGAACGATGTCGCTGACGCGCGCATTAAGGCAGGTCTAGTGTTGGCGCAGTTGAGTAAAGAGCTGAAAATTGAAGCGACGGCAGATGAGTTGGCGGCACATATTAACACCTATAAGCAGCAATATGCAAACAATTCTGAGATGGCAAAGCATTTTGATAAGCCCGAGGCGCAGCGCGAAGTTGCAAATCGACTGATTACTGAAAAGACGGTCGACAAGCTGGTTGAGCTAAACTCGTAGTAGATTGAGGCGCCAAATAGGCATTCTAGGTGTGGTTGGGTGTGTTGCTTATATTTTTGCTTAGCCGTTGAGAAATATAACGAGAGTGGTTTGCTTTGACGATAACTTTGATTTGGTATATAACAGAAAAATATGTGTGAGTACTGTAAGGAATCGGTTGTTAGTTCGTGTGGGGCAGAAGAGAACTTTGCGCACTCACGTGTCCAGGAAGGCTTTGATGAACCGTGCTATTCCGATAGACCAGACAGCCGTCAGGATTCTAAAAGAATTTCGCGGCGATTACTCTTACGAGAGCTTGCGATTGGCGCTATGGCGGGTCTTTCGTTTAGTGTGGTCACTGAGGCAGCTGGTATTAATGATAAAGCACGTCATGCAATTGAGTATTTATACGATCGCTTTGAGCAGATAGATCCAAACGATTCAGTGGAGATGACGCTGGGAGTTGTTGCTATTTATGGTTTAGCGATTGATCCTGATAGCTGTGATGGCGATGGAGCTGACAATCGGCGCCGATGGGGACGCGAGCATATAGCGAACACGGTACAAGATAACGTTAGCCAAATTGAACAAACGCTTGGCGGGCAATACCAGATAGATATTAAGCATATCGAAAAAGTCGTTGAGCCAGAGGGTGTGCGTCCGCGCAGAGATGATAGTGATGAAGTGCCAATGTATACGATCGATCAGTTTGAGCGATATGCAAAAGAAGCGCGCGAGCAAATCACGGAGAGTGATGATTATAACGGCAAGCCGGTTATCACGATGGTGATTTTCGATAGCCACTATTCTGAATTGAGCGAAAAAGCTATTGGCATTGCCTACCAAGATCCAGATAATCCGAGAACTCATATATCAACATACGGTGCTTGGAAAGGCTGTGCGCCGGCGCACGAAATTGGTCATTTGCTCAATCCGGAGACTATTGGCGAAGGTATGCAGCACGAGGGGACGTTTAGTGCTCGGGTTAAAAATGAAGAGAGTGGAAAGCTAGTGCAATTATATGCAATTGATACGATCCAGAATCTGCTTAAGCAAGGCTGTGCGCTTGAAACAAATGAGTATGCGTCACATCACACAGTGATGGGATCGGGTCATCTGGACTCAAGCTATTCAATAAATGAGAAAGATGAGCTGCGTAAAGATTCGCATATCAATCGCCCGATTTATTCGCCGCCGGAAATACACTTTTTGCAGCCGTGGCGCAAGACAACGGACGCTACCAAACAGCTTGGCGTGCATTTTCTTTCGTATGAAAAAGACAAAACGTTTGGCCTGACAACAGAATTACCAAGCAATCACGCATTACGTAAAGCGATACCGTATGCCGACAGCTTGTTTATCGGGCCGAACGTGGATGGTTTTGTTGCAAACGACAAGACAACACTAGAAGGACTGTTCGTGACGGATTCAATTGGTGTTTACGCTGTCTCGAAAGATGGTCGCAGAACAGCTGAAATTAATACTGCATGTTTTGGTATGAGTAACCTAGAGAACGGAGATGAGTATGTCGTTTACGCCGATGAGCAGCTAAACATACTTGTGCTTTCTGGTAAGAATGACAGCGGCGTATATGCAAAGATTCTTGAGCTTAATACCGATGAAGCACAAATACTGCTAAATGAGGATCGCGAGAAGACTGCCGAGCGTAATAAATTAATCGTTGATAACTACGATAAGCAACTTGACAAGCAGAGCGCAATAGGAACAGGAGCGGTTGGTCAAATTAGCACTCTCCCTTGACGAGTGCTAATATTCCGCGTACAATGGGGCTATGAATGATATGCGAAATTATTTAGTGCCAAATGTAATCGTACGCACGCGTGATGGCGAACGCGGATACGATATTTATTCTCGACTACTTGAAGATCGGATTATCTTTTTAGGTGAAGAAGTGACAGAGGGCTCGGCAAATACGATCGTGGCGCAGCTGCTACACTTAGCAAACGAAGATCCCGACAAAGATATCCAGCTATACATCAATAGCCCAGGCGGCAGCGTGTATGATGGGCTAGCAATTTACGATACGATGCAATATATCAAGCCGGACGTCCAGACGATTGGCATCGGGCTGCAGGCGAGCATGGGTGCGTTTTTACTAAGCAGCGGCGCTAAGGGTAAGCGGTTTGTTCTGCCGAATGCGCGCGTGATGATTCACCAGCCGTCCAGCGGTACGCAGGGTATGGTGACCGACCAGGAGATTAGTCTGCGCGAATCGGTGCGCATGAAAGAGCTGCTTGCGAAAGCGATCGCGAAAAATACCGGACAAAAACTCGAAAAAGTCAAAGCCGATATGGAGCGCGACTACTGGATGAGCGCAGATGAAGCGGTGAAGTATGGGCTGGCAGACGCAATAATCCGGCGCGGGCGATGAGGTACAGTCAACTAACCTGGAATAACCCTAAATCGTAGATATGCTAATGGGTCTTTAAATAACTCAGAATGATTAGCTCTTATACCATCCATTCTTTGCACAAATCCTGTAACTGATGTGTTAGTATACGTTGTCCGTAGAGCTTACGCATATGACGTTTAGCTACACTCCACATTAATTCAGCTTTGTTTAGTGTTTAGTATTAGTATTACCATAATCTCCCTTGCTATGGTTATGACTCTCATGGCAGTAGCCTAGAAGTAGAGAGTAGAGGATAAATAGTGATATTTCACCATAACCATACCACTTGTCTGTAATAACTAAGCTGCCAGGTTTAACTGTATCCTGAATGAATGATTCAAGGGTACCCCTATCTCTGCCATTATAGAAGCTTCCTGTAATACGTAAGGGTTAGGTTAGGTTAGGTTAGGTTAGGTTAGGCTTACTTAACCTTACGTCCAGTATATGGTTCTATAGCGCCTGTTACTACGCAGGTAGACTGTTTACTCTTTAGCTTAGCAAAGTAGCTTTCATCTGCTTAGAGCTAAACCCTAAGCCTTCTAGGAGTGAAGTACTACTAGTACCTGGTAGTAGGAGTAGAGTATAGAGTGTTTGGTAGAGTATCTAGTATACGCACTGTATATGGTAGCTTATCTCTAGACCTAGAAAACCATCTAGAGACTGTAGGGTAGCTTACTTTAGCTAATACCGTCTTTTATAGCAGACAAAGCCCTAGTAGCTTATAGCTTAGGGTTTAGCAGTGTATACGGGTTAGCTTCTAGACTACTCTACAATGATTACTGTTCTAAGCTCCTAGGCTCTTCTTTGTTTGCCAGCACTATAGAAGGGTAAGATAAAGAAAGATAAAGAAAAAGAAGAAGAGAGAGTATACAGATGATTAATGCTATCTAGAGCTTATCTTCATACCGTATAGCCATGAACCTTTCCAGGCCGTAACTCTTATACTCTCTTACGGCATACCTTACACCATAGATACCTTACACCATAGATACCTAAGAAGATAGTTCTCGTGCAGTGTATTACTACACTGTGGACATGCCTATACCTACAAAACGAGGTTCACCAAATTATTTGTAAATTGGAAAAGACATACCTATACCTATACCTACTCACTAAAGATTAGCTTATTAATTAACTAACCAATTGGCTACTTTACTACAACACTAAGCGCCCCCACTTCAACCACCGCGACCCAATCCAGCCAAACATCCAAATCCCGCCGCTTAGAGCCTACACCAACATGCTAAAATTAAACCCAGAGGAGTCCAGGAGGTTTTGGACGTATACATACAGTTGCAGTTTTTATAGCGATGTAATATCATAGAGGTTACGCAGGCACTTCTAGTTGTTTTAGGAGGGACAGAATGTCTGATGCCGGTTGGCTCGTCGTTGCCATTGTTCTTTTTACAGGTAATTTTATCTGTATGCTTTACAGTGGGTGGCAAGTTTTTGCGCCGTTTCGATTTAGGCGGATCAGCACCATCTACTTTGCTTCTCAGCGTTTTCGCGTTGAGGCGAACAAGTGGTATTGGAGAACTATTATTCTCCTGAGCATGGCAAGTTGCATAGGAGTATGCCTTGGCTCTGTCGGCAGGATGACTAATCGTTCTGCGCTTGTCACCTCTGGGATGGTTGTCATCCTAATCGGTGACTCTCTTGCCATCATAGGCGTGGGTGTCGTTGTCTATTACGACAAACGGGCGCGTAACGCTCGACGACGGGAGCTTCTTGAGGAGTCGGCATCTGTCCGCTGACTCGCTCCCGCTCAGCCTCGTTCCCCCGCGTAAACCGCGTGGGGAACGAGGCTCTTTCTTTTGGCTTCACGGCGGGAGTTAACATCGCCTGGATTCTCCAATAAAGTCATACGAACCCCATTGACATAGTCGCCTAAACCATTTACAATGAAAGACAATGAAGATTGTGTAACGTGGGTTGATAGTGTACTGCGCCTGTGGCGTGGCGTTTTAGTATGCGGTAATCCATGGTTAGTAAAGCTTCGGCGCCAACTCGTGCGGGAATGATAGAGCCAACCCACCTCTTGTCAATCAGCGCGGAGATTATTCAAATTTAACCAAAACGGGAGTACACATGCCAAAAGCAACCACGGCAAATCACACTCCGGCACAGCGCGTGTTTTTCACGAATGATGACACGGCGGTGGCGGTACCAAACCTCCTGACCCACCAAAAGGAATCGTGGAAAGATTTCGTCGAGACGGGTCTGAGCGAGATTTTCGCAGAAATTAATCCAATTGAAGACTATACTGGCCAGAAATTGGAACTGCGTTTTAAGGATTATAAATTTGAAGCGCCAAAAAACGATGAAAAATTTGCCAAAGAAAATAATTTGACGTTTGACGCGCCGCTGCTGGTGACCACCGAACTAACAAATAAAGTGACAGGTGAAGTCAAAGAGCAGGAAATTTACTTAGGCGACTATCCGTGGATGACAGATCGCGCAACGTTTATCATCAACGGTACGGAGCGCGTGGTGGTGAGCCAGCTGATTCGTTCAGCAGGCGTGTTTTATACGCCGGAAAAAGGCACGGGTAAAAATTTGTACAGCGCAAAATTAATCCCGGGTCGTGGGGCGTGGCTAGAGTTTGAGACAAGTGCGAGCGGTGCGATTTACGTAAAAATTGATCGTCGGCGCAAAATTGCCGTGACGACATTTTTGCGAGCGCTTGGTTATAGTAAGGTGTCGGAAATTCGTGAGCTATTTGCCGACATTGATACCGGTGAAACGAAATACATTGAGGCGACATTAGAAAAAGATCCTGCACATGGTGTGAACGAGGCGCTGATTGAGGTGTATCGCCGCTTGCGCCCAGGAGACTTAGCGACGGTCGATAACGCGCGCCAGATGATTGAGCGTATGTTCTTTGACTTTAAGAGATTTGACTACAGTCGTGTTGGTCGCTATAAGATGAATAAACGATTGAATTTGGATGTACCGAATACCGCAGAGAATCGTGTATTGAGACTTGACGATCTAGTAGCGATTATTCGTGAGCTAATTCGCATGAACAACACGCAGGAGCCGGGTGATGACATTGATGCGCTTGATAACCGCCGCATTAAGCTTGTAGGCGAGTTGGTAGCGCGTCAGTTCCGCGTAGGTATGCTCCGCATGCAGCGCAATGCGATGGATCGCATGAGTATGAGCGATATCGAAACGGTGACACCAAGTCAGCTGATTAACGCCCGCCCAGTGGTTGCGGCGGTGCGCGAATTCTTTGCGAGTAGCCAATTGAGCCAGCTACTTGACGAAGTGAACCCGATTTCGGAGTTAAGCCACAAGCGCCGATTGAGCTCAATGGGACCGGGTGGACTCAGCCGCGAGCGCGCTGGATTTGAGGTGCGCGATGCCCACCCGACACACTACGGGCGTATTTGTAGCGTGGAAACGCCGGAGGGCGCTAACATTGGGCTAGTATTGAATTTGGCTACATACGCGCGGATTAACGAATACGGATTTATCGAAACGCCGTACCGCAAAGTTGAGAATGGCCGCGTGACAGATGAGATTGTTTATTTGGATGCATCGCAAGAGGTGAATGAGGTAATTGCTGACGCTGGCGCAAAGCTTGATGATAATGGCAACTTCGTGAACGAGCGCGTGTCGGCGCGCAAATTCTTGCAGCCGAGCCGCGTAGATGCGAGCGAGGTGACGCTGATGGACGCGTCGCACAAGCAGATTCTAGGATCAACAGCCAGCCTTGTGCCGTTCATCGAAAAGAATCGCGTCGACCGTGCGTTGACTGGCTCAAACATGCAGCGCCAAGCAGTGCCGCTATTGCAGCCGCAAGCGCCAACGGTTGGAACGGGAATTGAAGCAAACGTTGCGCGCGATTCTAGTCAATTGATTGTCGCAGAAGCCGACGGCGAAGTAGTTCGCGCTGACGGTGATGCCGTTGAGGTGCAATATAAGGATGGCGTGAAACGCTATGATCTCATTCACTTCGCGAAGAGCAATGATGATCGTTGTGTTAACCAGAAAGTTCGTGTATCGCGTGGTGAAACGGTTACAAAAGGCGACATCCTCATTGAGGGTATGTCGATTGCTGAGGGCGAGTTAGCGCTAGGCAAAGACTTATTGGTAGCATTCATGCCGTGGGGCGGCTACAATATGGACGACGCGATTGTGATCAGCCGCCGGCTGGTTGAGGACGACACGCTTACCAGCGTAAATATTAAAGACTATTCGGTGGAAGTACGAGAAACGAAGCTTGGCCCGGAAATCGTGACGCGCGATATTCCAAATGTGAGCGAAGACAGTTTGCGCCATTTGGATGAAGGCGGTATTGTGCAAATTGGTTCGGAAGTAAAGGCAGGTGATGTACTTGTCGGGAAAATTACGCCGAAAGGTGAACAGGAGCTTAGTTCGGAAGAGCGGTTGTTGCGTGCGATTTTTGGTGAAAAGGCAAAAGACGTACGCGATACGTCGCAGCGCATGAATAATGCGGGTGGCGGTAAAGTTGTTGGTGTAAAGATTTTCAGCCGTGAAAACGGTCATGAACTAAAAGCTGGCGTACTGATGCAGATCCAGATTTTTGTGGCGCAATTGCGCAAAATCAGTGTTGGCGACAAAATGGCAGGACGCCACGGTAACAAAGGTGTAGTGGCGCGCATTTTGCCGGTTGAGGATATGCCATATTTGGCAGACGGAACGCCGGTTGATGTTGTTCTAAACCCGCTTGGTGTGCCAAGCCGTATGAACCTGGGGCAGTTGTTTGAAACGCATCTGGGCATGGCAGCGCGGGCGCTTGGCTACAAAGTTGCAACCCCGCCATTTAACGGAGTGCCAAACGATGTGATTGAGCGCGAGCTTGAGAAAGCAGGCTTAGCGAGAGACGGCAAGAGTCAGCTCTTTGATGGTCGTAGCGGTGAAGCGTTTGAGGAGCGCACAACCGTCGGCGTGATGCATATGATTAAATTGCACCACATGGTTAGCGACAAGATCCATGCGCGCAGCACTGGTCCGTATACGATGGTGACGCAGCAGCCGCTTGGCGGTAAGGCGCAAAATGGCGGTCAGCGCTTTGGTGAAATGGAGGTGTGGGCACTTGAAGCATATGGCGCTGCAACAACATTGCAGGAGATGCTAACGATTAAGTCTGACGACGTGTATGGTCGCGCGAAAGCATATGAATCAATTATCAAAAATGACGTGATCACCGGTCCAAAATTGCCAGAGTCATTCAACGTGTTAGTGAAAGAACTACAGGGATTAGGTTTACGCGTTGATCTGGTCGACGAAAATGAAAATATCGACGCTGAGCATTTGATTGAATCAAGCGGATCTACCGGTAAAGCTACGTCGACTACGAATGACGGCGACGATGATGACGATGAGGCAGAAACCTATCTTGATGAATCTGATGGAATCGGTGATGTCGGCGACGATGATGGTATGAGCGTGCGCGCTATTGACGATGAAGGTCAGATTTCGGATATAAGCGAAGAGGAAGACGAAATGTACGACGAAATAACAACGCAAGCAGATAGGGAGGAGGCGTAAGATGGCGTATCCAGTTAACACGCATGGTATCGCTGATTTCGACGCAGTTCGCCTGGCGGTGGCGAGCCCGGAAGATATTCTGAAGTGGAGCTACGGCGAGGTAACAAAGCCGGAAACGATCAATTATCGTACGCAAAAACCAGAACGCGATGGACTGTTCTGTGAACGGATTTTTGGTCCAGTTAAAGACATCAATCCGCATGACAGCAAACTCAAAGGCGTGCGTTCGCGCGAAGCGGCGGTTGATAAAAACGGTGAATTGGTCACGAAGTCAATCGTACGCCGTGAACGCATGGGGCATATTAACCTAGCGGCGCCGGTCGCACATATTTGGTTTATGCGTGGTACGCCGAGCGCGATGAGCTTATTGACTGGCATCACAGTGCGTAATCTGGAGCGTATCGCTTACTTCGCAACCTATGTGATTTTAAAGGTCGACGAAGAAAAGCGTGATCAAATGCTGGCTGACTTGGAGGCGGAGACTGAAGCTGGTCGTGCTGCAATCAAAATTCGCTATGAGCGCGAAGCAGGTGCGGATGGCGCGGATATCAAGCAATTGGCGGAAGAACAAACACGCGAGTTGCAGGATTTGGAAGATCAGTTCAACGTGAAGAAATCACAGCTTGAGAGCTTGGTACGGCGTGCATTGATTAACGAAACCGACTACCGCAATTTGCCGGAAGAATATGAAGAGCTGATTGAAGTTGGTATGGGCGGCACGGCGTTGAAAGCGTTGCTTGATGAAATC
This sequence comes from TM7 phylum sp. oral taxon 349, assembly GCA_018127705.1. Lineage (NCBI taxonomy): Bacteria > Candidatus Saccharimonadota > TM7 phylum sp. oral taxon 349. Next base: position 542,817 of record CP072328.1, read on the forward strand.
AACCTGAGCGAGCTGATTGCTAAATTGCAAGAAGAGGCGGATGGCGCAAAAGGTCAGCGTGAAAAGAAATTGCTGAAGCGTTTGAAAGTGCTTGAAGGTATGCAATCGGCAGGCATTAAGCCGTCAAGTTTGTGCTTGACGGTACTACCGGTTATTCCACCAGACTTGCGCCCGATGGTTTCGCTCGCGGGCGGGCGGTTTGCAACGAGTGACCTAAACGATCTATATCGTCGTGTCATTAACCGCAACAATCGTTTGAAGAAGTTAATTGACTTGAATGCGCCAGAAGTAATTCGTCGCAACGAGATGCGCATGCTGCAAGAAGCAGTTGATAGCCTCATTGATAATTCAGCGGCGCGCGGCGGACGCGCCGTGAACGCTTCGGGAAATCGCCGACGTCTGAAGAGCCTGAGCGATATGCTAAAGGGCAAGCAAGGGCGTTTTCGCCAGAACTTGCTCGGTAAACGCGTAGACTATTCGGGCCGTTCAGTGATCGTGGTTGGTCCGAAATTGAAGATCAATCAGTGTGGTCTGCCGAAGCAAATGGCAATTGAGCTATTTAAGCCATTTGTTATCAGTTGGCTGATTGAACGCGAATATGCGCACAATATTCGTTCAGCGACGCGCTTGATTGACGCAGGCGAGGCGGTCGTGTGGGATGCGCTTGATGCTGTAATTGAGGGTAAATATGTTCTTCTAAATCGTGCGCCATCGCTGCACCGTTTGAGCATTCAGGCATTTCAGCCAAAATTGGTTGAGGGGAAAGCGATCCAGCTGCATCCGCTCGTAGCAAGTGGTTTTAATGCCGATTACGATGGCGACCAGATGGCGGTACACTTGCCGCTTAGTAAAGAGGCGCAAGCTGAAGCGCGCGAACTGATGAGTGCCGTTAACAACTTGCTGAAACCAGCAGATGGCAGCCCGGTATTAAACATCGGACAGGACATCGTGCTTGGTAATTACTACTTGACGTATGAAAAACCAAGTGTGCAAACTGATACGGTTGCGGTGTTTGCTGACAGCCGTGATGCCGAGTTGGCGTATGATATGGGTAAATTGCATCTGCAGAGCCCGATCCGCATTCGTGCCAAGGGCGAAATCCGCAATACGACGCTCGGGCGTGTATTCTTTAATGAGATTTTGCCAGACGATTTTCCGTATAACAATAACGTGCAAACGAAGAAAGAATTGAAGCGCGTGCTGGCGCAGATCTTCGACAAATATGGCGCTGAAGAGACTGCTAAAACAGCAGACCGTATGAAAGGTTTGGCATTCCGATTTGCGACAGTGGCGGCAGTATCAACTGGTAAGGACGACTACGTGCATTTCAGCGAGACGGAAAATCTTATTGCTGATGGAGACAAGCGTGCGGCAGTGATTGCTGATCAGTATGATCAGGGGTTAATTACTGAGTCGGAGCGCTACAACCTAACGGTTGGCGCGTGGCGCACAGTTGATAATAACGTGACGAAATTGCTGAAAGAAAAACTCGGCAGCATGGACACGAGTATTTCCGTGATGGTCAACTCAGGCGCGCGTGGTGATATTTCAAACGTAAAGCTTGCAAGTGCGATGATTGGTATTCAGGTGGACGCTGCTAACCGCGAAATTGAGCTGCCGATCCGTTCGTACTACACGCATGGTTTATCAAGCTTGGAATCGTTTGTAGCGACGCGTGGTTCGCGCAAGGGTCTAATCGACACAGCGCTTAAGACGGCGGATTCCGGATACTTGACACGCCGTTTGGTTGACGTGTCTCAGGACGTGTTTACGGTAGAAGATGAAGAAGGCGACGACGAAGGCTATATGATCTATCGTTCAGAAACCGAAGAGACGATGATTGAATTTGGCAATCGCCTGTACGGTCGCTATACGCGCGACGCAGTGCCAGGACATATCGGTGAGAACGAGCTAATCACGCGTGAAATTGCAAATGCAATTGATGCCGACAAAGCAATCACAGAGGTAAAGATTCAGTCGATTCTGTCAACGAATAACCTAGAGGGTGTACCACGTCGCAGCTACGGCATTGATATGTCAACCAATCGTCTAGTTGATCCCGCTGAGCCGGTTGGCGTGATTGCTGCGCAGTCGGTCGGCGAGCCAGGCACGCAGTTGACGCTCCGTACCTTCCATAACTCCGGTGTAGCGGGAAGTGATATCACGCAAGGTTTGCCGCGTGTTGAAGAGCTGTTTGAGGCGCGTAATCCGAAAGGACAAGCATACATCACCGAGATTGCCGGTACAGTTGACGTCTGGGAGGATGGCCATAAGTATATTGTGCAAGTGACGCCAGAAACAGGTCGCGTTGAGCGATTGCCGCTTGAAGACCGTACGCCATTATTGCAAGATGGCTCGGAAGTAAAAGTGGGCGACGTGCTTGCTGAAGCGACCGATAGTACAAAGCCGTTAATTGCGCCGTTTGATGGTATTGTCGAAACGGCGGAGGACACTATTGTGATTGCGTCAACAGCAGCCTCACCGGTAAAATATGAGATTCCAGGCACAACGCAGCTAGTTGTTTCGGCGGGTGATCATGTTGAGCCGGGCGATCGGCTAACGATTGGTTCGCTTAATTTGCACGATTTGATGCGCCTGAAAGGAACAGAAGCGACACAACGTTACATCATCAACGAGGTGCTGCGTATTTACGCCGCTCAGGGTCAGGATGTTGCCGATAAACATCTGGAGATTATTGTGCGCCAGATGTTCAGCCGCGTTCAAATTGAGGATCCGGGCGATAGCGAGTTTGTAATGGGCGATATCGTCAGCAAAGCTCGTGTCGTGCGTGCAAACAAAGAATTGGTTGCCACGGGCAAAGAACCGGCGCAATATACGCAGCTGCTGCTTGGTATTACTAAGGTGAGTATCTGGAGCGATTCATGGCTATCGGCGGCATCGTTCCAAGACACGACACGCGTGCTTATTAGTGCTGCTACTTCTGGTCGCGCTGATCGATTGCATGGCTTGAAAGAGAACGTTATCATCGGTCGCAAGATCCCTGTCGGTACGGGTGCAATTGCCCTCGGTGAGGATGATAATACTTCGCCAGCTGATGAATACGCGGAAGATGTTGAATCTGAAGCGAATGACATTACGCCAGACGTTGATTCGGAGTCGTAATCAGCCGAAAAAAGTCTACGCTAATTGAAATAGCGCCAGAAGAACACCCTTCCTGTTGCGCAGGAAGGGTGTTTTATTATGTGATTCTTCGCATTTCTATTAATTCGTTGAGCGCTTTCTTTTATCTTTGACGTTTGAACAACGGATTTTGGCGCTACATTAAAGACTGCAATTGAGTTAAATCAAAAACATTTTTGCTAATTTAGCTAAGAGATGACCGGAATCAACGTTTTCCGCTATACTTCACGGTCTCAATTGTGCCGGTTGAGCGGCGGCGGCATGGCTGGTCGGCATAGGCGCGCTTCTGATTTTCGCCAACGTAATTCTCGCACTCAACATACACATCGCGGTTACGGTCGCGGAAATAATACCATAAGCCATCAGGTGTCTGATAGAACATGCCCAAATTGTCGGGTGTTGTCATGCGTTGATTAGTAACCGCACCGACTGGAATCTCGACTAGTTTATATCCGCTGATAGCGCCATTTTTCGCGACCGGCTTACCGATAAACCCATAATGTACTGCAGTTGATGTGACAGCACTGTACGCTTTGGCAAGCGGCTGCTGAGCGTCGGCGTATGGCGTGTATGCAGATACATCTAGGCAGCGCAATTCCGTCCAGTCTCCTTTGGTGTCGTGCTCTGCTGGGTCAACGCTCAGCTGGCATACAACGTCGTCGCGTGTAAAATCAGCTAAATACGCTGTTTTTTCATCACCCTCGGAAAAAACTTTCTTGACAAATTTATCGTAGTCCAAGTTCTTCTCAATTGATTCGCGCTGCTGTTTGCTCATTTCTTTCGGTACGTAGCCAGCAAGACTCTGTAGGATATCAATATCCGGTATGATGGTGTAAAAGCTCTTGCCCTTCACTTTGACCGGAATCGTTAACGACGTCTTAGCTTTCTCTTGTCCCTTAAAATACACCGCTGTATGTTCAATAGTTTGTTGCGCAGTGAGCGGATCTAATTTGGTCTCGCTTGTCTTCTTCTGCTCACTTGTAATACGCTTGGTTGACGATCGTGCGAGCAACAGTATAACTGCAAGTACACCGATCGCCGCTGCGAACAGCAATCCACTAATCAATATCACCTTAAGCGTACGAAATGAACGAACACCCTTTTGGTGCGGTGCGAGTTGCGCATATTTGCCATCCGAAAGCGGCCTTGGCGCCGCGTTTATCGATGGTGATACATACCCCGGGCGTCCAGCATTCTCAATATCGCTATCATTTAAATTCCGTTGTGGATTCATGTTCATATTATACTATAATTCTTATGATTTGAATGCAAAAGTTAGCGTGCGGGCGACCGCTTTACTGCGCACATACAACCTGTCATAATAGGCGAAAGCAGGAGACGCATGATGAGTATAGAGTACGAAGCAAAGATTTTACATATCAACACGGCGCAATTTGCGCAGCGGGTTGAATCGCTTGGCGCGAGGAAAACCGGTAGCTATCATTTTCGTCGCTACGTGTTTGACACGATTCCAGCACAGGCAAATAAATGGGTACGCTTACGCACGGACGGTAGCCATACGACGATTACGTGTAAAGAAATCGTAAATAATGCAATTGATGGAACGATTGAAAAAGAGGTTGTTGTTGACGATTTTGATCAAGCACTTGATGTATTAGTGGCGCTTGGGTTGAAACCGCGCGGCTGCCAAGAAAATCGGCGCGAAGAGTATATACTAGACGGCGTACAAATCACTGTGGATTCATGGCCGCTTCTTGATGATTATGCAGAAATTGAGGGGGATAGTAGCGATCAAGTTATGGATATGATTATGAAACTCGGGTATTCGCCGAACGATGCAGTATACAAGAATACCGATGAACTGTATAAAGAAATCGGCGCCGACCTGAGAACAGTTGCGGAGTTGAGATTTGACGATGACGTACGCAAATAATATTAGAATTTATCTTTATTCATCTCTTCCCAAGTAAAAAGCCCAAGTCCTACACACTCTATACCTAATAATATAAAACATGTACGCTTGGGCAGAAACAAAGAGCCATAAGAAAGAATTAATCAAACAAACAAACAGCTCTTTGTCTATAACAATACAGCTAAACCGCCAAGCAAAATCCACATAGGAAATCTATAAAGGATAGCTCAAAGCAGTAAGCTATAAATAAAGTAAAGAAAAAGAAAGGAAGCGAGCCATAGGCAAAGCAATAAAACTCGCCATACAGCTTAAGCCAATAAGCCATACCAAGAACTCTAAACAGAAATAGAGTTCTCATCATAACAATAGGGATGTGTCACCCCCCCCACACTTCAGATAAACCAAAGCATGGGGGGGGTGACAGCATCACCTAGGATCTACCGCCTAAACAGGCGGCGGATCCTATCGATGCACCTCCGCCACCAGGGGCGGCGAAGGTGGTCGGGGAGGGAGATCACAATGACCTCCCTCACTTGCAGTCCGAGCTGGGAGAGGGTTGCCTCAACGGCCTCCCTCTCCTGCTCGGTAAGAAGGTTGTTGTTAGGCAGGTAGAGCATAGCTCTACCTCCTTTCTTTTTTCCAAGTTCTACTTCTCGCACGGGATTGTGCGAAAAGCTGATACATATATACCATACTTGCCGCCTAAAGTCAATACTTTCGTACCAACCCACCACCTTTGCAACCAAAAAGCAGGCCTCGTAAACTGTAGTTACAACAACTAATTACAGAAAGGAAGACCTGCTATGGCATATAATACCAATTCTAGTGCTCCTAAAGCTAGAGGCGATGCTATGAAGCTGCTCATTCAGGAGCAGCTGCCAGTTGGAGTAGTTGCACTGCGCTTGGGGGTTAACCGCAGTACTATTTGGCGCTGGCTTAAGAAATGGCAACAGCAAAACAGTAACCTCTGTTTCGTTAACAACAACCGCATTAGCCGCCAGATTAAGCCTGCCGGCTACATCCCCGGGATAGGCGCCCGTATCCAAGTTTAAGCTGCAGGCTTGCACCTGGAACATCCCAACCCTCTCCTCGCGTCCGCACAGCAACTCTCGGGCTATACCAAAGCATATAGTTAAAGCAGTCCTAGAAGCTAGAGAAAAACTAAAGCGCTGCGGCTGAAGCTGTCTGGCACTACGTAAACAATAGACTGGGGATTAAGGTTAGCCTCAGCAGCGTACGGCGCATCCTCCAGCGCCACCACTGCTTCGATGGCGCTAGAAAACCTAGGGTAAAGAAAAGTAATCCCAAGCGCCCGCCAGCCGCTGCTCCAGGCGAACTAGTCCAAACCGATACTATTCACTACGTTGACCCATACAGCGGCAAACGGTTGTATTACTATACTGTTATTGACCTCTACACCAGAATGACTCACGCTGTTCTAGCTACTAAGCTGCGCCCAGGGCTAGCCGCCCAGGCGGTGCTTGAAGCCCGGGAACGGTGGGGTTTTACCATCTCTATGGTGCAGAGCGACAATGAACCAGAATATGGCCGTTACTTTGAGCAGACCCTGAAGAAAGCGGGCATACCTACCAGACACAGCCGCCTCGGCAGACCCAACGACAACGCCCACATCGAACGCTTTAACCGCACCCTGCAAGATGAATGCACCGGCAGAACCATAACAGCCAAAGACAGCATACAAAAAGTCCAGGCACAGCTAACGTCATACCTAGACTACTACAACAACCATCGTGTACGCTTAGGTATACAGTTACGCACGCCTAGGGAGATGTTGCAGAGGTTTTGAGTTGGATACGTAGTTTGTATGCCAGATTCAGCAACCCAAAACATCCAGCACTCTGGAACAGAGCATGTCTAAACGTCATGTGATAATGCTCTCAACTGTCGCTAGGTGACTGAATCACGAATCTTTACAGTCCGCAACCAACATTCACATAACCGTTCACCATAAAGCCCCAATCCCTAATATCAGCCCTTCCAATGAAGTGACCTTTTTCGTTGTTGTCTTTTACTATTTACCCATAAACATCCAATAATTTTAGCTATCCTCTTAGCCTAAAAACACCGTATATCGATATCCGGTATAGTTTGTCTATTTTACCTCTGTTGTGTGTTGTTCCTTTTTCTCTCCTTTCTTATATATAATATATAAGAAAGGAATAATGAATAAGTATGGAGTAAGTAAGTAAAGAAAGAGTAAAGAATAAAGAATAAAGAATAAAGAATAAATAAATATGAAGTGAGTAAGTAAATAAATAAAGAAATAAAAGAATAAGTATGAAGTAAGTGAAGAATTAAATTATTAATTAAAGAATAAATAAGAAGAATAACTAAATTATTAAATAACTAAGAATTATAAAAAAGAAGAGTTTAGATAAGAAGTTTAGATATGATAAGAGAATATGAAAGTAAATAAATAAGTAACGTTGCATGCGTATTTATTGCTAAATCGTGCATAAGTAACCTAATGGTTAGTTAGCTCTAACTTATCCTTTACATGGTTTAGACAGTTGGTTTGAGTGATTTAGTTAAAGTGCCGTACCGCGATGTCTAGACAAAATACTGTCATCCGTGTTATAATGCCGATGAGTTTCTCTGGTTCGTTGTCGCAGGAATGTCTAGGCACCAATCAGACGCGTGAGATGGATTGCTGCTATACTTACGCATACAAGAGCCTTTAGCAAGCTCTACTAAGAGGATAAGTATAAATAAAGGAATAGGTGATTTATGCCAACCATCAATCAGCTGGTACGCAAGTCGCGTAAGACGGCGGCAAAAAAGTCGAAGTCTCCAGCGCTTGGGCGCATTCATAACGCGCTGAAAGTTCGGTACTACGATCAAAACGCACCACTCAAGCGCGGCGTGTGCGTGAAAGTAACAACCAAAACGCCAAAAAAACCTAACTCTGCACTCCGTAAAGTTGCGCGTGTGCGTCTGACGAACGGATACGAAGTTTGGGCATATATTGGCGGCGAAGGACATAACTTACAAGAGCACGCAGTCGTACTTGTGCGCGGCGGTCGTGTGCCAGACCTGCCGGGTGTGCGCTACCATATCGTGCGCGGCGCGCTTGACCTACAGGGCGTTTCCAAGCGCAAACAAGGTCGTTCAAAGTATGGTACGAAAAAGGAGGATAAGTAATCATGCCTCGTAAAGTTACTAAGAAATTGCAGCGCACCATCAAGCCGGATCGCAAGTATCAAAGTGTTCTCGTGCAGCGCTTGATAAATAAATCGATGCTCAACGGTAAAAAACAAGTTGCTGAACGCGCCGTTTACAGCGCACTTGAGCAGGCGGCGAAAACACTCAAGAGCGAAGAGCCGCTAGAAGTTTTTGAAGCCTGTATCAAAAATATTAGCCCAGCATTTGAGGTGAAATCTCGTCGTGTTGGTGGTGCGAACTATCAGATTCCGTTTCCGATTCAGGGTCATCGTCAGCAACACTTCGCGTTTATGTGGTTAGTGCAGGCGGCGCGTAGCAAAAGCGGCATGCCATATAGTAAGCGCCTTGCGACCGAAATTGTTGATGCCGTCAACGAAACTGGTATCGCGTTTAAGAAAAAAGAAGACACGCATAAAATGGCAGAAGCCAACCGCGCTTTCGCGCATTTTGCACGCAGCTAGTCGGTTTACGGTTTCGTAAAACACCGCCCGCGCTAAGGTGAGCTTTGCGTACAAATTGATCAAGAGCGGCTCTAGTGAGTGCTGCAAGGAGATAGAAGGAGTTTAAATTATGAATATTCAAATCTTGAATTGCTTAACTATGATTTTGCCGTTTATAATTATAGCTGCTTACGTAGCTGCTGCTATCTGGATCGTTCGTTGGTTTATCCGCAACGACAGGGGCAAAAGTAAACAATAATCAGCTGCGATCTATTCTTCGCATGAAACGCTCTCCTTATGGAGAGCGTTTTGTTTTACTGCGTGTATGCTACAATAAGCGCATGCGTAATAAGAAATCTTTTAAGGTATTAATTACCGCTACTATAGTATCGGGCGTCATGCTGGTGGCGATTATCATAGCTGGATATATGATTATCCGCCAGAACCAGCAGAACAACGTCGCGGAAACGGCTCGCAACAAGCTTAGAGGGGTTATGCTAAGCGCTCAGCAAACGACCAAGCGTAGTGTCGTTTCCAAGCTCGGCTTCACTGTGCATTACGATAACGCGTTATTCAGCGCTTCGGCGCATGAAGCTACCGCGAAATCAAACAGCGATACATACAACGCTAATACCTATAAAGACGACGAGCTAAAAGTATCCCGCGGCTATAACCTTGTAGAGGTTGGATTTAAGAAAAGCGATCCAGGATTGTCCGGTAAGTCGAAGCTCGCAAATAGCGTTATTAGGCCGTATTTGTCAGTTCACACATCTCGTAAAAGAGATTATTTTGATCGCAGCACGATGCCCGAGCAATACAAAGATACAAGCAAATATTCAGATCTTGAATTAATGGCTTCGGTGAAGGTGAAGCAATTTCAAGAAAACGACCCAAACGACGAATGTAAAGTGAGCGACATAACAATCTCGGGCAAAAAGTTTAAGTTGGTTGACAGTACTCGCAAATCGAGATTTAGTCAAACAGAGCAAATCATTGGACATCGTTACTCCTATATGACCGTGCAAAATGGCCGGCCGTACTGGCTGGAAATGACAGTGTACTCAGCGGTGCCAGAGAATGACAAGGCAGAGATTGAATCTCTTATCGCAAGCGTTTCGTTCCAGAAGCCGGACGAGAGTTTATTGACGCGCGCAGACGACGCCGATAGTGCGCCCGCAATTAAGCTTGCCGCTCAATCATCGTCAAGCTCATCCAGCAAAGGCGTAGACGATAAAGACATAACGAATATTCCATACGAAATCGACGATAGTTCTCTTATAAACGTTGTCGCAAGAAATCAGATAGCGACGGTTCGAGTTGGAGCATACCGCTGCGCAGATGTACGATATACCGCAGAAAATGGAGCGCAGCTAAATTTAACTGGCTTGTGTGTGCGCGGGATAGGCAGCGGCTCTATTGTGTCGAGTGACGGATACATTGCAACCAATGGTCACGTTACCGATATAAGGACTGCTGGCCTATTTGACAACGGCATCCAAGACAGTATGGTAGACGGGTATCTGAGTTTTCTCGTCCGAGCAGGCTATCTGACCCAGTCCGAGGCAAATCAGCTATTGGCGCGCGCAGAATCTGGTGACGGTGAAGCAGCGTCAACGCTAATGAGTTTTATTAACCGCGTACCAAACAGTAATATTACCATCAGTAACGATCAATCGTCGTACATCATCCAGACTTCAAACGATCCGATTCGCTGGGACGCTAATGGCTGGGTGGCGACAAAAACTAACCTGATGGCAAAAAAGATTGATTCCGAAGTCGAAACGAACGACAGAGCCTTTAACCGGAATAGCAAGAAGACTGATGTAGCAATTTTGAAAGCAGACGGAGAATTTCCGGCAGTGGAATTGGGCGACATAAACAGCCTGCATGAAGGATCTCAAATAACGGCGCTCGGGTTTCCATGGATCGTTGATAAGGGGCTAGATACGACCAACGCGACCACCGTACCGACAGCGACACAAGGCCGGGTAGACGGCATAGAATCTGATGCGGGCGGACATACGCTATTTTCCATGTCGGCGAAAATTGCATCGGGCAACAGCGGCGGACCGGCATTTGACGATAGCGGCAGGCAAGTAGGAATTAATACGTATGGGTCGGGCGGAGACAACTGCGAAGACTCAGGTTCTAAAAATAACTGTTTTGGGTCAGGGCTTGCACGCGATATAAAAGACCTTAAAGCTATGGCTCGCAAAAATAACATACGATTATCAAGCGACGGAGAATTGACTAAGCTATGGAAAGATGGTCTTGAAGAGTTCTCGCATGGGCAGTATTCTCGGGCAGCAACGTATTTCGAAAAGCTTAATAGTAAATATCCAAACAACTACCTAGTTTCGCGTATGTTGCAGATATCCCAAAACACGGCAGACAACTATGTTGAAGAGCCTTCGACAGAATCTGTACCAAGCGAAGAATACAAGGGCGACCCTAATGATGTTGATGCCTACCGTGCGTACATTAAGAAAGAAGCGGAAAGTGCGCTCGGCAAAAAAACTAACAAGCCTGTTATCATCGCGGTAATCGTCATCGGGTCTATCACGGGAATAATGTTTACTGCAGGGATTTGTTTGATTATCTACTTTGCGGTGCGCCGAAAGCCAGCTATAGTCCCGAGGCAGCTGCCGCCACAGCCGCCATTTCCGCCGCAGAATTGGCCGCCGCGATATTAGCCATCCTGCATTAACAGGTGTTAAATACTGTATTTGCAAGAATAAATCTGGTATAATAACCGCTAAGAGTAGTTTTTTGGTGGCAAAAAATAGCCAAAAACTCGGATAATATTATTTAAATTAAAGGAAACCCCATGGCAACGAACGTTCCACTAAAAAACTTTAGAAATGTTGGCATTATTGCGCATATTGATGCAGGCAAGACGACGACGACTGAGGGTATTTTGTACCGCACTGGTATCAACCATAAAATCGGTGAGGTGAAAGGCGATGGTGACGGTGCGACGACCGACTGGATGGCACAGGAAAAAGAACGCGGCATCACGATTACATCGGCGGCCGTAACATGCTTCTGGAAGGGTCATAAGATAAATATTATTGATACGCCGGGACATATTGACTTTACGGCCGAAGTAGAGCGTTCGCTCCGTGTGCTTGATGGCGCGGTGACAGTATTCGACGGCAAAATGGGTGTTGAAGCCCAGTCTGAGACAGTTTGGCGCCAGGCGAATAAATACGGCGTGCCACGCCTCTGCTTCATCAATAAGATTAACCAAACGGGCGGCGATTTTTACAAATCGCTAGAAAGCATCCATACGCGCCTTAGTAAGCAAGCATTCCCGATTCATTTGCCGATTGGATTTGAAAAGGACGTTTGCGGCGTGGTCGATTTGGTTGAAATGAAAGCGTACACCTACAAAGATTACACTGATCATGAGCTGATTGAAGGCGAAATCCCGGCAGATATGCTGGAAAAAGCACAGAACGCGCGCAGCTTGCTTGTTGAAAATGCCGTTGAAGCCGACGATGACTTGATGATGAAGTTCCTTGATGAAGGCGAGACGTCAATTACGAAAGACGAGCTAAAGATGGCGCTACGTAAGCGCGTACTGGCAGGCGATTTCTTCCTAGTGACGGGCGGCGATGGTCGCGGTGTGATCGTCGAAAAACTACTTGATATCATGACAGATTACTTGCCAAGCCCGCTGGATGTCGATGAGATTTGGGGTAAAAACCCAAAGACGGGTGATGAAGTCGGTCGTAAGCCGGACAACAAAGAACCGATGGCGGCACTGGCGTTTAAGATTGCTGCTGATCCGTTTGTTGGTAAACTGATCTTTGTCCGTGTGTATTCGGGCGTACTTAAAGCTGGTAGTTACGTGCTTAACACGACAACGGGCGAGAAAGAACGTATCGGGCGTATTGTACGTATGCATGCCGATAAGCGCGAGGATATTGATTCAGTTGGCGCAGGCGACATCGCTGCGGTCGTTGGTTTAAAAAATACGTACACCGGTAACACATTAGCAGATGCGGCGCACCCGATCGCACTTGAGTCAATTGAGTTTCCTGACCCGCCGGTATCAATCGCTGTTGAACCGAAAACGAAAGCCGATCAAGAAAAAATGGGTATTGCCCTGCAGCGCCTTGCAGAAGAAGATCCAACATTCCGCATTCATACCGACGAAGACACTGGTCAGACAATTATGTCCGGTATGGGCGAGCTCCATCTCGAAATCCTCATTGACCGTATGAAGCGCGAGTTTAATGTTGAAGCAAATGTCGGCGAGCCGCAAGTTGCCTACCGCGAAACCATTAAGGGTACAGCGGAGGTGCAGGGTAAGCATGCTAAGCAGTCCGGTGGCCGCGGCCAGTACGGTGACGTATGGGTACGCTTTGAGCCGAACGAAACCGGAAAGGGCTTTGAGTTTATCGACGAGATTAAAGGCGGCGTGGTGCCGCAGGAATACCGCCCGGCGGTGCAAAAAGGTATCGTTGAAACATTAAACGGCGGTGTTATTGCGGGTTATCCGGTGGTTGATGTCAAAGCCACGCTCTACGACGGTAGCTACCATGATGTTGACTCCAGCGAGCTGGCGTTTAGCTTGGCGGGTAGTCTAGCAGCACGCGCTGGCATCAAGCAGGCCAATCCGGTACTGCTTGAGCCGGTTATGCATGTTGAGGTGACGACGCCAGAAGAGTTTATGGGCGACATCATCGGTGACCTGAACTCGCGTCGCGGTCGTATTGAGGCGATGGAAGACTTGATGGGCGGTGCAAAACTTATCAAAGCGATTGTGCCACTCGCTAATATGTTTGGCTACACCAGCGACATTCGCAGCATGAGCCAGGGTCGTGCTGCCAGCACGATGGAGCTAGCGCACTACGAAGAAGTTCCACCGAACGTAGCGCAGGAAATTATTGAGAAGCGCTCAAAATAGTCGCTTGTTTTTCTGCAGCAGTTCGCAGAACCGAGGGGTTATCATACACCCTCGGTTTTCATTTTGTGTCGGTCAACAAAAGACGATACGCAAGCACGCTCTTGCGCTAATCTGTCTATCCGCTTATACTAAAACTATATGCGGTGGGCAGCAAAACAGAAGAAGGCAATTGCGCGGATAAAGTGGCTGACGCTTGGCGCGCTTGTAACTATAGCAATCGGCTATATGTACTGGGACACTGAAATCAATCCAGGCAGTGCCCAGCACACCAGTTCGTCGGGTAGCGGACTTGAGAAAACGCTAATCATGGGCACTGATCCCGGCTTCAAGCCGTTTGAGTACAAAAACGGACAAAATGTTGTTGGATTCGATGTCGATTTGGTGCGTGAAATCGCTAAAGACACGAACCGCTCGCTACAGATTGAGGAAATATCGTTTGACGGTTTACTGCCGGCGCTCCAGGCAGGGCGGATTGATTTAATTGCCGCCGGTATGACTGTCACGCCGGAGCGCGCCAAAAACGCTGCCTTTTCTACTACCTACTATTCGGCGGCGCAAAAGGTTGTCGTGCCGAAAACTGGCTCGACGGTTGAGTCGGTTGATGACTTGAAGGGTAAACGTATCGGCGTGCAGCTTGGCACAACGGGCGATACGCTCGCGCATAAGATTACAGGTGCGTCGGTCGTGCAATTGCCCGCGACATCAAATGTTATGCAAGAGCTGAATGCGCGGCGTATCGACGCAGCAATCATGGACAACGGTCCAGCGACGCAATATTTAGCGACGAACCCGAACCTCACCATGCTGGCGCGCGACTTAACGAAAGAGGACTATGCTATCGCTATTAAGAAGGGTAATGCTGAGTTGCTCAAGCAAGTGAACGATAGTATCAAAGCTATGAAGAAAGATGGACGCTACGACGCGCTCGTTAAAAAGCATTTTGGAGTAAGCGCATCATGAATACGTTTGAAATCCTCTTTGGCGACGAGCGCTATTTATATCTGACGCGCGGACTAGAGGTTACGCTGCTCCTTACGGTATTTTCAACGATCATTGGTATCGCTATCGGGCTAATAATCGCGCTTATGCAGCAATCGCAGTGGCAGCCGTTCAAACGCTATAAACCATCGCGCTTGCAGCGCTGGCGCCCAGTGGCGTGGCTGGCAAATATCTACACCGTCATTATCCGCGGCACGCCGTCGCTCGTACAGCTGCTGATCATGTACTACGTCGTGTTCGGCTCGTACCGCAGCGTGTCGAAGCTATGGATCGCGAGCCTAGCCTTTGGTATCAACAGCGGCGCGTATATCGCAGAGATTATCCGCGGCGGCATTGAGGGCGTCGACAGCGGGCAAGTCGAAGCGGCGCGGTCGCTGGGGCTCAGCCGCTGGCAAACGATGCGCTACGTCGTCCTGCCGCAAGCGCTGAAAACTTCATTGCCGGCGCTCATTAGCGAATTTATCACCTTGCTAAAAGAAACCTCAATCGTCGGCTGGATCGGTATGAACGACCTCATGCGCGGTGCTGATAATATTCGCTTCCAAACTGCCACGGCATTTGAGTCGCTCTTTGCTGCTGCACTACTATACTTGGGGCTCACGACTATATTCACGCGCCTGATGCGACGCGTCGAAAGGAGACTAAAAGAAAGTGATTAGTATCGAAAACTTGCACAAAAAATACGGTAAAAACCACGTGCTGAAAGGGATTGATTTGCAAATCGATCAAGGCGAAGTTGTTGTAATTCTTGGTTCAAGCGGCGGTGGCAAAAGCACTTTGCTGCGCTGTATTAACATGACCGAAACACCGACTAGCGGGCGCGTGTGGGTGAACGGCATCGATATGACCGACCCGCATACAAATCTCAACCAAGTACGCGCCGACATCGGTATGGTGTTTCAGCAGTTCAACTTGTTCCCGAATATGAATGTCATTGATAACATCATGCTAGCGCTTACGAAAGTGCGTAAGCTGTCGCGTCGCAAAGCGCGCCAAACCGCGCTTGAAGCGCTCGAAAAAGTCGGTTTACGCGAAAAGGCCAACGAATTTCCCAGCCATTTATCGGGCGGGCAAAAGCAGCGCGTTGCGATCGCGCGCGCCATGGCGATGCAGCCAAAGGTCTTGCTCTTTGATGAGCCAACTAGCGCCCTCGACCCGGAAATGGTCGATGAAGTGCTAGCGGTTATTCGCAAGCTCGCCAGTACCGGTATTACTATGGTGATCGTCACGCACGAAATGTCGTTTGCGCGCGATGTCGCTTCGCGCATTATCTTTCTGGACGGCGGCAAGATCATCGAAGACGGCACGCCCGAAAAAGTCATCAAGCACTCGCGCCACGCCAAAGTCCGCTCGTTTTTCGAGGCGCTGACGAATTAGCGTAAAAATAGTAAAGAAAATCCTTAGGGTTCACCCAACCAACCCGTAAAGCCATAGTAAACCGTAGGAATGCTATTGGGCTGGCGAGCAGTTCTGGCTGGTTAGCTCTTGCCATCCATTCTTGGCAAAGAGAGTCTAGCTGTCTCGTCAGGATTCTTCCGCCGAACAGCTTCCCGAGCATACCGCTTTGTCACGCTCCAGACATTCTCTCCTTGGTTGGTACTGGCAAAGCACCCTTTGCTATGATTCCAACTCTCATGAGCGTAGCCAAAGTAGTTCTTAGCTCGTCATACGCCCCACCATTTGTCACTCGCCACTAGGCTGCCTGCTACGATGTAATCCTGAACAAATTGTTCAAGCGATTGTCTATCCCCGGCTGCCGGTAATGCGTAGGGCAATGCGCCCAGTCGTAGTATCTTTAGCGCCAACTACGATGTGCTGAGGCTGTTTGGATCGCCTCTTGCCAAAGTAGCTTTCATCTACTTGTACCACACTCTCCAGCATGGTGGTGAGCTTGCTGCTGCCAGGCAGTTGCTTGCGGAATCGGGTAAACTAGCGCCGAACAGTAGTATAGCTTACGCTAGCTAATAGGTATGACGTTTCCGTTGAGCGTTTTGTTTGCTAGCAGTAGAGCAGGATGAACAGAGCTGCCGGGGACTTAGCTTCATGCCGTATAACCAACTAGCCTGGTAGCTGGTAGGTCAGTATTTCTTGCGGCACAGTTTACACCACAGATATTTGTTGCAATAGTTTTCATGAAGACCCTTATGGCAGCGAGGATAAGACACCTCATCGCCAAAGACTAGTTTGTTAAGGATCTGCCAGTATTTCTTGTTACTGGCAAACTTTTGGTATGGTAGGCATTAGGAACATCTCCTTTCACTTAGTTGCTATTCACTCCTAAGTTTACGGGATGTTCTGGTTTAGGTTAATGGATCTTGCTCATGTATGATTGATTTTTATATAATAGTGCTGTAAGACTAAGAAAACAATCTGGAGATTTTGAGATGCAAAGTCTATCTGAAGTGGTTGGCAGTATAAAAGTCTGTCCAAACCAATGCGTATTGATATTCCTGGGGTCGTTCGCCCCCTTTCATGATGGCCATCTAGATGTTTCTCTCAGCGCCTTAGACAGGATTGAGAAAATGGGAGTGCAGGTTAACTGTTTAATTTTTTGTTTGCACAACGACAGTAGTGTCAAATCAAAAATAGGTAATGATGCTTGGGGTATAGGTAGAAGACTAAGTCACCTGACGCATAAGATGCGTGCGCACAAGTCCGACACCCCGTTCATAGTTAATGACTTAACGTGTAGAAAAGACGATGTGAAAGAAATGACACTTGAAATCATAAAAGACGTGTCTGAACTACTGAAAATAAAACCCACACAAGAGATCTTAATTATGGGGTCAGATAATGCATCTAATATTAGCAAATACATCGATAAGAATAGGGTTATTTGCGTAAATCGACCAGGCTATAAAAAAATTACTATGAAGCATCCAAACCTGACAGTTGCAGAGAGGAGATTTACTAAAGACATATCATCAACAAAAATAAGGGATGAGCATGCATAATATAGAGAGACTGCGCGGAGCAGGCATAATTCCTGATGACAGTGAAGTAATTCACGATAGACGTAATACGATTATGAAATCCAGCAGTCGAGGTACTGTCTATCGAGTATCTGCAGAGAATGTTTTAGACGATACGCCGCAAGACATTGCATATTCACACAGGCTTAGCTGGCAAATTGCGCAAAATTCGAACATCGTACTATCGCCGCTAACCCCCGAGCCTATTATATATGACGGCGTTGTTGTGTCTCAGTATCCACTTGCAGACACAGAGATAAGTAGAGCTAGTACTCAAGAATTTGCGAACTTATTGAACGAGGCGGCAAATATTGCTATAAATTCTTTGACAAAAATACGTGAGCTTAAGGTCTATGATTACGTCAATGATCGTCTTGAATTATCAACTGACGATGAGGTTGCTCGTCTGCGAAACTGGTTAAAATACTATTATCAGGCACACGTTGATATGTATGCCGAACGCATCGGTGATTGCGAGACGGGTTTTGTTCACGGCGACTTACATTCAAATAATATTGTTAGGTATGAGGGAGAGCTGAAGTTAATAGATTTAGATTCGGCATCTTCCGGGCCGCCGCTTTATGATGTAGCCGCTTGGCACCTGAGATATCTGAGCGGTGATGATGTGCGCGTTGATGTACAGTCGGTGATCGATGTTATGAAAGGTGATGAGAAGTGGGATGCTGCCCTATACCAAGGAATGGTTGGTTGGAAGGCTCTTTCTTCAATGAGTTATCTATTGCTTAATTACAGAAACTATCCTGATTTTAAGAAGAGAATAATAAACATTAAGAGGTGCATTGAGGACTTATGTCCGATATCACCTCCAGGAGATTGTATTTAATGAACAATAAGTTGATAAGCGTCATAATACCAGCCTATAACACCGAGGAGTTTATAGACAAATGCTTACAAAGCGTGGTTAAGCAAACATATCGTAATCTGCAGATCATAGTTGTAAATGATGGGTCTGAAGATGGCACTGAAGATATCATATTGCGTTATGCAAGAAATGATAAACGAATCGAGTATTATAAACAAAAAAATCAGGGTTATGGAGCGGCATGTCAGGCTGCGCTGTCCAAGGCGCGCGGTGAATATTTAGCATTTATTGATAGTGATGACATTATCGCTGCTGATTATATAAAGAACCTTAACGAGGCGATATCTAGAACTGGATCGGATATTGCCGCCTGTAAAATAAAGCAAATAAAGAAGCATGAAGAGGCGCCTAAAACAGGGGTCGTTAATCACGAGTATTTTGAAACGGATCAAGAAGGTGGCTTGAAAGAGCTGATTTATATGCGCCGAACATCCACCGGCTTAGCCTGTAAATTATTCAAAAAACATTTATTCAAAAACTACATTTTTCCTAAAAGCAATTACAGCAATGACTATTACTCGGCTTGGCATGGATTTATTATGGCTAGCAAAATTGTTTTCTTGGACTATGTGGGCTATTTTTACCTGCAGAACCAGAACTCAGTTACTAAAAGAAAGATTTTTACAACTGAAAGGCTGCTTTCGATAAAATATGCCGAAGATAATTTGATTTACATTTCGAATAAATATCCTAAACTAATTAAAGCTGCTAAAAATAGAATAGCAATTGAAGCGATAGTTATATTACGACAACTAGATGTTGAAAAAGCCCCTGACATCTACAAGAAGTGCAAGGACATTATTCTGCGCAGTAGGGTGTCGATGCTTTTTGATGGGAATATTCGATTTAGTACAAAACGAGTCCTGCTGATGAGCTATTTTGTTGATTTTTATAAGATTTATAATAGATTTAAATAAGGTTTTGGAACCATGAAAATAACATTTATCCGACACGGGCACAGTCAAAGTAACGAATTGAATATTTTATCCAGCAGCGCGGACGATGAGTTTTACCTAACCGACAAGGGCGTGGCGGAGATAAAAAAGGCTGCTCTAGAGTTCCGACCTTCTGCGGTCGAAAACGTTATCTTCATCAGCTCGCCGCTGAAACGTACTGTCCACAGCGCTCAAGTTTATATGAAGGCGATCGGTAAATCTAATGACGAACTTGCCATTGACCCCAGAATTAGAGAACTTGATTACGGAAAATTTTCTGGCAAAGAGAATGTGGGTCATATCCAAGAAAAGATTGACGAGGCGTATTCGAAATTTAAAAAAGATGGCGACAATTTGTTTAGGGTGGGTAAAACCGGCGAGAATAATTACGAATTTTTGATGAGAAATTACCGGTTTTTGAATGAATTGTGTGAAAAGTACATCAATAATGCCAATGTCCACGTAGTCGTTTTTTCTCATGCCGGTCCGATACGCGCGATGGAGAACGCGATTTTAAATAGCAGTGAACATCGTCCTAGAATTGCCAACGGTGAATTTCGTACGCATGAAATAAAACGACCTTTGCTAGGTCATATACGAAGAGAGGTTTTTAAGCTCAATAATTTTGTGTCAAAGAATACGAAACACTACGATGTAATAATTGGCGGCGCTGGTCCTTTTGGTCTAGTTTGTGCGGAGAGGCTAGCTAGTGCAGGAAAAAACGTGCTAATTTTAGAGAAAGAGAGCTACATCGGCGGTACCAGCTCATCGTATATTGATGAAGAGACTGGCATCGAAGTGCATCGTTTTGGTCCGCATATCTTTCATATCAAGGATGAGAAAATACATAAATATGTATCTAAGTTTAAACCCCTCAATAATTATGTGCACAAAATAAAAGCGGCGCTGGTCCAAGACGAGACAGGCGAGATCAGTTATTATGATATGCCGTTAAACTTGAACTCGATTAATGATTATTATCATAAAAAATTAACACCAAAAGCCGCTCAAGAGTTTATATCTAAGCGTACTGGCGGCATTGAAGTATCTCAGGCAAAAAATGCAAAAGAAGCTGGCTACGCCGTTTTTGGGAAAGAATTGTTTGAATCATTTTTTAAAAACTATACCGAAAAACAGTGGGGACGATTGGCTGAAACTCTGCCTCCTGATTTATTCAGCCGGTATCAAATCAGATGGGATGATAATAATGAGGCGTTTGCTGGTCAATTCCAGGGAATTCCAGAAACAAGCTACGATGACCTCTTTAAGAGTATTGTGAGCCATGCCAATGAGACATACAGCGGAAGCATCGATATTATTTATAATGCAGATTTTCTTGTTGAATCTGAAAAAATTGAGCGACAGAACGGATACAGTAGTTTAAAAATATTCACTGGAGCTATTGATGAATACTTTAAGTTTTCGCTCGGAGAGCTAGCTTATAGATCGTTAAAATTCGAAGTTATCAAGAAGAATATGGATGAATTTCAGCCTGTTGCCGTCGTTAATTACCCGCAAAAGAAATACAAATATACGCGAGTTACAGAATATAAACATTTTCATCCTGAGGCGAAGAGTAGTAAGACGATTGTTGGTTACGAATTTCCGGTTGAATACACCAGGGGACTGGAGCGGATATATCCAATTGAGGATGAAAAGAATAAAAAACTGTATAGGAAGTATAAACTTTTAGCGGAAAAAGAATACAAAGACAAAAGAGTGCTTTTTGGTGGTAGGTTGGGCGAATATAGGTACTATGACCTTGAGAATACGATAAAATCGGCTATAGAATTAGCGGATAAGATAGTTAAGGAGTATTTGTAATATATAGCTAAGGTGGTGAACCTATTAGGGTTCACCCAACTAACCCGTAAAGCCATAGTAAACCGTAGGAATGCTATTGGGCTGGCGAGCAGTTCTGGCTGGTTGGCTCTTGCCATCCATTCTTTGCAGAGTTCTTCTAGTTGGTGGGTTAGGATGCGTTGTCCGTAGAGTTTGCGCATGTGGCGCTTGGCTACGCTCCAAATTAGCTCAGCTTTGTTGGTATTAGCAAAGTCGCCTCTGCTGTGGTTGTGGCTTTCATGCTCGTAGCCTAGGAGCGGTAATTCGTCGTAACCGTACCATTTGTCGGTAATAATTAGGCTGCCTGGTTTTACGCTGTCTTGGATGAACTGTTCAAGCACATCTTGGCTTCGTCCGTCATGGAAGCCGCCGGTTATACGCAAGGCTAAGCGCCCGGTATCCTGCTCAATGGCGCCAGTAACTATGTAGGTAGCTTGTTTACTCTTGAGCTTTGAGAAGTAGCTTTCGTCGGCTTGGATTAAGCCTTCTAGCATTGTTGCAGCGTCTGGCAGGTTCTCTCGAAAGCGGGAGAACCATCTAGCTACAGTTGGATAACTAACGCCAGCAAACAGTATAGCTGCCTCAACACTTTTACGATTCTGCCAGCACCAGATTAGCTTGAATAGTTGTTTGGACGACAGCTTCATGCCATACAGCCAGGAACCATGCCAGGCAGTGGCTCTGAGCTTTTTGCGGCATATTTTGCACCAGAGATATCTTGAGAGGTAGTTTTCTTGCAGCTCGCACCCGCAGAGCGGGCACGACACCTCCTCCCCAAAGACAAGCTTGTTGATAAGCCTCCAGCACTTCTTATTGCTGGCAAAGTTTGGTATGTTAGACATACGGAGCGTCCTTTCTGTACTTAGTTGCTTTACATCTCTAAGTATATGGGATGTTCCGTTTTAGTTTAGAGTACCCGAATGTCAACTTACTAGCCGTATGCTATCAGCAGGGTGTATAATAAGCCTATCTAATAAATCATAAACAAAGGAATACATATGAATATCAAACCTCTAGACATAGTATCTATGATAGGTATTATTATCGTAGTATCAAGTAGCGCTATCTCTACATATATTGCCGTAAAAGCAAGCAAGAAACAAAAAGCTCAGCAAGAGAAAGACGCTAAAACTGAAAATACAGAACCAAACAGCCCCGTAGCAAGCACCAGCGAACTCCGCGCCGAACTGGATGATTTGAAGAAACGAGTCGCAGCGCTGGAGAAGAAGTAAGTAGATAATCTCGCCTCTAATCTTGCCTCTTGCATCGTGAATCTTTTTCTCAAGATAGGAGATCTAGGTATGAGGTTGTAATGTGTGGGCGACCCTAGTTCACTAACAGCACTTCGCTCTGTCTGATATACTGAAGAGTAGTATGAAAATCTCCTTGACTCAGCCTAACACTACAATAAAACGCCAAGCAACACAGGCGTTTTTTGATAAAACAAAGGCAAAACCGCGCGAAGAAGGCGTTGATTTCTCGCTGGCTCTCATTATGGCTGGCGTGCCGGGTGCTGGTAAAACGGAATATATCAGCTCGTTCATCGAAGAAAATGAGATATTCAAGCACGATGCTCTACGAATTGATCTGGATGAGATTATCACTGTTTTTGAAGAGTATACGCCAGAAGAAGATGGCAGATTTCGTAGTATTGGTAATAGAATTGTTGAGAATATTTTGGATCGTGCTTTTAGGAACGGGTACAATTTTATTCTAGATGGTACATTCGCTGGTGCTAAAGCAATTAATAATGTGCGGCGCGCTGTTCGCCATGGCTATCTTGTATATATCGTTGTGTTAGTTGAGGATATTGAACAGGCTAAAGAATATACGCGCATTCGCAGAGAAAAAAACCAAAAGAGAGATTAAGGATGAAGCATTTGACAAGACGATAATAGGGATAAGGAAGAATCTTAAAATTATTCAAAGCGAGTTTGTCGAGAAAGGATTGCCGGTTGTAGTTGAATTTATCGAGAAGCGCTGGCAAGAAGGTACGGTTAGCTACAAGAGAAGTACGTGGCCTAACATTGATGCTTTATATGAAAAATGATAAAATAAACCACATGGATAAACTTAGAAAGACGGCAGAAATGAACTCTCTAAGAAATAGAATCAAAAAGCAAGCAGCGATAACTCGCCAAAACAAAATGAAGAAAGCCCTTGAAGATCCGAAGAAAATTCGTGCTGCTGCTCAAGGTGCCATTAGGCGACAGCAGAAGCTAGCCAAGGCTGGATAGATAACTCCCGTCCATTTCACATTCCCTTCACACGAGCCTGCTGCACTGACATAGAACCAAGAAAGGAGATCTATGCCATTTGTACAACGTGCCTGGTTGTATATCACCAGGAAAAAACTCAAAACGCTGATTTTGCTGGCGATTTTGCTGTGTATGTCGACGATTATGCTGAGTGGATTTGCCATCAAGCATTCGACCGACGCGGCGGCGCAGTCGCTAGACAAAACGCTCAAGGCCGGCTTCACGCTGGGCAATAATCCGCGCACCAATCCAGGAACCGCCCGCGGCTCAGGAACGGTGTCAAACAAAGATATCGACGCGGTGAAGAACCTAGAGGGTGCGACGGACTATGTCAAGCGTCAGAACGCCACGGTTGATTTTATCAATACCAAACTGGTGCCGGGTTCACCAAACGAATCCATAACAAGCCCTAGCCTTTAAGTAGCTGTCTACATTATAGAACAAATCGGGGTTGTTGTAGCGGTTTTCGTATTCTCTTAGGATAAGTCCTAGGTCGTTTAGATTAAAGGTTAGGTCTCGGTAGATATAGCGCAGCGCTCGCTTAATTACACTCCAAGAGATTTTCTATATGGTTAGTGGATCCAAAGAAGCCAGTAGAGTGATTGCAGGCTAGCCATTCATAACCTAGAGCGGGCAATTCATTATAGCCGCTAAATCCATCTGTTAAGACTAGGCTGCCTGCCCGGATGGTTTGTTGCACGGAAGCGCTCGGGCATTCTCTCTATCTCTGCGGTGAATAATTCTTAATCTAATGCGCTGCCTTTTAGGATCTATAGCGCCGATTACTAATCGCTGCTTGGCCCGAACTTCTTCTTGCCAAAGAAGCTGCCCGTCTACCTCGCAAGCACCCTCTAAAATAGCTTCAGAAGGCTTCAGGGAAGCTCGAAAGCGCGCTAGCCACCTTCCGTACAGTTGGGTAGCTAACGCCAGCAATCTTGATCGTTTCTCCTATGCTGCATTTCTGCTGCCAACACCAAATTAGGATAATGATTTGCCTAAGGGTTAGATTGCAATAAGAGAATACCTTGGTATCTGCTTTAACAGAGTATTTCTTTTTGCAATCTGGACAGTACTCATAGTTCTTCCGCAACTTTAATTGCTTGGCTACCGCAATATTTGCAAGAAACCTCTCCCCAGACGCAGCGATAAAACTTACGGTGGCAATGATATTCTGATGGAATATCTGCTAAACTATTCATTAGAACAGTCTCCTCTCTAAAACTAGGTTTGTTTACACTACTTATCTTAGACTAAAGAGGCTGTTCTTTTCTGGATTCGTTGGGTGAACCTCCGCTTCCTGTGCTATTGACAATCATCATGCTAATTGCTGTAATAAAAAGATAGGCATTACTTCTTACACAGGGACTTGGCGTAGCGATAGGTAACAAATTATGGCAGAACAAATAGCCTCAGCGTGCGGGCAGGTTGCTGGCAGCACCGAATTGGCTGGCAGGACGGCGCGGCGCGTAATTCCAGCGTGCGAGCTGACGAGCAAGCGGCTCGGCGCGCTGCTTGCGAGATACCACGTTGCACGGAGCGAAGACGGCGCGCTTGCGATCAAGCAAGATGACAGCCGAATCTGCGTGCCGTACGGCTACGGCGGCACGAAAACGCCGCGTGACGAAGACGGCAGCTACAGCGTCGCTCCGGAACGCCTCGACATTGCGGCGATTGATTGGGGGCATACCGGCATGCCGTACCGCCTTTCCGTCGAGTTCCGCCCAAATGCCGAAGACGAAAGCAAAGCAGCAAACGAAAAGGTTGCCGCCACGGCGCGCATTCTCGGCAGCAAAGCGGCGGCGCATATCGCTGATACGATTTTTGGCGCAGGCGCATGGTCGTGGACGGCGCCGACACGATAATAAATAAGGTTCAAGCCTACTTTAGCCTAGTCACTCGCTTCCTTTCGTAGCATCTTAAGTAGCTCATGGTACATATCTTTATGTCTCATATTATACCTAAATTCACACTCTTTGAGATGTAAGTTGAAATAGTCTTTTCTTAAGCCTCGTAGCTTGGTTAGACGCACCTTTGCTAAGCCCCAAAAGTTCTCTATGCCATTGATATGGTTCTTTTAGGATTGTTTTTATTAACGAATTCATTATTACCATGATTTACACGGGTAGTGACGCTTATATCCCCAGTCAACTAACCCGTCATAACTACGCCAACCATCACTGTAGATAGTACTATTCTAGCTGTACTTTCATTCGTACAATCTGCTTTAGAGTCTCTTAGGCTAACATGAGGTATAGGTACTAAGTACTATTTGGGTATATACCTTACCATGACGCTTTAATAGACCAAAGACAATAATCTTAGTCTTTGTTACTAGCTCTACGGAGACTATGTATATCATGTGCGCTACGTACTCTACATGGTCCAAAATAACTTTCATCAATCTCAACTTCGCCAGAGAGTGGCGAGGTGGCCTCGCAGCGCTTGGCGATAACGGTTCGAATATGCGTCAGAATGCGATTGATTGTATTGCGGTTCACGCCGGTTAAAGAGGCTATTTGAGTAGCCGTGATATCTTCACAAAATAGCCTAACAATCTGCCTGGTTTTAGCCTCTGAAATATGTGAACGTTTTAGATACCTATTCCTCATCTGTTATTTAGTATAGATGATGGGGTTAAAGTAGTCTTGAACCAATTAAATATATTAGATTATGACATATTTATCATTAAGTAGATTACAGAGAGAACAAAATCAACTAAGCTTAAATCTCATTGAATATTCGCTTGAGGAAGAATGACAATCTAGCAGGCTTATTGGAGAACTTCGCAAACGCGTATATCCTAAGCTACCGAGCGGATTATTTGATCCGCAGGACCTTGAACATCAAACATTGTTTCGCTTGACTACATATGACCCAAATGATATTACCGACGAAACAATTGATGAGGTTATTCGCGAACAACATGCAATTATCGAAAATAGGCTGAGTAGCGTAAGTGATCGTGAGTACTTATTTCGCGGTTTTAACCATCGCAGTAAGGATTTGAATACGCGAGACAGGCTTGAGCTGAAGCACGATAAAAATAGACTATACGCAACAGGATTTGGTCGAACTATTGAAGTTGAGTTTCGTAAAATAACTGACGATGCCACCATTAGGCTTTTTACGGAAAAGTTGCACTATATCCATCATGCACGCGCAACCGGCGATACATTTGGCTTCTACTTTACTGGAGATGATATTCCTTGGGGTGTTGAGACGATAGAATGGGGATTGAACATTAAAAAATATAAGCAAGATGCACTGCTGGCTCATGGAATTGATCCGAGCAAGGCTGTAGAGGTAACTCGGTTATACTTACTGCCCGGCAGTCCAAAAAATGCTATAAGCATATTAGATGGTTTAGTTGCCAAATACTATCGAGAAAAAGGCATGGAAGCAATGTACACAACAACCATGCCAATGTACGCTAAGACCAAAGGAGCAACTACATCAGGGGGAATGCGCAGCGTACTGTTAGTAAAAGAGTTGTCTCACAAGTTTACTAAATCAAATCTAGGAAACAAAACAGTGTATCAACATAGCGTAAATGCCAACAATAAACAAATTGCATTGAAGACAAGTTCTAAATTCCCAACCTTGCTAACAGTTGAAACTTTCCTACGATTAAATAAAAATAAAGAATTAGTACCTCTTCCTGCCCTAAGAGATAAAACAATATTCATTAATACTCATTATCGACGCAGCGAAAAGGTCGCTGAAATGCGATTTCTTATAGAGAATTTATCAAAGTTGTTAAGTGAAATGCAAAACATAGAAGCAAATTATGTGCAGACTTGTTGTCTCAATGATTCTTTTTGGCAAAAAAATAATTCCAGCAACAAAATAAGACTCCGACAGATGATTGCAAAAACACAAATCACCTACGAAGTTTCTACAAAGTATCGGATATCAAAAGAAAAGCATATAAGAACAACTATTAATGACATCTTGTATCGTGGCGATAGTTACGACAACGCTCTTTCTGCCATAAAAATTAAAGACAAGAAATATCACAATGTCAAAGATTTTGAAAGAATCAGAATGACCTATGCTACTAGCAAAGTGTTCCTGTCTATTGACATATGCCCTTTTGGTTCGTTTCTAAAGATATCTGGAGACGCAGATCATGTACTAAAGACAGCAAAAATATTATGCTTCAAGAAAGACCAAAGCTTAACCGACTCTTTAGATAGTCTCTATGAAAAATGGTGTGAATCTCTAAAGATCGAAAAGCAGCACTCTATAAAATTTGGGCTAGGAAAGACAGTGCGTGAGTAAAGTAATCAGAAACCTACACCTCATCCCAGGCGTCTCAGGCTGCGGTAAAACCACAGTGGCTAAATATATGGCACGCAAACTAGAATACGCCGACATGGTCGTCGGCTACACTACGCGACCAGCTAGAGCTAACGAGGAAGACGGTGTAGATTATCATTTCCGAAATATTACTCATCTACACTCAAAATTAGGTGAACTTGGTTGGCGGTACAGCCAAATTGGTGAACATTATTATTACGCGAACGACACTGAGACCTTACCAAACGATACGATCACAACAAAGGTCTTACCTGTATCATTCAGTGTATTAGACGAGGTCATTGAAGACTACTCCTACGCTATGACAAATGATTGTAAAATCTCTGTCGCACCAATTATAATAGGAGATGAGCTAAGGGGTTCCTGGCTTTCAATTACACAACCTCTGCGACCAAGTAGAGATTTGCGTGCGGAACTAACATTGCAAGACGAGATACTATCCAGTCGAAAGTTCGACGGCTTATTCTACCCCACATGGAGTTCCAGGAACGACGCCGAAAACTATTTACGTATGTACAATATCATAAGGAGGCAGTTTTGAAATTAATCCTAGCAACAACAAATCCTCATAAAATAGTAAAGCTGAGACAAATCTTTAGTCAATATTTTAACGATATATCCCCGCAGAGTAAGAAAGTTGACATAGAAGAAGATGGCAAAACTTTCTGCGAAAATGCCGAGAAGAAGGCTATCGAAGTCTCCAAGATTTACCACTGCCATGCGGTCGCCACTGACGGCGGCGTGCTCATACCCGCACTAGGCAATGATTGGAATGGTTTGCTTACAAAACGGTTTATCGGTCAAGCTGATGCGACAGATTTTGATAGAATTGAAGCTTTGCTTGAACTTATGAAAGATAAAAAAGGAACTGAACGGGCAATACTATGGAACGAGGCCATTGCCCTGGCGAATGATGGTGTGCTGCTATTCTCGGTGCAAGTTGAAGGTGATCAAGGAGAGATTCAAGAGACGTACAACCCAGAACAGTATCAGCCTGGGATTTGGCAGTGCACTGTTACACGCTATCCTCAATTTGATGGTAAAAATTTCTTTGAGTTAAATGAGGAGGAGCGCAAATATAGCGAGATATCATGGACGAGGCTAGAGGCGGCGGTGAGAGATTTCATGAACAGAAATAGCTCTACTGCCAATCTCTAGATTTTATTTACTAGTTCTACTAAAAGATGCTATACATACAGCTCAAGTTTTGCGGGAACTATCGCAGAATATTTAAGTTATTGCAGAATTGCAGAGCGCAATAAGACAAACTAGCAGTGTTTACATAATCGACGTCTTCCACTATAATTATAGGTAACGCGCGACGTGTTTTGTCTGAGGTGCTTCAGTGCCTCGGCGGCAGCTCGCGTCGTGAATATCATCAATATTAAGTTAGGAGAAATACCTCTATGGCAGACTTTGACCGTTCAAAGCCTCACATCAATGTCGGTACCATGGGTCACGTCGACCACGGTAAAACGACTTTGACCGCTGCGATCACTCATGTGCTCGCGAAGCGTCTTCCCAGCGACGTGAACAAAGCGCGCGATTACGCTGACATCGACAACGCGCCTGAAGAAAAAGCGCGCGGTATCACTATCGCGACTTCGCACCAAGAGTACGAGAGCGAGAAGCGCCACTACGCCCACGTCGACATGCCGGGCCACGCCGACTACGTCAAGAACATGATCACCGGTGCCGCGCAGATCGACGGTGCGATCCTTGTGGTCGCCGCCAACGACGGTCCGCTGCCGCAAACGCGCGAGCACGTACTGCTAGCTCACCAGGTGGGCGTGCCGAAGATTGTCGTCTTCTTGAACAAGATGGACTTGGCAGACCCGGAATTAGTCGAGTTGGTCGAAATGGACGTTCGCGAGCTACTCACCAAGAACGGCTACGATGGCGACAACGCACCGATCATCAAGGGCTCAGCAACTAAAGCGCTTGAGGGCGATAAAGAGGCTGAAGACGCAATCATGGAATTGGTCAAAGCGATGGACGACTACTTTGAGTTGCCGAAGCGCGATCTGGATAAGCCGTTCTTGATGCCGATTGAAGACGTCTTCTCAATCAAGGGTCGCGGTACAGTCGCGACAGGGCGTATTGAGCAGGGTGTCGTAAAGATTAACGACCCAGTAGAGATCGTTGGTTTGAAGCCGACGCAAAGCTCGGTCGTCACTGGTATCGAGGCGTTCAAAAAGACGCTTGACCAAGGCCAGGCTGGCGACAATGCTGGACTGCTGCTGCGCGGTATTGAGCGCGAGCAAATTGAGCGCGGCCAGGTGATCGTGAAACCAGGCACGTTGACGCCACACACCGAATTCGAAGCTGAGGTGTATATCTTGAAGAAAGAAGAGGGCGGACGCCACACGCCGTTTAGCAAGGGCTACAAACCGCAGTTCTACTTCCGTACAACAGACGTAACGGGCGAAGTCGAGCTGCCGGCCGACAAAGAAATGGTCATGCCTGGCGACCAGGTGACATTTAAGGTCAAACTGCTCGCACCGATTGCGATGGACAAAGGTCAAGACTTCGCGATCCGCGAAGGCGGCCGCACCGTCGGTGCTGGTGTCGTTACCAACATCATCAAGTAGCTGATCGCTGCTTTTGCAACAATACCCCGCTTGTGTAAGCGGGGTATTTTGGTTGACGCAATTGCTGTCTTGTGGCATATTATTTAATAATGTGTAATCAAAAAGACAAACTAACGCTTTCGTCATGGAATATAAAAGGTGGACTGAGTGATCCGCAGCGTGCCCGGAAAATCACCGAAGCGGTGGTGGATGCTGATTGCGATATTATACTATTGCCTGATGCATGGCATGAAGATTCTGAATTTTCCCGGTACTTAGGCGAGGAGCGCAGGCTACTAGTGTCGCCTCAGGAATTTTATGAAGTCGGCTATAATTTTTATGCAACAGTGTACGACGATGACACCCGTCCGGACGATAACTACGCAAACTATG
The DNA here is from genome assembly GCA_018127705.1 of TM7 phylum sp. oral taxon 349. NCBI lineage: Bacteria > Candidatus Saccharimonadota > TM7 phylum sp. oral taxon 349. The sequence continues at coordinate 573,541 of CP072328.1, forward strand.
CTTTAGTAGCGTTGGTAAAACGAGGAAAATCAATTAGAGCAAATCCAGTTTTATTGGGGCATCGACCTGGATTTAAGTTTGATTGCCGCTTGGGCAATAAAAGCATTTCAGCCATTGGCGTATATCTGAGTGATCAATCCTCAAAAATGCGTCTCCGTCAAGTTAACGACTTGATTAATTTATCAGGCAACAACAGCCCGACTGTACTTATCGGCGACATGAATGAACTGTACAGAAAATCGCGGCTAGCCCGCAGTATGCAATCATCGCTGTTTAAGGCGGTTGCCCGATTAATCCACCTGGAAAATGATATGCTGACACGATTAAATGAAATGGCAGACAGTGCAGCAATTACGCAGCTAGAAGCATTTGGATTTTGCGATGTTGACCATGAGCATCGCGGGACGATGCCGCAAAACATGCCTGTGCTTCAGCTTGACCGTGTACTGACGCGTGGCGTTATAACATCGGACGTGCGTCACTACAATCACAAAGGACTTTCAGACCATAAGAGGATTGAAGCTGATATTTTTAGCTGATTGCACTGTGATATATTTTGTGGTATGATTGACCAGTAAATATCATAAATCGCTCTGCGATAACTCGGTCAGACGCTAACAAAACCGATTCGAACCGAGGTTACGCGGGAGCAAAGGAGTAATTATGGCAGACGCCAATAACCAGGGTCTGAAGATCCGCATCCGCCTCAAGGCATACGACCACAAACTTATTGACCAGTCGGCGAAGCAAATCGTTGATACAGCGATCCGCACCGGTGCGACTGTTGCCGGTCCTGTGCCGCTGCCAACGCGCCGCAGCACCTACACGGTGGTAAAGAGCCCGCACGTGTACAAGACGGGCGGCGAAGCATTTGAGATGCGCGTGCATAAGCGCCTAATTGACATCTCAAACGCTAGCCCAAAGACTATTGACAACTTGCAGAACTTGTCGCTGCCAGCCGGCGTCGACGCAGAGATCCGCATGTAATTTCGGACTTTCCGCTTCATAAATAACCCTGCTAGACGCGGGGTTATTTTTGTAGGTAAAATATGCACTCCATGATATATTTATCATAATTTTTGCCTGAGCCGGCGGCAAATCAATCAATAACTATGCTGCATATGCTATACTGATGATATGTCGCGCAAACACAAACAGCGTACCTACGCACGTAATCGTATATTTAGCCGCCGCGGCAACGAAAAACTGCAAGAGCCAGACAGTTCGTATCTTTTAAAGTTGGTAATCGTAGCGATACTAGGCACGTTGTGGCTGAAGTTCCGTACACCAGCCAGCGCGGGCGCGGTAGTGGTCAATGCATTGCCGGTCGGGTTGGCGGTAGGCGTGCTGCTCGTGCATTGGCTGGAAACATCGCCGATGAACCGCAAGATTTGGTACGCAACGCTGCTGATTATCGCAATTGTGAGTTATTTTTTGCCGGCGGGAATCGTCATTTAGCTTGCTTTTTAGCGCGCTGCTTGTAGAGAAAACCTCTTGACGTAACCCCCTATAACATGCTACGCTAGTAAATGTAATTTATTACGTAATAATAACTTGACTCGCGCGAATTGGTAAGTCCTTTCCGGATACTGCCAGCCGCCGAGGCTTTTAAATGGGAGCAAGAGGGCAATGAAAGCACTTCTCGGTACCAAGATTGGTATGACCCAAATCATCGGCGAGGACGGCGTTACGACTCCAGTGACACTGATTCAAGCCGGACCTGTGACTGTAACTCAGGTCAAGTCTGTCGAACGCGACGGCTATAACGCAGTCCAGGTTGCCTATGGTGAGGGTAAGAACCTGAGCAAGGCCGTGGCTGGTCACGTAAAGCCAGCTAGTGTAACCCCGAAAGAGATTCGGGAATTTCGTGTCGACGACCTGGGCGAGGTAAAAGTCGGCGATACGTGGGATGTTACAGAGTTTGAACTCGGTGACATAGTGGATGCAACTGGTACCAGCAAAGGTAAAGGTTTCGCTGGAACAATCAAGCGCCACAACTTTAAACGCCATCGTAAAACGCACGGCGGCAAGGGCAACACGCGCAAAGTCGGTTCAATCGGCAGCATGTATCCGCAGAAAATTTTTAAGGGCAAGCGCATGCCGGGCCATATGGGCGCAGAACAGGTGACAGTAAGAAATCTGAAGGTCGCCTATATCTCGGCGGACGACAATTTGATTGGCGTCAAAGGCGCGGTGCCAGGCCCGAAAAAGGGCTTAATCAAGATTAAGTTAGGAGGTGCTAAGTAATGGCTGAATCAACCAAGCCAGCAAAAGCAGCCTTGCCGAAGGAAGTGTTCGGGGTTGATGTGCCGAACCACGAGCTATTGAAGCTCGCGTATGACGCGTTCCTTGCGAACAGCCGCCAGGCAAGTGCGACCACTAAAACACGCGGTGAAGTACGTGGTGGTGGTAAAAAACCGTGGAAGCAAAAAGGTACCGGGCGCGCCCGATTTGGTAGCACGCGTAACCCGATTTGGCGCCACGGCGGCATCGTTTTCGGACCACGCGGTAACGAAAACTACAAGCTAAAGCTATCGAAAACTAGCAAACGCGTAGCAATACGTCAAGCGTTGACGTTGGCGAATGAAGCGAAGAAAATTACTGTCAGCGATATTAAAACAACCGGCAAAACTGCCGAAATCGCAAAGTTTATTGCTGACAAGAAATTCAAACGCGACCGCCGCGTTCTGCTCGTTGTTGACGAGAAAACGCCGGAATTGATACGTGCGACGAATAACCTACAGAGTGCCCTCTTGATTCGTGCGCAGTATTTGAGCGTGTATTACGTGCTAAACGCCGATCAAATCATCATGACGCCAGCTGCCGTGAAGGTGATTGACGCATGGCTAAACCCGAAGGAGGACAAGTAATATGAAATTAGTACTCGTTACTCCGCGTGTGAGTGAAAAAGCGTATCGCTTGGTCGCTAACCAGAATACCTACATATTTGATGTGCCGATGAGTGCAAACAAAAACGACATCAAAGCAGCAGTTGAATCGCAATTCGACGGCACGAAAGTTGCAAAAGTAACGACGCTTGTCCAAAACGGTAAGTCAATACGCTACAGCCGCGGCAAAAATCGCTACCCGGGCACAACCTCGCGCCAGGACAGCAAAAAAGCCTACGTTACACTCAGCGAAGGCAAAATCAAAGTATTTGAACAAGAAGAAGTCAAGGAGGAGAAGTAATGGCGATTAAAGCATACAACCCAACCACTCCGGCTCGTCGCGGCATGACTTCGCAGGATCTGAGCGACATCACAACCCGCAAGCCGCTGAAAAGCCTGGTGAAAGCCGGCAAGCAGCGTGCGGGACGTAACAATACTGGTAAGATTACGGTGCGCCACCGCGGTGGCGGCGTGAAGCGGCACTACCGTTTAGTAAATCACCGCATGCCAGCTGGCATGGTGCTAACAGTTGAGGAAATTGAATACGATCCAGGCCGCAGTGCGCGCATTGCTCGCGTGAAAGATCAGCACGGTTTGTACCACTACATTCTTGCCGACACGCAGATGACAAAAGGCGCAGTAGTTAAAACTGGCGCCGAAGCACCAGTTGAAGCAAGTAACCGCTTACCACTTGTAAATATTCCGGTAGGTTCACAGATCTACGCGATCGAAATTAACCCGGGCAAAGGCGCACAGATGGTTCGTTCAGCTGGTACAAAAGCACAGCTTATGGCGAAAGAAGGAAACTATGCGATGGTACGCATGCCGTCGGGTGAAGTTCGGCGCTTTCGTTTGGAATGCGAGGCGTCGCTTGGCGTCGTCGGCAACGTGCAGCACCAGAATGTCAAGCTAGGCAGCGCCGGCCGCCGCCGCCGTATGGGTTGGCGTCCGAGCGTGCATGGTAAGGCGATGAACCCAGCCGATCACCCGATGGGCGGCGGTGAAGGCAAGACTGGTCCGGGCCGCATTCCGAAAACGCCATGGGGTAAACCGGCGATTGGATTCAAGACTCGCCGCCGTAAATCAACTAACAAGATGATTGTCCGCAGTCGTCACGAAGCTAAGAGGAAGAGGTAATCTATGAGTCGATCACTCAAAAAAGGTCCATTCGTCGACTGGAAGCTTGCCAAAAAAGTGAAGGCGCTGAAGATTGGCGATCGCACCGTTATCAAAACATGGGCACGCAGCAGTACAATTACGCCTGAAATGGTTGGTTTTACTTTTGCAGTACACAATGGGCGCGTGCATGTGCCAGTGCTGATTAGCGAAAACATGGTCGGTCACAAGCTTGGCGAATTCTCGCCGACACGCAAGTTCCGTAAGCACGGGGGCAAGGAGAAGTAGCCATGGCTGAAGCAGAAGTTTATACTGTTCGCGCTGAAATTCGCGGTGTTGACCAAACGCCGCGCAAAGTCAGTCTCGTGGCTGCGCTCGTACGCGGTCGTACCGTTGCCGACGCAGTGGTGATTTTGGATCACACGCCGAAACGTGCTGCGCTTGCGGTGAAGAAAGCGATCCAATCGGCTGCCGCTAACGCGACGAACAATCATAATTTAGACGCCAAGAGTTTAACGATTAGCACGCTCAGTGTTACTGCTGGTTCGCGTTTGCGCCGCTACAAGCCGGCAAGCCGCGGCCGCGCATTGCCGTTCGCTAAAAAATCAAGCCACATTCTCGTTGAGGTCTCAGGCGTTGAGAAAGTTATTAAAAAACCAGCAAAGAAAGCTGAATCAAAAGCAGCAAAAGAGGAGAAGAAATAATGGGTCAGAAAGTTAACCCGATCAGCTTCCGCCTTCAAACCAGCAAAAACTGGAATTCGCGCTGGTTCGCCAGTAAGAAAGACTTTGCGGTTTGGCTGGCGGAGGACGGTAAAATCCGCGACCTAATTGAGAAGCGTTTTGCATCGCGCCCGACAATTGCGAACGTCGAAATTGAGCGCAGCGCTAATCTCGTTACAGTCACAATTCATACAGCGAAAGCCGGTGTGGTAATAGGCCGCGGCGGTGCGGGCATTAACGAGCTGAAAAAGGTAATTGAAAAGGTCGTGAGCCTGCCGGTTCGTATCAATGTTGAAGAAGTTCGCCGTCCGGAATTGAACGCCAAGCTCGTTGCTGAAAATATCGCGCATCAGTTAGAACGCCGTGCGAATTTCCGCCGCGCAGTTAAGATGGCAATTCAAGGCAGCCGTAATGCTGGTGCGAAGGGTATCCGCGTTGAGGTGGCCGGTCGCTTGAACGGCGCCGAGATGAGCCGCCGCGAGAAATTTATTGAAGGTTCAGTGCCGTTGCACACGCTACGCGCCGATGTTGATTTTTACGCTGCGCGCGCGCTTGGTCCAAACGGTACGGGGATCATTGGCATCAAAGTTTGGATTTACAAGGGTGAAAGGAGCACGAAGTAATGTTATTACCGAAAAAAGTTGCTCATCGTAAAGTCCGAATTGGTAAAAATCGTGGTAACGCAACGCGCGGCAACTATGTCGCATTTGGCGACTACGGTCTGCAGAGCCTTGATAACGAGCGCATCACCAGCCGGCAGATTGAGGCCGCTCGCCAGGCGATGACACGCCACGTCAAGCGCGGCGGTAAGATTTGGATTCGTATTTTCCCGCATACGCCAGTTACTAAAAAGGCTCTTGGGCTAAAAATGGGTGGCGGCAAGGGTAACCCGGAATATTACGTTGCCAAGGTAAAAACCGGCACAGTTATGTTTGAGATGAAGGGCGTTAGCGAAGATGTAGCCCGCGAAGCGATGCGCCTCGCCGGCCACAAATTGCCTGTCCGTGTCCGATTCGTAAAGCGGGAGGAGGTGTAGCATGGCAGATACGAAAAAAACTGCTAAAAAAGCCGATGTCGTGAAAACGATTGACGAGCTGCGTGCTGAGCTCGCAACTAAGCAGCAGGATTTAAACGATTCTCGCCGCTCGCATAAAGCTGGCGAATTAGTCAACCCGCGCGTACTTGGACAAATTCGCAAAGAAATCGCGCGCTTACATACCGCGATTCATGCCGCAGAATTAAAGGAGGAACAGTAATGGCGAAGACACTGACTGGGGTCGTGATATCCGACGTCGCCGACAAAACCATCACCGTCGCCGTTATTTCGCGTGAGACGCATCCGATTTACAAGAAGCAGTATACTGTGACTCGTAAATATGCGGCGCACGACGAGAATAACGATGCTCGTAAGGGTGACACGGTGCGGATTGTCGAAACTCGACCCATCTCGAAGCGTAAGAGCTTCACACTTGATCGTATTGAGAAGCGCTCAGTTGGAAGCGTTGAGTTGAAAGAAGAAGTAAACGCTGAAGTTAGCGACAAAGTTGACCACGATCACGACAGCGAGGAGGATAAAGAATGATCCAGCAAGAAACTCGTCTGCATGTTGCTGATAACAGCGGGGCGAAATCAATTTTGTGCATTAAGGTCTTGGGCGGAACGCGCCGCCGTTACGCACGTGTCGGCGATATCATCGTCGCAAGCGTGAAAGACGCCAGCTCGACCGGTAACGTTAAGAAGAAATCTGTCGTGAAAGCAGTCGTCGTACGCACGCGCGATCAAATCCGTCGCAAAGATGGCAGCACGATCTGTTTCGATGATAATGCTGCTGTTATCATTAACGACGACAAAACGCCAAAAGCAACACGCGTATTCGGCCCTGTGCCACGCGAGCTACGCGACATGGGATACGGTAAGATTATCAGCTTAGCACCGGAGGTACTATAATGGCTCAGCGTATTCGTAAAGATGACACGGTCAAAATCATCTCTGGCGCACACAAAGGCACGACTGGCAAGGTGCTCGCTGTCAACCCGAAGGACGGTACGGCACTCGTTGAAGGCGTCGGCTTGGGGCACCGCTATGTCAAACCGAATCAATTGAATCCGCGTGGCGGCAAGAAGGATATCCATAAGCCAGTGAATCTATCCAAGCTTGCGCTGGTTGTTGATGAGAAATCTGGCAAAACTAGCCGCGTCGGCTACGTCGTGAACGACGGCGCTAAGACGCGCGTGGCGCGCCAATTAAAGAATAAGGAGATTAACTAATGGCAGAGACGAAACAAACCGCCGTTTACACTCCTCGTCTGAAAGCCTTGTATGATGATACGTACACGAAGGAACTGCAGACCGAACTGAAGCTCGACAACGTGAATCAAGTTCCGCGGCTCGAGAAAATTGTTGTGAGTGTGGGAACAGGCAAAAGTAAAGACGATAAGCGTATGTTTGCCGCCGTCAAGAACACATTGACGCGCGTAACAGGACAAGCGCCGGTCGAACGACTTGCGAAAAAATCAATCGCAACATTCAAAATTCGCAAAGGCATGGGCGCGCCAATTGGCGTAATGGTCACATTGCGCGGTGCTCGCATGTACGAGTTCCTTGACCGCTTAGTGAACGTAAGCTTGCCGCGCGTACGCGATTTTCACGGCGTCGGTAGTAAATTTGACAAGGGGGGCAACTACAACCTTGGCGTCACTGACCAAAGTATCTTCCCGGAATTAACGTTTGAGGAAACGCAGCTTGTACACGGCATGCAAGTTACTTTTGCTATCAAGAACGGTAGCAAAGAAGCAAGCCGCGCTCTACTCGAAAAGTTTGGCGTACCATTTGAAAAGGAGGCGAAATAATGGCGAAGAAATCAATGATCGCACGCGATAAAAAACGCCTGGCTCTGATTGAGAAATTTAGCGAAAAGCGTGCTACGCTAAAGGCGGAAGGCGATCTCGACGCTTTGCAGAAATTACCGCGCAACTCAAGTCCGTCGCGCCGCAAAAATCGCGATATGCTTGATGGCCGTCCGCGCGGCTACATGCGCCGGTTCGGTATGAACCGCATCCGATTCCGCGAAGAAGCAAGCAAAGGCAACATTCCTGGTGTCACAAAGAGTAGTTGGTAAGGAAAGGAGAACGAAGATATGTCACTACAATCAACTGACCCGATCGCGGATCTCCTGACCCGCATTCGTAACGCTGCGCTAGTCGGCAAAACGGAGATTCGCGTACCGACCAGTAAACTGAAAAAAGTTGTTGCTGAGCAGTTGGTGAAGAACCACTACTTGGCTGGTGTAAAAGTTGAGGACGGCAAGCCGCGCGGTACGCTCGTCGTAAAACTTGCAAAAGATGGTGAGAACTGTCCGATCACGGAAATTACACGTGTTTCCAAACCTGGTCGTCGTGTTTATACTGCTGCAAGCGATATCCCAAAGGTTAAGCAAGGCCGCGGCATCGTGCTTGTCAGTACGAGCAAAGGTGTAATGACTGGCGCTGAAGCTGCTAAGGCGAAACTTGGTGGAGAGGTGTTGCTAAAAGTTTATTAAGCTTACTACTTTGCTGGTTGCTATAAAGATTGTAAAGCCTCTGCTCTTTGAAGTAGAGGCTTTACAATATTTAGCGTGATACATCTGAGAACAAGAAGGACAAAGGATAATATGATTTCTAACCAAGTTATAGCGACGATAGCAGATGGTGACGTAGGGCTACCCACAGTACAAACTTCTCATGAGAAATCAGTACGCACGGGTGCGCGGGCGATTTTATTTGATGACGACAATGAAGTTGCGCTGGTATATGAAACGGCGTACGATCATTATAAATTGCCTGGTGGATGTGTCGAGCCGGGCGAGACGCTTGAACAGGCATTACGCCGAGAAATTGCAGAAGAGGTCGGGGCAACAATAAGGAGTATTAGATATATAGGAGTCGTGGAGTCCCACCTAGCAAGGTACAACGAGGATTGCAGCCAGCACTATTTTACCGCTAAGATAGACGGTGAAATTGGTAAGAGCGCCTGGATCGACGAAGAAGAGCTGCACGGCTGCTCAATTGTCTGGTGTAAAGATATCGCACAAGCTATTAATAAAGTTCAAAACGCAACGTCGCAAGAGTATGTTCATATTTTTGAAAGAGCACGAGAGCTAGCGAGCTTACGATGGGCGGAGCATATCTTTCGGCAACAAAATTCTACGGTTTCCAGTCTGGGCGATGTGCATTCAACTTTGTAATTACGCCATTAATCAAGTCCTGCTCGTCAAAACCGGCGTACGCTAGAGTCGTGAGCAATTGAATCTGCGTATCAACGATCTCAGATAATAGCGTCTCGGGGTTTACTTTCTGCTCTTTCCATTGGCGTCGCGGTAATTCCCGGACAACTTCCCACGCCTCTTCCTGCGTATGGTAAGCAAACGCTAAGCAGGCTTTCCAGTTGCGTTCAAGCGGCTCCATATAGCCCTTGTCGACGCGGGCTTGCTGCGCTTTAAGCACCTCAGAAAAGAGCGATACCGTCTGCTCAACGCCAATGCGATGATATAAAATCGCGCGTATAATGCCTACATACTGCAACCGCTTTTTAAGCGCGGCAGCCTCGTGCTCGGCCGTTAGATTCTCGCTAAACGACCCAGACAAATTATCGGTCACTAGATGAAGGTAGCTAAACGATAAGCCAAAATCTTTCGCCGCCTTTGCCGCCCAGCCGATCTCAGGATCGACAAACCGATACGTATCTTTTACTTCGCTGTACCATTCAGCGGTTTCATCTAATACGGACGGAAGTGTGTAGTGTGTACCTTCAACCGCCAACGGAGAGTTTTTGAAAAGATTGTTCCATGTTACCAACGAACCGTCAACGTATGAAGAGTTGCCAGTAGCAATCGTCGCATTTGGCGTGTCTGATGGCGTAAGCGAGCCGAGCCTACCGGCATAAATGACTGTTGAGCAATATCTCGAGAGCGCTTCAATAACAGAGTAAATAATATTACCCCAATAACTAAACGCCACGCCAATAAACGCAACTTTCTGCCCGTTGATTGTTTCCGTTTTCCATTTTACATCGTCATTGCCGCGCCATTCTTGACCACCGGGAGCAAGTGCCTCAACATACCCTAGTAGCGCTACGTCGCACGCCGGCATATCGTCTGGAAGCGCGTTCTTAACAGCTCTGGTCGTTTGTGCTTGAGTTGGCGTTTTTGCCGTGACTTTATAACCGCATGTCTCATAGATTTTCTTGTAATGGCGTACGTAGTCTTTGCCGGGAAAGACGTACAAGTAACCAACACCATCAATAATTTCCGCCGTCGGACGTTTGTAGTTGAAGAGTTTATCGGTCTCTTCGGCATCGGAGATAGTTTTTGTCCTGTCATATGCGGGGATGATGCGAATCTTCTCTACGTCCGTATCCTTAAATAAACTATGTATTTTACTTTTACAGTACTTTAGCGTACCTATCTTTGTCATGATTTTATTTAATCACGGACAGGCGATACGGCGCAAGGCTTGTAGATTAAGACAATTTATATAAGTACCATAACGCCTATAGCGCTAACCTGCTACATAATCTCAAACGTAAAGTAAGCAATACACTCTTATCCTTATCAAGATCTAAGAGGTCTGGAGTCGTAGACTTCGTCTAGAAAGGATCCCTCAAGTCGCCTGAATCTGCCTCTAAAGACATGGCTCGCCCATTATATTTCGCACAAGCAGCTGGAGTAACCCTCCTCATGCATGGCTAACTCCCACTTTCTGCGCGGTTTCTGCGGTTGATGCGGTTTTTACGATCGTTTCTGCGTTTGACAATTAACGGGTGGTTATACCAATATTCATAGAATGCTGCGCTTACCGCCGTGCCGCCGTAGGTTGCCCCGTATCTACGGATCAAATCGCCTTGGAGTCTAAAAGGAGAACGCTCAATGTCTAGTCCATCAAAAACTCCTTGAAGGTCGCGCCTTGCTTCATCGAACAGGAACTGATCCCTCTCTGGCTCATCCATGTCATCTAATCGCTGCGACCAAAGGAGGCTGGGACGGTGGGGACGGTGATTTACCCCCATTTCGGAATCAGAATTATTGTCTGATGGTTGAGATTCTAGATTTTTCATATGATATATACTAACATTATGATTGATTCGTGGCAAGCATGTATCCCTGCGAGGTACGGACGATGGTACCCTAACCCAACCCACAACACCAACATCCCCCAAACCTGCACCCATACAACGCCTCAAGTATAGCTATCTGCCCTTTCTTAAGTACTAAACGTTTATTGTTCGTCTGCTTATGCGCCTGTTTACCCATTTACTTACTCACCTGCTCGCTCGTTCGTTTATATTCACGTACATACGTACTCACGTACGTATGTACTTACTCATTCATCAATCCACTTATCTACTAACTAGCTAACCTACTAACCTACTAACTAACTTACTTACCAATTAACCTATTCGCTCACTTATTCACGGTATGTATGTATATATACTTACTAACTTTCACATTCCTATCATATCTAAACTTCTTATCTAAACTCTTTTTATAATTCTTAGTTATTTAATAATTTAGTTATTCTTCTTATTTATTCTTTAATTAATAATTTAATTCTTCACTTACTTCATACTTATTCTTTTATTTATTTCTTTACTTACTTACTTCATACTTATTCATTATTCCTTTCTTATATATTATATATAAGAAAGGAAAGAAAAAGGAACAACACACAACAGAGGTAAAATAGACAAACTATACCGGATATCGATATACGGTATTTTTAGGCTAAGAGAATAGCTAAAATTATTGGATGTTTATGGGTAAATAGTAATACAATACTAACCGCTCTGAGGCTTTAATGGCCATCTATTAGTAATAGCACTATCGCTAATAATGCAAATCATACATTAGCAAGATATACAGAGTTATCTCTTCTCTGATTAGTTGTTTTACTATATAGCTAGAGCTAATTTTATTGGGGTGTTTTGGGTTAGATTGATGTACCGTGCGAGCAGAGATATTGTATAATACAACTATATGAGCCAAGCGTTATACCGAAAATACCGCTCGAAAAAATTGAGCGAAATTGTTGGTCAGACACACATTACACGGCTATTGGAGCGCGCGCTAAAGCGTGGCACGGTAGCGCATGCATACTTACTGACTGGACCGCGCGGTGTTGGCAAGACATCAATTGCGCGGATCCTAGCGCATGAAATTAATAACTTACCGTATACTGACGAATCGACGCACCTGGATATTATCGAAATTGATGCAGCGAGCAACAACTCCGTTGAGGATATTCGCGATTTACGCGATAAAGTACAGATTGCACCAGTCAGCGCTCCGAAAAAAGTGTATATCATTGACGAAGTACATATGCTCAGCAAGTCGGCGTTCAATGCGCTCCTCAAGACGCTTGAGGAGCCGCCGGAGCACGTTGTTTTTATTCTCGCAACCACTGACGCCGATAAACTACCGGCAACAATTTTGAGTCGCGTGCAGCGATTTAATTTTCGGCTAATCAGCGAAGCGGATGTGGTAGCACACCTGCGCACAATTGCCGAAGCCGAGCGCATCAAGATTGATGACGATGCCTTGCGGCTTATTGCTGAGCAAGGACAGGGAAGTTTTCGCGACAGCATCAGTCTGCTCGATCAATTACAGCATGTCGCAGATGGCGCGATTACCGCGCAGCTAATAGAAGAGTCGCTCGGGCTCGCAAGCGCGCACGATATTGATATGCTGCTCACGGCAGCAAAGACAGGTGACATAGCGGCAATTGTACAACAGCTTGACACTATGGAGCATAGTGGCGTACCGGCACCAATTGTTACCGAGCAAATTGCACGATATATTCGATGCCATGCGATCACACACCCGGAACGTTTAATGTTACTTGACCCGCTCGCGAAAGTAACACGCAGCCCGTGGCCGTATACATTGTTATTGGTTGCGCTAACATCGCAGGCGAATATAGCAGCGCAGCCAGTTGCTACGGCTGCTGTACTTAGTGGAAATAGCGCGGTAAAGCCAGCCAATTCTCCGGCGCAGGCAAAAGAGCCTGCGTTACACGAAGCACCGCAGGTATCCAAAAAATCGCCAGAAACACCTGCCGCGTCTCCGCGGGCACATACGAGTGCGGCAACAAACTCAGGTGTAACCTCTATACAAAAGCCCTCAGTATCAATAAAAGATGACAAGAGCAATGCTACATCGTCCGCATCAACCGCAGCGCCGGCGCACAATAAGAAAAATAAGGAAGAAAAATCCTTTGCTTGGGATGATTTTCTCGCGCCGCTCAAGGAATCTGCTGCGGGCGCGCACAGTATTCTTGCTAAATGTAAGTATTGCTACGACGGTGCGACTCTTACTATCTACGCTGGTAAAAAATTCGCCAAAACTCAAATCGATAAAGTGTTACCGGCACTCGCCGAATCGTTGCAAATGATCGGTTTGCCCGACATCGAAATCACCGTACTTGCTACGCCGAAACCGCCAGAAGATAGTCAAACTGCCGCAATTATTGCTATGATGGGCGGTGGAGAGGAGGTTAGTTTATAATGCCTACAAAACAAGTTGATGCCAAGATCCCGCCACAAAATATTGATGCCGAAATGAGCTTACTTGGTGCAATCCTCATTGACGACGATGTGCTCGCTGACGCGTCGGAAATTGTCAAACCGGCGGATTTTTACGATCAGCGCCATCAAACTGTTTTTGCTGCCATGATGCGTTTGTACGAACGCCACAAGCCGGTGGATTTGCTAACGTTAACTGATGAACTAAAAAAGAAAGATAAATTGGAGCTTGTTGGCGGCAGCAGCTACCTCACTGAGCTGACAAATTACGTACCAACCGCCGCGCATGCTAGCAGCTATGCCGACATTGTTGCACAAAAAGCTGTTCGCCGCCGTCTCATTAAAGCAAGTGCTGATATTGGCGAAATGGGATTTAACGAGGAAACATCTACTGCCGAGCTGCTCGAAAAAGCTGAAGCGGAATTATTTAATGTGTCTGATCAGTCGCTTAAACAGGACTTGGTGAGTATTGAAAATATTCTCGACGAAAGTTTCAGCCGTATTGAAGAATTGCACCGCAACAAAGGACAATTACGCGGCATTCGTACTGGCTATCAAGACCTTGATAATATGACAGCTGGATTACAGCGCAGCGACTTAATCATTCTCGCAGCACGTCCAGCGATGGGTAAAACGACGCTCGTGACAAACCTCGCCTATAATATTGCAACAATCGCGAAATTGCCCGTTCTATTTTTCAGTCTAGAGATGAGTAAAGAGCAACTGATCGACCGCATGCTTGCTGATGCCTCTGGTGTTGACAGCTGGAATATCCGCACCGGTAATTTGAGTGACGACGATTTCAGTAAAATCAGTGAAGCGATGGGAGAAATGGCAGAAGCGCCAATCTTCATTGATGATACGCCAGGACTTAGCGTGTTGGAGATGCGCACTAAAGCTCGCCGCGCTATGCATGACCAGCCGCTCGGACTAATCGTCGTGGACTACCTCCAGCTCATGCAAGCAGCAAACAATCACAATGGCAATCGCGTGCAGGAAGTGAGCGAAATTTCGCGAGGACTTAAGCTTATTGCGCGCGAGCTCGATGTACCGCTCATTGCCCTCAGCCAGCTGAGCCGCTCGGTTGAAAGCCGCACGCCGCCAATCCCGCAGCTTGCCGATCTGCGCGAATCGGGAAGTATTGAGCAGGACGCCGACCTCGTATCGTTCATTTACCGTCCCGGCTACTATGAGCCGGATAATCCTGAAGTGCAAAATATCACTGATTTGATTATCGCCAAGCACCGCAATGGTCCGACAGGCAAAGTGCAATTATACTTCCATCCGGAACGCTTGCGTTTCATGTCACTTGACCGCCGTCACGAGTAAATATCTGGTATAATCAAGAAGTATGAAATCGCACGTCACAGATTACGTTCTTTATCGTTGGCGCTTTGGACTGGGGTTGTTGGTAATTGCAGTGATTATCGGCGTGATCGTATGGGGCGGTGCACTACAAACGCCAGGCGAATTGCGCCCTGAAGAAATCAAATCGGTATCAATAAGCAGCTCGCTCTCAAAAAACTCGCTTGACCCAGCGATGATCGTTAATTTCCCGTATCATTTGCTGCAGCGGCTAAGTATTTATGCGTTCGGCGCGACGACATTTGCAATTAAGCTGCCATCTCTTGTGCTAGCGACATTTACCATTCTTGGTATACTTGTACTAACGCAATCGTGGCTAAAGCGTAACGTCGCGATGATCACGACGATGGCGCTCGCTACAACAACGCAATTTTTGTTCATGGCGCAAGACGGTACGCCAGCGATTACATTTAACGCAATCGCCGTCTGGCTACTCGTAGCAGGATTACGCGTGACCCGCGGTAAATATTTTCATACTTTTTGGAAGATTTTAGGCGGCGTTCTAATGGCGGTGGCATTGTATGTGCCGCTTGGAATTTACGTCGTCGTGTCGCTGCTTATTACCTCGGTGCTGCATCCGCACATTCGCTATATCATGAAACGCCTTGGCAAAACAAAGTTGCTGATGGCGGCAATATTAGGGCTAGCGAGTACGGTGCCGCTTGTCTACGCAATTATCATCCAGCCGTCGACTGCGCTTGAGCTTGCTGGGGTGCCAAGCAATATATCGTTTACTCGTATCCGCACTACAGCGCTACAAGCGGTTCTTGATTTAGTTGGATTCAGTGCAGACAGCTCGGGCGCGTTACTGCGACCGGCGTATTCATTAACGCTTGCGCTCGTAGCACTTATCGGGCTGTATCGTCTCGTTATGACGCGCTATACGGCGCGTAGCTATGTAACAATTATTTTGAGCGTCCTGCTTGTACCGCTTATTCTACTTACGCCGGCACATATAAGCGCTCTTTTCTTCGTCATGACGATTCTCATCGCGACTGGATTTGACTTCTTGATACGTTACTGGTACCGGTTATTTCCGCGCAATCCGTACGCGCGGCTGGCAGGGCTGTTGCCGCTTGCTGTGCTGGTAATCGGCATTATTGCTACAAATGTCACGCATTATATGGATGGTTACCGTTACGCGCCAAATGTGCTCGCGCATTATTCAAGCGATTTAAACCTTATACACGCTTACGCTAGTAAGCACGATCAGATGGCACTCGTCGCAACCGAGCAAGAACGCGAATTCTACCATATCGTAGCAGAGCGCTCGCCTAAAATCACGCTACGCGATCAAGCCGACCAGTCGCCCGGTACTATCGTGCTCACACGAGATGCCCGCCGTGCTATGCCCGCCGCGCCAGAATCATGGCAGCTTGAGTGCATTATCACGAATGGGCGCGCCGAGCAGAGCGACCGATTATATGTCTACAAAATCTTACAATAATGCGATATAATATCACCATTACCGATTAGTTGTTATATGGAGGGACTGACCACATGGCGTTGAACCAAATGAAGATGTTGAACGATTTACGTAAGGCGCAGAAGGCGCTCGCAAAAGAAATTGTTGAGGTTGAGGCAGGTGATGGCGCGGTGATCGTGCAAATCACTGGCGAGCTAAAAATTAAATCAATTAAAATTGATCCGGCGTACGTTGATTTGGATGATATCCATCAGCTGGAGCACTGGATTGAGATTGCTATTCGCGACGGTATGGCAAAGGCTCAGGAAATTGCCGCCGAAAAGATGAAACCACTCATGGGTGGCTTGGGCAATTTAGGATTGTAAGGCATAATGGCACAGCTGTTGCCAAACGCGCTAGAGCGTGCAATTAATGAACTCGGGCGATTGCCAGGCGTCGGTCCGCGTACCGCTGAGAGATATGCATATTTTTTGTTGCGTGCCGACGAACGTACTGCGCAGTCTATGGCGCGTGCTTTAACAGCATTGCATAGCGACGTTAAGACGTGCCCTGTTACATTCGCGCTCATCAATGCCGATGAAGACATTTCACCGCTTTATAGCGATGCCGCGCGCGACAAGCGTATGATTGCAGTGGTTGAGGAGCCGCTTGATATCGTTGCGTTAGAGCGTACCGGACAGTTCAAGGGAACGTACCATGTGCTTGGCGGTACGATTTCACCGATAGACGGCATTGGACCAGAACAGCTGCACATTCCAGAATTACTAAAGCGTATCCGCAATGATGCCGCCGAAGAAATTATTATTGCAACAAACGCGAGCGTTGAAGGCGAGTCGACAGCGTTATTTATTCAGCGCCACATTCAAGAAGCACGCCTCAATGTCAAGGTGTCGCGCCTGGCGCGCGGCATTCCCGTGGGTGTCGACCTAGAATATGCCGATCAAATCACCCTCAGTCATGCGCTTGAGGGGCGACGAGCTCTATAGCTAGTGGACGGATTGTAGTTTTTTTGCTAAAAGCGAGCGGTCAATGGGTGTACAGTAACAATACTAGTTTTATTCTACACCAAAGTATTTATTTTGTCAAGCAATTTCGCTTAGACGGCAACTTAGTATATCGCGCACTGTATAAATTCTAATCATCAATATAATCGGTCAGCTTACCTGCACCAGCTACTCGGTATAATGCATCGACTGCTACACGCATATCATGCTGTAATTTTGGATATCCTGCAATCGTGTCATCATAAAATTTTCGGATCGATTCAGGATATCCATCGTCTGGCGCGTCGTACAAAAACGTCCGCTGCAACAATTCTTTTTGACTAGCCGGAATATCATCAAAGAAACCTGGATGAAAATCATAGAACCATTCAAGTCTGGTTTGAAGCGCAAGGTATTTTTTGTAGTTCACAGGTGTATTATACGAAATTGCTAAGATATACACACCCGGTGAAGTAGAAAGTAGAAATAACAAAACGCCTGCTATAACGATAGGCAAAAGCTTGAAAATTAAAATATCTCAAGAAAATCAACTAGCTGGCTCTGATTTTGAAATTAAAATCGACATACCAAAACATTTCCGCCGCCATATAGGTCTAGACAGGCACTAGGCGACATTTTACGCTGTCCGTGTGGCTTATTTGAGGTATATTTCAATATTAGTTTGTCTACTTTGCGATTATTGCGGTTTCAAAGCTACGTGAGATTCATCCAATGTCTACAGGTAATTACCGTAGCAGGGGATGAAACCGTATGAAGAAATTATCTAGGACAAGACTACCAAGCGCGCGCTCAAAATTCTACGCGATAGATACGGCTCTGTTTCTGTAAGCTCACTCAAGCCGACGCTCTATGCTTTTTCGGAACATAGCGAAAATGCACCAAAGATTAAAGAGTTTGATATGATAATTATAAGTCTAGGAGAAGATGGTGAAGCCAAAAGTTAATATAGTAATGCCAACCTGGAATGCGCTTGAATATACCAAGATAACTCTCAGCAGGCTCTTTGAAAGTACCAAGGTACCTTTTACCTTAACAATTATTGATAATGCGTCGAGGAAAGAAACGATTGATTTTCTTAAAAAGATTAAATCACAAGGAAGTTGTATTAAAATAAACAAAATTTTTAATCAAAAAAATCTCGGGTCGGGTCGTGCATTTAATCAAGGCTGGCAAATTTCGCGAGAAGAGGATATTGAGTTTACGTGTCTAATCAATAACGATTTGTACTTCTCTAGAGGATGGCTTGAAGCACTTTTAACAGAAATGGAGGCACCGAAAATTGGCGCAGTGGCTCCAATAGGGGTTTCGCAATATTCAAATTATTTTGACGGGATGCGAAATTCGCGCAAAGTTTTTGAAGAGTTGAACAAGGATTTATCTCCCCAGGATGAACTCATAGACTTTTTTGAAGGTGACCTTGATAGAAACATGAAGAAATTTTGCCAATCAAACACTTCGCAAATTTTTACAGAGATTCCGAGTTTTCTGCCAAGCCACTGCCTTCTAGTGCGAAATAAAATTATTGAAGAGATAGGATTCATTGCTGATCCAATTTACAAAACATACGGTTGCGACGATGTAGACTTATCGTGGGAAATTCTGTGCCGTGGTTATTTCCTAAAAATATCAAACCAAACACTTGTCTATCATTTTCGCCACAGATCAATCACAGAGCACGACCTAAATCGTAAAGAGAAACTAGCAAAAACAACAAAAAATTTTCTTAATAAATGGCATAATACTATCACGAAATTAACAAGTCAGGACGACTTTTTCGAAAAATTTTTCGATTTAAGCTTTCAGCAATTTGCAATTCTTCGAAAAATGAACCAGGAATGTCATTTCTTGGAAGAAAAAAGTAAGATATTTGCTGCATTTGCCTGTTTGGGCAAAACTAATTTTTCAAAAAAGTATCCGCATCTCTCACGAGATTTAGAGATCTCAAATTTCCGCTGTCTCTTTAAAAGCAGCGAAGACATTGAAGGCTTAGAACCAACGTTAGAGCAAGATGTAAATCCTCATTTTCCGCAGAACTATTTGTGTGCAATCGGTAAAAATTATGGTAAAAAAGCGATTATCTTTATTGCGCTTTCACCTGAGATTATGCGGATTTTAGATAATTTAGGAGTCTTGTACTCTGTCATTTACCCTGAGAAAAACATGGCGCCCGAGACATTAAAGCACACAAAAGATAGAGGTAATAACAATGACTTCATAAAGCTTCTGCGCAAGAACTTATCAAACAACAACGAGCTTAATCGTATAACGTCAAACACCAGGCCAAAGCGAATCATTATCGCAAAAAATCAAGACACTATTGAATCAATTCTAAAGAACGACCATGAGATTCAAAATATCTTGCTTAGAAATTCAAGTTTTACCTATAAGGGCGTTTGTTACTCGGTAGTTTTTAAAAGCTTAATTAACAAAAGGATTCCAAATAAAAACTGGGGGGCAAGTCTACGCAGTAGGAAGAATTAATAATCAAGTTCCCATTGTGAAATATAATAAAAAAGGTTTTATATCATTCAATCTACCAGGCGGCGGAACCGAATCCGGCGAGAGCTACGAGGAGACGTTACGACGCGAGCTTTTGGAAGAGCTAAATATGCGTGTCTTAGATTTTGAACCAATAGGTTATCAAATTAACGTTGCGTCTAATGGCAAGAAGTATTACCAGTTGAGAGTTTTTGCCACTCTTGAAAAAGTTGGAGACTTCAAAAAAGACGTAGGTGGAAGCGTCATTGGTTACGAACTTGAAAACATACAAACTCTCAATGATCGTATTAATTGGGGCGAGGTCGGTGATTGGTTTACATTGATTTTACAGGATAAATATGAGAAATAGCGAGAAGTCTATCGTTTCAGGAGTCTCTGGCATTGGTAAAGATTTTATGCTTGAGCAACTTCGAAACTCAGATGAATTAATTTTTTGAGAAATGGAACAGTTACAGAAGTAGTAGCATTCTTAAAATATTAATCAAACTGGCAGATAGCGGCAGAAATTTATAAGGGAGCAGAAGAGGTTATTGACCCTGAAGATTAGCCTGATGCCAAGGAGCTAGATAGTAGGAAAAGCCTCGCTACATGCGAATACATTAGAGAAATTTTAGAGGCGTAGCTCAATCTGTTCTGTTACGCCAATGTTTTCAATAAAATCACGATCGTGCGACGTAAGAATAACGCCTCCCCGATAATTACGGATTACCCGCTCAAACGCTTCAATTGTTGGAATATCAAGGTTATTTGTTGGCTCGTCAAGAATAAGCAGACCGCCGTCATTTGTCGTCATCGCTGAGAGCAGTACTTTTGCACGTTCGCCGCCGCTAAGATTTCTCCCTAATGTTGTACGAATCGTATCTTTACGCAAATTGAAGCGCATTAACAGATTTATTGCATCATGGAGATCTATGCTTGGCGCAAGTTTTTGAAGATTTTCGATTGCCGTCGCATCAGGCAATGGCAGTGTCTGGTCTTGGTCAATATATATGACGCCTACTTCATCCGCAAACCATACATCCCCGCTTTGTCTCTTTTCACGATTAACAATAGCTTTCATGAGCGACGTTTTACCTGAACCATTCATGCCGCTTAGTAGAATTTTATCACCCGCGCGAATATGACATGAGAACGAGCCAATCGTATGTATACCGTCATGCGAGACAACAAGATCACGCACCGAAAGCAGCGACGATCTTTTCCTTTTATGCTCACTAAACTTGGCGGTAATAACGATATCCTCTTCCGGCCTTTCAGGCTCTTCAAGTCGATCAAGGCGACTGCCAATTGCTATTGATGCACCCGCAAGATGCGAAGCAGCGCGTTCTTTGCGAAAATGATTCGTGAGACGATCTCTGTCGGTAGCATGTCTACTGCTGCTAGCTGAGTTAGCGCGGATCCGCGCGTCCCGAGCAACTCGCCGCAAACGCCTTTTTTCTCGCTCATATTGTTCGTATGCGTGTACGATTGATTCTTTTTCTCGCTTCCTTGCCTCAACATACTCATCGTATCCAAGACTATACTGGCGAATACCTTTGTCTCCATAAGTAAGTTCAATAATTTGTGTCGTTACGTTACGCAAGAATCGGCGATCGTGCGATACGATGAGAAATGACGCCGGTGAACTCTTGATGAATTCTTCCAACATAGCGACACCGCTCTGGTCGAGATTATTCGTTGGCTCGTCAAGTAAAATCACATCATACTTTGCGGCAAATATGGCAGCAAGCGCAATACGCGCCCTCTGGCCGCCTGAAAGATCCCCAATCTTATAGTCTCCGTTTATTCTTGCTAGCCCAGCTTGCGTCAATGCCCGTTCTATATTCGTATCAAAAGACGAAGTTTCAAATTTATTATATTTTTCCAGGACTTCAGCATAAAGAAGCAAGCTTTTCTCGCTTGAATCTATTGCGAGATTACGGCATCGCTCTTCAAGTTGCTCGCGCACTTGCTTGACGCCAGTCGCTTCTTCAAGAAAATCGTAAACCGTTCTATCAAGCCAAGCGCTCATATCCTGTGGTACAATGCCAATTGTCTCTCCGGAGGAAAGAATACTTCCAGAAGTCTGCTCAATATCACCATTCACAATACTAAGCAGCGTCGTCTTGCCGACACCATTTAACCCGACAAGTCCAATTCTATCACCGGGGTTGATTGAAAATGAAACGTCATGAAATAAATGGCGGTTTGGCGTCTCATAAGACACGTTATGTAGCTGAACCATAGCTGTAAGCATACTATAGCATGAATTATTGTCTCTTAATTTATCCAACGCCCGGCCAACCTATTAGTATAAACCGTAAGTGCGTAATGAACTCTCAAAAAGCTGACCTTATAGTCTGGCATTAGGTACTATGCTTATGCAATTGTTTATACATACTCTTATTTTACTGAGTGTTTTGTTTTAGATTGCTGAACACGCTTGAGCGCAGCCACTAGTATTTACGTATGCTAATCGCTATAATGATTCCATGAGCGACGAAAAGGGGAGGGTGATTGCTGCGTTTTTGCGGTATTTTAATGATGATCCGGAGCGAGCGGTTGCAGCAATTCGACAATACACGACGCGCAATAGTGACGCGCGGAAAAAAACTGCTGTACCGCTCGGCAGTGAAATTATCTCAGCCAAAGATGTCGTAAAAACATACAAAGTCGGACGGCAAAAAATTGAGGTACTGCGCGGTGTCAGCTTGAGTGTACGCCAGCGGGAATTTGTAGCGCTCACTGGCGCAAGTGGCTCAGGGAAATCAACGTTGTTACAGCTAATCGGCGGACTCGACAAACCGACCAGTGGGCCCATTACCGTCAACGGACAAGCGCTTAGCGCATTATCAGACCGAAAATTATCACAATTCCGCGGGCGAACAATTGGATTCGTATTTCAGTCATTTTATTTGCAGCCATTTTTGAATCTAGCGACCAACCTAGAAATCCCCGGCATGTTTGCGCGCACTAATCCACGCGAGCGTAGACAACGCGCCGTTGAACTCGCTAGGATGGTTAATGTTGCAGAGCGCATGAAGCATCTGCCGAAAGAGCTATCTGGCGGACAGATGCAACGCGCCGCTATTGCGCGGGCGTTATTAAATCAGCCAAAAGTCCTGCTCGCCGACGAGCCGACAGGTAATCTTGATAGTGTTAACTCACAGCGTGTCATTGACATTTTCGAGCAAATTCGCCGCCAGCTTGGTACAACGATTTTAATCGTTACGCACGACCACGATATCGCTCGGCAAACTGACCGCGAGATTACGCTGCACGACGGGAGGGTGCTCTAGATGCTGCGGATACTTGACGCCAGCAAACTTGCACTTACAAAACTACGCACGCGTAAGATTCGGCTCGCGGTAACAATTATCGTAGCAGGATTGCTATTTGGTGTTGTAGTGTTCGGTTTGACGGTATTGCGCGCCAGTATGGCAAGCATTGGACGATTCAGCCGCGATACGATGTCGACGCGATATCTATTAGCGTATAGCAATCACAATAAAGATCAATCCGAGCTGTTTTATAACACGCCGCAAGATGCTAAAGACCGCATACTAGCATTACATAAACAGCATATCGCCGATAAAAAAGCGGCAGCGAAAGCGCTCGGTGTCGAATACGACGAAAAATCTGAAGAAGAGCCGATTATGAAAATAAATCAGGACGATTCAGGTTCGCTCAATCGCAATAGTTGGGCGGTAAAAACGTTTTTGAGGCAATACACCAACGAGAAGAATCCGCTCAAACCAGAGCGCATTGATGCAGCCGCCAAGCGATTTGGCTCAAGCGTGACATACCGTATACAGAATGTCGGCGGGCGCAACGGATCGCTTGATGTAATGATTGGCGGGCGCGAGGATTTCCAGCGTAACAAAGAAGCTGTGCCGGAACAGCTAAACGAGTTTGTAAGTGCGGCGGGCTATCAAGAAATTCTTGATGAATCACTGCTCAATTATTATTTCTTGCCGCATCGCGCACATGCAGCTAGCAATGAAATTCCCGTCTTTATCAGCTACAATGACGCGGCGGTGCTGCTCGGCAAAAAGCCTCTACCAACGACCGCGCAGCCGCAGCAGCATATTGAACGTATTCGGGAGCTGAGAAACGAGGCGGGTAACATAACAATTCAGGTGTGCTATCGTAATAATGCGTCGTCTCATTTAATCCAGCAAGCACTTGACCAGCAACGCACAGCTGCCAACAAATCTAAAAACGAGTTCGACGTTAAGCCGAGCATTGAATATGCCTTGCCGGCGACAGATAGCTGCGGCGGCGCTATTGTGAAAAAAGATAATCGCAGCGCTAGTGAAAAGATAGCTGACGAAAAGTTGCAGAAATTCAACCAGCAATTTTCAACAGAAAACATAACGCCACAACAAGCGAAATTAACCTACCGTGTTGTTGGGCTGCTGCCAGATACGGCATACGGTGACGACCTAAAAAGTAAGCTGGCTGGCGCACTCAACGCTAACATGCCATCACACTGGATTATACCGAAACAGACATTTGAGGCAGGCGCTGCAAAAATATATTTACCGAATATTCTTACCACGGAGCGTCAAGAGCTTTCGGGTGGACTATCAGATACGACTATTTACGAATTCATAGATGCTGAACATGCCCGCGCATTTTATCACGCTACCATGTGTAATGTCCAGCCGAAAGACAAGGATCTATGCGTAGACGGCGTATCAAACTTTACACAACCATTCGGAAGTAACTCGCTTGTTATTGAAGAATTGCAGCAACAGCTTACACCGATATTGTGGTATAGCCTACTTGGCGTTATCGGCGTAGCAGCGTTTATTTTAATGTTAACGATTTCGCGTACAGTCGCCGATAGCCGTAAAGAATCTGCCATATTTCGCGCGCTTGGCGCAACGCGCCTAGACATTGCGCAAATTTACGTCATGTACACGCTACTGCTCGCCGGGCTAATTGCGCTATTTGCAATTGTCGCTGGGCTGATCGGCGCAGGTGTCATTGATGTACTCTATTCAGCCGACTTTTCGACCGCAGCACACTACATCATCATGCCGCGCGATTTGAATACAACATTTCAGCTGTTCACATTTGATCCGCTTATTATTGCGCTCGCTGCCGTAAGTATCGTTGCGGCAGCGCTCATCGGTAGCATATTACCGCTTGTGCGCAACACGCGCCGCAATCCGATGAAAGATATGCGTGACGAATAGTGACGCGCTCAATGATATAATGAAGAGGCGCTCTAGATAAAGTTAAGGTTTTTATATTTTTGAAGCGCACACACCAAACGGAGACAAGTAATAATGTTCACTGAAGCAAAAAAAATAATCGACAACGCAACAAATATCGTCATCATTCAAGCGGAAAACCCTGATGGAGATAGTGTTGGTTCAGCGTTAGCGCTTGAGGAGATTCTCAGCGATATTGGTAAAAGTGTTAGTTTGTATTGTCCGGTCGCTATCCCAAAGTACCTGCGCTATATTCGCGGTTGGGATCGTATCTGCGCAGAGTTTGATACAAAAGCCGATGCAGCAATTATCGTCGATACAAGCGCCGATATCTTGCTCAGCAAAGTGCTTGGTACTCCTGGTGTGCGGCATTTTTTAGAGACGCACCCCGTGCTCGTACTTGATCATCATACGACTGGCAGCACGCTCAGTTTTGACCACACGATGATCAGCCAAGACGTTGTCGCAACAGGCGAGCTAATCTACAATTTGGCACAGGACGCCGGTTGGGCAATCAACCCGCAAGCTGCCGAGGATTTACTGATCGCTATTATGAGCGACAGCCTAGGACTAACCACGCAAAGTACGCACGCCGATTCATTCACGGTCGCAGGCGAACTGACGCGGCTCGGTGCAAGCAACGCGGCAATTGAAGAGCGCCGCCGCGATTTTATGAAAAAGTCGCCGGAAATTTTGGCGTATAAGGGGCGGCTGATTGAGCGGATCGAATATCTACTGGACGGAAAACTAGCGCTCGTGCATATTCCGTGGGAAGAAATCCAAGCGTACAGCGACCAGTACAATCCGAGCATGCTCGTTCTCGACGAAATGCGGCTCGTAGAAGGCGTCGAAGTTGCGTGCGCGATCAAAACCTACCCGGACGGCAAACTCACTGGCAAATTGCGCTGCAACACCCCCGTTGGCGAGCAAATCGCCGGCTACTTTGGCGGCGGCGGCCACCCATACGCCGCAGGATTTCGCATTTACGGGGCGTATGAAGCAACGGTGCGCGAACTCGTTGACGCGGCGGATAAAGCTCTTAAAAACTTCAAAACAACCGCCGACCAAGCATAGCAATGGTCTATCTAGATTCTAAGTTCATAATTATTTACTATTTTTCCGCATGGCTACGTATCCAACTCAAAACCTCTGCAACATCTCCCTAGGCGTGCGTAACTGTATACCTAAGCGTACACGATGGTTGTTGTAGTAGTCTAGGTATGACGTTAGCTGTGCCTGGACTTTTTGTATGCTGTCTTTGGCTGTTATGGTTCTGCCGGTGCATTCATCTTGCAGGGTGCGGTTAAAGCGTTCGATGTGGGCGTTGTCGTTGGGTCTGCCGAGGCGGCTGTGTCTGGTAGGTATGCCCGCTTTCTTCAGGGTCTGCTCAAAGTAACGGCCATATTCTGGTTCATTGTCGCTCTGCACCATAGAGATGGTAAAACCCCACCGTTCCCGGGCTTCAAGCACCGCCTGGGCGGCTAGCCCTGGGCGCAGCTTAGTAGCTAGAACAGCGTGAGTCATTCTGGTGTAGAGGTCAATAACAGTATAGTAATACAACCGTTTGCCGCTGTATGGGTCAACGTAGTGAATAGTATCGGTTTGGACTAGTTCGCCTGGAGCAGCGGCTGGCGGGCGCTTGGGATTACTTTTCTTTACCCTAGGTTTTCTAGCGCCATCGAAGCAG